>NZ_RAWM01000206.1 GCF_003668875.1 Corallococcus interemptor | reverse complement strand
ACCCCAACCCCGCCCTCGTGCCCGCTGCCCCTGCTGAAGCCGCCCCGGCGCACGAAGGAGGTCACTGACCGTCATGGCCGAGACCGCACACCTCCCGCTCGACCCCCTCGAGCCCCGGGACCTCGTCGCGCCGCACCACGACGACAAGTCCCTCAATGAAACGCTGCTCGACCATGTCTGGCGCAAGCCCGGCAAGGGTTGGTTCATGCTGCTGGGCCTCACGTCCGCGGCGCTGGGCCTCCTGGTCGTCGGCGTGACCTACACCCTCGCGCGCGGCATCGGCGTGTGGGGCAACAACCAGCCGGTGGGCTGGGCGTTCGACATCATCAACTTCGTCTGGTGGGTCGGTATCGGTCACGCCGGTACGCTCATCTCCGCCATCCTCCTGCTCTTCCAGCAGAAGTGGCGCACGAGCATCAACCGCTTCGCGGAGGCCATGACGCTGTTCGCGGTCATGTGCGCGGGTCTCTTCCCGCTGCTCCACACGGGCCGTCCCTGGTTCGCGTTCTGGCTGTTCCCCTACCCCAGCACCCTGGGCGCCTGGGCGCAGTTCCGCTCGCCGCTCGTGTGGGACGTGTTCGCCATCTCCACGTACCTCACGGTGTCCGCGCTCTTCTGGTACGTGGGCCTCATCCCGGACCTGGCGGCCCTGCGTGACTCCTCCAAGGGCAAGCTGCAGCGCACCATCTACGGCCTGTTCGCGCTCGGCTGGCGCGGCTCCGGCCGTCACTGGCACAACTACAAGATCGGCTACCTGCTGCTGGCCGGCCTCTCGACGCCGCTCGTGGTGTCCGTGCACACCATCGTGTCGTTCGACTTCGCCGTCTCCCAGATTCCGGGCTGGCACGCGACCATCTTCCCGCCCTACTTCGTGGCCGGCGCCGTGTTCAGCGGCTTCGCGATGGTGATCACCCTCATCGTGCCCGCCCGCAAGTACCTGGGCCTCCGGGACGTCATCACCGACCGCCACCTGGAGAACATGAACAAGGTCATCCTGGCGACGGGTCTGCTGGTGTCCTACGGCTACCTGATGGAGCACTTCATCGCCTGGTACTCCATGAACCAGTACGAGTTCTGGACCTTCTACGTGAACCGCGCCACGGGCCCCTACGCCGGCGTGTACTGGCTGATGATCACCTGCAACGTCGTCACGCCGAACATCTTCTGGTTCAAGAAGGCCCGCACCAGCATCCCCATCATGTGGGTGGCGTCCATCGCGGTGAACATCGGCATGTGGTGCGAGCGCTTCATCATCATCGTGACGTCGCTCTCCCAGGACTTCCTCCCCTCGTCGTGGGACATCTACACGCCGACCTGGGTGGACTGGTGCATCTACATCGGCACGCTGGGCCTGTTCGGCACCCTGTTCCTCCTGTTCCTCAAGTTCGTTCCCGCCGTCGCGGTGAGCGAGGTGAAGGAGCTCCAGCTGGAGCTCAAGCACGCCGCGCACGCTGCCCACGGCCATGGCGCGGACACCGCCGGGGCGGGCACCCTCACCCACGGAGCGCACTAGCATCATGGAAGCCAAGGTCCTTGATTCCTGGGTGTTGGCCGAGTTCGCCACTCCGGAAGCCCTCGTCTCCGCCACACAGCAGATGCGGGAGAAGGGCTTCCAGGGCATGGACACCTACTCCCCCTATCCGCTCCACGGCGGGTCGGAGGCGCTGGGTCTGCCGCCCTCTCGCATGCCCTTCATCGCCCTGGGCGGCGGCCTCACCGGCATGGTGACCGCCCTCACGATGCAGACGTGGATGAACACCATCGACTATCCGCTCAACGTCGGCGGCCGTCCGCTCTTGAGCCTCCCGGCGTGGGTGCCCATCACGTTCGAGTTGAGCGTGCTGTTCGCCGCGTTCGGCATCTTCTTCGGCCTGCTCGGCCTGAGCCGGCTGCCGCAGCCCTACCACCCGGCCTTCGAGTCGGAAGAGTTCCGCAGCGCGTCCACGCACGGCTACTGGCTGAGCATCCCGCACCCCACGGGAACGGACGCCGCGGACGTCAAGAACCAGCTGACGGCCCTGGGCGCGACCCACGTGACCGTCGTCTCGGGAGAGAACGAATGAGGTGGCTCATCCCCGCCGCCGGGCTCGCCGCGCTCACGGGCTGCAACGTCAGCTCGGAGTTCCTCCAGCGCATGGAGACCCAGGCCAAGTACGAGTACTACGAGACGTCCGAGTTCTGGCCGGACGGCCGCGCCATGCGCGTGCCCCCCGCCGGCACCGTCCCGCGCGAGCGGCCGGTGGGCAACCCGGGCATCTCCACGGGCCGCGCCAACGGCGTGGCCGTGAACGCCATCCCCCTGCCGGTGGACAAGCACCTGCTGGAGCTGGGCCAGAAGAAGTACAACATCGTCTGCTCGCAGTGCCACGGCGTGCTCGGCGACGGCAACAGCGTCGTCGCGGAGAACATGGCGCTGCGCCTGCCTCCGTCCCTCCTGGAGCTCGCGGACAAGCCGGCCGGCCACTTCTACACCGCCATCAACGAGGGCTACGGCATCATGCCGTCCTTCTCGGGTGAGCTCGACACGCGTGAGCGCTGGGCCGTCGTCGCCTACGTGCGCGCGCTCCAGGCCGCCCGCAGCACCGCCGGGACGCAGCCCGTCCCGCAGGAGAACCGATGATTGCCATGGAGCGCTACACCGGCACGCCCAAGCTGATGGTGCCCGCGTTCGGCCTGGGCGTGGTGGGCCTCGTGCTCACCGCCGTGGGCTTCTTCATGAACCCCGAGGCGACCAGCTTCAGCTACCTCTTGGGCTTCACCTACTGGGTCGGCATCAGCGTGTCCGCCCTCATCATGCTGGCCATCTTCCACACGGCCAAGGCGAAGTGGCCCATCGTCCTGCGCCGCGCCATGGAGACCATCTCCATCGCGGTGCCCGTCTTCGCGGTGCTCATCCTCGCCCTCATCCCGATGATGAAGTACCTCTACCCCTGGGTGGATGGCTCGCCGCTGGCCGCCCACATCCACGGCGTGGAGGTGGAGCACCTGGCCCACAAGAAGGCCCACTACCTCAACCTGGGCTTCTTCGCCGTCCGCCAGGTCATCTACTTCGCGGTGTGGATCTTCGTCTCGCACCGGCTGTACGGCTGGAGCACGAAGCAGGATGAGACGGGCGAGCTGGAGCTGACCGTCAAGCAGCGCAAGTTCTCCCCGGGCGCCCTGCCCTTCCTGGCGCTGACCATCACCTTCGCCGCCTTTGACTGGCTGATGAGCCTCACGCCGCTGTGGCAGTCCACCATCTTCGGCGCCTACTACTTCTCCGGCAGCTTCCTGGCCGCCTTCTGCGTCCTCGCGCTGGTCACGGTGAATGCCCAGGGCAAGGACCTGTACGGCAGCCTGGTGAAGACGCCGCACTACCACAACCTGGGCAAGCTCATCTTCGCCTTCACGGCGTTCTGGGCCTACATCGGCTTCTCCCAGTTCCTGCTGGTGTGGATCGCCAACATCCCGGAAGAGGCCCCCTGGTACGGCCTGCGCATGTACGGCCCGTGGCGCGGCGTCTCCTACGTCATCTTCTTCGGTCACTTCGTGCTGCCGTTCTTCACGCTGCTGTCACGCAAGCTGAAGGAGAAGCCCGGGACCCTGGCGGTGGCGGCCACCTACATGCTTCTCATGCACGCCGTGGACCTGTATTGGCTCATCTGGCCGGCGTTCTCCGGTGAGGCCGGTCCGACGTTCCACTGGACGATTCTCACGGCCTTCGTGGGCGTGGGCGGGGTCTCGGTGGGCTACGCCCTCTTCCGGGCGCGCGGTCGGTACACCTTCCCGGTGAAGGACCCCTACATCGCGGAGTCCCTGAGGTACGTGCAGCCATGAAGAAGACCCAGTCCGAAGTCGAATCGCGGGTCATCGTCGGCGCGCATGGCGTGGCGGCCGAGGAAGACCACCTCGTCATGGGGAAGATCATCGGCGTCGGTGTGGGCGCCATGGTCCTCTTCTTCGTGGGCGCGGTGTGGGCCTGGCGCATCCAGGTCGTCACCATGCAGGACGCCCAGCCGAACGGTCCCCCTCCGCGTCCCGCGGCGGTGGGCCAGTACGAGGTGGGCATCGTGAACCAGCGCCTGTTCGAGCAGGACTGGCGCGCGGCGGAGAAGATTGGCGGCCAGCACCAGGCGCTGAAGAACGGCTGGGGTGACCAGCCGGGCGTCGCCGCCCACAAGTCGCTGGACCAGGCCATGGACCAGGTCATCACGACCGAGGCCCAGAAGGCCCGCGTCGCCGGGCTCCTCGCGGCGCTCGCGCTGGTGCTCACCAGCGCCACGCCCGCGTACGCCCTGCCGGGCGGAGGCAAGACGCCCCGCGCCATCGTGGAGGCGGACTCCGACCTGCCCCCGCCGGTGACGGGGGTGGACGTGGAGGAGCACCTGGGGGAGCCGCTCCCCCTGGAGACCCGCTTCCTGGACTCCTCCGGGGAAGAGGTCCGGCTGGGCACGCTGCTGTCCAAGACGCGCCCCACCCTGCTCACGCTCGTCTATTACGAGTGCCCCATGCTCTGTAACCTCGTCATCAACGAGCAGGTCCGCGTGATGCGCGAGCTGGGCCTGGAGCTGGGCAAGGACTACGAGGCCGTCACCGTCAGCATCGACCCCAAGGACACCCCGGCGCAGAGCGCGGAGCGCCGCCGCAAGTACCTCCAGTCCATGGGCAAGCCGGAGACGGCTCCGTGGCACTTCCTCACCGGCACCGACGAGAACATCCACAAGCTCGCCGACGCCGTGGGCTTCAAGTACACGTATGAACCGAGCACGAAGCAGTACGCCCACCCCGCGGTGGTCACCGTGCTCACGCCGGAGGGGAGCATCTCCCGCTACCTCTACGGCACGTCGTTCGACCGCAAGGACGTGAAGCTTTCGCTGCTGGAAGCAGCGGGCGGTCGGGTCGGGACGAGCGTCGATCGCATCGTCATGTCCTGTTTCAAGTATGACACCGCCACGCGGCGGTACGGTTTCTACATCTTCGGGTTCATCCGCCTGGGCTCCCTGGCTGTCTTCGGCGCCCTGGCCACGATGCTGATCTATTTCTGGAGGCGCGAGCTGAAGAAAGGCGCGACTACATGAGCGACCTGGCCAACCAATTCCTGTTCCTCCCGGAGCGCGCGTCCACGTTCGCGGAACGGGTCGACTTCCTGCACTACTTCGTCGTCGGTACGACGATGGTGATGTCCGCGGGCGTCGGCCTCGCGGCGCTCTTCATGTTCTTCCGCTACCGCCGGCGGGAGGCCCACCAGCACACGGAATACGTGGTGCCGGACCTGAAGACGGAGTTCCTCTTCGTCTCCGTCCCGCTGGTGTTCTTCCTGGCGTGGTTCGCCATCGGGTTCCGGGACTTCACCTGGTACACCACCCCGCCCAAGGACTCGATGGATGTCTACGTCATGGGCAAGCAGTGGATGTGGAAGTTCTCCTACCCGGAGGGCCCCAACGGCGTGAACGTGCTGCACGTGCCGGCCAACCGCCCGGTGCGCCTGCTCATCACGTCCCGCGACGTCATCCACTCCTTCTACGTCCCGTCCTTCCGCATCAAGATGGACGCGCTGCCGGGCCGCTACACGCAGGCCTGGTTCGAGGCGACGAAGCCCGGCACGTACCAGGTGCTCTGCACCGAGTACTGCGGCCTGTCGCACTCGAAGATGCTGGCCGAGGTCGTCGTGCTCGCGCCGGAGGACTACGAGAACTGGCTGCAGGAGCAGCAGCGTGGCCGCCTGCAGGACCGGCAGGACGCGCTGGCGGACACGTCGCTCGTGCCGCCCGCCGCCCGCATGGCCGAGCAGGGCCAGAAGCTGGTGGGCACGCAGGGCTGCCTCAAGTGCCACTCGGTGGACGGCTCGAAGCACATCGGCCCCACCTTCCTGGGTCTGTACGAGCGCACCGAGAAGCTCGAGGACGGCCAGAACATCCGCGTGGATGAGGCCTACATCACCCAGTCGATGATGGACCCGGGCGCGCACATCGTCGCCGGCTACCAGAACGTGATGCCGACCTACCAGGGCAAGCTGCAGGGCCCCGAGTCGGCCGCCATCGTCGAGTACATCAAGACGCTGCGCACCGCGAACGTGCGCGAGACCGCTTCCGAGGGCCCCGCCTATGACCCCATCCAGTAGCATCGCCGCGCCCGGGGCCGCCGTCCCCGGCCATGAGGCGCACGACGACCACGGCCACCACCCGAGCTACCTGACGGACGGCACCACGGTGAAGTCGTGGCTGCTGACGGTGGACCACAAGCGCATCGGCATCATGTACATGGCCTGGGTGCTGCTGTTCTTCCTGGTGGGCGGCATCTTCGCGCTGCTCATCCGGATCGAACTGCTGACGCCCGGTCCGACCATCATGGACGCGATGACGTACAACCGCGTCTTCACGCTGCATGGCATCGTCATGATCTTCCTGTTCATGATCCCTGCCATCCCGGCCATCTTCGGCAACTTCATGCTGCCGCTGATGCTGGGCGCCAAGGACGTGGCGTTCCCCCGCCTGAACCTGCTGTCGCTCTACGTGTACCTGGCCGGCGCGGGCTTCGCGCTCTGGGGCATGCTCAACGGCGGCCTGGACACCGGCTGGACGTTCTACACGCCGTACAGCGCGCACACGACGACCACGGTGGCGCCGGTCCTCTTCGGCGCGTTCATCATCGGGTTCAGCTCCATCCTCACGGGCATGAACTTCATCGTCACTGCGCACACCATGCGCGCGCCGGGCATCACCTGGTTCAAGATGCCCCTGATGGTGTGGGCGCTCTACGCCACCAGCTGCATCCAGGTGCTGGCGACGCCGGTGATTGGCCTGCTGCTCCTGCTGGTGACGGCGGAGAACCTGTTCAGCCTGGGCATGTTCGACGTGGCCCGCGGCGGTGACCCGGTGCTCTTCCAGCACCTGTTCTGGTTCTACAGCCACCCGGCCGTGTACATCATGGTGCTGCCGGCGTTCGGCGTGATGAGCGAGGTCGTCTCCACGTTCAGCCGCAAGAACATCTTCGGCTACCGCGCGGTGGCGTACTCGAGCGTGGGCATCGCGTTCGTGGGCTTCTTCGCCTGGGGCCACCACATGTTCGTGTCCGGCCAGTCGACCTTCAACGCCGGCGTGTTCGGCGTGCTGTCCATGCTGGTGGGCGTCTTCACCGCCATCAAGGTCTTCAACTGGGTGGGCACCGTCTACAAGGGCGCCGTGGAGTTCAGCACCCCGTTCGCCTACTTCTGCGGCTTCCTGTTCTTCACCGTGTTCGGTGGCATGACGGGCATCGCGGTGGCGACGGTGTCCCTGGACGTGGCGTGGCACGACACCTACTTCGTCGTGGCGCACTTCCACTTCATCATGGTGGGCGCGACGATCATGGCCTTCCTGGCCGCGCTGCACTACTGGTTCCCGAAGATGTTCGGGAAGATGTACCACGAGGGGTGGGGCCTGGTTTCCGCGGCGCTCATCATCCTGGGCTTCAACGCGACGTTCATCCCCCAGTTCCTCGTGGGCAACGCGGGCATGCCGCGCCGCTACTACGAGTACCCGGAGCGCTTCCAGGCGCTGAACGTGGCGTCCACGGCCGGTGCGTCGCTGCTCGCCTTCGGCTTCATCATCATCGCCATCTACCTGACCTACGCGCTCATCTACGGCGAGCGCGTGGACAACCCGTGGAACAGCAAGGGCTACGAGTGGCTGACCATGTCCCCTCCGCCCACGCACAACTTCATCGGGCCCCAGCCGACGTATCCCGAGGAGCCGCACTTCTACGTGGATCCGAAGAAGGCCGAGGGCGAGGTGTCGGATGTCTAGCGCTCACGTGACGCCGGGCTCCGTGCCCGGTCCCAAGCTGGCTGCCCACTTCGCGTCGCTGGAGGTCCAGAAGCACGCGGCGCGGTTGGGCATGTGGCTGTTCCTCGCCACGGAAATCCTGCTCTTCGCGGGTCTGTTCGCGTGCTACGCGGCCTACCGCTTCCTGTTCCCGGAAGCGTGGGCGGCCTCCAGCCGCAGCCTGGACCTGACGATGGGCACCATCAACACGGTGGTGCTCATCACCTCCTCGTTCACCGCCGCCATGGCGGTGCACTACGCCAAGGAGGGCAAGAACAAGATGGTGGGGCACATGAACGTGCTCACCCTCCTGATGGCGATGGGCTTCCTCGTCATCAAGTTCTTCGAGTACAAGCACAAGTTCCACATCGGGACGCTGCCGGGCCGCTACTACTTCTACGAAGGCATCCAGCTGCCGGGCGCGCCGATGTACTTCTCCGTGTACTTCGCCTCCACGGCGCTGCATGCCCTGCACGTCGTCATCGGTATGACGGTGCTGGCGTTCGCCACGGTGCGCGCGTACCGCGTCGGGGACTTCAGCGCGAACAACTACACGCAGGTCGAGCTGGGCTCCATGTACTGGCACCTCGTCGACCTGGTGTGGATCTTCCTCTTCCCGATGCTGTACCTGGTCTGAGGGTTTAAGACATGGCCATCGCCAACGAATCGCGTCAGGAAGAGCACAACATGCAGGAGCACCACGGCGCCGGGCGCTACGTGGTCATCTGGATTGCCCTGCTGGTGCTCACGCTCGTCACGGTCTTCACCGGCCGCATGCATCTGCCGGACTTCGGTCTGGTGCTGGCGCTCATCATCGCCAGCGTGAAGGGCACGCTGGTGGCGCTGTACTTCATGCACCTGTCGGAGCACCAGGGCGCCAACCGCCTGGTGTTCGCGGTGTCCATCCTGTTCGTGGTGCTGCTCATCGGCTTCTCGCTGATGGACATCGGCACCCGCTTCCGTCTGGCCAACCCGCCGGGGTCGCAGTACAGCGACCTGCAGGCGGTGGACATCGGCGCGAACCCGACGGAAGGCCGCACGGGTGGGCACCAGCAGCTGCAGAAGCAGACCCACGAGAAGCACGAGTAGTCCGCAGCGTCTCTCGCAGGTCCCCTTGAAGCACGAACGCGGCGCCCGGGATTGCTCCCTGGCGCCGCGTCGCTTTTGGCGGGCCGCCGTCTCCGGCGCCTTGGGACTACAGGGCGACGGTCAGGTTGAAGGAGAGCGCCGTGTCCGTGGACACCTTGCCCGGGGGCGGAGCGCTGTCGGCCTTCACCTGGAAGCCCACGCCCAGGGCCAGGGCGTCCGTGAGGCTGGCCATCACCTGCGTCTGGCTGCTGAAGAGGATGCGCGAGTCGGAGATGACGCTGACCAGGATCTCCGCCTCCTCCTGGAAGGTGATGTCCTTGGAGATGCCGTAGCGGAACAGGGCACCGAAGCGCGGACCGCCCAGGTCCACGTCCGGCAGGTCCACGCGATCCGGGTAGTACTGGAAGCGCGTCTCGCGGGCGTAGCGGAAGGCGAAGTCGGTGCGCAGGACGGAGTCGCGCGTGCCCAGCTTCTCGTCCTTCTTGGTGTCGAACCAGAGGATGCTGGCGCCGGCTTCACCGTAGGGCCGCGACTCCACGCTCTTGATGTGGTCCGTGTCCACGCCGGCCAGCAGGTAGCCGCTGAGCTGCTCCGTGAAGCGGCGGTCCCCACGCAGCTCGAAGCCGGCGTTGAGGGCCACCACCTGGGACAGGGACTCCACCTCGCCCTCCACCTCGGGCGGGCGGCTGCGGCCGTACGCGCCGTAGGCCTTGATGGAGTAGATCCACTTCTCCGTCTTGCGCAGCGCGCTGCCCAGGCCGCTCACGGTCAGCGTGGACGCGTTGCCGGTGATGGAGATGAGGCTCAGGCCCACGCTGACGTCCCAGGAGCTGGGCTTCGCGGGGGCGGCGGCCGCCGCTGCGGCCTCGGGAGTGGGCGGCGGCGGGGCGATGGGCTGGCGCGCGGTGACGTCCGCCAGCTTCTCGATGGCCTCCGCGAGCCGGGCGCTGGCCTCGGCGGCGCGCTCGGCGGCGAGGGCGGCGCGCTCCGCGGCGGCGGCGGCGCGCTCGGCGGCGGGGGCGTCCGCGGGGATGG
>NZ_RAWM01000205.1 GCF_003668875.1 Corallococcus interemptor | reverse complement strand
CCCCAAGGACGCCGTCGTGCTGCGCTGGAAGCTGGTCCAGGACGCGCCCATCTCCTTCCGCCTGAACCTCGCGCTGGACCGCAACGCGGCCGTCCCCGAGTCCGCCCCGGCGGAGAAGCCCTCCAAGGCCGACAAGAAGAAGAAGGGCGCCAAGGCCGCCCCCGCCGCCGTGGCACCCAAGGCCGGCAGCGCCGCCGTCCCCACCGAGTACACGTACGTGCTCATGCTGGACAAGAACGGGGAGCGCCAGCTGCGCGTGACGCCCAACAGCGGCGCGCCGGAGGAAGCCACCTTCAGCGACCGCGGCTTCATCATCGACGGGCTCCAGGGCCCCGCGCGCAACCTGGCCACGCTGGCGCTGGAGCTGCCCCGCGACCCCGTGCGCCCCGGCGAGACGTGGTCCCTGGGCACCGAGCTCACCACGCCCGACGCCCTGGGCACCCTCTTCCGCCGAGCCCCCGGCGGCGAGCGCCACAACCGCGTGAAGCTCGTCTCCGTCACCCCGGGCGACAACGGCGAGCAGGTGGCCACGCTCGAGTACGACCTCGTGGAGCAGTTCGGCGGCACCCTCGGCGCCCCGCGCCCCGTGGCCCCCTCCGGCAAGAAGGGTCCGCACGTGGCGGGCCATGAGAGCGCCACGGAAATCGTCGACGAGCTGGCGGACGCCCCCGCCCCTGCCGCCCAGGCGGAAGGCACCGAGCTGGGCGCCACCGTGAAGGTCACCGGCAAGGGCGAGTTCCTGGTGAAGGCCGGCCAGTGGCGCTCCTGGGAGGGCACCCTGTCCACCTCACTCAACGGCCCCGCGAAGCCCGCCGTGAACCTGCCCGCGGGCACCTACCAGGCGCGCCTCACGCCCGTCAGCGCCCCCCAGCAGGCACCAGCCGCCGCGCCTACCGCGACTCCGCCCGCGCCGTAGGCGCAGGGCCGTCCGAAGCGCGCACCATCCGCACCACGGCGTCCACCCACTCCGGGTGGGCGTTGAGGGACGGCACCAGCGTCAGCGACTCGCCGCCCGCCTCCACGAACTGCTCCTTCGCGCGCAGGCCAATCTCCTCCAGCGTCTCCAGGCAGTCCGCCACGAAGGCCGGGCACATCACCGCCAGCCGCTTCACGCCCTTCGCCGCCAGCTCCGGCAGCACCAGGTCCGTGTACGGCTTCACCCACGGCGTGCGCCCCAGCCGCGACTGGAAGGACACCGTGTAGCCGCCCTCCGGAAGCCCCAGCCGCTGAGCCAGCATCCGCGCCGTCGCGAAGCTCTGCGCCCGGTAGCAGTGCCGGTTCGCGTCCGTGATGGCGTCGCAGCAGCCCGCGGACGCCAGGCAGTGCTGCCCCGTGGGGTCGCTCTTGCGCATGTGGCGCTCCGGCAGCCCGTGGAAGCTGAACAGCACGTGGTCCGCGCGCGTGTCGGCGATCACCGGCCGGGCCACCGCCGCGAACGCGTCCAGGAAGCCCGCGTCGTCCCAGAAGGCCGGCACCGCGCGCACGCTGGGGACGTCCCAGCCCTGCGCCAGCACCTCATACGTGCGCGCCAGCGACGACGCCGTGGAGGACGCGGCCTCGTGCGGGTACAGCGGCAGCACCGTGAACTCCGACACGCCCTTCGCCTTGAGCCGCGCGATGGCGTCCGGCAGCGACGGGTTGCCGTAGCGCATGGCCAGCTCCACCTCGTAGTCGTCCCCCAGCCGCTCCGCCACCCGCGCCTCCAGCGCGCGGCTGTACACGAGCAGCGGCGAGCCCTCCTTCATCCACACCTTGCGGTACGCCTCCGCGCTCTTCGCGGGGCGGAACGGGAGGATGAAGAGGTTCAAGAGGAACCAGCGCCCCACCGGGTGGATGTCGATGACGCGCGGGTCGTTGAGGAACTCGCGCAGGTAGCGGCGCACTGGCCCGGACTCGGGCGCGTCCGGCGTCCCCAGGTTGACGAGCAGCAGTCCCCGCTTCGTGGTCGGCACAGACATGCGCGAAGGCCCTGGGTGACGTGTCAGTGCAGCGCGTGCGGCAGCGTGAGCGCGAACTCGGCGATGCGCGCCTCGAAGCGCGTGCCGTCCGGGCGCTCCATCTCGTAGCTGCCGCGCATGGTGCCAAAGGGCGTCTTGAGCATCGCCCAGCTCGTGTACTCGAAGCGCTCGCCGGGCTTGAGGTGCGGCTGACGGCCGACCACGCCCTCGCCCTTCACCTCGTCCACGTGCCCCTGGGCGTCGGTGATGACCCAATGCCGCGCCCGCAGCTGCGCGGGGACGGTGCCCTCGTTGAGGAGCACCACCTTGTACATGAAGGCGAACTGCCCGGACTCGGGCGTGCTGCGCTCCGGCCAGAAGGTCGGCTCCACGGTGACGCGGATGCCGTCGGTGGTGGCGGTGGACATGGCGGGAGACTTGGCAGCGACTCCCGCCCGATGCAAGCGAAACGCAAGGGCCTCCGAGCCCCGGCCCGCGGCCTTCAGCCGCGCTCCTGCTCCCGCTCCGGCGTCTCCGGGGCCTTCTCCGCCTCCGGGGGCTTGGGGAACACCAGCGACGCCAGGATGGCCACCAGGAGGCAGCCGCCAATCACCGCCAGCGAGATGCCGATGGGGATCTTGAACCAGTGCTCGATGAGCATCTTCACGCCCACGAAGGCCAGGATGACGCCCAGCGCGACCTTCAGCAGGTGGAACTTCTCCATCAGGCTGGAGACGACGAAGAAGAGCGAGCGCAGGCCCAGGATGGCGCAGACGTTGGACGTGTAGATGATGAACGGGTCCTTGCTGATGCCCAGCACCGCCGGGATGGAGTCCATGGCGAAGAGCAGGTCCGTGGCCTCCACCACCATCAGCACGATGAACAGCGGCGTCACCTTGCGCCGGCCGTCCTCGTGGACGAAGAAGCGGCTGCCCTCGCCCTGACGCGCCACCGGCAACAGGCGCCGGGACATCTTCACGATGAAGCCCGCCTCCGGGTCCACGTCCTCGTCCTCCTTGGCCCAGAGCATCTTGGAGGCCGTGTAGACGAGGAACGCGCCGAACAGGAAGATGAGCCACTCGAAGCGGGCCACCAGCGCCGTGCCCGCCACGATCAGCACCGCGCGCATCACGAACGCGCCCAGGATGCCCCAGAAGAGCACCCGGTGCTGGTGCGCCGGCGGCACCCGGAAGTAGCCGAACACCATCAGGAAGACGAAGAGGTTGTCGACGGACAGCGCGTACTCCACGACGTACGCCGTCAGCCACTCCAGCGCCGGGGCCTGGCCGCCGTAGTGGTACACCCCTCCGCAGAACGCGAGGCTGATGCTCACCCACACGAGCGTCCACAGCGTCGCCTCCTTCGGCGACACCGCGTGCTCCTTGCGGTGGAACAGCCCCAGGTCCAGGGCGAGCATCGCCAGGACGAAGACGTTGAAGCCCACCCAGGGCCAGAGCGAATGAATCATCGGGTCCGCTGCCTACCCCGGGACGGGCCTACACGGCTACTCCCATTCCGTCGCCGGGCGCCTCAAGACGGCCAGGGACCGCCCCGCGGCCTGCACCTTTCCACCCGCCGGGGTGTGCGTGCGCAGGGACTCCCCGGTGGCCGCCGTGTCCACCACCAGCTCCCAGTCCGCGCCCCACTCCAGCGCGGGCAGCATGAAGGTGATGGGCTCATGGTGCGCGTTGAGCAGCACCAGCAACGTGTCCCCCACGATGCGGTGCCCCTCGTCGTCCGGCGTGGCGATGGCGTCCCCGCCCAGCAGGAAGGCCAGGGAGCGCACGTAGGGCTTCTCCCAGTCCTCGCGCTTCATCTCCTTGCCGTCCGGCCGGAACCACGCCAGGTCCTTCAGCTCGCTGTCCCAGATGTGGGCGCCGCGGAAGAAGCGGCGCTTGGACAGCACCGGCTGCTCGCGCCGCAGCTTGATGATGCGGGAGGTGAAGTCCAGCAGCTGGCGCTGCTTCTCGTTGAGCTCCCAGTTCACCCACGACAGCTCGTTGTCCTGGCAGTAGGCGTTGTTGTTGCCCTTCTGCGTGCGGCCCATCTCATCCCCCGCGACGAGCATGGGCACGCCCTGCGACAGGAAGAGGGACGCCAGGAAGTTGCGCTTCTGCTGCTCGCGCAGCGCGTTCACCTTGGGGTCGTTCGTCTCCCCCTCCACGCCGCAGTTCCAGGCGTGGTTGTCGTTGGCGCCGTCGCGGTTCTCCTCGCCGTTGGCCTCGTTGTGCTTCTGGCTGTACGTCACCAGGTCGTGCAGCGTGAAGCCGTCATGCGCGGTGACGAAGTTCACGCTCGCCGTGGGCTTGCGGCCGGACAGCGCGAACAAATCCGAGCTGCCGGTGAGCCGCGAGCCAATCTCCGCCGCCTGCCGGTCGTCGCCCTTCCAGTAGCGGCGCATGGTGTCGCGGTACTTGCCGTTCCACTCGCTCCACAGCACCGGGAAATTGCCCACCTGGTAGCCGTAGTCCCCCACGTCCCAGGGCTCCGCGATGAGCTTCACGCGGGAGAGCACCGGGTCCTGGTGGAGGATCTGGAAGAAGGCCGCGCGGGTGTCGTAGCCGTGCCTGTCCCGTCCCAGCGTCGTCGCCAGGTCGAAGCGGAAGCCGTCGACGTGCATCTCCTCCACCCAGTAGCGCAGCGAGTCCGCGATGAGCTTCAGCGCGTACGGGTGCGTGGCGTTCCACGAGTTGCCGCACCCGGTGAAGTCCATGAAGTAGCGCGGGTCCTTCTCACTGAGCCGGTAGTACGCGCCGGCGTCCAGCCCCTTGAAGGACAGCGTGGGCCCCAGGTGGTTGCCCTCGCAGGTGTGGTTGTAGACCACGTCGAGGATCACCTCGATGCCCGCGCGGTGCAGCAGCTTCACCATCCCCTTGAACTCCGCCACCTGCTCGCCCAGCGAGCCTGACGCGCTGTAGCGCGCGTCCGGAGCGAAGAAGCCCAGCGTGTTGTAGCCCCAGTAGTTGGAGCGCCCCTTCTGGGTGAGGAACGGCTCGTCCACGAAGGCGTGGATGGGGAGCAGCTCCACGCTCGTCACGCCCACCTTCTTCAGGTGTTCGATGGAGGCCGGGTGCGCCAGGCCCGCGTACGTGCCGCGCAGGTGCTCCGGCACGCGCGGGTGGAGCTTCGTGAAGCCCTTCACGTGCAGCTCGTAGAGGACCGTCTTGTTCCAGGGAATCTCCGGCCGCTTGTCGCCCTCCCAGTCGAACCCGTCCGACAGGATGACCGCCTTGGGCACGCCCCAGGCGTCGTCCTGCGTGTCCATCACCAGGTCCTCCTCCTTGCCCCCGTGCACGTAGGCGTGGATGGGGGCCTTGTGGTCCACCTGGCCGTGCAGCGCGCGGGCGTAGGGGTCCACCAGGAGCTTGTGCGGGTTGAAGCGCAGGCCCTTCTTCGGTTCATACGGACCGTGAACCCGCAGGCCGTAGAGGCAGCCGGCGTGCACGCCTGGCATGTAGCCGTGCCAGACGTGGTTCGAGGTCTCCAGCAACGGGAAGCGGCGCGTCTCCTTCCTGGGGTCGGCGGGGTCGAAGAGACAGACCTCCACCTTCTTCGCGTGCTCGCTGAACACGGCGAAGTTCACGCCGTTCCCGTCGTACGTGGCGCCCAGGGGAAACGGCTTCCCTGGAAGCACCTCGGCCCTTCTCATCCAGTGCTCCTCTCCAGCAGCACCACCGGGAACTGGGCGAGGAGCGGCCCCAGGGCCAGCCCCACGCCGCCCGGCCCCTGCTGGGGACGGACGGTGTTCCCGGTGAAGACATTGCGGAACATCATGCCCGCATATGCCTCCGGAAGGTTCAGGAACGTACCGTCGTACGCTTGCGAAAGCCCCCCGGACTCCAGCGCCTCCAGGGTGTAACGCGGCGCGCAGGCGATGAGCACGCTGTCACCGTGCGTGCGCGCGAAGCCCACCGCCGCGGGCGAGCGCGGCCCGGACAGCTCCAGCGCCTCGTACCCGCCGGCGCGGAAGAGGTCCGCGTACTTCTGGCGCAGCCGCAGCGCCTGGGCCAGGACGAAGAGCTTCACCTGCCCGTCGTCCATGTCCCCGGACAGCCTGGCGCACAGCGCCTGCCGGTCCTTCGCCGCCGCGTCGTCCAGCGCCGTGAGCAGCCGCTCGCGCAGGGCGTAGTCCACCGGCCGGCGGTTGTCCGGGTCCACCAGCGACAAATCCCACAGCTCGCAGCCCTGGTACGTGTCCACCACGCCGGGCGAGGCCAGCTTGAGCAACAGCTGCCCCAGCGCGTTGTGCTGGCCCGCGCGCTCGATGCGGCGCTTGAACGCCTTCACGTCGTCCAGGAAGGCCTGGCTCTTCGCCGGGTCGAAGCACGCGTCCACGAAGCGCGCCACCGCGTCGTCGTAGGAGCCGTCCGGGTTGGTCCACGACGTGCGGACCTTGGCCTCCTTGATGGCCTTGCCCATGTACTCGCGCACGCGGCGGTGGAACTCCTTGAGCTCTGCGGCGGGCACCGCTTCGCCCATGGGCCACGCGCCCACCACCGTCTGGAAGAAGAGGTAGACGTCGTTGGACGACGGCGCGGGGCCGGAGGGCAGGTGGCTGACGAAGGGCTGCGTCAGGTCCGCCCAGGCGCGCGCCTTCTCCCGCCAGACCTCCGGCAGCTCCGTGAGGACGTTGATGCGCGCGCGCACGTCCTCGCTGCGCTTGGTGTCGTGGGTGCTGGAGGTGAGCATGCTCGCCGGCCAGCGCTCCGCGCGCTCCTGGTTGCGCAGGTGGAACATGGTGGAGCGCATGCCGAAGTGCTCCGGCTCGCCGCCCACCTCGTTGAGGCTCACCAGCCGGTTGTAGATGTAGAAGACGGTGTCCTCCAGGCCCTTGGCCATGACGGGGCCCGTCACCTGCTGGAGCTTCATCGCGAAGCGCAGCATCACCGCCTTCTCGTCGTCCCCCACGTGGTCCGGGTAGCGGCCCAGCAGGATGTCGCGCAGGAAGTCGAAGATGGAGGCGTTGGTGGTGGTGTTGCGCTCCTTGGCGCGCTGGAGGGTCCACTCGATGTACTGCACGTCGCGCACGTCCAGCTCCGCGCGCCAGCCGTCCACGTAGGTGCGGTAGACGGGGAACAGCGCGATGAACTCCACCAGCGCGCGCCTCAGGCTGTTGAGCGTGAAGTCGCGCGTGCGGCGGTTCATCTCCGAGATGCGGTTGAGCTCGTGCGCCAGCACGTTGATTTCACTGGCCATGCTCACGCGCATGATGAGCAGCTTCTTCTGGTACACCAGCTCCGCGAAGTCCTGCGTGCCGCCCGCGAAGCGCTCGTACGTCTCCGTCAGGTGCGCCTCCGCGGCCGGGTGCACGAACAGGCCGCTCACCGCGTTGGCGAAGCGGTAGCCGGTGGTGCCGTGCACCGCCCACGCGTCCGGGATGCGCTCGCGGCCGCCCTGAATCTTCTCCACCGCCACGAACAGCGCCCGGCGCAGCGGGCTGTCCGGCGTGTCCATCACCTCGCTGCGCCACTTCGCGCGCAACAGCGTCTCCACCTCCGCCCACCGCGCGTCGTCCCCGTCCTTCTTGCCCGCGTTGAAGCGGGCCCGCGCGCGCTCCAGGAAGAAGCGCTCCTGCAGGTTCAGGAAGTAGGCCGTGGGGTCGAAGAGGCCGTCCGGATGGTCGATGCGGATGCCCGTGACGCGGTCCTCGCGCAGCCAGTCGAAGATGAGCTGGTGCGCCTCCTGGAAGACGTCCGGGTCCTCCACGCGGATGGCGGCCAGGCCGTTGATGTCGAAGAAGCGGCGGTAGTTGATCTCCTCGCCCGCCACGCGCCAGTGCGCCAGCCGGTAGCTGCAGTGCTGCAGCAGGTTGTCCAAGAGGTCGAAGGAGCGCACGTTGCCGGGCGTGCCGTTGAACACCCGGACGTTCTCGTCCACGTACGCCATGAGCTCCGGGCTGTCCGCCACCACCGCGCCCAGCCGGCGCTTGATGACCTCCTTCTCGCGGTGGCGCTCAATCACCTTCGCCGGCTCCACCTCCGTGCGCGGCGGCAGGTGGTCCAGGGCCGTCATGATGGAGAGCAGCTCCACCAGGTGCGGCGACTCCGGGCCCAGCTGCTTCTGCAGCCGCTCCAGGCCGTGCTTGAGGATGCTCGCGTACTGGCGCGGCGCCACCGGCAGCCGGTGGTCGTAGTAGTGCAGGTAGAAGGCGCCGGACTCGTAGGACAGCTTCAGCTCGCCGCGCTCCAGCACGATGCCGTACTGGTCCCCCAGGATGGGCAGCAGCACCTTGTCCGCCAGCTCGTCCTTCACCGGCCGCCAGTCCACGTCGAAGAACTTCGCGTAGACGGACGACGGGCCGTTCTCCAGCACGTCCAGCCACAGCCGGTTGTCCCGCTCGATGCCCATGTGGTTGGGCACCACGTCCAGCACCTGCCCCAGGCCGTGCTCGCGCAGGGCGTCACAGAGCGCCGCGTGCTCCTCCGCCGTGCCCACCTCCGGGTTGAGCCGCTGGTGGTCCACGCAGTCGTAGCCGTGGGTGCTGCCGGGCGTGGCCTTGAGGTAGGGCGACGCGTAGAAGTCGCTCACGCCCAGCCGGGCCAGGTACGGCACCAGCGCCTTCGCATGGTTGAAGGTGAAGCCCTGGTGCAGCTGCATCCGGTAGGTGGACAGCGGCGTGACGCGGCGCGATTGCAGCTCGCGTCGCACCTGGTCGAACAGGGCGTCCGCCTGGGCTTCCACCGTCGTGTGCGTGCCATCCGCGTCCGCCTGCCGCGCGGCGCGCTCCCCTGCCTCAAGACCGTCGTGGAACATGGGCCCCAGAGGTAGGCCCGACGCGGCGCGTCCGCCAGCGGGCAGATGCGCCTTCGCCCCCTTTTCAACGCTCCGCACGCCCGCCCTGTCAGAGGGGGAAAAAGCGGAGGGCCCGTCGCGCGCGATGCGTGACGAGCCCCCAGGGTCCTTCGGGCGACCGGCGACGGCCCCGACGGGCCCTGCACCGTTCAGCTCAGGTGCTTGTTCACCAGCGCGGTCATCTCGAACATGGTGACGTTCTTCTTGCCGCCGAAGATGGGCTTCAGCTTGTCGTCGGCGTTGATCTGGCGCTTGTTCTTCGCGTCCTGGAGGTTGTTCTTCTTGATGTAGTCCCAGATCTTGCTGACCACCGCGGTGCGGGGCAGCGCCTTGGAACCGACGATCGCCGCCAGCTCAGCGGAGGGCGTCATCTCCTTCATGAACGCAGCGTTGGGCTTACGGCCCGCGGCCTTCTTGGCGGCAGGGGCCTTCTTCGCGGCAGCAGGGGCAGACTTCTTCGCAGCGGCTTTCTTGGCGGCCATTCGTCTTGTGTCTCCTCCCCTCCGAAGGGGACGTTGCACGGCGTGCTTGCATCTTCAAGCTAGAGCCGATGGCGCGTAGTAGCACGGCCTAGAGCGAAAAACAGCGTCCATCGCGCGCTTTTTCCCTCTGGGCCCCCTCGGAGCAATGGATTCGGAGGCTAGAACTCGGCCCCGCAGCGCATTCTTCCCTCGGGAGCGGAACCCTCGCGGCGCGTCCGGAGGCCCAGAAACCGGCTCCGGAGCCCGTTTCCCCTCGGGGATTGTGCTTCGCGACGCGTCCGGAGGCGGAAAGTCGGCATCCGGAGCGCGCGCTCACTCGGGCAGACCCCCGCCCATTTCGGCGGTGGACGGGATGTGGCTTTTCGGATGAAACAGCACCCATGAATGCCCTCATCACTGGCGCCGGCGGCTTCCTGGGGACCTGGCTCGCACGCGCGCTGGCCTCCCGCGGCGACCGGGTTTCATGCCTGTTGCGCCCCACCACGGACACCCGGGAGCTGGAGAAGGCCCTGGAGGGCCACCCCTGGACGCGGCATGTGGGCGACGTGACGGACCCCGCCTCGCTGGCCCATGCGGTGAAGGGCGTGGACGTCGTCTTCCACCTGGCCGGCATCCGCCGCGCAGCGCAGCGCGACGAGTTCATGCGCGTCAACGCCGAAGGCACCCGCCGGGTCTGCGAGGCCATGGCCGCCCTGCCGGAGCCCCGCCCCCGGCTGGTGATGTGCGGCTCGCTCGCCTCCCACGGC
>NZ_RAWM01000204.1 GCF_003668875.1 Corallococcus interemptor | reverse complement strand
GATCTACACCTATTAAGTCGTCGGCAGCGTCAGATGTGTATAAGAGCCAGACCCTTTACGGCACGGGGCGGCTTGACGGAATGTCCGGCGTACAGCGGTGTTGAGCCGGACGCCCGGGAACCCTAGGCTGCCCGCCGCCCAGGCCGACAGAGGGGACATGAACACCGACATCCGCGCGCTCACCGAACGCGTGCAGCAGGAAAGCAGCTTCGTCGAGGTCCTCAACCAGGAGACCGGAAAGGTCATCGTCGGGCAGCGGTACATGCTCGAACGCATCCTCATCGGCCTCTTGTGCAACGGCCACGTCCTCCTGGAGGGCGTGCCCGGACTCGCCAAGACGCTGACCGTGCGCACCGTGGCGGACTCGCTCAGCGCCACCTTCATGCGCGTGCAGTTCACCCCCGACCTGCTGCCGGCGGACCTCGTCGGCACCATGATCTACAACCAGCAGACGGCCGCGTTCACCGTCCGCAAGGGGCCCATCTTCGCGAACATCGTCCTCGCGGACGAAATCAACCGCGCCCCCGCCAAGGTCCAGTCCGCCCTCCTGGAGGCCATGGCCGAGCGCCAGGTCACCATCGGCGACCAGACCTTCGGCCTGCCCTCGCCGTTCCTGGTGCTGGCCACCATGAACCCCATCGAGCAGGAGGGCACGTACCCCCTCCCCGAAGCGCAGGTGGACCGCTTCATGCTCAAGGTGAAGGTGGGCTACCCGACCCGTGATGAGGAGAAGGTCATCATGGACCGGATGTCCGGTGGCTCGTCGCCCAAGGTCCAGCGGGTCATCTCGCTGGAGCACCTGGTGCGCGCGCGCGAGCTCGTCCACGCCATCTACATGGACGAGAAGGTGAAGGAGTACATCCTCAACGTGGTGTTCGCCACGCGTGAGCCCGCGCGCTACGGCCTCAAGGACCTGGCGGACTACATCCAGTTCGGGGCCTCGCCGCGCGCCACCATCGCGCTGGCGCAGGCGGCCCGTGCGCACGCGTTCCTGCGCCACCGCGGCTTCGTCACCCCGGAGGACGTGAAGGCCATTGCCTTCGACGTGCTCCGCCACCGCATCGCGATGACCTACGAAGCGGAGGCCGAGGAACTCACCCAGGAGAAGATCATCCAGCGCGTCTTCGACCGCGTGGAAGTCCCCTGAGAAGGCCCCGGTAAGAGCGCGCCCGTGCTGCCCAAGGACCTCATCCGCCGCATCCGCAAGCTGGAGATCCGCACCCGCAAGGTGGTCTCCGACATGCTGGCCGGCCAGTACCACTCGGTGTTCAAGGGCCGCGGCATGGCCTTCTCCGAGGTGCGCCAGTACCAGCCCGGCGACGAGATCCGCTTCATCGACTGGAACGTCACCGCGCGCATGAACGAGGCCTTCATCAAGGTCTTCACGGAGGAGCGCGAGCTCACGGTGATGCTCCTGGTGGACGTGTCCGCCTCCAACGAGTTCGGCTCCAAGGACCGCACCAAGGCGGAGGTCGCCGCGGAGGTGGCCGCGCAGATTGCCTTCAGCGCCATCGCGAACAACGACCGCGTGGGGCTCATCCTCTTCTCGGACCGGGTGGAGAAGGTCGTCCCGCCGCGCAAGGGCCGCATGCACGTCTTGCGGCTCGTGAGCGACATCCTCACGTTCAATCCCAAGGGCCACGGCACGGACCTGTCCGCGGGGCTCACGTACCTGACGCAGGTGTCCAAGCGGAAGGCCGTGACGTTCCTCGTGTCGGACTTCATGGCCACGGGCTACGAGAAGCCCCTGCGCCTGGTGGGCCGCCGCCACGACCTGGTGCCGGTGGTCATCGAGGATCCGCTGGAGCAGCGCTTCCCCGCCCACGGCCTGGTGGAGATGGAGGACCCGGAGACGGGCGAGCGCTTCGTCGTGGACACCAGTTCCACCGCCGTGCGCGGCAGGTTCATGCGCGCCATGCAGGCCCAGCGCGACGAGCGCCGCAAGCTCTTCAAGAAGCTGGAGCTGGACCACGTGGAGCTGCGCGCCGGGGATGATCACGGCAAGGCGCTGGCGAACTTCTTCCGCGCGCGGGCCCGGAGGATGGCGGCATGAGACTCGCGCTCGTCCTCGCGGCCGTCCTCTTCGTCAGCGCGCCGTCGGCGTGGGCGCAGGCTCCGGCCGCACCCAAGGCCCCCGTGGCGCTGGAGACGGTGACGCCCACGGGCGCGTCCGCGCGGGTGGAGCCGGAAGAGGTGCACATCGGCGAGCCGTTCACCTACCAGGTGACGCTCACGCACCCGAAGGATCAGCGCTATGAGCTGGTGGCGCCCACGGGCGAGGGCCCGGTGGAGCTGCTCCAGCAGACGCGCCAGCGCCAGGACAACGCGAACGACGCGACCACGACGTTCGGCCTGCGCTTCTCCGCGTTCGAATTGGGCGGCGTGAAGCTGCCGGACCTCGCCTTCGACGTGGCGACGCCGGAGGGACCGCGCCGCTTCGTGCTCAAGGGCAAGACGGTGGACGTGACGTCCACGCTGCCGGCGGATGCACAGGGGCAGGGCGCGGAGCTGTTCGACTACCAGCCGCCGCAGGAAGTGCCCATCCGTTCGTGGACGCTGCTCTACGCGCTCGCGGCGGCGCTGGCGGTGGGTGTGGCCGTCTGGCTGCTGGTGCGCTGGTGGCAGCGCCGCCCGAAGCGCGAGAAGGTCGTCCCGTTGCTGCCCCTGGACGTGCGCGTGCGCCAGTCCCTGGACGCGCTCCAGCGCGAGGACCTGCCCGGCCGCGGCCACGTGAAGGACTTCTACTTCCGCCTCTCCGAAATCGTGCGCGGCTACCTGGGCGAGCGCTACGGCTTCGAGGCCCTGGAGTGCACGTCGTCCGAACTGATGGCGTCCCTGCGCAAGCTCCACACGCCGGGCCTGCCGGAAGACGCGCTGATGCGCTTCGTCTCCGAGTCGGACATGGTGAAGTACGCCCGCGCCGACGCCTCCCCCGAGTCCTGCAAGCAGGCGCTGGCCTTCGGCTACGACCTGCTCGCGAAGACGTACGTCCCTCCTGCTCCCCCCAAGCCCGATGCTGCCCCCGGACCTCGCGTTCAATAACCCGGAGGCGCTCTGGGCCCTCTTGCTGGCGCCGCTGCTGCTGGCGCTCGCGTTCTGGGAGCGCAAGCGGCGCGCCACGCTGCGCTTCTCCGCCGCGCACGTCTTCGCGAAGGGCGGCCGGGGCTTCCGCACGTACCTCCTGCCGCTCCTGCCCATCCTTCGCGCGGCGGCGGTGATCGCCGCGGTGGTGGCCATCGCGCGGCCGCAGTCGCGCGACTCGCGCGTGCGGGATTTGTCGGTGGAGGGCATCGACATCGTGGTGGCGCTGGACCTGTCCACGTCCATGGAGGCCGGTGACTTCCGGCCGCAGAACCGCCTCAACGTGGCCAAGGAGGTGCTGACCGACTTCATCTCCGGCCGCGTGAACGACCGCATGGGTCTGGTGGTGTTCTCCGGCGCCGCGTACACGCAGTCCCCGCTGACGCTGGACTACGGCGTGCTCAAGGAAGTGCTCAAGCAGCTGCGCACCCGCGTGCTGGAGGACGGCACGGCCATTGGTGACGCCATCGCCACGTCGCTCAACCGCCTGCGGGATTCCGATGCGAAGAGCCGCGTGGTGGTGCTGATCACCGACGGCGACAACAACGCCGGCAAGATTTCCCCGCTGGACGCGGCGAACATGGCCGCGTCGCTCCACATCCCCATCTACACCATCCTCGTGGGCAAGGGCGGCAAGGTGCCCTTCCCGCAGGGCACGGACCTGTTCGGCAACACCGTGTGGCGCGAGACGGAGATCCCCATCAACCCGGAGCTGATGCAGGACATCGCGGACCGCACCGGCGGCGAGTACTACCGCGCCACCGACCCGGAAGGCCTCAAGCGGGGCCTGCAGAAGGTGCTGGACGCGCTGGAGCGCTCGAAGCTGATGGAGGGCGGCGCCAGCGCCACGTACAAGGAGAACTTCCACCCGTTCCTGCTGGTGGCCTTCGGGCTGGCCGCGCTGGAGCTGCTGCTGCGCGCTACCTTCCTGCGGGTGTTCCCATGATGCCCACGTTGGAGGCCTGGCGCTTCACGCTCCTGGGCTACCAGGTGGGACTGGCGCAGCCGCTGTACCTGGGGCTGCTGCTGCTGGGCCTGCTGTTGGGGCTGCTCGCGCTGCTCAAGGCGCTGGGCAGAAGGACGCGGCTGTCGTCGCTCATCGCGGAGCGCCACGTGACGGCGCTCGCGCCCGGCGTGTCCGTTTGGCGGCCGGCGGTGCAGGGCGGCCTGTATGGGGTGGGGCTGATGCTGTTCGGGCTGGCGCTCGCGCAGCCCCAGTGCGGCACGAAGAGCGAGCTGACGAAGCGCCGGGGCATCGACGTGGTGGTGGCGCTGGATGCGTCCAAGTCCATGCTCGCCCGGGACGTGCAGCCCAGCCGGTTGGACCGCGCGCGGCTGGAGCTCAACACGCTGCTGGATGAGCTGAAGGGCGACCGCGCGGGCCTGGTGGTGTTCGCGGGGGATGCGTTCGTGCAGTCGCCGCTCACGTCGGACTACTCGGCGGTGAAGCTGTTCCTGCGTGCGGTGGATCCGGACTCGATGCCCCAGGGTGGCACCAACGTGGGCGCGGCGCTGAAGCTGGCCAAGCAGGTGCTGGACAACGCGGACCGGGGCTCCAAGGAGCGCGTGGTGGTGCTGCTGTCGGACGGCGAGGACCTCACGGGCGAGGTGCGCGAGGCCACGGAGGCGCTCAAGGACGCGAACGTGCAGGTGCTCGCGGTGGGCGTGGGTTCGGACTCCGGTGAGCCCATCCCCGTCTACGACCGGCGCGGCGAGTTCGTGGACTACAAGAAGGACTCCAACGGCGACACGGTGATTACCCGCCTGGACCGCGCGGGCCTCACGGCCATCGCGGACGCCACGGGCGGCGCCTTCTTCTACCAGCCCAACGGCGTGGCCATGGGCCAGGTGGTGGAGCGCATTGATCAGCTGCAGAAGAGCGAGCTGGAGAGCCGCGTGACGGTCCGCTACGACGAGCGCTTCCAGTGGTTCGCCGTCCCCGGCCTGGTGCTGCTGGTGCTGGGCATGGCGCTCATCCCGTCGCGCCGGAGGGCCGCATGAGCGCGCGTCCGATGCGGCGGCGCGCGGCGCGCGCGATGGCGGTGGGCCTGGCGGGGTTGCTGGCGCTGCCGGGGCCCGCGTGGGCGGTGGGGCCGCTGGAGAAGGACCACCCGCTGGTGGAGCGCGGGCGCCAGGCCTACGCGGCCGGACGCTACGAGGACGCGCTGAAGGACTTCGACGCCGCGAAGAAGGAGCGGCCCAATGATCCGACGGTGGAGTTCAACCGCGCGGATGCGCTGGCGAAGCTGGGCCGCACGAAGGAGGCGCGCGAGGCCTTCAAGCAGGTGGCGGAGTCCTCGCGCCAGCCCGGCCTGGCGCAGAAGAGCTGGTACAACCTGGGCAACCTCGCGGCCACGTCCGGCGACCGCTCGGAGGCGCTCAAGTCCTACCGCAAGGCGCTCACGCTGGACCCCACGGACACGCTGGCCCGGCACAACTACGAGGTGGTGCTGCGCGACCTGCCGCCCCCGCAGAACGGCCCGGATGGTGGCACCGACGGAGGCCAGGACGGCGGCGACGACGGCGGCCGTCCGGACGCGGGCGAGGACGGTGGCCAGAAGGGTGACGGCGGCACGCCGCAGGACGGAGGCCAGGACGGCGGTCCGGATGGTGGCGCGGACGGCGGGGCCGACGCGGGCCAGGACGGCGGCGCGCAGGATGGCGGTCAGGACGGCGGCGGTGACGGCGGCGCGGGCGATGCCGGCCCGGGTGACGGTGGCGCGGATGGCGGCTCGGATGGCGGCCAGGGTGATGCAGGCCCGGGCGACGGCGGCGCGGATGGCGGGGCCGACGGAGGCCAGGACGAGGGCGACGGCGACTCGCGCGATGGCGGCACGGACGGCGGCAGCGAGAGCGAGGAGGAGGCGGAAGCCAACCCGCGCGACGGCGGAAGTTCGCCGGGTGACGTCGACCGGCAGGAAGCGGAGCGCCTGCTGGATGCGATGAAGCAGAACGAGAAGAATCTCCAGCTCTGGCGTTTCCAGCAGAAGAAGAAGCAGAGGAAGCCCAATGAGAAGGACTGGTAGCGGGCGCACGGCGCTGCTCGCCGTGCTCGCCCTCCTGGCCACGGCGCCAGCGTGGGCGGCGGACATCGAGTTCTACCAGACGGTGGACCGCACCGAGGTGGGCACCGATGACACCTTCAAGCTCACCGTGGTGGTGGTGGACGCGCCGTCCAACGCCCAGGTGCGCCTGCCCGAGTCCAACGACTTCGAGGTGCTCTCCTCGTCGCGCGGCAGCCAGCGCTCCATCTCGCTGTCCGGCGGCGGCCCCGCCGTCATCCAGGACATCACCCGGCATGAGCTGCTGATGCGCCCGCTGCGCGCGGGCAAGCTCACGCTTCCGCCCTCGACGCTCACCGCCGGGGGGCGCACGTACCGCACGGACGCCGTGCAGTTGACCGTGCGCGAGGGCCGCGTGGGCGGCTCTGCCCAGGCCCAGCAAGGCGGCCGGCCGCAGCTGCCGGATCCGTTCCGCAACTTCCGGAACATGCCGGACCCGTTCGGTGACGACGACTCGGACCTGCGGGACGACGAGCCGGTGATTCCGCGTGGGGACTCGGACCTGTTCCTGCGCGCGAGCCTGGACCGCGACGAACTCTACGTGGGCGAGCAGGCCACGCTGTCGCTCTACATCTACTCGCGCGTGGACCTGTCCAGCGTGGACGCGGTGACGATGCCCAAGCTGGAGGGCTTCTGGACGGAGGAGGTGGAGAGCCCCACGCAGCTGACGGGCGAGCAGAAGGTGGTGGACGGCATCCCGTACCGCGCCTACCTGCTGCGCCGCCGCGCGCTGTTCCCGGTGAAGTCCGGCACGCTGATGATCACCCCCGCGGAGGCGGACATCACCACGGGCTTCCTCTTCGCGGGCCACCGCGTGCACCGCGTCTCCAACGGCTTGAAGGTGAAGGTGCGGCCGCTGCCGAATGGCGCGCCGCCGAACATGTCCAACGCGAACGTGGGCTCCTGGCGCATGTCGCTGGACGTGTCGCAGACGCGCGTGGAGCTGGGACAGCCCATCACGGTGAAGGTCATCCTGGAGGGGCAGGGCAACGTGAAGAACGTCACCCCGCCGAAGCTCACCGGCCCCGCCGCGCTGAAGATCTACGAGCCCACGACGACGGACCGGCTCACGCCCAACCGCAACCGCATCCAGGGCCGCCGCGTGGTGGAGTACCTGGTGATGCCGCAGCGCACGGGCACCTTCACGCTGCCGGAGCTGAGCTTCCCGTACTTCGACCCGTCGCGGCGCCAGTACGAGACGGCGCGCACGGACCCCGTGACCATCACCGTGGAGGCGGGCGCGGGCGGCGTGTCTTCACTGCCGTCGACGATGACGCCCTCGCAGGTGGCGGACGCGGCCAACGAGCAGAAGAACGTGCTCACCACGGGCGGGCTGCGTCCGGTGCGCGCCCGGGCCCACTTCGTGGAGCCGTCGCAGCCGGTGTGGATGCGGCCCTTCTTCCTCGCGGGCGTGCTGGCGCCGCTGGGCCTGCTGGCGGGCGTGGCGCTCGTGGGTGGCATGCGCGGCCGGCTGGCCACCCGCTCCGAGGCGGGCAAGGGCCGTCAGCAGGCGAAGGCCGCGCGCAAGCGGCTGGCGGAGGCGGAGAAGCTCAAGGCGGGCGCGGACGCGGGGGCCTTCTACGTGGAGGTGGAGCGCGCGATGACGGGCTTCCTGGAGGCGCGGCTGGGCTTCCCCGTCGGCGGGCTGACGCGTGAGGCGCTGGGAGAGAAGCTGGCGGCGGCGGGCGTGGACGCGGAGCGGCGCGCGCGCGTGCTCTTCGTGCTGGAGGCGTGCGACCTGGGCCGCTACGGCGGCGGGGTGGAGCCGGGCGAGCGGCGCAAGGTGCTGGCGACCGCGGCGGCGGTGATGGAAGGCTGGGCGTGATGAGCGACGCGGCGACGCAGGGCTACTACACCGCCGAGGAAGCGGAGGCCGTCTTCCAGCAGGCCAACGACGCGTATGGCCGCGAGGACTACGCCAACGCGCAGGCCCAGTACGAGAAGCTCATCGCCCACGGCTTCGGCGGTCCGGACGTGCTCTACAACCTGGGCACCACGCACCTGGCCCGGGGCGACCTGGGCCGCGCGGTGCTGGCGCTGGAGCAGGCCCGGAAGCAGGGCGGACGCTCCGAGGACCTGGAGGCCAACCTGGCCCTGGCCCGGGCGCGGCAGGTGGACAAGGTGGTGGGCGCCGCCGCGGACGAGGCCTTCCTCCCCCGGCTGGCGGCCGCGACGGACGGCTCGGCCGTGGCCTGGGTCTTCTTCGTCGCGTGGCTGGTGGGCTTCGCGCTGCTGCTCTTCCGGCGCGCCTTCCCCGCGATGCGGCGCACGGCGGTCGCGGTGGTGGCGGGCCTCTGCCTCACGGCGGCGGTGCCGGCGGCCCTGCTCCTGGCGGCGCACATCTGGGTGCACCAGAACGTGCACGAGGCCGTGGTGCTGGCGCCCACGCTGGTGGCCCGGGAGCTGCCGCGCTCGGAGGGGCGCTCCCTCTTCGAGGTGCACGCCGGCCTGAAGGTCCAGCTCCTGGATGAGACGGGGAAGTACGTGCGCATCCGCCTGCCCAACGGCCTGGAGGGCTGGGCCGAGCGTGACGGCGTCGCTGAAATCTAGGCGGGGCCGGAGCGACCCCGCCGTCGGGGAAAACCGGCAGGGGACTGCTTTCGTACAGAGGGGCGACCGGGAGGCGTCGCATCGCTGGACGCCGCCAGGGCAATGGCCTACGAGGGGCCCCGAGGAACCATGGCTGGCAACGCGCAAGCGCCCTTCCACATCCTGCTCGTCGAGGACGAGCCCGTCATCCGCGAGCTGGTTCGCTCCATGTTGAGCGACGGCACGGTGGACGTGGTCTGCGCGGCCAATGGCATCGAAGGGCTGAAGCTGGCCCGCGACCGCGTCTTCCACCTCATCCTGATGGACGTGGTGCTGCCGCAGCTGGACGGCGTCTCCGTGTGCCGCATCCTGAAGAGCGACCCGGTCACCGCGAAGGTGCCGCTCTACATGCTCACCGGGAAGGCGAAGAAGGCGGACGTGGAGAGCGCGACGCAGGCGGGCGCGGACGGCTACATCCACAAGCCCTTCCGCGGCGCGGAGCTGATGGACCTGGTGGAGCGCCTGCGCACGGCCCGCTCGGCCGCGGACTGACGCTCCCTCCGGAAGTCCCTTACGGCAGGTGGGGGTGGAGGAAGCGGGCCAGGGCGATGAGGTCGTCCCAGTCCAGCTCGCCGAACTCCAGCGCCACACCGTCCACCTCCCGGCGGCGGATGGTGCACATGGTGACGAGCTCCCGGTCGCCCGGCAGCGGCAGGGCGATGGTGAGCGCGCGCTGCGAGTCCGCCGGGTGGGCCTGGAGGAACAGGCCGTTCATGGAGATGTCGCGCGCCTGCGCCGTCACGGTGCGGCCCGACAGGAGCACCTTCACCTGGAGCCGGGCTTCGACGCGAGGGTGATAGCGCTCGCGCTCGTTCGGACGGGGACCATTGGAGGGGTTCATCATCGGGATCACCTTCGGGTGCGACAGGACGCGACAACTGTGAAGCAGGTTGGCGCGGTGGCAAGTTTTCGGGTTTTCCTCCGCCGTCCCGCGCCGTGGACCTGGCGCTCGCGCGCGGGAGACGCCTGACGCGAAGGGCCCCTGTGGTTTCAAGGGGTTGGCCCCTGGCACGGACGGTGGAAGGCAGCCTCTGCGAATCCCTGCCGGAGGCACCCCTTGGAAGACCGTCGCATCCCGTCGTTGAGCATCGCCCCCTCCATCGAGCGCCAGACGCCGAAGACGGAGTTCGGCCCCACGCTGGCGCGAGCGGCGCGCGAGGTGGTGCGCACGGGCGCGGGGCTCGTGGGCGGCATGTTGCCGTCGGGCGCCATCTCCAGCGCGGTGGTGTCCTCGCTGGCCGGCACGGTGTCCGCGGCGGTGCCGGCTGAAGCGATGTCGTCGGTGCCGGCGGCGGGCGGTGCCTCGGCGATGTCGGCGCGGGCGGCGACGGCG
>NZ_RAWM01000203.1 GCF_003668875.1 Corallococcus interemptor | reverse complement strand
GGCCGGCTCGGGGGCCTTGGTCCGGGCGATCATCGAGCGCACGGACGAGGTGGCGGCGCGCTGCTGCTGGAGCTCGGCGGCGAGCTTCGCGTCGACGAGGAGCGAGCGGCCCGCGGTCTCCTCCTGCCAGAGGAGGTGGCGGCGCACGTCCTGGAGCACATCGGCCAGCTCCTGCGCGGAATCAGGCGTGTCGTCGTTCACGGTGGTGATCGGTATCGAAGGGGCCGTCCCGGTGCAAGGAAGCAGCCGGGGAAGTTGCCTGTACGCTTAGCCCAGGGTCGGGGCTTGCGCCACCTTCCGGGCGGACGCGCTCTGGTCGAATCAGGACACACCCCGGGCGAAGCGCTCTTGCCGCCGGGTGGAGACGGTGAAGATGCCGGCCTTTCCGTTCCACAGGAGCAGCCCGCACATGATCAAGGTGGCCATCGTCGTCGGAAGCACGCGGCCCGGACGCAAGGCGGACAAGGTCGCGGCCTGGGTCCACGACATCGCGAAGAAGCGCGGCGACGCCGCGTACGACATCGTCGACATCCAGGACTTCAACCTGCCCCTCCTGGACGAACCGACCCCGCCGTCCATGCGCAAGTACACCCAGGAACACACGAAGCGGTGGAGCGCGACGGTGGAGGGCTACGACGCGTACGTGTTCGTCACGCCCGAGTACAACCACGGCACGTCCGGCGCGCTGAAGAACGCGCTCGATTTCGTCTATGCCGAGTGGAACAACAAGGCCGCCGGCTTCGTGGGCTACGGCAGCGCGGGCGGCGTGCGCGCGGTGGAGCAGCTGCGCCTGGTCGCCGCGGAGCTGCAGATGGCCACGGTGCGGGCGCAGGTGCAGCTGTTCCTCTCCACGGACTTCGAGCACTACACCGTCTTCAAGCCGGACCCGGCCAAGGAGAAGCAGGTGAACACGCTCCTGGATCAGGTCGTGTCCTGGGGCACGGCGCTGCGCACGGTGCGCGTGAAGCCGTAGTGGCTCAGGTGTCCTGGCGGGCCCGCTCGGTCGCGGCCCGCCGCAGCGCCTCGGCGGTCTCCGGGTCCGCCGGGAAGAACGACTCGATGGCCAGCTCCGCGAGCGTGATGTCCACGGGCGTGCCGAACACCGTGGTGGTGCTGAACAGGGACAGGCGCCCCAGCGACGTGCGGATGCGCAGCGGCACCACCACACCCGCGAAGTCGCGTGAGTTCGCATCCGGTACGGCCTCCGGCACCGGGTAGCCGCGCAGCTCCTCCAGCAGCGCCGCGAGCGTGGCATCCGCGGAGACGTCCACCTGCCGCGTCAGACGGTGGAGGACGTGGTCGCGCCACTGGCGCAGGTTGTCGATGCGCGGTGCGAGCCCGTCCGGGTGCAGGCTCAGGCGCAGGACGTTGATGGGAGGCTGGAGCATCTCCGGCGCCACGTCCGCCAGCAGGACGCCCACGGCGCGGTTCGCGGTGACGAGCGTCCAGTGCCGGTCCACCGCGAGCGCGGGATACGGCTCATGACCCGCGAGCACCAGCTCCACGGCCTCGCGCGTGGCGTTGAGGGCGGGGTCGTTCAGGGGGCGCTCGGCGAAGACGGGCGCGAAGCCCGCGGCGACGAGCAGGCTGTTGCGGTCTCGCAGGGGCACGTCCAGTTCCTCCGCCAGGTGCAGCAGCATGTCGCGGCTGGGTTGGGAGCGGCCGGTCTCCAGGAAGCTCACGTGACGGGTGGAGACCTCCGCGCGCAACGCGAGGTCCATCTGGCTCAGCCCGCGCCGCTGACGCCAGCCGCGCAGCAACTCTCCCACGGGGCGGCTCTGCTGAAGGCTCGTCATGGACGGGAAGATAGGGGGCACACGTCATCGCATCCATTCCCTCGGAGGTAATCGACACCGCGCGGGCCGGCTCGCATCTTGTGCACCGTCGACGGACGGCCATCACGGCCGCCGCCGCGTCCACCCTTCGCAAGGATTCGTGTGCCATGAACGTCAAGAACGTGTCGGGAACCTTTCTGCGCCGCGCGCTGCTGCTGGACGGAGTCGCCAGTGGAGCCATGGGCGTGTTGATGGCGGCGGCCGCGGGCCCCATGGGTCCGCTGCTGGGCCTGGAGCCGGCGCTCCTGCGAGCGGCGGGGCTGGGGCTCATTCCGTTCGCGCTGCTGCTCGGCTACCTGGCGTCGAGGGCCCACCTGTCCGCGTGGCCGGTGTGGTTCGTGGTCGCGGTGAACGCGCTGTGGGTGGTGGACAGCGTGCTCCTGATGACGCACGGGCCAACGGCGCCCACGGGGCTGGGAATGGCGTTCGTCACGGCGCAGGCGCTGGCGGTCGCGCTGTTCGCGGCGCTGGAGTACGCGGGCCTGCGGCGCGGTGCGACGGCGGCCATGGCATGAGTGTCCGGTCCGCGCGGCCCGGGTGAGACACCGTGCCGCGCGGAGGGACGGGCGTTGTTATCGTGACGGGACATGCTCTCCGTCCCGCGCCCGTGGCTCGTCATCGCAGCGCTGTCCTCCGGGGTCTTCGGCTGCGCCACGGTGGGTGGCGCGAAGGGAAAGGACCTGGTGACGCTGCGCTTCGCGTGGCCGGAGCAGTCCACCATCCGGGTGATGCACACGGTGGACGTCCGGTCGGACTGGAGCGGCCGGATGACGGCGCAGCGCCGGTACGCGATGCGGCTGGGGCCCGGGGATGAGCAGGGCCGCCGGCGGTTGATCATCCAGGACGTGGAAGTGATTGAGGCGCCCTTCCCTGCCTTCGTGGAGCCCCTGGCCACGTCCATCATCGATGCGCAGGGAGAGTTCCAGGGAATTGATCCGCTGGAGGAAGGCCCCGGCCAGGACCTGCTGGACGCGCTGCCGGTGAGTCCCGGGAAGAAGGCGCAGATGGCGAAGGCGCTCACCAACGGGCTGGAGCGAGAGGCGCGCAACCGCTGGGACGAGTGGGTCGGAAGCTGGCACGGAGCGAGCTTCACGCCCGGGATGACGCAGGTCGTGCCCATGACGATGTCCGTGGGCACGGGCCGCAAGAAGACCGAGGAGGTCCCCGCGGAGGAACGCGTCCGGCTGGACGTGGGAGTGCCCTGCTCCGACGCGGTGCCGGAACCCAGGTGCGTGAAGCTGAAGCTCGTCCGGGAACCTGTCGGACAGACGGACGAGACCAAGGGAAGGTACGCGCACGTGGAACTGGAGTTGGTGACGGATCCGGCGACGCTGCTGCCGTATTCGTCACGCATCATCCGGATGGACCGCGTGGACTGGAACGGTGGGAAAGGCGAGCCGGACTTCCACGAAGCTGTGAACATGGAGCAGCACACGTTCATCCATGGCGTGGAAGGACCGCCGGGACAGGTCGCGACGAACGCGGGCATGCCGCGCTATCACGCGTCGCCATGAAAGCCAGTCTACCGATTCGATGTGCCGCTCTTGTCGCCATCGTCCCTGGGCTTGTCGGGTGTGGCTCGGCCACCATCGGTACGGTAGGCCAACCTGCCATGGGGAAGTGGGTGGCGCCGGTCGTTAGAACACCCGACGGCGGACAACTCCAGACGACCATCTACTACGGACCCTGGCAGTGCAGCGCGGCGTTCCTGTCCCGCTGCGAGTCCAAGTGCGCGGCGCAGGGCCATGCGCTCATGGGCTGCATGTGGCTGGCCGATATCAAAGGCGACTGGAAGGGACGTTACCTGTTCATGCCCGCGGAGGCGGGCGGGCGTCTGGCCATCACCCACTGCTGCTGTGACTACCCGAAAGTCAGCAACACGCAACGCCTTCGAGACCAATGGTCCAGCGCCAGGGACAGGTTTCGCGACGAGTGGGCCTCCGAGTTCGGCGCGTGGCCCACGACGAGCGCGGGAAAGAAGTTCCCCGGGCACCACATCTTCGACTTGGGCCACGGAGGCCCTCCAGTGGCTCCGGGCAACGTCCTCCCCGTCCCGGCCGACATCCACCAGACGTTCAACGACGAGTACCCCGCCTGCTACGCGCCCGGCGGGAAGTGGCTGACGCCCGGCCCCGAGCGTCCGTACGTGGACTGAGGAAGCGCTCATGCTCATGGACAACCTGTTGGCCGAGTTTTTCCGGCACCACCATCCGAATCCGCCTGCGAGCGCCCAGCAGATTGCCGCCTTCGAGGCACGCATGGGTTGGCAGTTGGATGCGGAGATACGTGCCTTCTACCTGCGCTCCAACGGAGGGGGGCTCTTCGCGCCGATGCCGAATCCGAAGTACGGCATCCTTTCGCTGGACGAGATCCAGCGAGCTCGCGTCGCCATCCGAGGCCGCGACCAGGAGAGCGCGGGTCCTGCCTCCCACTTCACGCTGGTGGACATGCAAGACACCGACTTCGTCATCGTGGACGTGGCAAGACGCGAGAACGACCGGTACCCGCTGCTTGACGCCTTCCATGAGACGTACCCGGACGAGACGCCACTCATCGCGTCGAGCTTTGGGGAGTTCCTGGAAAAAGCCCTTCGAAGTGGGGGCCGACCTTTCTGGTTGAGCGGCGGCGAGCCATGAAAAACATGGCCCGCCCTGTCTCCCGACGCGGGCTGCAGCGCACCGGTGGCGAGGGACAACGTGCTGCCAGTACCTGGCGACGTGCACGGCGTCTTCAACAAGGAATACCCTGCCTGCTATGCACCAGGAGGCAAGTGGTTGACGCCCGGGCCTGAGCGGCCCTTCGTGGATTGAGGAGCGCTCATGGCCATGGACTCACTGCTGGCGGAAGTTTCCCGCCTCCACTTCCCGCGTCCGCCCGCGACACCCACGCAGATCGCCGCTTTCGAGGCGCGCGTCGGCTGGAACCTGGACGCGGATTTGCGCGCCTTCTACCTGCGCTGCGACGGATGCACGCTCTTCGAGACGTTACCGGACGCCAAGTATCGGGTCCTCCCGCTGGACGAGATTCAGCGCGCACGGCGTGCCATCAGAGGCTCGGATGAGGAGGAGGACGGAGAGGCGTCGCACTACACGCTCGTGGACATGCAGGACACCAACTTCGTTCTCCTGGACGTGGCCGCTGCGAAGAACGGTCGCTACCCGCTGCTGGATGCGTTTCACGAGACGTATCCAGATGAGGCTCCGCGAATCGCCTCGTCCTTCGCGGAGTTCCTGGAGAAGGCGCTTCGCAGCGGCAATCGTTCATTCTGGCTGAGCAGCGGACCGCTGGAGGAATAGGTGTGGGACGTCAGCCCATGCCCACTTCGGCGAAGTAGTCCAGGAACGCCCGGATGCGCGCCGGGAGGTGCTTCGTGGGTTCCAGGAACACCGCGTGGAAGACGACCGTGTCTCCCGGGTTGCGCTCCTCCAGCACCGCGCTGAGCCGCCCGGTCTTCAGGTCATCGCGCACCTGGAACGCCGCGATTCTTGCGAGCCCCGCGCCTGTGAGTGCCAGGTGCCGCAGGGCTTCACCGTCACTGGCGAACAGGGTGCCGGAGACGGGCACGTTCACGGTGGCTCCGCGTTCCACCAGGGGCCAGTGCTCCAGCGCGGGCGTGTGGCTGGCGCCCATGCGCGTATGCCGTTCCAGGTCCGCGGCGGACTTCGGCGTGCCCACACGCTTCAGGTAGGCCGGTGAGCCCACGATGACCTTGCGCGTCTCTCCCAGCCTGCGCGCGACGAGGTTGGAGGACTTGAGCGGCCCCGCGCGGATGGCCACGTCCGCGCGATCCTCCAGCAAGTCCACCACGTGGTCCGTGAGCCCGATGTCCAAACGGATGCCCGGATAGCGGGCCTGGAACGCCGGCACCTGTGGCAGGAGGACGTGCGTGCCGTAGGGCACGTTCGTGTTCACGCGCACCCGGCCCGAGGGCGCGTCGTGCGACGTGACGCCGCGCTCCGCGGCCTCCAGTTCCGCGAGCACCTGCACGCTGCGCTCGTAGAAGACACAACCCTCGGAGGTGAGCTGGAGGCCCCGGGTGTTGCGGTGGATGAGCCTCGCGCCCAGGCGGGCTTCCAGCCGTGCGACGAGCTTGCTGACCGCCGATGGTGTCATCCGGAGCGTGCGCGCCGCCGCGGAGAATCCCTCCTGCTCGACGACCCGGACGAAGACCTCCATCTCCCCGGAGCGATTGATTTCAAGACGCGCCATTGAATTGAACTCACAAGCCTTGTGCCTGGGGCAGCTCTACTGCGTGACGTGCCCCACGAATACTAGACCCGTGCGGCCCGGAAACGGATCCACGTGGGGCCGCATGGAGAACCCCATGTCTTCCCCCAAGAACGTGGCCCTGGTCGTCGGGGCCCAAGGAATCGCTGGCCTCAACTTCATTGAGCTCCTGGAATCACTCGGTGGCTGGGAGGTCATCGGCCTGTCGAGGCGCGGCGGTGAATTACGCGAAGGCGTGCGCTTCATCCCCGTGGACCTGCTCGACGCGGCCGACAGCCGCGAGAAGCTGAGCGGCCTGACGCAGGTGACGCACATCTTCTACGCCGCCTACCAGGACCGGCCGACGCCCGCGGAGCTGGTGGCGCCCAACGTCGCCATGCTCGTCAACGTGGTGGACGCGGTGGAGCCCGTCGCCAGGAACCTCCAGCACATCAACCTGATGCAGGGCTACAAGGTCTACGGCGCGCACCTGGGGCCGTTCAAGACGCCCGCTCGGGAGACGGACGCGCACCACATGCCTCCCGAGTTCAACGTGGAGCAGCAGGGCTTCCTGGAGCAGCGGCAGCAGGGCAAGGCGTGGACGTGGTCCGCGCTCCGCCCGTCCGTCGTGGTGGGCTACGCGATGGGCACACCGATGAATGCGGGGCTGGCCATCTCGGTGTACGCGTCCATGTCGAAGGAGCTGGGCCTCCCGCTGCGCTTCCCCGGGCCGCCGTCCGCGTACGACATCCTCATGGATGTCACGGACGCGAGGCTCCTGGCGCGCGCCATGCTGTGGGCCGCGACGAGCCCGAAGGCCGCCAACCAGGCCTTCAATATCAACAACGGCGACCAGTTCCGCTGGAGCGAGCTGTGGCCACGCATCGCTCGCATGTTCGACCTGGAGGTGGCCCCTCCCCTGCCCATGTCATTGGTCGACGTGATGGCGGACAAGGCTCCGCTCTGGGACAGGATGGTCGCGAAGCACGGGCTCGCGCCCACTCCGTACACGGGCATCAACCCGTGGCGTCATGCCCAAGCCGTCTTCTCGACGAACTTCGACTTCCTCGCGGACCCGTCCAAGGCGCGCCGCCACGGGTTCCAGGAGCACATCGAAACGGAGGCGAGTTTCCGCGAGGTCTTCGCGGACTACCGCCGGCGCAAGGTCATTCCCTGAGCGCTTCGACGACGAGCGAGCGGAAGTAGCGCGCACCCGGGTCCGCATCCGTCCGGGTGTGCCAGATGAGGCTCTTGGTCATGCGTGGTGAGGGAAACGGCATCTCCACCGTGCGCAGAGGCAGCATGTCGCAGAAGGCCTTGGCGACGCGGCGGGGCACTCCCGCCACCAGGTCGGAGCGGGCCGCCGCCATCGCCGCCGCGAAGAAGTGCGGGACGGCGAGCCCCACCTCCCGCGTGAGCCCGTGCTCCTTCAGGATGCGCGCGTGCTGCTGGGCGCCGATGCCCGGGCGTCCCTCCGCGAGGTGCAGGTCGATGTGCTTCGTCGTGTTGTAGAGCGCCTTCGTCAGCGTCTTGCCCCGGATGCGCGGATGGTCGCGGCGCACGAGCAGCACTGCGTCATCCGTGTACAGCGGTTCCGCGTGGCAGCCCGGTCCCGTGGCCTCCGGTGGCCCCAGTGCCACGTCCACCGCGCCCGTGGTGAGCCCGTCCCGTTCCACGAGGTAATCGATGCTCACGACGCGCAGGAGCGCGGCAGGAAGACGCTTCGCGAACAGCGCCGCGAGCTTCGGCACGTCCGAGACTCCGTGGTGGTCCGCGCCCGCCACCGTGAAGGTCCGCGTGCACGTCTCCGGCTTGAAGCCCTGCCCTCCCTCCAGCGCCAACTGGAGCTGACTCACGGCGGACGCGATGAACGGCCGCAGTTCCTCGCACCGGGGCGTTGGCACCAGCCCCCTTCTGCTTCGCACCACCAGCGGATCTCCCAGCACATCCCGCAGCCGGGCCAGCGCATTGCTCACCGCCGACTGCGTGACGTGGAGCTCCCGCGCCGCACCGGTCGCGCTGCCGGACTCCAGCACCGCGTGCAGCACGAGGAACAGGTTGAGGTCGATGGCGGAGAGATTCACACCCGTGATTCTAACCATCATGGACCATCACTGGTGGAGATGACCCCAGCGGCCTTACTCATGGCCCATGTTCCCAACCACCGAAGCCGCCGCCATCCGCGAGCGCATGCACCGACTCTACGAATGCTGGAACCAGGGCGACGCCCAGGCCTACGCCGCATGCTTCACGGAGGACGTGGACTACGTCGCCTTCGACGGCAGCCACATCCAGGGACGCCAGGCCAACGCGGAGGCCCACCAAGCCCTCTTCGACGGGGTCCTCCGGGGCTCCCAGCTCGACGGTGAAGTGAAGTCCGTGCGCTTCCTCGCCCCGGACGTGGCGCTCATCCACACCGAAGGCGTCATCAAGCTGCGCTGGCAGCGCAAGGCCCCCAAGGGCCGCCGCTCCATCCAGACCATGGTCGCCGTGAAGCGTGACGGCGTCTGGTTCTTCACTGCCTTCCAGAACACCCGCATCCAGCCGCCCAACTTCTTCGCCCGCTGGATGCTGCGCCTGATGACGCCGAAGCGCTCAGCCGCGCGGTGACACGAGCAGCAGCGACAGGATCTCCGCCGCCACCGCGCGCTTGCTCCCCTGCAACACGCGATCAGGCCCGCCGCGCGAAATCACCGTCACCCGGTTCGTGTCCGTCCCGAAGCCCGCGCCCTCCGCGGTGACGTCGTTGGCCACGATGGCGTCCAGCCCCTTGCGCTCCAGCTTCTCGCGCGCGTGCTCCACCACCCGCTCCGTCTCCGCCGCGAAGCCCACCAGCATCGGACGCTTCGCCTTCCCCGCCACCTTGCGCGACGCCTCCAGAAGCACGTCCGGCGTGCGCACCAGCTTCAAGTTCTCCGGGCCCTCGCCCTTCTTCACCTTCTGAGGCGCGCGCTTCTCCGGCCTCCAGTCGCTCACCGCCGCCGTGGCGATGAACGCGTCCGCGGACTCCACGCGCGACAGCACCTCGCGCGCCATGTCCTCCGCGCTCACCACGTCCACCACCTCCAGGCCCGTGCGGTCCACCGCGCCCACCGGGCCCAGCACCACCGTCACCTTCGCGCCCAACGCACGCGCCTCGTGCGCCAGCGCCAGGCCCATCTTCCCCGTGGACGGATTGGAGATGAACCGCACCGGATCCAGGTACTCGCGCGTGGGGCCCGCCGTCACCAGCACCGTCTTGCCCGTCAGCGGGCCTCCTCCCAACCGCGCCGCCACCGCGGACACGATGGCGCCCACGTCCGCGAGCCGCCCCGACCCCACGTCGCCGCACGCCAGCATCCCCGAGCCCGGCCCCACCGTGCTGAAGCGCGCTTCCTTCAGCAGCGACTCCACGTTCTCCTGCGTCCGGGCGTTCTCCCACATCGCCACGTTCATCGCGGGCGCCAGCACCACCGGCCCCTTGAAGGCCAGCAGCGACGTCGTCACCGCGTCACCGCCGAAGCCCGCGCGGATCTTCGCGAGGAGGTCCGCCGTCGCGGGTGCCACCACGTAGAGCTCGCCCCAGCGCGCCAGGTCCAGGTGGCCGAAGTTCCCCTCCTGCGCCGGGTCGAAGTAGTCCGTGAGCGGCGGGTGCCCCACGAGCGCCTGGAAGGTCAGCGGGGTGACGAACTGGCGCGCGGCCTCTGTCATGGCCACTCGCACCTCAGCGCCGGCGCGGCCCAACTCACGCACCAGCTCGCAGGCCTTGTACGCCGCGATGCCGCCACCCACGCCGACGATGATCCGGCGACCCTTCAGAGCCGATGCGTCCATGCGGCTTCATTACGCGCCAGTCCGCCCGGCCGCAACACGACTACCGAAGGGACACCTCGCCCTGGGTGGGAACGTCCACCACGCGCACCACCGGTCCCGCCCCCGGCATCTCCGCGTGGAAGTACCCCCACACCAGCGTGTAGCGCCCCGGCCGCAGCCCGTTCACCACCACCCGCTCCGACATGGGCTGGTACACCAGCTGCGCGAAGGGCGACCGCAGCAACTCCGAGGGCGGATTGCCCACGGCCCCCACCTCCCCCGGCAC
>NZ_RAWM01000202.1 GCF_003668875.1 Corallococcus interemptor | reverse complement strand
CCCCCCGAGATCTACACTTATTAAGTCGTCGGCAGCGTCAGATGTGTATAATAGACAGCGGTAATGCCCCACGCCATCCGACCCGCCGCCTGCCTCCCTGTGCAACCCCGGTGCCCAGGGCAGGGACGTGCACTGGCGGACATCCGGAAGCGGCGCACGGGGTGGATGCCCCGTGACGTGGCCGTGACGAGACCCAACGTGGGAAGGTTTTTTCCCTCCCGGGGCCAGACAAGGCTGTAACGCCGGACTGTAAGAAGGGCGGTGTTACCGATCAGCGGGCGGGTCCTCCGGCGGGGTGGAGACCCCTGGGGGAGACCCGGCCGGGGGCGGCTCAGCCACCGCGGAGGTCGCTTCCGGAGGCGGCGCCTGGGGCAGCGGCGGAATGGGGTGCTCGGGCGTCACGCCGCGCCGCGTGACGGCATACAGCACCCGCACCAGCAGCAGCCCCGCGGCCAGCCCCATCAGGACGCGCCAGACCATGGGTGGAACCGGAGGCTCGCTCACCGTGAAGCGCGCGTGCACCGCCTTGGGGCGGGTGGTGAGGAAGCGCACGTCCACGTCCCACGCGCCGGCCTCGTCGGGGACGAACTCGGTGCTCCAGCCCACGGCGTCGCGCGTCAGCGTGCGCGTCACCTGGCCGGGCACGCCCTCGCGCGAGAACGCGACCGTGACGGCGCCCCGGAAGGGAGGGCCCTGGAGGTTTCCCACCGACAGGGTGAGCCGCAGGGGCTCACCGGGGCGGGGGACGGCGGGCGTGAGGACGCCCTGGAGCTGGTCCTCCGCGTCCCGCCAGGAGAGGGAGAGCAGCTCTCCCTTCCGCTCCACCTTGATCTGATCCGTCGCCGGAGCGGCGGCGGCATGCAGGGCCAGCAGGCAGGTCATGACGACCCACCCCCACACGGCGGTCGTGCGGCTTTGCCTCACGGGTCGCTGTCCTCTAAGATGCGCTGCCCTGTCACCTTCCACTGAGCCCGCTCCCCCCGGGGAGTAACCCGGGATGAACCCTCAAGCCTTCGGGAAATACCAGCTCCTCAAGAAGCTCGCCACGGGCGGCATGGCCGAGGTCTGGCTTGCGCGCCAGACCGGTATCGAGGGCTTCCAGAAGGAACTTGTCGTCAAGCGCATCCTCCCGCACCTCGCGGAGGACCGCGAGTTCGTGGAGATGTTCAAGAACGAGGCGCTGATCGCCGCGCGCTTCAACCACCCGAACATCGCGCAGGTCTACGAATTCGGCGAGGCCAACGGCACCTACTACATCGCCATGGAGTTCATCCACGGCGAGGACCTGGGCCGGGTCATGCGCAAGGCCAGCGGGATGAACCAGTGGATCGCCCGTCCGCTGGCCATCCGCATCGTCGCGTCCGCGTGCGAGGGCCTCTACTACGCGCACAGCCGCAACGATGACCGGGGCCAGCCGCTCAACGTGGTGCACCGCGACATCAGCCCGCAGAACATCCTGATCAGCTTCGATGGTTCGGTGAAGCTGGTGGACTTCGGCATCGCGAAGGCCGCGGATCAGGCGTCGATGACGAAGTCCGGCGCCATCAAGGGCAAGTTCGCGTACATGGCGCCCGAGCAGGCCGCGGGCAAGCACCTGGACCGGCGCGCGGACATCTTCGCCATCGGCCTGGTGCTGTACGAGATGCTCACCGGGCACCGGCCGCTCAAGAAGGACTCGGAGCTGGCCACGCTGCAGGCGGCCATGGAGTGCAACATCCCGTCCCCGTCCGAGGTGGCCGACGTGCCCCGGGACATGGACCACGTGGTGATGCGCGCCCTGGCCAAGAGCGCGGATGACCGCTACGACAACGCGCGTGAGTTCCAGACGGCGCTGGAGGAGCTGCTCGTCAACGAGCGCTGGCTCGTCACCTCCGGTCAGATCTCGGAGCTGATGAAGACGCTCTTCGCGGATCGCCTGGACGAGGAGCGCAAGCAGGGCCAGTTCGTGCCCGTGGGCGAGGACTCCAACACCGCGCCGCCCCGGCCGCCCCCGGACATGAGCTGGGAGGCCCCGCCGGGCGAGTCGCCGTCGCGCGGCTCCCGGAGCAACGCCACGCGCACGGGCGCCGCGCCGCGCCGCTCGACGGGCATGTCCCCCGCGCTGGCGGAGGAGCCGAACGAGTACGACGCGCCGTCGCTCACCGGCGTGGAGCAGCCGCCCCCCCGGCGCCGCTCCAGCGTGTCGGAGCCGGCGGTCCGGCGAGGCACGTCCACCAGCAACCCGAACGCGACGCAGATCGCCCGCACGAGCTCGCGCTCGGACCTGCGCAGCCAGTCCGCGGACGACGCCCCGGCGCCCCGGCGCAGCATGTCGCGCGCGGTGCCGGTGTCGGAGCCGCCCATGCGCTCGCGCTCGGGCGTGCAGCGCATGGACCTGGAGGACGACGAGCGCACGCGCCTGCCGCCGCCGGAGGATGATCCGGAGACGGAGCCGCTGCCCGCGCCGCCTCCGCCGCGCCGCCGCACCAGCGCCAACCAGGCCGCCGTGGAGGCGCCGCGCCGCCGCACCTCCAGCCGCGTGGACGCGCCGCGCCCGCGCCCGGTGGCCCCGCCGGTGGACGAGGACGAGGATTCCGGTGAGCGCCGTCCGTCGCGCTCCAGCGCCCCCGCGCTGCCGGAGCCGGTGAAGCCCCAGGGCGGCGGCGTGCGCACGCTGATGTCCGTGGGCCTCGTCGTGGGCCTGCTCGCGCTGGGCGTGCTCTTCCGCGAGCCCATCCTGCTGGCGCTCACGTCCAAGGCCGCGGACGCGCAGGGCGTGTGGCTCACGGTGAACACGAACCAGCCGGTGAAGGTGTCCGTGCGGCACACGGAGCGCTGCGGCAGCCCGGAGCCGGTGACGTTCCTGGGCACCGCGCCGCTCACGCGCGTGCAGGGCGCCCACCTGCAGGACACGCTCATCCTGGAGAACGACGCCCAGGGCATCTACCTGGAGGATTCAGAAGAGCTCGCGTTCGGCCAGCCCGGCGAACTGAAGACCTTCGAGCGCAGCTTCAAGGAAGGCACCCTGAAGCTGAAGATCACCCCCAGGTCCATGGCGCCGGGCCTGACGGTGTACCGGAACAACCAGATGATGGGCAGCGCCGGCACCACGCTCAAGCTGATGGAGGGCAAGCAGCGCCTGGAGCTGCGCGGCAAGCAGCTCAAGGAGCCGGTCGCCTTCGAGGCCACCATCAAGGCCGACGAGACGACGGACCTGCCCCTGGACCTGGCCTCCGCGCTCTAGTAGCGCGGCAGGGACGGGTCCACGGTGCGCGAGTACAGGTCGATGCCGCCCTGGAGCGATACCGCCTCCAGGCCCCGGTCCAGGAGGTACGCGGCGCCGTGCAGGCTGCGCACCCCGTGGTGGCAGTAGACGACCACGGGGCGGCCCCGGAAGGCCTCCAGCTGCTCGTGGAAGTCCTCCAGCTCCGGCAGGGGCATCAGCACGGAGCCGGGCAGGGCCACCCACTCGTGCTCCTGGGGAAAGCGCACGTCCACCAGCACGGGGCGCGACTCGGGGGGGCCGGCCAGGCGCCGGGCCAGCTCCGCGGGGGTGATTTCGGGGATGGGCATGGGGGTTATCTTCTGTTGAGCCGGGAAGGGGTCCGTCAGGTCCCTTGGCTTTTCGGGCGCCAGGGCGTTATGAGGCGCCGTCCACGAGGAGAGTGAAGCACATGGATACTTCTACCGCCGTCGCCGGCACCACGCCGGCCTCCCAGCCCACCACCTCTGGCCCCGTCGTCCTGACGGCCGCCGCCATCGCCCAGGTGAAGACGGTCATCCAGGCCCAGGGCTTCCAGGGTTACTTCTTCTCCATCCGCGTGGTGCCCTCCGGCTGCAGCGGCCTGGGCTACGACCTGAACCTCGTCAAGGAGACGAAGGCGGGCGACCAGACGTGGGAGCAGGATGGCGTGGCCATCGCCACGGACGCGCTGAGCGCCCAGTACCTCTCGGGCACGCACATCGACTACGTCACCAGCATCACCGGCGCGGGCTTCAAGTTCGAGAACCCCAACGCCAAGTCGTCCTGCGGCTGCGGGACGTCGTTCACCACCTGATCCGCCGTCCGGCGCTTCAGGCTGGAAGAAGGGCCGGGATGGGACGCCAGACAGGCGTGCCCCCGGCCCTTCGTGCGTTCAGGCGCCGGCCACGGGCTTCATGACCTTCATCCAGTTCTGCTCCCCCCGGCCGCGGTTGCGGCGCTGGGCGCGGCGGGCCTCCGCCTCCTGGAAGGCCTGGCGCTCCGCGTCCGACTCCAGGAGCAGCGGCGGCACGGGCACGCCCTTGCCGTCCTGGCCCTGCGCCACGAAGGTGAGCAGCGCGCTGGTGGTGAGGTGCCGCTCACCGGTGAGCGGGTTCTCCGCGTGCACGGTGACGCCCACCTCCAGCGAGGTGCGGAACGCCGCCAGCACGCGCGCGTGGAGCAGGGCAATCCAGCCCACGCGGATGGGGGCGTGGAAGTGCAGGTCGTTCATGGACGCCGTCACCACGACCTGACGGCAGTGGCGCTGGGCGGCCACGGCGCCGCAGATGTCGATCCACTGCATCACCTTCCCGCCGAACGCGGCGTTCAGGTTGTTGGCGTCCGGAGGGAGGATGAGCTGCGTCATCACCACTTCGGAGTCGCGCGGGCTCTTCGGGCTGAGGTCGTGCATGGCGCGGCGCAGCGTCGCACGAGCGGGGGCGCCGCGTCAGGCGAGGAATGCGGAGACGCGGTCCATGAACTCCTCGCGGCCCTGTCCCTTGCGGATGTCCTGCGTGGACACGTCCACCACCAGGCAGTCCACGCCGTACTTCTCCTGGAGCACCTGGGGGAAGCCCGCGTAGTAGCCGTTGAGGCCCTTGAGGAACTGCTTCCCGATGCCCTTCTCCTCGGCGCGGCCGCGCGTGCGGATGCGCTGGAGGAGCACGTCCTCCGAGGGCACGTCGAAGCAGATGACCTTGTCCGGCCGCACGATGTGGCGCGACAGCCGCTGGAAGTACTCGTAGTACAGGTCCAGCTCCGCGTTCGTCATGTGCCCCAGGCCGTGCAGGTACTTGGCGAAGATTTCCGGGTCCTCGTAGAGCGTGCGGTCCTGCACGCAGCTCTTGCGGACGGAGTGGATGAGCTCGTGGTGCTCCACGCGCCGGATGAGGAACTCCAGCTGCAGCGTGAACGACCACCGCGACATGTCGCCGTAGTAGTCACGCAGGAAGCGGTTGTCGATGACGGGCTCGTCGAACAGCTCGAAGCCGAAGCCCTGGCTGATGAGCTTCGCGGCCGTCGTCTTGCCCGCGCCGATGTTGCCCGCGAGCGCCACGAAGCGCTTGGCGCGAGGCACCTTCACCTTCAGCGTGTTGCGGGCGGCGGGCTTCGTTCCGGCGCCGGCCGGGGGCGAGGCCTTGGACGGGGGCTCGGTGCGGGACGACGCCGGACGCGCGCGGGAGGTGGAGCGGGGCATGGAGCCCGAAGGCTTAACCCGGCTTTCCAGGGGCGTCCATTCGCTGGCGGAGCAGGTCCGGCCGGTCGGTCATGATGCCGCCGATGCCTTCGGCGATGAGCCGGTCCATCTCCGCCGGATCATCCACCGTCCACACGTTGATCCACTTGCCGCGCTCGGCCGCGGCCTTGAGCAGCACGTCGTCCACCAGCCGCACCTCGCCGAAGTACAGCGGCATGTCGAGCACGCTGAAGCGCGCATCCTCCGGCGGCGCCTCGCCCGCCTTGAGCGCCAGGACGAACGCGGCCAGCGCGTCGCGCGGATAGAAGTGGCACGCGTCGGGCAGCTTTTCGTGGAGCCGCTCCGCGATGACGTCCTGCTCGCTGCCCAGGCACACGCGGCCCAGGGCCCCTTCCTCCGTGAGCAGGCGGGCGAGCACCTCCTCCGCGCCCGGCACGTCCGGCTTGAGCTCCACGTTGAGGGGCAGGGTGGGGAAGGCGCGCAGCACCTCGCGAAGCGTGGGCAGGCGAATGCCCTGGCCCCGGAAGGGGAAGGTGCGGCCCCCGTCCGGGGTGAAGCGGTGGCCCGCGTCCAGCTTGCGCAGCTCCGCCAGCGTGAGCGCCGCGAGCGGACCGGCTCCGTCGGTGCAGCGCTCCAGCGTGTCGTCGTGCGCGACAATCACTTCGCCATCGCGCGACAGGTGCACGTCCAGTTCCAGCATGTCCGTGCGGTGCGTGTGGACGGCGCGCTGGAAGGCCTCCAGCGTGTTCTCCGGCGCGAGCAGCGCTCCGCCGCGGTGCGCGATGTGGAGCGTGGGCTTGAGCCCATGGAGAAAGATGTCGCGCGGCAGCATGATCCACCTATTCCTGAATTGACGATGATGTGACGAACAGGGCCTCGGTCCGTTCCTTGCCGGCCCTACGAAGCCACCGGTATAAGGGCCTGAATCCTCAGCCCGACCGGCGTCGGACTTCAACAACGACGGCGCCCTTCACCTCCCGGAGAGAAACGAATGGAACTGCGCACGAAGCTGGGCGCCGCGGCACTCCTCGCTGCCGCCGCGATGGCGACCGCCGCCGGCTGTGGCGGTCGTGATGATGAGAACCCCACCCCCACGCCCGACGCTGGCTGCACGGGCGTGTGCAGCACCGACGCGGGCAGCGATGCCGGCGTGGACGCGGGCTCCGACGCCGGCGTGGACGCGGGCACGGCGAACCAGATCGCCGCGACGCGCAAGCTGTCGTTCGGCACCAAGGCGACCCTGCGCGACGTGGTCATCACGGGTGTCCACTACGAGAAGCTGGGCACGAGCTCGGAGTGGCGCTCGTACTTCTGGGTGACGGATCCGGCCGCTCCGAAGGAGGGCCTCTTCATCCACAAGTTCTATTCGGACACTCCGAACACGTACCACCCGCAGGTGGGCGACACCGTCGACATCGCGGGCTACTTCGGCACGGAGCCCAACTACGAGCCCTTCACTGGCCGTCGCCACCACCTGGCCAACCAGCGCACGCCCGCGATCCCGCTGGCCATCACGCCCAAGACGACGGATGCGGGCACGGCGAACCTGCCGCCGGCCAACGAGGTGACGGTGGATGACCTGACGGCGTCGCTCGCGGCGGCGCAGAACAGCGCGTCCTACCTGGGCACGCGCGTCCACCTGGCGGGTCCGCTCACGCTGACCAACGCGCAGCCCACCCAGCTGCAGCGCCTGGACTCGGCTGACGCCGGCACCCTCTACTACGGCTTCGAGGTCACCGGCGGCATCCTCGTGTACCACGACAAGACCCGTGACCGGTCCGGCGACGGCGGCACCCGCTGCGACTACCAGAAGGCGGCCCTGGACGGCGGAGCGGTGACGTTCCCCAACGGCATCAGCGGCGTCTGGGATACCTACACCTTCGCGCCCTGCAAGGACGGCGGCACGGACATCACCGGCTGCGGCGACAACATCGCCGACAGCGGCGTGCCGGGCCTCGACGACAAGCGCTACACCTACACCCTCATCCCGCAGGACTGCGCGGACCTGCCGGGCCAGGTGGACGGCGTGGCCTTCCCGTAATCCTCCGCCAGCTGACGTCTTCCCCGTCCGCCTCCCAGGGCCCTGTGGCCCTGGGGGGCGGTCGTGTTTCAGGGGCCCGAAAGTTCGCGTGGCCCGCCGGGCCTGCCTAGAGTCCGGCGCCGGGCGGGTCGGTCGGCTCCCCCCGGGGCGGGATTGCAGGTAGGCTCCGGACACGCTTCAAAGTTCCACCCGCGGCCCGCACCTTCCACGTCCTTGAGCTCGCCCCAGACGGCCACCCCGTTCGGCAGATACCTGCTCATCAAGCGCCTCGCGCTGGGCGGGATGGCGGAGCTTTTCCTGGCGCACAAGCCGCCGGATCCGACGCTGGTGGTCATCAAGCGGATCCTCCCGTACCTCTCCGAGGAGCCGGAGTTCGTCCAGATGTTCCTGGACGAGGCGCGCATCGCCGCCCAGCTCCATCACCCCAACATCGTGCAGGTGCACGAGCTGGGGAAGGAGGGGGACAACATCTTCATCTGCATGGAGTACGTGGAGGGCGTGGACCTGCGCCGCGTGCTCGCGGAGGAGCACAAGTTCGGCGCCTCCATGCCGTACGGCGTCGCGGCGAAGATCTGCGCGGCCATCGCGGCGGGCCTGGACCACGCGCACTTCAGCCGAGGCGTGGACGGGCGCCCCCTGGAGTTGATCCACCGGGACGTCTCTCCGCAGAACGTGATGATTTCGTACGACGGGCGCGTGAAGCTCGTCGACTTCGGCATCGCCAAGGCCGGCGCGTTCATGGAGCGCAGCAAGCCGGGCGTCATCAAGGGGAAGTTCCTCTACCTGTCGCCGGAGCAGATCCTCCAGGAGCGGTTGGATCACCGCGCGGACATCTACGCGCTGGGGGTGATGCTGTACGAAATCACCACCGGCAAGCAGCCCTTCCACCGCCCCACCACGGAAGGCATCCTCTACGCCATCCGCTACGAGGAGCCGTCGCCTCCGCACCTGGTGCGCCCGGACTACCCGGAGGCCCTGTCGCGCATCGTGATGCGGTGCCTGGTGAAGGACCGCACCCAGCGCTACCAGCGGGCGTCCGAGGTGCGCGACGACCTGCAGGCGTTCCTCGCGTCGGGCGTGCTCAAGCAGAGCCTGGACGTGGCGGGGTACATCGCGCGGCTGTTGGGGGAGAAGGAGGAGCGCACCGTGCTCCACATCCCCCCGGCGAAGCGCGCGGGCCGGCACGAGGCCACGCTGCCGCTGCCGGCTCTTCGCACGCCGCTGCCGCCGCCGGTGCCCGACCTGCCGGAGGACACCGCCGCGCGCACGCTGCCCCTGGCGGACGTGGAGGACACCGCCGCGCGCACGCTGCCCCTCACGGAGGACACCGCCGCGCGCACCCTGCCGCTCGCGGGGGACGAGGACACCGGCGCGCGCACCCTGCCGCTGGGCGGGACGGCTTCGCAGCCCCGGGGGCCTTCCGCGCTGACGCCGGCGGGGCTGGTGTCGCGGCCTCCCGCGCGCCGGCCCACGGCGGAAGCGGCCGCGCTGCGCGCCTGGGACGCGGAGGAGAAGGAGCCCGAGACGCAGATGGCGCTGCCGCGCGACCTGCCCTTGGGGCGGGACGACGACGAGGACGACGACGGCGAGTCCACCGCGGTCGGCACGATGCCCGGGGCTCCCGCGCCGCGCCGCCACCTGGAGCCCGTGTTCGAGGATGAGGCGTGGGACGAGGAGGCGCAGGAGGAGGACGAGGACGCCGACTCCACCGTGCCGCTGCGCGCGCGCCGTCCCCGGCCCGTCGCGCCCACGCCTACGCCAGCCCGGCGCAACGGCCCTCCGGAGGCCACCGCGCGCTCCGGGTCAGGAGAGCGGGGCGCCTCCGACCGTTCCCGGCGTCCTTCGTCCGGCGTGGCCATGCCGCGTGGGAGTGGGGCCTCGGATGATCCCTTCGCGCCCTCGCCGCGACGCCCTCAGCCCTCCGCGTCGGAGGGGCGCGCCACCACGCCGGCCCCGCGCCGGACGGGCATGGCGTCCGCCGATGATGGCCGCTCCGAACCGCTGTCGTCCGGTCCCCGGCGTATGGGAGACGACGGCCGCTCCGAACCGCTGTCGTCCGGTCCCCGCCGCATGGGGGACGACGCCCGCTCCGAACCGCTGTCGTCCGGTCCGCGCCGTATGGGTGGCGACGGACGCGTGTCGCAACCGCCGGGCCCGCGTCGGCCGGGTTCGGCGTCCAGCGACGCGAACCGCGCCGCTCCGCCTTCGGGCCCCGGGGCTCGCAACGTGCGCCCTCCGCCCCGGCCTGCTCCCGAGGACGACGAACGCTTCAACACCGACCCCGGCCCCTCCGGGGTGAGCCTCACGGACCCGACGCCCGTCACGACCGGTGACCCGGACGACGACGAGTCCACCATCGGGTTCCAGCCGCCGCGAAGGCCGCCACCCCGGCGGGCCGTGCGCGCTCCCGTCGACGAGGACGAGGCCTACGACGACGAGGGGCCCGATACGCTCGACGCCTCCGGGGCGCCCCGGCGCTCTCGCACCGTGCTGTTCGTCGCGGGCGCGGTGCTCGTGGCCGTGCTGTGCCTGGGGCTCGCCTGGATGATGGGCCTGTTCAGCCCCGACGCGCAGTCGCCTCCCGCGCCCATGAAGGGGCCTCCGGCGGGAGGCCCGGCGCGGCCCGGGCCCCAGGGCTCGGCCCCCGTGAAGGCGCCCGCGCCACCTGCCCCGGCCGAAGCCGCGCCGGCGAAGTCCCCGGACGCCGCCCTCGCGGACTCCGCCACGCAGCCGAAGTCCGTGGCTCCCGCCTCCACGGAACCCGCCGCGATGACGCCGGACGGGGGACTCGCGATGGCCTCGGCGGTTGCCCAGGCCGCGACCGCGCCGGCCCCGGAG
>NZ_RAWM01000201.1 GCF_003668875.1 Corallococcus interemptor | reverse complement strand
CTCCTCGCCGCCTGCATGGCTTGCACGGAGTCACCCCGGACGCCGCGGGCGTCCGGGGTGACTCCGTGCAAGCCATGCAGGCGGCGAGGAGGCAGGCGGAGAGCAGGGGAGCGCGGTTCATGCCCCCAGGTCTAGTCCATCACACAGAGGCGGCAGGTCAGGATTGCGTGCTTGCGTCGTCTATGGACTTCGGTTACTCCTCCGGCACCGGAAAGCGGTTCTGCGCGATTAGCTCAGCTGGATAGAGCGTTGGCCTCCGGAGCCAAAGGCCGCAGGTTCGAATCCTGCATCGCGCGCAGATGTAAGGGCCCGGAATCACTGGGGAAATCCCAGGGATTCCGGGCCTTTGCTTTTGGGGCCTTCCCAGCTCCGAGGTCGGGATGACGCGTGCGCATGGACCGCTCAGACGCCCGTCACCTGGCGGATGAACGCGAGCATCCGCGAGCACGTGCTGTCCATGTCCAGGTGCTCCTCTGCCATGCGTCGGGACTCGCTCCCCATGGCCGCGAGTGTCTCCGGGCGCCGCACCAGCGCGTCCAGCGTGTGCGCCAGCGCCGTGTAGTCACCCGCTGGCACGATGCGCCCGTCCACGCCGTCGCGCACCAGCTCGCCCACGCCGCCCGCGGGCGTGGTCACCACCGCCAGACCCGCGGCCTTCGCCTCCGCGATGGCCCAGGACGACATGTCCGCCAGCGTCGGCAGCACGAAGAGGTCCGCCGCCTGCGCCAGGCCAATCAGCTCCGGCGAGTTGGGTTGCAGGCCCACGTGGATGCGCACACCCGGCGGCGGCTCGAAGGGCGTGGACGTCACCACGTCCAGCCGCCAGTTCCTCCGCCGCGTCTCCCACGCCCAGCGCATGAGCAGCTGGCCGCCCTTGCGCCCCAGGTCGCTGCCCACGAAGAGCAGCCGCACCACGCCGTCCCGGGGCTTCTTCTCCGGCGCGGGCCGCCACAGCGTCGTGTCCACGCTGGGCCAGACGACGTGCACGCGCGTGTCGGGCACGCCGTACTCCTCCACCAGGGAGCGCTTGGTGAAGCGTGAGAAGGACAGCATCCCCTTCGCGAGCGTGTACGTGCGCCGGTGCAGCGCGTGCTTCGCCCGGCCCATCCAGCCCGCGTGCTGCGTGCGCAGGCCGTAATAGCGCAGGTATTCCTCCAGCCCGCTGGGCGTCGCGTCCGTGGAGATGACGCTCGGGACCCGGCGCATGAAGTCGTGCGACAGGTGCGCCAGCCGCTGCGTGTGCACCACCGCGGCGCTCACCGGCTCCAGGGCGAAGGCCTGGTTCAGCGCGCTGCGCGCCCTCAAGCCCCCGCGCACCGACAGCTTCGAGCGCACCAGCGGCAGCTGCTCCCAGACGTCATCCGCGTGCTCGGCGATGGGCAGCCACACCGGCGTGATGTCGGTGCGGCGCCCCAGCGCCCGCTTCAGGTTGTCCAGGAACACGGCGTTGCCGAGCGTCGTCTCGATGGCGAACGCGATGCGTGGGGCCGAGGACTGCATCCGCTTGTGCGTGCCTCCCCAGGGCCAGTGCGTCCCTTCCGGGCATATAGGTGCCCGCTGCGGAATCACCAACGGCCCCCCGGGGCAGCGTCCGGATTCGCACGAAGGGGTGGGACCGGCGTCACGCCTCCGGCTGCGCGGGCGGCGGCGGCAGGTGGACGCGCACCTCGCGCACGCGGCGCGGTGATGCCTCCACCACCTCCAGCACCGTGCCGTCCGGCAGGGACACCCTCGCGCCCTTCTCCGGGATGGCGCCCCCGGCCAGCGCGATGCACAGGCCCGCGACGGTGGAGTAGTCCTCGCTCTCCTCCAGCTCCAACCCCAGCGCGCGGTTCACCTCACGCAGGCTCGCCTCGCCCTGCACCACCGCGATGGTGGGACCCTCGCGGCGCACCAGTTCCTCGGGCGTCTCGGACTCGCTGAGGATGTCCCCCACCAGCTCCTCCACCAGGTCCTCCACCGTCACCAGGCCCACCACGCCGCCGTGCTCGTCCACCACCACGGCCAGCTGCATCCGCCGGCGCTGCAGCTCCTTCATCGCGGCGATGGCGCGCATGGACTCCACCAGGAACAGCGGCGGGCGCAGCACGTCCTCCAGGACGATGAGGTGCCCCTCCCAGGCCACGCCCAGCAGGTCCTTGGCCACGATGTAGCCCACGACGTTGTCGAGCGTGCCCTCGTACACCGGCATCCGCGAGTGCCCGTGCTCCAGCAGCACCTGACGCATCTCGTCGGTGCTCGCGTGCCGGCGCAGCGCGACGATGTGCTCGCGCGTCACCATCACCTCGCCCAGCGTCAAGTCGCCCAGCTCGAAGGCCCGCGAGGCAATCTCCCCGGCGCGCGGATCCAACGTGCCCTGCTTCGACGCCTCCTCCACCAGTTGCAGGAGCTCGTCCGGAGACAGGCGCGACTCGGAGAAGTTCGTCTTGTCCCCGAAGAGCTTCAGCACCACGTTGGAGCTCGCGGTGAGGAACCACACCAGGGGCCGCATCACCCAGGACAGCGCCTTGAGCGGACGGCCCAGGGTCAGCGCGTACTGTTCGGAGTAGCGCAGCGCCAGGGACTTGGGGACCAGCTCCCCCAGCACCAGCGACAGGTACGACACCAGCGCGACCACCAGCGCGAACGCCACCTGGCTCGCCGTGGCCTCCGGCACGCCCAGGCCGGAGAGCACCCCCGCCAGCCGCTGCGCGATGCTCGCGCCGCCGAAGGCCGCCGCCGTGGAGCCAATCACCGTGATGCCGATCTGCACCGTGGCCAGCAGCCGCTCCGGATCATCCCGCAGCGCGGACACGGCCTTCGCGGACTTGCTGCCCTGTTCCAGCAGCTCCTTCAGCCGCGTCTTGCGCACGGACAGCAGGCCCAGCTCGGCGCCCGCGAAGACGCCATTGGCCAGCACCAGCAACAGGATGATGATGAGCTCCGTGACGATGGCGGACCTCCTGGCTGGATCCACCCCCACCGCGAAGGTCGGCGGGGGACCCCCCCCGTCCTACACCCCCAGCGACTGCAGGAGGAGCGACAATTGGTCGCGGCTCGCTCCCTTGGGCAGGTAGTAGTGGGGACCCGACATGAGCGCGCTGCCCACGTCCTGGGCCGCCGCCGAGGTGAGGAAGACGATGCGCGGGTTGGTGGCCGTGCGCGGCAGCTTCTCCACCACCTCCAGGCCGCTCATCCCCGGCATGTTCAGGTCCAGCAGCATGACCTTGTAGCGCTCGCCCCGCTTGAGCGAGTCGAGCGCCTCCTGGCCGTCCGCCGCCTCGGTGGTTTCATAGCCGAGGTCCTCCAGGCTCACCCGGAGGAATTCCCGCCAGTCCGCGTCGTCATCCACGACCAGGACCTTCCGCGCTCCGTCATCCACCGCGAGTCGCCCCAAGCATCCTCCTGACCTGGGGAGAACCTTCCGGGGACCCGGCGGCATTCGCGACATCTGTGCGTCGCGACGACGTCCGGCAAGCGGGCGTGCAGGCCCTAGAACAGCGCCATGCCCAGCTGGCCCACGAGATACTGGAGTGCGGGCCTGACGTTGTGGACCGCCGTCCGGGGTTTCACTGCCTGTGAGGCCTGGCACCACGCAGGCTCGCCCACCAGCCGGCCAGCCATGTGGTTGAAGACGCGGAAGCGCCCCAGGTCCGTGCTGCTTCCGGAGTTGTAGACGCGCAGGGCGCGCTCACCCGGGGTGCCCAGGTCCGCCTCGCTGGGGATGTGCCGGTGGCCGTGCAGCACCAGGTCCGCCCGGCCACCCACGCGCTCCAGCAGTCGGCTTCCCAACGCCAGCTCCGACGCGTGGGGCAGTCCGCACTTCGTGGCGATCCACTCCGGGAAGCTCTCCAGGGGCAGCGGCATCACGTGGTGGTGCAGCAGCACCGCGACCAGCGCTTCCTTCGGTGCGCCTTCCAGCGCGCGGTCCACTTCGTCCACGACGCCTTCCGTCAGTTCGCCGTGGCTGTGGAAATAGTTGCGGTTGTGCTCACCGGTGGAGTCCACGCAGACCAGGAAGAGTCCCGCCGTCTCCACCGTGTGGACCTTGCGTCCCTCCATGAACCCGCTGCCGACATCCTCGCCGGGCCGGTCATGGTTGCCGGGGATGAAGGTGAGGCGGCCGGTCTCCAGCCAGGGCGCGAAGTGTTCACGGAAGCGCTGGAACTCGGCGTGGGCGCCGCGGTGCGTGAGGTCACCCGTCACCACCACGTGATCCACTTCCTGCGCCGTCAGGGCCTTCACCAATGAGGACGCGGACGCGTCGCTCTCGCGGCTCATGTCCAGGTGAAGATCCGAAAGATGCGCCAGCTTCAGGGAGGGCATGCTGAAGGAGATAGGCATCGGTTCTTCGAGCGGCGAGGGTTGCTGTACGAAGGTTCGTCAAAAGTTGGGCCAGCGTCGTTCACCCCACCCCGTTGCTGGGGATCCACTCACCAGCACCGCGGGCGCGGCGCGCCACGTCACCGGCCGCGGCCGCAGCGCGCGGAACACCGCCACGTCCACCCAGACCTTGCCCAGCGCCACCGCCAGCGCGGCCAGGCCGGTGAGCGCGGACGGGTGGATCAGCGCGCCCAGCGCCGCGAGTGGAACCGGGTTGAGGAGCGCCTGCGCCACGTACGTGGAGGGCGATACCGCTGTGCGGTGAATGACGCTCCAGCGCAGGTAGCGCTGGAAGAAGGCGTCCACGCTCTTGCGCAACGACACGTTGAAGACAGGGGTGTGCGCCAGCACCACGCGCTTGCCCAGCTTGCGCGTCACCCACTGGCCAATGACGTAGTCCTCCGCCAGCACGTCCTTCACGGAGAAGAAGCCGCCCAGCGCCATGGACTTGCCCACCACGATGTCGCGGTCCGCCACGTGCTTCGCCGCGATCATCCCCGCCGCCGCGCTGGAGGACAGGTGCAGGTTGTCCAGGAGCGAACCGAAGGTCTTCTCGCCAAGGCCCGCCACCGGGTGCGTCACGCAGCCCACCGAGGGGTCCTCGAAGGCCGCCACGATCTCCTCCAGGTAGCCGTCCCGAGGAGGAGGGCCAGGAGGCCCACTGCGGACGCGGCCAGGAGGAGGCTGGAGGCGATGAGCATGTCGCCACCCTAGAAGCCTCACAAGGCGGGACCGGGGCGGCGGGGCGGCGGGACGGCCAACTCGCCGTGACACGCCGGTGAAGCCGTTACTCCAGGTCGCGGCTGCGCGGGTGGCGCACGTCCTTGCCGCGCACCATGTAGATGACCATCTCCGCCACGTTGAGCGCGTGGTCGCCAATGCGCTCCAGGTGCTTCGCGATGAACATCAACGCCGTGGCCCGGCGGATGTTGCGCGAGTCCTCCATCATGTACGCCAGCAGCTCGTTGAAGATCTTCAGGAAGAGGGCATCCAGCAGGTCGTCCCCCTTGAGGACGTCCTCCGCCTTGGCCGCGTCCCCGGACACGAACGCGTCCAGCGCCTTCTTCACCTGCTGCTGCGCCAGCTCCGCCAGCTTCGGCGTATCAACGTAATAAGGTGCCAGCGGCGGCACCTGGTTCAGGTCCATGGCGCGCTCGGCGATGTTCACCGCCAGGTCCCCGATGCGCTCCAGGTCGGTGACGATCTTCAGCGCCGTGGTGATGAGGCGCAGATCCGAGGCGGCCGGCTGGCGCAGCGCGAGGATGCGGCGGCACAGGTCGTCGATGTCGACCTCCAGCCGGTTCACCTCGCGGTCCGCGCCCACCACCTGCTCCGCCAGCGACGAGTCGCGGTCGGTGAGGGCCTTGGTGCTCTGGGCGATGAGGGTCTCCACCTTGGCCCCCATGGCCAGGAGCTTCTCGCGCAGGTTGCGCAGGTCCTGCTCGAATGCCTTGTCGGTGTGCGTGGCCGCCATGTCGTCCTGTTCCGTCGCGCGGGTGTTCAGCCGAACTTCCCGGTGACGTAGTCCTCGGTGCGCTTCTCGTGGGGGTTGGTGAAGATCTGCTCCGTGGCACCGCACTCCACCAATTCGCCCATGTAGAAGAAAGCCGTCCGGTCACTCACCCGCGCGGCCTGCTGCATGTTGTGGGTCACGATGGCGATGGTGTACGTGGCCTTGAGCTCGTGGATGAGCTCTTCAATCTTCGCCGTGGCGATGGGATCCAGCGCGGAAGCCGGCTCGTCCATGAGCAGCACCTCCGGCTCCACCGCCAGCGCCCGCGCGATGCACAGACGCTGCTGCTGGCCGCCGGACAGGCCCAGGGCGCTCTCCTCCAGCCGGTCCTTCACCTCGTCCCACAGCGCGGCGCCGCGCAGGGACTTCTCCACGCGCGCGGCCAGCTTCGTCTTGTCCTTGAGGCCGCCCACGCGCAGGCCATAGGCGACGTTCTCGAAGATGGACTTGGGGAAGGGGTTGGACTTCTGGAACACCATGCCCACGCGCCGGCGCAGGTCCACCACGTCCAGGGCGCGGTCGTGGATGCTGCGGCCATCCAGGAACACCATCCCGTCGTGGCTCGCGCCGGGGATGAGGTCGTTCATCCGGTTGAGCGAGCGCAGGAAGGTGGACTTGCCGCAGCCGGACGGGCCGATGAGCGCCGTCACCTTGTGCTCGGGGATGGCCAGGCTCACCTGCTTGATGGCCACCTTGCTGCCGTAGCGCAGGGTGAGCTCGCGGGCTTCCATCTTGTTGCGAGGCGTGGCGGAGGAGAGGGGCATGGGCGGAGGAGGGCGAACGTCAGTGGCCGGCCGCGGCCTTGCGGCGCGTGCGCGTGCGGATGAGGACCGCGACCAGGTTCAGGGCGAAGGTGAGCAGCAGCAGCACCAGCACCGTGGCGTAGAGCAGCGGGCGGGTGGCCTCCACGTCCGGCGACTGCGTGGCCAGCACGTAGGTGTGGTAGCCCAGGTGCATGAACTGCGAGTTCAGGCTCGTGGGAAGGTCCGGCAGGAAGTACGCCGCGCCGGTGAAGAGGATGGGGGCCACCTCGCCCGCGCCCCGGGAGATGGCCAGCACCGCGCCCGTGAGGATGCCCGGCAGCGCGCCCGGCAGCACCACCCGCGCCAGCGTCTGCGACTGGGTGGCCCCCAGCGCGAGGCTCGCGGTGCGCTGCTCCTGAGGCACGGCGCGCAGGGCCTCCTCGGTGGACACGATGACCACGGGCAGGGTGAGCACCGCCAGCGTGAGGGACGCCCAGAGGATGCCCGGCTGGGCCCAGTGCAGCTCCTCATAGCCCAGCGCGTGGTCCAAACCCTTGCCCACGAAGAGGATGAAGAAGCCCAGGCCGAAGAGGCCGAACACGATGGACGGCACGCCCGCCAGGTTCGCCACCGCCACGCGCACCACGCGGGCCAGGATGCTGGAGGGCGGTGCGTACTCGTGCAGGTAGACCGCTGTGAGGACGCCCACCGGCATCACCGCCAGGGTCATGAGCAGGGTGAGCGCCGCGGTGCCGAAGAGGGCGGGGAAGATGCCGCCGCCCATCATGCCGTCCGTGGGCGCCTGGGAGAGGAACTGCCAGGACAGGTGGCTCCAGCCGCCCCGGACGACGTCCAGGAGGATGAGGGCCAGCATGGCCACCATGACGAACGCGGCCAGCCCCGTGAGTGACACGAGCGACAGGCCCACGACCTTGCGCGTGGTGTGCTTCACCCCGCACCTCCCTTGAGCCGCTGGATGACCTTCTTCGTCCACACCCCCGCCAGCAGGTTGAGCACGAAGGTGAAGAGGAACAGCTCCACGCCGATGAAGAAGAGCAGCGCGTAGTGGGGGCTGCCCACCACCACCTCGCCCATCTCCGCGGCGATGGTGGCGGACAGCGAGCGGACGGAGTCTCCCAGGTTCCAGGACACGATGGCCGCGTTGCCGGAGGCCATGAGGACGATCATCGTCTCACCGATGGCGCGCCCGAAGCCCAGCACGCACGCGGCGAGGATGCCGGGGGCCGCCGCCGGGAGCACCACCTTCCACGCCGTCTCCCAGGGCGTGGCGCCCAGCGCCAGGGACGCCTCGCGGTAGCTGCGCGGCACGGCGGTGAGCGCGTCCTCCGTCACCGTGAAGATGACCGGCACGATGGCCAGCGCCAGGCCCAGGCCCGCCACCACGGCGTTGAGCCGGGAGGTGAAGCCGAAGGTCTCCTGGAGGAACGTCGCCATCACCATCAGCGCGAAGAAGCCCAGCACCACGGAAGGGATGCCGGCGAGCAGCTCGATGGTGGGCTTGAGCACCTCCCGCAGGCGGCGCGGGGCGAACTCCGCGGCGAACAGCGCGCCGAAGATGCCCAGGGGCACGGCCACCACCATGGACACGAGCGTCGTCTTCAGCGTGCCCACGAAGAGCGGAATCATGCTGACCTTGGGCACGCCGGACACCGGCTGCCACACGTAGGCCAGGGGCTTGCCCTTCCGCACCAGCTGCGGAAGGAACATCTTGGAGAAGCTGGCCTCCTCGCGCGCCGCCGCGTCCGTCACCAGTGTCAGCGCCTCCTTCGCCACGAAGACGAGGATGAGCACCAGCGCGGCGATGCCGGTGAAGGCCACCGCCGTAATCAGCGCGGCGATGGCCTTCTCCTTCAGCTGGCGCCGCCGGGCCGCGGGCGACAGCGTGGGCAGCGCCACCGGGGGCGCGAGGTCCTGCTCCTGCATGACGGCCTGTCTATCCAACATGGGACCCTCGCGCCGGGTGACAATCGTGTGACGCCCACTACTTCACAGGGAAGTATCCGACCTGGGTGACGATGGCCTGGCCCTCGGGGGACAGCGCGAAGTCGATGAACGCCTTGGCCTCACCGGAGGGCTTGTTGCGCAGGTAGAAGAACAGGTCGCGCGACAGCGGGTACTTGCCGCTCTTCACGTTCTCCGCCGAGGGCGCGAAGGCCTCGTTGCCCTTCTTCACCTTCAGCTCCTTGATGCCCTTGGCGTACGCGGCGCCGCCGTAGCCAATGCCGTTCTTCTCCTTGGAGACCGCGTTGACGACGGCGGCCGTGCCCGGGAGCGTCTGCGCGGCGGCGGCGAAGTCTTCCCCGCCCAGCACGTGGTCCTTCACGAACACGTAGGTGCCGGAGGAGTTCTCACGCGAGTACAGGACGATGGGGGCCTCCGCGCCGCCCACGGCCTTCCAGGACGTGGTGTCGCCCAGGTAGATGTCCTTGAGCTGCTCCACCGTGAGCGCGTCCAGCTTGTTGGACTCGTTGACGTAGAAGGTGACGCCGTCCCTGGCCACGGACACCGCGGTGGGCGGGGTGTTGTAGCGGGCGCGGAGCTTCTCCTCCTCCGCCTCCTTGATCTCACGGCTGGACATGGCGATGTCGGTGGTGCCGTTCTGCAGCGCCGCCAGGCCCGTGCCGGAGCCGCCGCCCGTCACCTGAATCTTCGTGGCGGGGTTCTTCTTCATGAACGCCTCCGCCCAGCGCTGGGCGAGGATGACCATGGTGTCCGAACCCTTCACCGTCACGGTGCCCGCCTGGGCGGTGAGCGGGAGGACGGCGAGCCCGAAGGCGACGAAGCTGGAAAGCAGGGTCTTCTTCATGAGGTGACTCCTCCTAGAAACGGGCCTGCATCTGCAGGGTGAACAGGTTGTCGTGCGGGTCCAATGCCTGGGCCACGGCGTGCGTCATGGGGATTTCGTAGGTGGCGGAGACCTTCAGGTTCTCCCCGAAGTGGTGCTGGACGACGAAGCCCACCGTGTCCACCGCGTTGTCTGCGCCCGGTACCTCGCCGGCGGCAACGTCCGTCTGGCCGTTGCGCGGATCAAAGGTGTCGTAGCGGACGGCCACCGCGTCGTTGAGGCCGATGTTCTGGACCAGCAGCAGGTACCAGCCGTGCGCGGGCACATCCAGGTGCGTGGCGTTGTTGGCGGCGCCGTAGGTGCGGCCCGCGATGAACTCGCCCTTGATGGAGGTGCCGCCCAGGGGCAGCACGTCGAAGTAGGCCTGGAGGTCCGCGCCAATGCGCGTGCGCTCGTACGCGTGGCGGAAGGTGTCCGTGGGCAGCCGGCCCAGGTCGTGGCCGTACCAGCCGGAGATGCCACCGGCGATCCACTTCAGGTCGAAGCCCAGGTGGGCGATGAGGTCCTTCTCCTTGTCGTTGTCCTGGGTGGTGCCGCTGTCGGTGCCGTTGCCGTCGAAGATGCCCACGGCGAGCCGCAGGAACTTGTAGCGGCCGTTCAGCTTCGCGCCACGGTCGCGCTCGCTGGGCAGCAGGTTGCGCACCACGCGGCTGCGCTCGGGGAACTCGCGGTCGCTGGAGGACTGGGGGCCTTCGTAGCCGAAGGGCCACTTCATCTGGCCCAGCGTGACGGACAGCTGCTGCTTCGTGCCGGGGACGAAGAGGGTGGCCTCCGCGTCGCGCAGCGTGACGCCCGCGGGCACCGCGTCGATCTGCAGCATGAACTGCGACCAGTCCGTGGTGTACGTGGCCTTCAAGCGGCCCCGGCGGACGCCGAAGCGGCTGTAGCCGCCCGCGCCGCTGTCATCCAGGTCCTGCTGGTACTGGTAGCGGCCCTGGATGTAGCCGGAGAAGCGCAGCTTCTTGAGCGCGGACAGGTCGTTCTTCGTCTCCGTGTTCTGCTCCTCCAGCGCCTCCACGCGGTGCTCGTCCGCCGTCAGCCGCTCGTCGATGGAGGGCGACCTCTCCGGGACGGTGGGGGCGTTGGCGCGCGGCTCGGAGGCCGGCGGGGGC
>NZ_RAWM01000200.1 GCF_003668875.1 Corallococcus interemptor | reverse complement strand
CCTGGGCGGAGGCCAGGCCCGACACGAGCAGCAGGACAAGAAGTGGGGACAGCCGTGTGCGCTTCACCAGGACTTGAGGCTACCGCAACGGCGGCGTCTGCGTCGCCCCGTCCCCGGAGGCCGGCGTCTCCTCGCGGGGCCGGCGGCGCAGGGCCCGGTAGACGAGCGGCGCCACGGCCAGCAGCGCCTGCGGCACCAGCGACATCGCGTCCGGATACAGCCCCAGCATGTCCACGTAGATGAAGCGCACCGGCACCAGCGGCAGCGCGCCCACCTCCTGCAGCGAGTGGATGCCCTTGCCCAGGAGCATCACCGCCGTCACCACCATCACCACCGTGGAGACGTTGAAGAGCGTCTTCATGGGCAGCCGGTAGCCCATGCGGTTGACGAAGAGCACCAGCACCCCCAGCGCCACGACGCCCGCCACCACGCCCCAGGCGACGCCCGCCGCGGAGTCCACCGCCAGGCCCTGGAGGAAGATGGCCGTCTCGAAGCTCTCGCGCAGCACGGACGTGAACGCGATGACGAACAGGCCCACCGTGCTGCCCCGGCCCAACGCGCCCTGCATCTTCTGGCGCAGCTCCCCCATGAAGTGGCTCACGTTGGCGCGCGCGTTGAGCCACAGCGCCGCGTACAGCAGCATGGCCACCGCCACCAGCGCCGTGATGCCCTCCAGCCACTCGCGCTGCGCGCCCGCCAGCAGCTTGCGCCCGATGATGTACGCGAGCGCGCCCGCGATGAGCGCGGACACCCAGCCCGCGTGCACCACGCGCACCTGGTCCATGGCCTTCATCTTCTTCAGCGCCGCCAGCAGCGCCGTGACGATGATGGTCGCCTCGAAGCCCTCGCGCAGCAGGATGAGCAGCGTGAGCCACGCCACGGACAGCACGTCCGTGGTGCTCCCGGTCGTCTTTCGCGCCTGGTCCAGCAGCGACAGCAGCTCACGCCCTTCGTCCTGCAGGTGTGGGCTCTTGCGCTCGGCGGCGAGCCGCGCCTGCATGAAGGCCTCCTCCAGCTTCTGGGTGAGCTCCGGGTCGCGCCCGCGCAGCTTGGGCTCCACCGGCTCCAGGCCGTTGAGGTACGCGTCCAGCAGGGCAAGCTTCGCGGCCGCGTAGTCCCCGTCCGCGCCCAGCCGCAGCGCGTGGCCCACCGCGGCGCGCGCGTTGAGCAGCACCTTCTCCTCGTCCGCGTCCGGCATGTGCCGGCGCAGGCACGCCACCTTGTCCGCGCCGAACGCCTTCGCCAGCTCCGCGTCCGTGGACGTGGCCAGCCGCTCCAGCGACGCGTTGGGCGGCTCGCCCTGGCACTCCGGCTGGCGCAGCGTGAAGACGAAGAAGGCCAGCGACCAGCGGTCCTCTTCCGTGAGCGTGGGGTAGGCCGGCATCGCCGTGCCGGGCACGCCGAAGCTGGTGGTGTTGAACGCCTTGTACGGCGTGAGCCCGTCCTGCATCAGCTCCGGGTCATGGAAGTTCGCCGGCCGGGGCTCCATGGTCTCCGCGATGGCCACGTCCGCCTTGCCCTGCGCGCCGTGGCACGCCGTGCAGTTGGCCTGGAAGAGCTTCTTGCCGTGCTCCAGGTCCGGCGCCACGCGAGGGCTGCGCGCCAGGCCGCCCGCCAGCACCAGGTTCTCCACCAGGTCCCCGCAGTCGCGGCTCACGCCCTCCGGGTCCTTCGCCTCGTTGACGCGCGCCTGGATGGCCTCCACGCGGGGCACGAACGTGGCCGCCGCCGGGCCCAGCTCCTTCGCCGCCGCCAGCGCCTCCGCCGCGAAGCTCTTCTGCTCGGTCAGCTCGAACTCCGACTGCGACGACACCGCCGCCGGGTAGTCCGCCTGCAGGTACTGGAGGATGCCCACCAACCGGTGCCAGGTGCGCCCCTCGTCGGTGGCCGGGGCTTCAGCCCGGGCGGAGGAGGACAGCGCAAGCAGCAGGCACAGCGTGAGGGAGGCGGCGTGTTTCACGGCCGTCTTCTACCAACCACGTCCCGGGCGTTCAATTCTGCGAATCAATTTCAACTTACAGCACCCCTTCGCGGACGAAGGGGGCAGGAACCCGCACGGTAGGTCACCCGGCGAACTCCAGGAATAAGGGCTCCCCCTGACGCTCGTAGGTGAAGAAACCGAAGGGCAGGTCGCCTTCCGGGTACCGGTCCTCCTCCACCAGCCTCCATCCGGAGAGGTCCACGGGAGGGAAGAAGGCGTCGCCGGGGAAGTCCCGTTCAATGCGGGTGAGGTAGAGCCGGTGCCACAGGCCTTCCGTCTGCGCGTAGAGGTCCGCGCCGCCCGCGATGAAGACCTCGCTGTCGCCCGCCGCCTGCGCCAGCGCGTCGTCCACGGAGTGGGCCACGCGCACGCCAGCGGGGGCGGCCCAGTCTCGCTGGCGGGTGAGGACCACGGTGGTGCGGCCGGGCAGCGGACGTCCGATGGAGTCGTACGTCTTGCGGCCCATGATCAGGGTGTGGCCCATCGTCAGGCGCTTGAAGCGGGCCAGGTCCAGCGGCAGGCGCCAGGGCAGGGTGTTTCCCTGGCCGATGACCCGGTTCGCCGCCATGGCGACGATGGCGGAGATGCGCGGGCTCATACGGCCACGGGCGCCTTGATGGCGGGGTGCGGGTCGTAGCCTTCCAGCGTGAAGTCCTCGTAGCGGAAGGCGAACAGGTCCTTCACGTCCGGGTTCAGGCGCATGCGCGGCAGGGGACGCGGCTCGCGCTTCAGCTGCTCCTGGGCCTGCTCCACGTGGTTCAGGTAGAGGTGCGCGTCACCGATGGTGTGGATGAACTCGTGCGCGGTGAGGCCCGTGGCCTGCGCCACCATCAGCGTCAGCAGCGAGTACGACGCGATGTTGAAGGGCAGCCCCAGGAAGATGTCCGCGCTGCGCTGGTAGAGCTGGCAGGAGAGCTTCCCGTCCGCCACGTAGAACTGGAACATGACGTGGCAGGGCGGCAGCTTCATGGACGGCACGTCCGCCACGTTCCACGCGCTCACCAGGTGCCGGCGCGAGTCCGGGTTCTTCTTCAGCCCGTCCACCAGCTGCTGCATCTGATCCACGTGGCCGCCGCCGGGCGTGTTCCAGGAGCGCCACTGGTGGCCGTAGACGGGGCCCAGGCTGCCGTCGGCGTTGGCCCACTCGTCCCAGATGGTGACCCCCACCTCCTGGAGCGAGCGCACGTTCGAGTCGCCCCGGAGCATCCACAGGAGCTCATGGATGATGGACTTCAGGTGGAGCTTCTTCGTCGTCACCAGGGGGAAGCCCTGGGTGAGGTCGAAGCGCAGCTGGTGGCCGAAGAGGCTCAGCGTCCCCGTGCCGGTCCGGTCGCCCTTCTTCGTCCCGTGCTTCAGGACGTGCTCCATCAGACTCAGGTAAGGCCGCATGGGGCTTTTTCCTTAGGCGGGGTGGAACGGGTGATCAAAATAAAGATCGCGGGTCACCTCCGCACGGCGGTGCATCTGTTGCATCGCTATAAGAAGGGCTGCCATGAAGATCTATACGAAGACCGGCGATGCGGGAGAGACAGGCCTCTTCGGCGGTGGCCGTGTGGCGAAGGACGACGCGCTGGTGGACGCCTACGGCGAGGTGGACGAACTCAACGCCACGCTGGGCCTCGTCCGCACGTTCCCGCTGCCGGCGGACCTGGAGCACCTGCTCCAGCGCATCCAGGACCAGCTCTTCACGGTGGGCGCGGTGCTGGCCACGCCGCCGCACACCAAGGCGGCGGCCCACATCCCGGAGCTGCGCCCGGAGTGGGTGGAGGAGATGGAGCACCACATCGACCGCTACGAGGAGGAGCTGCCGAAGATGACGCACTTCATCCTCCCGGGAGGCGCGCCCGCGGCCGCGGCGCTGCACCTGGCGCGCACGGTGTGCCGCCGCGCCGAGCGCCGGGTGGTGACGCTCTTGCGTGAGGACAAGGCCCCGCCCGCCGTGGCCATGTACCTCAACCGCCTGTCGGACCTGCTCTTCGTGGTGGCCCGGCTGGTGAACTTCCGCGCCGGCCTGCCGGACGTGAAGTGGATCCCCGAAAAGCCGACGAAGTAGCCCGTGTACGCGACTCGACTGCCCACTGCCCGCTTGAGGCAGCTCGCCCAGGACGTGGGCTTCGACCTCATCGGCTTCGCGCGCGCGGAGCCCATCCCGCCCTCGTCGCTGATGTCGTGGCTGGAGGCCGGCTACGACGCGGACATGGACTGGATGGGGTCGCGCGCGGAGGAGCGGCTCGACGTGTCCGTGCTCCTGCCGGGCGCGCGCACGGTGCTGTCCTTCGCGAACAACTACTACCGGGACGACGCCCCGGCGCAGGGCTCGCCCATCGCCCGGTACGCGCGCGGCCGCGACTACCACTCCACGCTGCGCGACCGGATGAAGGCCTTCCGCAAGACGCTCAACGCCTGGTACCCGGGGCTGGGCACCTATGGCGGCGTGGACAGCGGCCCCATGATGGAGAAGGTCTGGGCCGCGCGCGGCGGCCTGGGCTACGTGGGCAAGAACGGCTGCCTCATCACGGAGTCGCACGGCTCCTGGGTGCTGCTGGCCACGCTCATCCTGGACGCGGAGGTGGACGCGTACCCGGAGGGTCCGGTGGCGGACCGCTGCGGCTCCTGCCGGCGCTGCCTCATGGCGTGTCCCACGGGCGCGCTGGTGGGAAACCGGCAGGTGGATGCGAGAGCGTGCCTGTCGTACCAGACCATCGAGAACCGCGACCGCGACGTGCCCGAGGCGTTCCGGCTCAAGTTCGACAACCTCATCTTCGGCTGCGACATCTGCCAGCAGGTGTGCCCGCTGAACAGGAAGCCGGTGTTCGCGGACGACGAGCGCTTCGTGCCGCGCGCGGTGGCGTCGCTGGGCACGCTGGAGCTGGCGGCGCTGACGCCCGAGCAATACAAGGAACTCATCCCAGGCACGGCGCTGGCGCGCGCGCGGTACGACGGTTTGAGGCGCAACGCTGTCTATGCACTGGGGGTCGCGCGGCAGGCGCACGCCCGGCCGCTGCTCGAAAAACTCAGCGGCGACGACAGCGAGCTGGTACGCAGCGCCGCACGATGGGCGCTTCTGCAACTGGAGCCGTGACGCCTCCGCTCGGGCGGGTGTACTCCGCGCTGGCGTTGCAGGTGCTGATCAGCGCGGGCACGTACCTGGCCGCGAAGCGGGCGATGACGGAGCTGTCGCCGTTCACGGTGGTGCTGTGGCGCTTCCTCGTCTGTGGCGTCGCGTTCGTGGCGCTGCTCGTGCTGACGCCGGGGCCGAAGCTGCCGCCGCGCCATGCCTGGCCGCGCGTGGTGGTGCTGGGGCTGATGGGCGGGCCGGTGAACCAGACGCTGTTCTTCTCCGGCCTGTCGCGCTCCACGGCGGCGCACGCGGCGCTGTTCTACGCGCTCACGCCGCTGGGCGTGTACGTGGCCAGCCTGGTGCTGGGCCGCGAGCGCGCCTCCACGCGGACGACGGCGGGCATCCTCACGGCGCTGGTGGGCGTGGTGGTGCTGCTGCTGGGCCGGGGGCTCGCGAGCGCGCGGGGCACGCTGGAGGGGGACCTGCTCATCCTCGCGGCGGTGGTGGCGTGGGTCGTGTACACGACGGAAGGCAAGCCCCTGGCCACGGAGCACGGGCCGCTGCGCGCGACGGCGTGGACGATGACGGTCGCCACGCTGTTGCAGCTGCCGCTCGCCCCGTTCGTGCTGGAGCCGGAGGCGGTGTGGGCCTCCAGCGCCATGGCGAAGGCCTCCATCGTGTACGTGGGGCTGATGACGTCGGTGGTGGCGTACCTGCTCTGGTCCTACGCGCTGTCGAAGGTGCCCGCGTCGCGCGTGGCCATCTTCTCCAACCTCCAGCCGGCGGTGACGGCGCTGGTCGCGTGGCTCTTCCTGGACGAGGCGCTGCACTGGGAGCTGGCGCTGGGAGGCGCGCTGGTGCTCGTGGGCGTGCGGCTGACGCAGGGCGCGCCCGTGAAGCCCGCGCCGGTGGTGGTGCGCGCGGGCTGAAGGGGCTGCCTCAGTCCCCGTTCGGGTCCCACTCGGAGATGTCCTTCTTCGCGGGCTCCGGCGGGACGGCGGGACGCGGCGGCTCCGCGATGCGGGCCGGCGGCTCCTTCTTCGCCACCGGAGGCGGAGGCGGGGCGTCCTCGTCGTCCGACCGGCTCGGCCGCGCGGGCCCGGCCACCACGGGCTTCGGCTCGGGCTTGCGCGGCGGCGGCTCCGCGAAGGCCTCGATGTCGGGGGCCTCGGAGCGCTTCGGCTCCGGCGCCACGGCGGGGGAGGGCGGCGGCGGGCGCGCGGGCTCCGCGGCCTTCGCCGGGACGGCCGCCTGCGGACGCTTCGCGGGCTTCGCGTCCACCACGTCCGACGCGCGGAAGCTCGTGCGCTCCGGGGGCGGCTCCGGCGGATCATCGTAGGAGTCGCGCACCGGCCGCGCGCGCGGCTGCTTGTTCTCCTCGTCGCCGAACGGGTCCTCCTCGCGGCGGCGGTCCTTCTCCTGGATTTCGCGCAGCCTGGCCGCTTCCGTCTTGCCCGTCCGGCGCTCGGGCGCGGCCTCCGGGGCGTCCGGTGCCCGGTTGTTCACCGCGTTGAACCGGCGTGCACACTGCGTGCGCTGGTCCAGGCAGGTGTCGAAACAGCGCGTCAGCTTCTTGATGGCCGCGCCGTTGCCGCCGTACTCGATGGTGCAGTCCTCCTTGCACGTGGTGGCGTCCTCCTCGCAGCCGGGCGGGACGGGACCGGCCAGGGCAGGGGTTGCGAACAGGACGCTGAGGACGACGAGGCGCGGAAGAAGACGCATGGCAAATGTGAAAGCTACCAGTCTTCCTGGCTTCCTGGGCGAGCCCCCCGCGATATCGTCAGGCCCACGCCCGGCGACCGGGCGAGAGGAGACGCATGCGGGCGGTCAAGGTGGGCATCATCGGGGGCAACGCCCTCTACCAGGCCCTGGGGCTCCAGGGCCGCGGCGAACACGTCTCCGTGGAGACGCCCTTCGGGCCCCACAGCACCCCGCTCATCTCAACGGAGCTGGACGGCGTCCCCATCGTCTTCGTCTTCCGCCACGGCCAGGGCCACGTCCACAACGCCACCCGCGCCCCTTATCGTGCCAACCTCTTCGCCCTGAAGACGCTCGGCGTCACCCACGTCATCGCCACCGGCACCGTGGGCAGCCTGCGTGGAGCCATCCAGCCGCTCCACCTGGCCCTGCCGGATCAGGTCATCGACCGGACCTACCGCCGCCCCTGCACCTTCTACGACGACGTCGCCGTGCACGTGGAGCTGGCCCAGCCCTTCTGCGCCACCCTGCGGCAGACGCTCACCACCGTCTCCCAGCAGAGCGACACCGTGGTGCACCCCTCCGCCACCTACGTCTGCATCGAGGGGCCCTCCCTGAGCACCCAGGCGGAGAGCCAGCTGTACCGCACGTGGGGCGGGGACCTGGTGGGGCTCACCGCCATGCCGGAGGCGCGGCTCGCCCGCGAGGCGGAGCTGCACTACGCCCTCATCGCGCTGCCCACCGACCATGACTCCTGGCGCCCGCAGCCCGTGGGCCAGGAGCCCGAAGCGCTCCTGCCGCAGTTCGCCCAGCGGCTGGACGCCGTCACCGCCCACGGCGCCGCGCTCCTGCGCCGCGCGCTGCCCCGCATCGCGGGCACCGCCTCCACCTGCCGCTGCGACAGCGCGCTCGCGCTGGCCATCTTCACCGACCGCACCCGCATCCCCGCGGAAGTGAAGAGCCGCCTGCGCCCGCTGCTGGGCCGCTACCTGCCCTCCGGACTCGTCTAGCGTTCAACACCCGGCACAGCGCTGCTGCCTCTGGCCGCGAGCGCTCGGCTGGCCGCCTGCTGCCGAATGCCCGGACCGGCCCCACATTGGCTCCCCACAGACCCGGAGGGGGAACCACATGGGGCTGCCACGGCTCAAGTACCTGACGTGGAGGGAGTTCGCGCGGCGCTTCTGGAAGGAGATTGAAGAGGACACCGTCACCGACGTGGCGGCGCAGCTGTCCTACTACTTCCTCTTCTCCCTGTTCCCGTTCCTGGCCTTCCTCGTCACGCTGGTGGCGTACATGCCGTTCGCGCCCGGCGCGGTGGACGCGATGATGGACCGCATCCGCCCGCTGGTGCCCGGCGACGCGCTGGGCGTGGTGAGCCAGCACCTGACCTCCATCGTCGGCGAGACGCGCCCCAGGCTGCTCACCGTGGGGCTCATCATCGCGCTGTGGACGGCATCGCGCGGCGTGGACGCCCTGCGCAAGGCGCTCAACCTGGCCTACGACGTGTCGGAGTCCCGGCCCTACTGGAAGACACAGGGCCTGGCGCTGCTGGTGACGCTGCTGGGCGGCCTGCTGATTCCGCTGTCCTTCGCCATCCTGCTCCTGGGCGGGCGCGTGGGGGCGTGGGTGGCGGACAAGCTGGCGCTCATCGACGAGTTCCACCTCGTCTGGTCCTGGCTGCGCTGGCCCTTCACCGCCGCGCTGGTGATGCTGATGCTGTCGCTCTGCTACTACCTGCTGCCGGACGTGAAGCAGCGCTTCAAGTACATCACCCCGGGCTCCGTCATCGGCACGCTGGCGTGGCTGGGCAGCACCTGGGGCTTCACCCAGTACGTGGAGCACTTCGGCAAGTACGACGTCACCTATGGCTCCATCGGTGGCGTGGTGGTGCTGCTGCTGTGGCTCTACATCTCCGGGCTCATCTTCATCCTCGGAGGAGAGCTCAACGCCATCCTGGAGCACGCCTCAGCGCAGGGGAAGGCGAAGGGCGCGCGCGACTTCGGTCAGCCCGCGCCCCTGGAGCCGCCCCTCAAGACACCCGGCGCGGCCAAGAGCGCCGCCAGCGCCCGGAAGACGCGGCTCGCGCTGTTCAAGCGCAAGCGCCGCGTGGCGGAAGGCAAGGACCCGGAGCCCCCGGGCCTGGTGCCGGACGGGAACGACAACCCGTCCGTGCACTGAAGCCGCGCAGGGCTACTGCTTGGGCAGCTTGGCCTGGATGGCCGTCAGCCCGCCCGGGGCGTTGCGGTCACCCTTGAGGCCCTGCTGCGCGATGATCTTCCGCAGGTGCGCGATGCGGTCCTCGTTGGTGGGGTGCGTGGACAGCCACTTGAGCACGCCCGGCGTGGAGCCCTGCTCCTTCTGCAGCTTCTGGAAGAAGGTGATGAGGCCGTTGGGGTCGAAGCCCGCCGCGGAGGCGTACTTCGCGCCGTACTCGTCCGCTTCGGTCTCCTCGCTGCGGCCGTGCGCCAGCTGCAGCCCGCCGCCCGCCAGCTGCGCGGCGATCTGCGCGGCGGTGCCCGGGTTCTGGCCCAGCGCCACCTGGGTGATGGCCTGCAGGCCGTAGGCGTTCACCATGGCGCGCGCGGAGTGCCGGCCCACCACGTGGCCCGCCTCGTGCGCCATCACGCCCGCCAGCTCCGCCTCCGTGTCCGCCGCGAGCAGCAGGCCCGTGTACACGTAGAGGAAGCCGCCCGGCGTGGCGAAGGCGTTGACCGTCTTCGGGTCGTTGATGACGTTGACCTTCCACTTCACCCCGGAGCGGTCCTTGTTGGCCTGCGCCAGGATGGGGGCGGAGATGCTCCGGACGTAGTCCAGCACCGCCGGATCCTGCACGTACTGGATCTTCTCCTTCGACTCCAGCTCCTGCTTCACCTGGAGGCCCAGCTGGTTCTCCTGCTCGTCGGAGATGAGGACGCTGGCGATCGCCTTCTCCGCGCCCACGCGCTGCTTGGCGCAGCCCGTGGAGAGGCCCGAGGCCAGGGTGAGGGTCAGGAGTGCGGTGACCGTCCGTTGCATGGTGGTGTCGTCCCTTCTTCGCGGTGGGGTACTGGAGGCTTTGCGCGGCCCGTCGTAGCCGCGCCTCCACGGTCCGGGCAAGCGTCTTCCCCACGGGCCATCCACCGGGGGACATGCGCCGGAAACCTTCCGGTGGTATGCCCCCGCCCGGATGCCTGAGCTACCGGAAGTGGAGATCGCCCGGCGCAACCTGGAGCGCTGGTTCCAGGGCCACCGCATCGTGCGCGCGGAAGCGGACGCCACCCGCGTCTTCCGGGGGGCGGAGCAGGCCCACTTCACCCGGCTCACCGGCCGCGTGAAGTCCCTGGAGCGCAAGGGGAAGTACCTCCTCATTACCCTGGAGGGCGGCCACGGCCTGATGGCCCACCTGGGGATGACCGGCAAGTTCGTGCGCCGCAAGCAGGGCGAGTCCGTCCCCTACAGCCGCGCCCGCTTCCACCTGGACGACGGCCACGTGGTCCACTTCAGTGATCCACGCCTCTTCGGGCGCATGGAGCCCGTGCCCGCCAGGGAGCTGTGGGAGCTGCCCGCGGTGAAGGCCCTGGGGCGCGACCCCCTGACGGAAGGGCTCACCGGCCCCCAGCTCCAGGAGGCGGTGGGGGATTCCAGACAGGACCTGAAGGTGGCCCTGATGGACCAGGGGCGCGTCGCGGGCCTGGGCAACATCCACGCCGCGGAGGCGCTCTTTCGCGCGGGGCTTCACCCGGCGCGCAAGCCCGGCACCCTCACGCCGGACGACTGGAAGCACCTGGCCAGGGCCATCCACGCCGCGTTCGACTTCGCCTTCAAGGAGCAGGAGGGCGAGGACATCACCTATCTGGAGGAGGCGGGCTCCGTGAACCGCTTCCGCGTCTACGGGCGGGCCGAAGGGCCGTGCTCGAAGTGCGGAACGACCGTGGAGTCCTTCACCCAGGGTGGGCGGACCACGCATTTCTGTCCGAAATGTCAGCCGCTCTCCAGCGTTGCCTCCCCCGCGGCCCGGAAGGGCGCGGCGGCGGGGAAGGGGACGGCCTCCGCCGTCACCCGCCCGAAACCCAGATCCCGTAGTCGTTGACACCCCAGAGGGGCATGGCTTGAATCGCCCGCCCTTTACACCCGGCCGCGTCATGTCGCGGCCCCGGAGACCGTTGACCATGCCTCACGTCCTGCTGGCGGCGCTGCTCGTCGCCTCGTCCACGGCCACCGCGCAGACGCCGGTGCCCGATGGTGGCACGCCCGCGGCGCCCCAGGAGTCGGCCCCCGCCGAGTCTCCCGCCC
>NZ_RAWM01000001.1 GCF_003668875.1 Corallococcus interemptor | reverse complement strand
CCCCGGTGCACCGTGCCCTCCATCACCGCGCCGTCCGAACCCACCGGGATGAGGGTGGAGCGCTCCAGGAACTGACCTTTCTGGACCATGCCCCCACCTTAAGCCCTCCCCCCGGAGCCGCCCGCCGGAGTTCCGGCGACGCAGCGCGTTGCACACATTCCGTGACCTGCTCGCAACTTTTCGGCGCTTCGGGTGAGAATGGATCAACGCAGCAAGCTTTCCCTCCCCCCTTCAAAAATCCGCACACCGCAGGAGCCTCAAGCCATGGGAACCATCGGGCGCACCTCCAACAACACCATCGCGCGCACCACCACGACCACGGGGACCGGCGCGGCCGCCCCGGCCAAGACGGCGACCCCGGTCACGGCGAAGCCGGTCAACACCGTGAAGGATGGCTTCGACGCGAAGGCGACGAACAGCGCGGTGCGCACCGCGGCCCCCGCGGCCGTGTTCACCGCCCCGGCGGGCGCGAAGGACAAGGCCTATGACGGCAAGATCATGGGCAAGGGCGGGCAGGCCTTCGACGCCAGCACCCCGCTGAGCCAGGTCCCCGCGTACGAGCCCAAGGGCGGCGTGAAGCAGCCGGGCACCATCATCTACGTGAACGGGATGATGACGGACAAGGCGGGTCAGGAGACCACGCTGCAGGCCATCGCGGACAAGACGGGTCAGAAGACCATCGGCATCCACAACTCCACCGAGGGCTTCTTCAAGGACCTGGGCCAGTGCGTCACGGACAAGATGGACAAGGGCAAGAACCCGGCCGTGGACACGCTGGCGGACTCGCTCTACACGGAGCTGAAGGCCGGCCGTGACGTGCACCTGATGGCGCACAGCCAGGGTGGCCTCATCACCAGCCGCGCGCTGAACGACGTGGCCAAGCGGCTGCGCATCGAAGACGGTCTGTCCCCCGCGCAGGTCCAGGAGAAGCTGGGCAAGGTCTCCGTGGAGACCTTCGGCGCCGCGGCGGCGACCTACCCGGACGGCCCCAAGTACGTCCACTACGTCAACGACAAGGACCCCGTGCCGGGCCTGTTCGGCCTGGGCACCAGCGGCAAGAGCCCCCTGGACCTGCTCAAGCACGCGGGCAAGGACGCGAAGATCCGCTACTTCTCCGAGAAGAGCATCTTCTCCGGCGCGCACAACATCAACGACACGTACCTCAACCAGCGCGTCCCGTTCGACCAGGCGCGCGCCGGCTAGTTCTCATCCCGGGCCTGGACTGGTATGACTGCACGTATGACGCTCGAAGATGCCCAGCGGCTGGTGCAGTCATTCATCCAGGCCCACGGAGGCGATGCGCAGGCCTCCGGGCTGAACGCGAAGGGATTTGGCGGCGCCGCTCTTGGCGAAGCGCAGATCTACTTCGAGCACGTGAAGGACTCGGGGGCGCTGAAGTGCAGCGCCCTCATCTACCGCTTCCGCGACGCGCCCCGTCCGGGCGTCATCGACGGGTTCCGTGACGAAGAGAAGAAGGGCACGGACACCGGCGGCGGCAAGGTGGACTACGAGGCCGAGAACAAGAGCCTCTTCCTGAGCCGCACCTACGGCGTGGTGCCGTCGGCGCAGCAGTTCAAGGAAGACCTCGACCGGCTCGTGGAAGCCAGTCTCGTGTGGGGCGACGAAGTGTTCAACCGCGTCGCGGATCGCGTCATCCCCGCGAAGTGATCAGCTCCTTCTCCAGCAAGGTCCAGTGGCTCCTGTCCTCCATGGGCCTGGCGCGTCCCGCGCCGCCCGCTGGAGGGCCGATGACGCGCGACGCGGCCCGGCAGCTGGTGAAGTGGTACCTCCAGTCCCAGGGCGCCGGCGTCTCCGAAGGCCTCAATGAACAGGGGCTGGGCGGCATGATGAACGGCGAAGGCCAGTACGCCTTCGAGCACGTCGAGTCGCCGCCGGCGCTCAAGTGCAGCGCCCTCATCTACCGGTTCCGCGAACCGCCCAAGCCCGGCATCATCGAGGGCTTCCGGCAGCAGCAGGAAGAAGGCACGGACACGGGCGGCGGCAACGTCGACTTCGAGCCCGACACCGGCAATCTCTTCCTGACCCGCACCTACGAAGTCATGCCGGACGGCCGCGAGTTCACCCGCGACCTGGACCGGCTGGGCAAGGCCAGCGTCGTCTGGGGCAAGGACGTGCTGGACCGCGTGGCCCACAAGGTCTTCGGGACCTGAGAGCCTTCCCGGGCCGCTCCCGAGCCTCCTGGGAGGCGCGCTGCATGGACAGCGCGCCCCGGGGCCCGGTGAAGCGCCGCTACACCGACTGCATCACGTAGAACTTCAGGTACTTCCCTTCCGGGAACTGCAGGCGCACGGGGTGATCCGGCGGCTGGTAGCGCTCCTCCACCAGCGCCAGGTCCACGCCGGCCTTGAAGCCCGCCTCGCGCACGGCGCCCATGAACATGTCGCCCGTCACGCGCGCGGAGCACGACGCGGTGGCCAGCAGGCCGCCGGGACGCAAGAGCGCCAGCGCCTGCCGGTTGAGGGACGCGTAGCCGTCCACGGCCGCCTCCACCGCGCGCTGGCTCTTCGCGAAGGCGGGCGGGTCCAGGATGATGAGGTCGAACGTGCGGCCCTCTTCCTTGAAGGACTGGATGAGCGCGAACACGTCCGCCGCCAGGAAGTCGTGCTTCGCCGCCGGCAGCCCGTTGCGCGTGAAGTTCTCCCGCGCCAGGGCGATGGCCTCCGGGTCCTGATCCACGGAGAAGACGCTGTTGGCCCCGCCCAGCGCCGCGTTCACGGAGAAGCCGCCGCTGAAGCTGAAGCAGTTGAGCACGTCCCTGCCCTGCCCCAGCCGGCGGATGAGGTAGCGGTTCTCACGCTGATCCAGGAAGAAGCCCGTCTTCTGCCCCTTCCACGCGTCCACCAGGAAGATGGCGCCGCGCTCGCGGATGGGGATGAGCTCCGGGGCCTCCTCGCCCCACAGCATCTTCCCGCTGCCGCGCCCGTCGTCCTCCTCCACGTCGTCGCGCCCCACCTCGTCGCGGCCGAGGATGCCCTTGAGGCCCGGGACGCCCGCCTTCAGCGCCTCCACGATGAGGGGGCGGTACGGGGTGAGGCCCGCGGAGTAGAGCTTCATCACCGCCCAGCCCGCGTACAGGTCCACCACCACGCCGGGCAGGCCGTCGCCCTCGCCGTGGATGAGGCGGTAGCTGTCCGTGTCCTTCAGGTCGATGAGCGCCGTGCGCGCGGCCAGGGCGCGCTGCACGCGCTGGGTGATGAAGCGCGAGTCCACCGTCTCACGCGAGTCCCGCGTGAGCACGCGCACCGCGATGGCCGAGTGCGGGTCGTAGTACCCGCGCGCGACGAACTTCCCGTTCTCCGTCAGGTCCACCACGCTGCCGGCCGGGATCCGCGGCATGTGCTCCAGGGCCTTGCGGAACACCCATGGGTGCCCCGCGCGCAGGTGACGCCCCAGGCCTCGGGCCAGCTCCAGCTTCACGACATTCACGTTGAAACTCCTCGACTGCGACTGCGGGCCGTCCGGCGGCGGGCGAGGAGGGCGCGAGCCAGCTCCTCGAAGCCCCGCCCCTCGGGCGCCCGGGTGATGAAGGCCGGCGGCGCGTCGATGCGATCCAACACCGCGCGCACGTTGGCCACGCCCACGCCCAGCTTGAACGCCTGGAACATCGGAGCGTCGTTGAAAGAATCCCCCGCGTAGACGTACCGGCCGTCCGCGGGGTCCAGCTTCTCGCCCCACGCCACCTTCGCGAAGCGGCGCGACGCGGAGAGCTTGTCGAAGCGGCCCAGCCAGCAGTTGACGTGGACGGACGAACGCACCGCCGTCACGCCCCGCGCCCGGAGCAGCGCCTCGATGCGGGAGGCCCCTTCGTCTCCCAGCCGGGCCTCCTCGTTGTAATCCACCGCCAGGTCCACTTCCGTGTAACGGCTGTCCACGGACAGCCGCGCGCCGGGCACCTGGGCGAGCACGCGCTCGACCTCCTCCTCCAGGCGCTGGCGGTTCGCCACGCGCTGGGCAGGCGGCTCCAGGTACACCTTCCGAAGCTTCCCCTTCGCGTCCTTGAGGAAGAACAGCCCGCCGTTCTCCACCACGACGCCGTCCACGGGGAGCTGACGGGCCCATGCCTCACCCCACCCCGCCGGGCGGCCACTCACCAGCACCACGCGCAGGCCCGCGGCGGACAGCTTCTCCAGGGACTGGAGGGTCTGGCTGCGCAGCTTGTGGCCCGTCGTCAGCGTGCCGTCCACGTCGGTGAAGACGCCCTGCACGCCGGACAGGTCCGCCTGCCTCAAGGGGCGCGGCGCTCCGGCCTTCATGTCCGCGGCCTTCACATCACGTCCAGTTGCGCCAGCTGGGACTGGAAGGACTCGATGGTGGTGAGCAGCTCCGGGCCCGTGAGCGTCGCGAGCTTCAGCTTGCGCGCCTTGCGCAGGAACGCGTCCATCGTGGGGTCCCGGCCATAGAGCGACTGCGCACTGGCCGCGGCCTCCGCCAGCGCCTTGGCGGACGCGACGGGGTCCTTCGTGGACTGGGCAAGCGCGCGCTCCAGGCGCACGCCGCACGCGGCCCACACCTCGCGGTCGTGGAGGATGAGCAGCTGGCGCTGGTTCACCGCGGACAGGCTGCGCACCAGCTCATCCAGCGACTCCGTCACGGTGAGCAGCGCCTGCTTCTCCGGGGCGTCCTGGAGCGCGAGCGCGCCAATCTCCGCGCGGGCCTCCACGATGTGGCGCTTGTCCTGCGCGCGCAGGTTCCGGTACGCGGCGGTGCGGCCGAAGGCGTCCAGCTCCGTCTGGAGCTGCTGCGCGTTCCACAGCACCTCCTCCGGCTTCGCGTCGCGCACCTTGTTGAGCCGCGCCCCGACGATGCGGGCCAGGTCGGACGTGATGGCGCGCACCGTGACGGCCGCCTTCACCTCCGCCTCGTAGCCGGGCACCACCTGGGCGCGGGACACCTCGCCGAAGGTGCTCGCGGACTCGAAGACGAGCTGGCTCATCTGTTCGCGGTAGTCGGACCGGAAGCGTTGGATTTCCGCCAACAGCTGCCAGCGGTCGCTCACCACGGACGGGTTGCGCATGGCCTCGCCCAGCTGGGTGATGCTCTGGGCCAGCTTCGTCATGCCCTCCTGGAGGATGGCGGGCACGTCCGTGGAGCCCTTGCCGCGCGACGCGGACGGCGGGGGCGTGCCGGGGAACTGCTCCCGGATGACGTTGAGCAGCGCGTTGACGTCCATCACCGTGTCGCGGATGACGGGCGCCATCTCCTCCCACAGCGACAGGTCGGGGCTGGCGTCGACGACGGGCGTCTCGTACTTCACCAGGTCCAGGTCGCTCAGCCGGGAGATGGCATGGGCCGCGGCGAGATACACCGCTCGCAGCCGCGCGGCGAAGGCGCGGTCGGGCAGCGACTGGAGGATTTGTTCGAGCCTCGGGGTCAATGAGGCCAGCGGGGGATTCTCGGCGGCAGCGGACACGTTGCCCCCACTCTACCGCTCGACATCGCGTCCGGGGAGTTCTAGCAAGCGTCCCGGGCCCATCAGCTGGGCCGGGGAGTCCACGGAAATGATCCAGGTCTGTCTGTGGGAGGACGGCAGGGCTGTCTCGGGGGGTGAAGAGCTGCTCGACCGGCCGGGGCCCAAGTGGATCGACGTGCTGGAGCCGAACGCGGAGGTGATGGGCCGCCTGGCCGAGCGCTTCCAGCTGCACCGCCTGGCCGTGGAGGACTGCCTGCACCTGGACCAGCGGCCCAAGCTGGAGGAGTACCCGCACCACCAGTTCATCGTGATGCAGGGCTTCAGCTGCGGCTCGGACGTCACGGAGCTCACGCTGCACGAACAGCACTTCTTCCTCGCGCAGGACTGGCTCATCAGCGTGCACGCGCTGAAGCTGCCGGGCCATGACTCCGTCCTGAGGCGCGTGAAGGACGACCCCGCGGGCACGCTGGGCCGGGGCGTGGACGTCATCCTCTACCTGCTCGCGGACGCGCTCGTGGACGCGCAGTTCCCCATCATGGACGACTTCGGCGACCGGCTGGACGACCTGGAGGACGCCATCTTCGCCGAGCCGGATCCGGAGCACCTGCAGCGCATCTTCCAGCTCAAGCGCGCGCTGGTGACGCTGCGCCGCGTGCTGTCCCCGCAGCGGGACGTGGTGGGCATGCTGTCGCGCCGGGGCATCCCGCAGATTCAGGAGAAGACGACGCTGTACTTCCGCGACGTCTACGACCACCTGGTGCGGCTGTACGAGCAGATTGACGCCAGCCGCGACGTGGTGGGCAACGTGATGGACGGCTACCTGTCCATGGTGGCCCAGCGCACCAACGACATCAGCAAGCAGCTCACCATCTTCGCCACCCTCTTCCTGCCCCTGTCCTTCATCGTGGGTTTCTTCGGGCAGAACTTCGAACAGTTGACGGGACCATGGTGGTACGCCGCCATGTGGGGGACCATGGTGGGCTTCCCGTTGGGGCTCGTCGGCTGGTTCAAGTACAAGAAGTGGATTTGATGACGCCGCGCGCGGCTCGGTGGGAGGCACGCATGCTGACGGTCGCCGTGGATGGGACTCCGCTGTTCTACCGGGACGTGGGCCAGGGGCTGCCGGTGCTCCTCATGCACGCCTTCCCGCTGGATGGCTCCGCGTTCGACCGGCAGGTGGCCGCGCTGTCCGGGCGCTACCGCTTCCTCGTGCCGGACCTGCGCGGCTTCGGCCAGAGCCGGTTGGGTGAAGGCCCCACGGAGATGCGAAAGCTGGCGCAGGACGCGCTCGCGCTCCTGGACGCGCTGAACATTGACACCGCGGTGGTGGGCGGCGTGTCCATGGGCGGCTACGCGGCCCTGGCGCTCCTGCGCGAGGACCCGGGCCGGGTGCGCGGGCTGGTGCTGTCGGACACGCAGTGCACCGCGGACGACGCCGCCGGGAAGGACAAGCGCGAGGCCACCGCGCAGCAGGCGCTCAAGGAGGGCTCGGCGTCCGTCGTCCAGGGGCTGGTGCCCAAGCTGGTCCACGCGGGGCCGGACTCGCCGGTGGGCCGCGAGGTGACGAAGCTGGGGCTGGCCGTGCCGCCGGAGTCCATCGCCGCCGCGCAGCGGGGCATGGCGCTGCGGGTGGACAGCAAGGACCTGCTCGCGCGCTACGCCGGGCCCGCGCTGATTGTCGTGGGCGAGCACGACGCGGTGACGCCGCTGGCGAAGGCGAAGCAGATGGCGGACCTGGTGCAGGGCGCGCGGCTGGAGGTCATCCCCGGCGCGGCGCACCTGCCCAACCAGGAACAGCCGGAGGCGTTCAACTCGGTGCTGGACAGCTTCCTCGCGTCGCTGGCCTGATGGACGTCTGCCGTCCTCTCGCAAGGGAAGTGCGCGATGATGAAGTCCCCCGCTCCGGAGCCCATGTACCTGCCCGACGTCGAGTCGCACGAGTCCGACGGGCACTACGGGAAGATGATTGCCATGGCGCGGGCCGGGGGCATGACGCCGCCGGGCATCTGGCACCTGTTCGCCTTCAAGCCGCGCATGACGGACGCGCTGTCCGCCTTCACGCATGAGGTGATGCGCGGCCCGTCCCCGCTGTCCGCCGGGCTGCGGGAGCTCATCGCCGCGTACACGTCGCGGCGCAACGCCTGCGTATTTTGAACGGGCTCTCACGCCGCGGTCGCGGCGGAATTGCTGGGCAGCACGGAGCGCGTCCAGGCGGTGCTGGACGATGTGAAGACGGCCCCCATCCCGGAGGCCGAGAAGGCGCTGTTCGCCTTCGTGGACCAACTCAACGACGCGCCCGGAGACGTGCGCCGCGAGGACGTGGAGCGCCTGAAGGCAGCCGGCTGGACGGATGAGGCCGTCTACGACGCGGTCTCCGTCTGCGCCCTCTTCAACTTCTACAACCGGTGGATTGACGGCACCGGAGTGCAGGGCCTCTCACCGGCCATGTACGAGCGGTCCGCGAAGCGCATGGCCGCGGGCGGCTACCTGCCCGCGCCCCCCCGGGCTCCCCACCGCCATCCTCCGGCGGGGACCCGGAGCGCTGACATCGCCTGAATCAGGGCTGGCAGACGGCCTGCGAGTCCTGCACCGCGCACGACGAGCAATCCGCCGTCTTCACCAGCACGCCCTGCTGGCACGTGAGGAGCGCGTTGCCGTTCGGGCTGCACGTGCCCTTGCCCTCCGCGGCCACGGCGCACCCGTCATTCTCCTGGTTGAGGGACGTGTCGCACCGCACGCTGTCCGCCAGCTCGCGGCAGCCCAGCGGCCCACGGCACGCCAGCGGACGCCAGGTGCCGTTGCGGCACTCCAGGGCCTGCGCGTCGTCCTGGCACACGTAGTCGCCGCCGTCACACGAGTCGCCCGAGCCCGGCCCTCCACAGCCGGAGAGGAGGAAGGAACCGACGAGGGCCAGGAGCGCGAGGGAGAGACGTTTCATGGGTGGCGGCGACTCTTTTCGACAGGTATTTCGCTGTCAACCGCCGCCGAGCGTCTCCCGGAAGTAACGCCGGAAGTTGCCACCCATCACACGTTCCACCCAGGACTCCGGGTGTCGTTTGAGCAGGGCTTCCGTGAGTCGCGGCAAATCCGTCACGTCCCGCATGCCCCGGGGCAGCGCCACCATGCCGTCGTAGTCACTGCCCACGCCCACCCCCTCCTCCCCCATGACGTCCACCGCGTGCTCCACGTGGCGGACCACGTCGTCCCACGTGTCCCCGCCCAGGTACACCGGCGCCAGGATGATGCCCACCACGCCACCGCGCGCGGCGATGGTGCGCAGCGCCTCGTCGGACAGGTTGCGCCAGCCACCGCCCGCGGCGCGCACGCCCGTGTGCGAGCAGAAGAAGCGCACCGTGGGATGGGTGAAGAGGTCCGCGAGCGTCTGCTCGGAAGCGTGCGCCACGTCCACGCTCATTCCCAGGCGGGCCATCTCCTCCATCACCTGGTGTCCCAGCGGCGTGAGCCCCCGGTTGCCCATCATGGGGAAGGACGAACCGCCCAGGTCGTTGTTGGACAGGTGCGTGAGCCCCATGAAGCGCACCCCGCGCCGGTGCAGCTCCGCGATCCGCTCCACCTGGCCTTCAATGGCGTGGCCGCCCTCCACGCCCAGCACCGCGGACAGCCGCCCGTTCGCGAGGTTGTCCTCCAGCCCCGCCCCGGTGGTGGCGACGCGCACGGTGTCCCCGGAGCGGGCGCAGAAGGCGTCCAACTGCTCAATCTGCCAGAGCGCGCGCGTCCACTCGCCGCCGCGCGCCTCGCGGGGCCACTTGCGCCACGCGGCGAACAGCGGGAAGCCGCCAATGAAGGGGAAGCCCCGGGTCACCAGCGTGAAGCACTGCAGCTTCACCCCCGCCTCGCGCAGGCGGGGGAAGTCCACGTGCCCTTCCGTTGACCGCTCGCACAGGTCGCGGTTCCACATCAGCGAATCCGCGTGCCCGTCCGCGATGCACCACTGACGGTGCAGCTCCTTCACGTCACCCATGCCAGCAGTCTTCGCCACGGCCTCCCGCGATGACAAGCGCCCCGGGCCATCTGTCCGTCACGCCTCACGTCCAGTCCGCGCCGTCGTCGTCGCAGCCATCCCAGAGGTCGTCCTCCAGCGGGAGCCCCGCCTCCGCCTCCCCCGCCGGGCCCACGAGCGCGTCCGTGCGCACCTCCGCCACCTCGCGCAGCGCTTCCGGAGGACCATAGGGGCGCCCTTCCGCGGTCAGCAGCCCCCGGAGCGCGTCCCGCAGCTGGGCGCCCGTCTGGAAGCGCAGCTCCCGGTCGCGCTGGAGCACCTTCTGGAGCACCGCCCGCATGCCCGGTGACAGCCCGCGCGTGGCCTGCTCCACGTGGGCCTGGGTCAGGCACGCCATGCGCGCGGCCATCAGCGGCGCGGGGAGCCAGCTGGGCGTCTCCGCGCACAGCCCGCGCGTGCCGGGCACGGGCTGGGCCTGCTGCGCGGCGCGCTCCACGTCGTCCAGGTCCAGCAGGTGCAGCCCGGTGAGCAGCTCCAGGAGCACCATGCCCAGGGAGAACAGGTCCGCGCGGCCATCCAGCGGCTGTCCCTCCAGCGCCTCCGGCGAGGCATAGGCCACGTCCCCGCGCACGAGCCCCGGCTCCGTCACCACGCGCCCGGGCAGCCGCGACCACGCGAACGCGAAGTCCGACAGCCGCACCCGCCCATGCACGTCCACCCGCACGGAGCGGGGGCTGATGTCGCGGTGGACCACGCCCACGGGCAGGCCGCGCGCGTCCTCCAGCGAGTGGGCATGGTGGAGCGCGTCCGCCACCTCCGCCCCCAGGTACGCGGCGAACGCCTCCGAAAAGGGCCGCCGCCGCAGCGCCGCGAAGCTGGACAGCGTCTCCAGGCACGGCCCGTCCACGTACTCCGTCACCAGGTGGGGCGCGCCGTCGTGCACCCGCACCAGGTACACCGGCGCGATGGCCGGGTGGGACAGCCGCATGAGCAGCTTCACCTCTTCACGCAGCCGCGCCCGCGCCACGTCATCCGTCACGTCGCGCAGGCGTTTGATCAGCACCAGCCCGCCCGGCGTGCGCGCGTAGTGCCGGCGGGCGAGCAGCAGCTCCCCTCCGGCGCGCGACCCCAGGTAGCGCACCAGCTCATAGGACGTGGCCCCGGTGGTGAAGAGGATGAAGGGCCGGGACGCGGAATACGCGGGGGGATGGGTGGCCATCGTGGATGACGCTCCTGACGGGAGAAGGCGCTTCCCGGGCGTGGGAAGCCATGAGGAAGTCCTCACGCCCGCGTCCTACCACCCGGGTCAGACATCCCCATCCGACCCCACCGGGCATCTCCCCGACAAAAAAGGAAACGGCCCCCACCGCGAGGGTGGGAGCCGCTGCCTTCAAGTATTTTCCCCAGTCCGCTTGGGACAAAGGCGCGTGAGGCGCGGGGTTACTTGTCCAGCTTCTTCACCGGCGCCACCAGGGTGACGTCGCGGGCGACCATGTCCTTGCCGTCCATCACGTAGGAGGCGCGCACCTGCGAGCCTTCCTCGATGTCGTCCAGCTTCACCGCCTTGCGGGAGTTGTCCAGCATCGCGGTCTTGTCGTTGGTCTTGATCTTCAGTTCCTTGTTGGTGCTGTCCACCAGCGTCAGCGTGTCACCGGACTTGGACAGCACGCGGCCGTTGACGGTGGTGGCCGCCGCGGCGCTGGTGGTGCCGGCCATGCCGGAGCCGCCCGCGGCCGTATCCTCGGCCAGGTCCTCATTGCGGTTGGCCTGCGCCTCGGCCAGGTCCTTCTCCTCGTCACGGACCTCCTCGTTGGCGCCGGCGATCTTGTCGTTCGCGTCCTGGCGCGCCTCCGCGATGTCCTCGTTCGCGTTCTCCTGCGCCGACGCCAGCTCCTTGCTCTCGTCCTGGCGCGCCTCGGCCGTCTCCTGCGCCGCTTCCTGACGGGCCTCGGCGACGTCCTCGCGCTGCGACTGGACATCGTCCTTCTTGCAGCCGGTGACCATCGTCAGACCCGCGACCGCCGTGACCGCAATCATGAGCTTCCGCATGTGTGACCGCCCCCTGTGAGTGTGTTCTTGAGTGCCGGTGATTTGTTCCCCGGCGTTGGGCAGAAACTGGTCGCTCCCCTCGTACCTGCACAGCGCTTGTCAGCGAGCCGGGGGGTGCGCAGGGGCGGCCCGCGTACGAGGGAGGGCCTGCCGCCCTGCCTGCTGGGGAAGCGGAACAAAACGCATCCGGGCGCGAAAAATCCGTTCCGGTGCGCTGTAGCAGGGCTTTTGCGTGGGGGAGGCTGTGCGTTGACAGGGCAGAACCGCCCTTGTACTGGCACCGGCGGGTCCCGTCCTGAGGGGGCCGGAAGGAGCCGTGAGGCCATGAACGTGTGGGTCAACGGAGAAGCGCGGACGCTGCCGGAGGGCAGCACCCTTTCGTCCCTGCTGGCGCTGCTGAACCTGGGCAGTGGCCCGGGGGTGGCGGTGGAGGTGAACGCGGAGGTGGTGCGCCGCGCCCGTCATCCGGAGCACCGGCTCCAGGACGGGGACCGGGTGGAGATCGTCACCTTCGTCGGTGGCGGGTGAGCGCAGGCCCTTACGAGGAGACGGTCATGAGCGGCATCGCGGACAAGCCTTTCACGCTGGCGGGGGTGACGTTCACCTCGCGGCTCATCGTCGGGACGGGGAAGTACCCCAGCCACGAGGTGATGAAGCAGTGCCACGAAGCGTCGGGCGCGGAGCTCGTCACGGTGGCGGTGCGGCGGTTGGACCTGAAGGCGACGGGCGAGGCGTCGCTGATGAACTGGATCGACCGCAACAAGATGCGCCTCCTGCCCAACACGGCGCTCTGCTACACGGCGGAGGACGCGGTGCGCACGTGCCGGCTGGCCGAAGAGCTGGGCATGAGCAAGTGGGTGAAGCTGGAAGTGCTTGGCGACGAGAAGACGCTCTACCCGGACGTCGAGGAGACGGTGAAGGCCGCTCGCATCCTGGTGAAGGAAGGCTTCACGGTGCTGCCGTACACCAGCGACGACCCCATCACCGCGCGCAAGCTGGAGGACGCGGGCTGCGCGGCGGTGATGCCGCTGGCGGCGCCCATCGGCAGCGGCCTGGGCATCCGCAACCCGCACAACCTGCGGCTCATCCGTGAGGTGGTGAAGGTGCCGGTCATCGTGGACGCGGGCGTGGGCACGGCGTCCGACGCGGCCATCGCGATGGAGCTGGGCGTGGACGCGCTGCTCATGAACACCGCCATCGCGGGCGCGAAGGACCCGGTGCGCATGGCCGTGGCCATGAAGAAGGCGGTGGAGGCCGGCCGCGACGCGTTCCTTGCCGGCCGCATCCCGCGCAAGGCGTACGGCTCCGCGTCCAGCCCCATTGAAGGGCTCGTGGAGTAGCGGTGCCCCCCCTGCCCCGCCTCGTGGTCATCACGGACTGGCGGCTGCCCCGGGCGCGGTTGCTCACCGCGCTGGAGCGGGCGCTGGAGGCGGGGCCGGAGGTCGCCGTGCAGCACCGTCACCCGGAGGCTTCCGGGCGGCTGTTCCTGGAGGAGGCGCGGCTTCTGGCGGAGGTGTGCCGGGGCCGCGCGCTGTTCGTGAACGGGAGGCTGGAGGTCGCGCTGCTCGTGGGCGCGCACCTGCACCTGCCCGCGTCGGGCCCTTCTCCTCGCGACGTGCGTCCGTTCCTGTCCCCGGACCGGCTCGTCAGCGTGGCGGTGCATGACGCTCGCGAGGCGGAAGGAGCGGTGGGCGCGGACCTGGCGCTGGTGAGCCCCGTGTTCGCTCCGGGCTCCAAGCCCGGGGACACGCGCGACACGCTGGGGCCTCATGGGTTCAGGGGACTCGCGGAGCGGCTGCCCTGCCCTGCCCTGGCGCTGGGCGGGATGACGCCGGAGCGGGCCCGGGAGGTGCCGGGGGCCTGGGGTGTCGCGGTCATCTCCGCCGTGCTGGAGGCGGAGGATCCGCGCGCGGCGGCGCGGGCGTTGCTGGACGCGCGAGCTTGAGGCAGCGCTATGCTGCGCGGCCGTGACGCCCTCCCCGACCTCCGTTGAGCTGCGCCCGCTGGCCATTGGAGAAATCATCGACCGGGCCGCGACGTTCTGGCGCGCGCACCTGAAGCCCCTGTTCGTGCTGTGCCTGGGCTTCGACCTGCTCAACTACATCGCGGTCAAGGCGTTCACCGTGGTGATGGCGCGCACGGTGGGAGCGCTGCCTGGCCTTGGCGGGGCTCCCTCGGGCACGGACCCCTCGCAGGCGCTGACCCAGTCCGGCATCGCGCTGGGTCTGATGCTCGTGCTGTACGTGTTCCTCATCTGGAACTTCTGGGTCGCCACCACGGCGGCGGCCCGGTACGTGGTGCCCGCGCGGCTGGGGGAGCCGGTGCGTCCCTCGGAAGGCCTGCGCCGGGCGGTGTCGCGTCTGGGGACGCTGACCGCGACGTATCTCCTGTCGCTCGTGTGGTCCGTGGGCGTGACGCTCGTGCTGTGCCTGCCGGGCTCCGTCGTCATGGGGCTGGGGGTGGTCGCGGCCGTCACCGGCAAGGGCTCGGGCGGCAGCACGGTGGTGAGCGTCGCGCTGATCATCATCGGCGCGATCGTGCTGGGCCTGGGCGCGCTGGCGGCGATCCTCTGGTACTTCCTGCGCTTCATGCTCCTGCCTCCCGTGCTGGCCATGGAGGACGTGGGCGCGTGGGAGGCCTTCAAGCGCTCCGGGGCCCTGCTGAAGGGCCGCGTCGAGCCGGGCTTCATGGGCCGGGGCACCGTGCGGGCCATGGTGCTGTCCACGGTGGTGGGCGGCATCCTCATCGCGGTGAGCCTGGTGTCGGGGCTGCCCGCGTGGATCGTCCGGCTGGCCTATGGCGGCAACTTGTTGGATCCGGCGGCGCAGGCGGCCATTCCGCAGGCGCTGCTCGTCCCCGCGGAGTTGTTGCAGGTAGTGGGGCAGTCCTTCTTCACGCCGCTGAGCTTCGTGGTGTCCGCGTTCTTCTACGTGGACATGCGCGTGCGCCGCGAGGGCCTGGACCTGGAGCGGCGGATCGCGACCGCGGAGCCGGCGACGCCGTCCCCCTGACCTCCCGTGCCCGCCCTGCCCCTGCTCCTCCTGCTGGCTGCCCTGCCCCCGTGCGCGGACCGGGAGGCCGTGTCGCGCCGGCTCGAGGACACGGCGCGCTCGCGGCCTGACGCGTTCAACGCGGAGGTGAACCGGCTGGTGGAGGCGCTGGAGGGCGTCCCCCTGCCGCCAGGAACCTCCGGACAGACGCCGCCCGACCGGGCCCGGCAGCTCTCCGTCTATCTGGAGGCCGTGTGCGCCCTGGACGCGGAGCCCGCGGTGTCTCCCGGCGTGACAAGCGAACCGGAGCGGCTGCGCGCCATCCTCGACCGGCCGGAGTTCGCGAGGGCCCGGCAGCGCAACAGCGACCTGCTGACGCGCCTGTTGCACGAGCTTCAGAACTGGCTGGAGGGCCTCTTCGAATCGCGCGGCGCGCAGGGCTTCGCGGTGGCGACGCGCGCGGTGATGCTGGGCCTGGCGTTGGCGGTGGTGCTGTTCGGTGTGCTGCGGGTTCGCTGGCGCCGCAACCGGAAGGCAGTCACCACGCCGGGTGTGGAAGGTGAAGCCGCGCCTCTTGAGCTGGACACGCCTGGAGAACACCTGGGCCGGGCGCGCACCGCGCTGGAGACGGAGGACGCGCGCGAGGCCATCCGCGAGGGACTGCTGGGCCTGCTGTCCACGCTGGAGCAGCGCAAGCTGGCGCGGCCGGACCGCGTGAAGACAAACCGCGAGCTCGCCGCGGAGCTGCCCTCTAGAGGCGCCCCCGCGCGCGTGACGGGTGAAGTGGAACGGCTGGTGGGCTGGTACGACCAGGCCTTCTATTCACTGGAGCCGGTGTCGCGCGAAGAGGCCACTCGCTTCGTGGAGTCCGTGGAGCAGTTGCACGGCTCGCTCGCGGAGGGCCGGCCGTGAGGAACGCGCGCGTCGCGGTCGTCCTGGGGTTGATGATCGCCGTGGCGCTGGCCGTGGGCCTGGCCTCGCATGAGGCCCCGCCGGACTCGCCTGTTCCGTCCATCTCGAACCCGGGCCCTCTGGGGCTCAAGGCCTTGTTTGTCTATCTGCAGGAACGTGGACGGGACGTCAGCGCGCAGACGTCGTCCCTGGAGTCCATTCCTTCCGGCACTCGCACGCTGATCATCGCCGCGCCCCAGGCCCAGCCCATCACCAAGGAAGAGGTCTCCTCACTGGAGCGCTTCGTCCGGGGCGGCGGAACGCTCGTGTACCTGTCGCCTCACGCGCTGGGCATCCACCAGCCCGGCATGGAGGAGTGGCTGCACATCGTCTCGGGCGCGCTGCCCGGCACGAACCACCAGGGCCTGGCCTCCGAATGGGTAGACCCCGCCGGCGTCACCGTGGACGTGTGGCTGCCCGCGGGCCCGCTGCGAGACCTGTCCCTCTTGCGCGTGGCCCGGGACCGGAGCCTGCGCATGGAGCACGAGGACGCCGTGCCTCTGGCGGGCCTGGGCGGCGCGGGCGTGGTGTGGCGCTGGGGACTGGGCCAGGGCGAGGTCTACGTCACCGCCGGCCCGGACCTCGCGGAGAACCGGCGCCTGGAACTGCTCGACAACCTTCGCTTCTGGGATGCGCTCGCCGCGCGCGGGCCCCTGCGCTTCGACGAGTTCCACCACGCCGTCGTCACCCGCCCTCCCCTGTCCCAGGGACTCTGGGTCTTCATCGCGCAGAGCCTCGCCGTGGGGCTCGTCTACGTCATCTCCCGAGGCACCCGCTTCGGCGCGCCCCGGCCCGTGCGCGTGGAGCGGCACCGCTCGTCTCGCGAGTACGTGCGCTCCCTGGGCTGGCTCATGCGCCGCGCGAAGGTGGAGGCGGAGCTGCTGCCGGAGCTCGACACGGGCCTGCGCCGCCTGATGCACGAGCGCCTGGGCATCGCCCCCTCCCTGCCGGACGCGGAGGCCGCGCGCCTCCTGGAGGAGACCTGCGGCGTGCCCGCGCGCGACTACCTGGACGCGAAGGAGGACCTCGTGCGCACGCGCGAGAAGACTCCCATCCGCCCCGCGGACTACACCCGCCTCGCGCGCCGCTACGCCCTCCTGGAGCGCCGCGTGACGGGCCGCGCGGGTGGCCTCCAGGAATGACGAAGGCGCGGTGCCCGGGGCGCTCGCACGCTCCGGACCCGCGCCCTCCTGCCGCCCGACGGACCTACAGCTTCTTGCCCGCCGCGAGCATGGCCTCACCCACGTGCTGGCGGATCTCCGCCACGCGGGCCTCCCAGCTCTCGTGGAAGATCTTCTCCGCGCGCTCCCGGTTCGGGCCCGGGTTGTCCGCCAGCGCCGCGTTGACCTGCTTCACGTAGTCCTCCGGCGTGGTGGCGATGCGGCACAGGCCCACCTTGCGGACCTCCGGCAAATCAGACGACACCACCGGCAGGCCGGACGCCAGGTACTCGCGCACCTTCAGCGGGTTGGAGTTGAGCGTCAGCTCGTTGATGACGAACGGGTTGAGCGCCACGTCGAACGCCTTGTTGTAGCCCGGCAGGTCCGCGTACGGCTTGCGGCCCAGCATGTGGATGTTGGGCACCGCGCGCAGACGGCTGTCGTCGCAGTCCGGCGTCGTCTTGCCCACGATGACCACCGAGCCCTCCGGGTGCGCCTTCGCGCACGCGATGATGGCGTCCTGATCAATCCAGTCCGCCACCAGGCCGAAGAAGCCGATGATGGGCTTGGGCAGCTTCGCGATGTCCTCCGGAATCTTCGTGGCCGGGTCGCACGCCTTCACGAAGTGCGAGAAGTCCGTGCCGTGGCGCACCAGCACCGTGCGCGGGTTGAGGCGCTTCTTGTTCTCATACAGGCGCTCCGCGGACGTGATGCACATGTCCGCGCGGCGCAAGAGGCGCTCCTCCAGCTCCGCGATGTGCTTGCCGTTCGTGTCGCTGAACGCGGAGAACTCGTCCACGCAGTGGTACACGACGAAGTCCTCGCCCAGCGTGCCGGACACCGGCGCGGACGCGGGCAGGAAGCTCCAGGAGATGGGGCGCTCGAACTTCAGCTGCTTCATCGCGCGCAGCACCTGGAGCCGCAGCAGGTGGCGGTTCGCCTGGCGCACCGTCTCCGAGCCGTAGAACGGAATCGCCAGCGGCGCCAGCACGTGCAGGTTGGGCTCCACCTCGCGGATGCCCTGGGTGAACGTCTTCAGCTTCTTGATGATCCGCTGCGCGTCGTGCGCGTTCGCCTTGGGCGCGCGGTTGCCAATGCTGTTCACCCACAGCACGCGGTTGTCCCGCGAGAGGATCCGCATGATGTGGACCTTCGACAGCGGATCCCCGTCCCAGTCGTTGGAGAACACCACCAGGTCCCGCCCGCGAAGGGCCCGCTTCGACAAGTCCATCTCTTCACTGCGCCGCATCGTCCACTCCTGAAGTCAAAAGTTCAGTGCTGAAGTCCCTGAAGCGCGCCTTGCGTCTCCGAAGGCGCCCCACCCGTCCCCACTCCGTCACGCCGCGTTCACGGTTCCTGCACCTGCCATGCCGGACGGCATCAACCCCGCGTACACGTCCAGCAACACCGGCCCCACGTCCGGGGCCATCACCTTCGCCGGGCCCGCGGCCAGCGCGTCGCGCACCGCCTGCGCCAGCGAGCGCTCGTCCCCGGCCTTGAACAACCGCGTCCCCTCCGGCCGCGCGCACACGTCGCTGGCCACGCACGGCACGCCCAGGGCCAGCGCCTCGCGCACGGAGATGGAGTCCCCGTCGTGCGTCGTGGGCCGGATGAACACGTCGCTCCGGGACAGCAGCCCCAGCGCCTTCGCGTGCTCCAGCTCGCCCAGGTCCTCCAGGAGCCCCGCCACGCCCAGCTCGCGCGCGTCGCGGATGAATTCTTCGGAGCGCGTGCCCGGACCGAACAGCGCCAGCCCCACGCCCGGGTGCGTCTCCGCCACCTGCTTCAGCGCGCGGAACATCTGCTTGCGCCCATAGACAGGTGACGGGTGGTGCGCCATCGCGAGCAGCGGGCTGCGCCGGGCCCGCGCGGCCTCCACCTCCGGCGTCACCGGACCGGGCCGCACCTGCGAACCGCAGAAGGCCGGATGCACCAGGACCTTCTCCTCCGGCACGCCGCACGCGACCACCGCGTCGCGCACCGCCGGGGAGACGGCAATCACCCGCGCGTAGCCTGCCAGCGCCGTGCGCGCGAACACGCGCCGGGACTGCGACTCCGCCAGGTAGTCCGGAATCAACCCGGAGTGCAGCGTGATGACGCGCGGCGAGCGCGGTCCGGGCATGGTGCCCACCAGCGCCGCCAGCACCCACGCCTTCGGGTTGTTGCCGCTGGTGTGCAGGTGGACCGTCCAGCCCGCGGAGGTGAATCCCGCGAGCCGCAGGCCGAAGGCGGCGGCGCCGTTGACAGGAAGGACGTCCGGAGCCGGCCGGCCACCCTTCCCGATATCGAGCACCTTCGCTTCGACCCCGCGGTCGCGCAGAAATTGATGGAGTTGACGGACGTGGATGGCCACGCCCCCGTACGGCGGCGGGTAGTCCCCGACGAGCAGCACGCGCATGAAGGAAGCCCTCTTCGTGAACGAAGCGAAGTGCCTAGCGCGCGGACGCCTGCGCCGAGGGACGGGGAACCTGGGTCAGCTTCGGCGGCGTGCGCGCGGGCAGGAGTCCCATCTCACGCTGGTACGTGGTGAGCGGATCCGCGTCCTGACGGATGACCTTCGCGGGAACGCCCGCGACCACCGCGCCCGAGGGCACGTCCTTCACCACGACGGCGTTCGCGCCAATCACCGCGAAGTCGCCCACGTGGATGTTGCCCAGCACCTTGGCGCCCGCGCCGATGCGCACGTAGTCGCCAATCACCGGCGCGCCCTCCAGGCCGGAGCGCCCGCCAATGGTGACCTGCTGCGAGATGAGGACGTGACGGCCCACCTTCGCCGCCTTGTGGATGACCACGCCGATGCCGCCGTAGCCCAGCTGGGTGCCTTCGCCCAGCTCCGCGTCCTCGGGGATGTAGGAGCTGTGCAGGTAGTAGATGGCCTTGCGCAGCACGGCCGGCAGCAGCGGAACCCCGCGCTTCTTCAGCCCGTGAGCCACCCGGTACAACGTCATCGCGTCGAATCCCATCACGCCTCTCCTCGCCCTCACCCGAACTCCGTTGCGCCCGGAAGGTAGGTACCCACGCGTGGGGAGGGAAGTGCCCCCCACGCGTGCGGTACCCGACGGTGGATCAGCCCGCCCGCCGGGGACGCAGGGACTGCAGCGCGCTCCACGGGCGAACGCCTTGCGCATACAGGCCCACCACGTACCCAATGACGAAGAGCAGCCCCGCCACCGCCAGCGGCAGCACCCGCCACAGGAAGCCCGCCGGCAGGTTCACCCACGTGTCGTGCACGCCGGAGCGAAGCAGGAAGATGCTCCCGCCCGCCGCGACCGCCGCCAGCGACGCCTGGCCCAGCTCCCGCCACGGGATGACGTCCTTGAGCCCCAGCTTGCGCTCGGGCGTGGACAGCGCCCTGGGCACGCGGATGAGCAGCATCCCCTTGCCCACCATCTCCGCCAGCGCCCAGGACGCGATGCCGCCCATCATCCCGAAGTGCTTCACGCCGAACCACAGGAGCGGCACCGTCACCACCGCCTTCACCAGGTACGAGGCGAAGATGGCCCGCGTCTGCCCCCGGGCCCGCAGCGTCCCGTCCATGGGGAGGATGGACAGCACCACGCCCAGCACGCTCACCCGGAAGATGGGGACCGCGGGCAGGAACTTCTGGCCGAACATGGCCCCCACGAACTCCGGCGCCGCCGCGAAGAGGAACGCCGCGAAGGGCAGGAACACGTACGCCAGCTTGCCGGCCGCCTCCCGGAAGGCCTCCACGCCCTCCTCCAGCCGGCCCTCGCGCTCCAGTTCGCCCAGGCGCACCATCAGCACCTCGCTGGTGGGCGTGTAGAGCAGGTCCACCACCGGCAGCTGGAAGCAGCCCACCCGGTAGAGCGCGTACACCGCGGGGGCCACCACGCCCGCCACTGCGTACATGTGCGCGTTCTGCTGGGGGATGGCCAGGCACATCGCGGCACCGAACGGCGCCGCGTACACCAGCTGCTCCTTGAACAGCTTCCAGTCCACCAGCGGACCGGTGGAGCCGCGCAGCGACACCACCCAGGTGGCCACGTAGCGCAGGCCCGCGAAGCAGGCCACGGCGATCATCATCCCGTGCAGGGAGAAGCCCAAGAGCGGCGGCAGCACCATCACGCCGGAGCGCACCGCGTCCGACGCCAGGTACACCACCGCGGACGCCTTCGTCTTGCCCTGGCTGGTGAGCGAAATCTCCAGCGGGTAGCTGCCCAGGAAGAACGCGGTGTAGGCCGCCAGCGCCGCGCGGTGATCCATCAGCGCCGGGTTGTTGAAGTAGGCCGCGACATGGCCCAGGAAGAACCACACCAGCCCCGCGGCCACCACGCCCGCGCCCGTGACGAAGAGCAGCGCATGGCCCAGGTAGGGCCGCTTCGCCTCCGCGCGGGGCAGGAAGTAGTAGAGGCTCTGCGCCACGCCGAACGGCAGCACGTACGACAGCGTCGTGGCGATGAGGAACAGCTGGTAGTAGGTGCCGTACTCGTCCAGGTGCAGCACCCGGGCGAGCACGAGCGGAATGGACAGCGTCAGCCCGGCGGTGAACAACCGGGCCAACACCAACGGGCCGGCCCGTCCCAGGAAGGACGCGGCCGGCTTGGGTGACGCACTCACTGGAGCTCCTCCGGCTTCGCCGCCTCCGGGGCAAGGGCCACGTTCGGCGCCACCACGACCTGCGCACCCGTCACCGCGGCCGCAACCCGGGGGTCCGTCACGAGCACCGGAGCTGTCACGTCCACGACTTCCACCGGCGTCGCCTTGGCGAGCGCTGCCTCTGCGGCGGCCGCCTCCTGGACCAGGATGTTGGGGGCGCCAGCGACGGCCTGGGACAGGATGTGCGGGCGGTGGCCCAGCACCGGGTGGCTCATGCCCAGCACGCCGAAGCAGTCATCGAACTGGCACACCGTGAGCGACGACGAGTAGTCCCCCATCATCCCCAGGCTGAAGTTCTCCCACATCACCTTGCGCTTGAGGGCGAACGGGTCGCCGCCCACGCGGTTGGGCAAATCCTCCGTGGTGACGCCCGAGCGGAAGCCGTTCGCCTGGAGCACGCGGATCATCTCATCCGAGTACCAGCCGTTGCAGTACGCGAAGTCCTTCACCTGGACGCCGACCTCGCGCTCGATGGTCTGCTTGGACTCGACGATCTCCTTCTCCACGACGGACGTGGGCTCCAGCGTCAGCACCGTGTGGCCCAGCGTGTGCGCGCCGAACTCGAAGCCGTCGCGCGCCATCTGGCGCACCTCGTCCCAGTTCATCACGTCGCCCTGCTCGGGCATCAGGTCCGAGCCGCCGCCCAGCTGCTGCTCCAGCGCGTCGATGATGCCGGTGAGCACGCGCGTGGGGTGCTCGCCAATGAAGTCGTCCAGCGCCGCGGACGTCGTCTTCTGCCCGGAGAGGATGGGCCCCAAGAGCTGCACGGACGGGCCGGGCATGGTGCTGTAGTCCGGACGGAAGCGGCGCTCCTGCACGCAGCGCAGCAGGTGGAACAGCCGGTCGTGGTTGAAGCGCTTGTCCGTGTTGATGAAGGCGGTGGGCAGATAGGTGATGGCCGGCACGCCCATCTGCTTCAGCACCGGGTACGCGTACCGGTACACGTCGCGGTAGCCGTCATCGAACGTCACCACGAACAGGTCCTTCTTCGCCGTGCGCCGGCCCGCCATCACGTCCACCGCGTCGCCCAGGCTCGCCAGTTCGAAGCCCGCGGCGTGCGCCTGCTCCAGGTGGCGACGGAACGTCTCCTGGGAGATGAGCAGCCCCGGGATGGAGCGCTGCAGCTCCCCGGTGAAGTCGCTCACCACGCGGTGGTAGCTCACGATGAGGATGCGCCGGCCCCCCGACTGCGAACGGCGGTACGCCGCCATCGCCTTGCGCACCCCGCTGTAGTGGAGGAATCCCGCCGCCGCCGCCTTCGCCGCCCGCCGCAACACCTTCCCAGCCATCACGCCTCCCTCGCGGCTTTCGCCGTCTGCCCGCTCCCCCCATTGGAACGAGCCCCGGCCCGCGTGACTGCATGCTGGATGCCAGGGCAGCCAGGTGCTCGAAACCCCTCGTAACCCTGGGAAACCCCGTGCCCCGGAGGGCAGGAAGGCCTCTGTAGGGGTCGTACCTGGGTGTACCAGGGCAGTCGGGCGCCCACCCATGGCGAAAACCTTTCAGTCCCCCGCCGGAAGCGACGGAAGAAGCAGGCGTAAAAACTTCTTGTCCTCGTGCGAGCGACCCCGGGGGTTTCACTGGTGAACAGGCGCTTTTAAGGCTACGAAACGGCCCGCCGATGCCCCCTCTCCCCTCTGGATCAGCGCCCGCGATCGCCCTCCACGACGTGAGCAAGCGCTATGGGCGTCGGTGGGCGCTGGCGCGGCTCACCTACGCCCTGCCCGCCGGCCGTTCCCTGCTGCTCACCGGCCACAACGGCTCCGGGAAGACGACGCTCCTGCGCCTCATCGCCACCGCGCTCGGGCCCACCGCGGGCCGCGTGGAGGTGCTGGGCCGGGACGCCGTGAAGGACCGTGACTCGGTGCGCCGAGACGTGGCGCTCCTGTCCCACGCCAGCTTCCTCTATGAGGATCTCACCGCGCAGCAGAACCTGATGGTGCTGGGGCGCCTGTTGGGCGTGGACGCGCCCCAGGACGTCGCGGACGCGCTGCTCAACCGGGTGGGCCTCAACCGCCGCACGGACAGCCCGGTGCGAGGCTTCAGCGCGGGCATGCGCAAGCGCCTGGCCATCGCGCGGCTCCTGATGAAGGCCCCGGCCCTGGCGCTCCTGGACGAACCCTTTGGCGAATTGGACCCACAGGGCATCCAGGACATGGAGGGCGTCATCGCGGAGCTGAAGGCCGGTGGAACGACGGTGGTCCTGGCCACGCACCTCATCGAACAGGGCCTGAGCCTGTGCGAGGAGCGGCTGCACCTGCAGGACGGCCGGGCGGTGGTGGCATGAGCGCGCCGAAGCCGAGGCGTTCCCCGGGCCTGCTGGCGACGACGCTCGTCCTGCTGCGCAAGGACCTGCTCATTGAATGGCGCACCCGCGCGCGGCTCAACGCGCTGGTGTTCTTCGCCATGGCCACGCTGCTGCTCTTCTCCTTCGCGCTGGGCCCGGACACGAAGCTCTTGGAGCGCAACGCGGGCGGCTACCTGTGGCTGGCCATCCTCTTCGCCAGCGTGCTGTCCCTGGGCGAGTCCTTCCGTGTCGAGACGGAGAACGCCTGCCTGGACGGCGTGCGGCTGGCCCCGGCGGACGCGCGCGCCATCTTCCTGTCCAAGGCACTGGGCAACGCCCTGCTGCTCCTGGCCCTGGCCGTGGTGCTGGTCCCCGTGATGGTGGCCCTGTACGGGGTGCGCATCGTCACCGGGGTCGGTGACCTGGCGGGCATCCTGGTCCTTGGCAGCCTGGCGCTCAGCGCCCCGGGGACCGTCTACGCGGCCATCTCCAGCAATGCGCGGGCCCGGGATGTGCTGCTGCCTCTGCTATTGTTCCCGCTCGTCATCCCGGCCCTCCTGTCCGCTGCCAAGGGGACCACGCTCGTACTCCAGGGTGACCCGATGCAGCAGCTGGGCTCATGGCAGGGGCTGCTGCTGGGGTTCAATCTGATTTACTGGGGCGTAGGCTTCGTGCTGTTCCCCCGCGTCATCGAGGACTGAAGGATGAACAAGTTCGTCAAGTTTGGCTTGCCGGCGCTGACGCTGGCACTGCTGGGCGCGGGCTGGTGGCTGGGCCTCGCGTGGGCGCCGCCGGACCGCGAGATGGGCGAAGTGCAGCGCATCATGTACGTCCACGTGCCGCTCCAGTGGATGGCCATGATGGCCATGTTCATCAACTTCGTGGCCGCGGTGACGTACCTCATGCGTCAGTCGTGGAAGACGGACGCGATGGCGGAGGCCTCCGCGGAGGTCGGCCTGCTCTTCGGCACGCTGGGCATGATCACCGGCTCCATCTGGGGCCGCCCGACCTGGGGCGTTTACTGGTCGTGGGATCCGCGCCTGACGTCGGAGGCCATCCTGCTGGTGTCCTACACGGGCTACCTGGTGCTGCGTCGCTTCGTGGAAGACCCGGAGAAGCGCGCGGTGTGGAGCGCGGTGGTGGCCATCATCGGAGCCATCAACCTGCCCATCGTGTGGTTCTCCGTCCGCTGGTGGCGCAGCCTCCACCAGGTGCAGTCCAGCCCCAAGACGGTGGATCCGCAGATGGTGCTGCCCTTGCGCGTGTCCGCGTTCGGCATGCTGGCGCTGCTCATCCTCTTCATGGTGCACCGCTACCGCATCGCGCTCGCGGAGCGGAAGGCGGAGGTGGCGCTGCCGGAGGCGCTGCCCACGGATGACCCCGCGCTGCGCGCATCCCATTCCTCGAAGGTGGCCTGAACATGACCTCGCTGACGTCTTTGATGCTGCTGGCCCAGGTGGGCAGCGGCCGGCTCCAGGGCGGCTGGGGCTATGTGTGGGCCTGCTACGGCATCTCCGTGGCCGCCTTCGTGCTCTACTCTGCGTCCCTCTGGGCGCGCCGTCCCCGCGCCACCGACTCGAAGGAGTGAGCCCATGACGCCCGTCAACCGCAACCGTCTCATCGCGCTGGGAGCCCTGCTCTTCGCCGGCGCTGGCCTGGGCTTCATCGCCTTTGGCAACATCGGGGACAACCTCGTCTATTACTGGAGCCCGTCGGAGCTGCTCTCCAACGGGGACAAGGCCTACACGGCCACCATCCGCCTGGGCGGCGTGGTGCAGCCGGGCAGCATCCAGTGGAACGAGGGCCACACCACGCTGGACTTCCGCGTGGCGGACGGCCCGGACGCGGACGCCAAGAGCGTGCACGTGCGCTCGCTGGAGACGCCCCCGCAGATGTTCCGCGAGAAGATCGGCGTCGTGGTGGAGGGCACCTACGACAAGTCCGGCGTCTTCACGTCGAACCGGCTGATGGTGAACCACTCCAACGAGTACCGCGCGCCCAAGGAAGGCGAGGAGCCGCGCAAGTGGCAGGACACGCTGGCTGAAGGCGCGACCACCGCGACCGCGACGCCGCCGGGGGCGCCGTGAACGGAATGCTGGGCTATGGGCTGGTCCTCGCGGGCCTGGCCTTCGCTGCGTTCGGCGCCATCCTGGGCCTGGTGGGCGGCATGCGCCGCAACGACGCCAGCTACCCCTGGGTGCTGCGCGCGGTGTGGGGCTTCGCCGCGTGCATGGTCGGCAGCAACCTGGTGATGGTGGAAGCGCTCATCAACCACGACTTCAGCGTGAAGTACGTGGCCCAGGTGGGCAGCCGCGCCACGCCGCTCATCTACACCATCGTGTCGCTGTGGAGCGCGCTGGAGGGGTCCATCCTCTTCTGGGGCCTCATCATGGGCGTGTACCTGGCGGCGTTCGCCTTCGTGCACCGCAAGGAGCACGCGCGCTACATGCAGCTGGCGCTGGGCACCATGCTGGCCGTGGGCGTCTTCTTCGCGTTCCTCATCGCGGGCCCCGCCAACCCCTGGGGCGCCGTGTCGCCGGTGCCGGCGGACGGTCCGGGCCCCAACCCGCTTTTGCAGAACCACTTCCTGATGATCATCCACCCGCCCATGCTCTACGCGGGCTACGTGGGCATGACGGTGCCGTTCGGCGTCGCCGTGGCGGGCCTGCTGCGCGGGGAGATTGGTGAAGCGTGGATGGCGCCCCTGCGGCGCTGGACGCTCATCGCGTGGATGTTCCTCACGCTGGGCATCGTGCTGGGCTCGTGGTGGGCGTACGCCGTGCTGGGCTGGGGCGGTTACTGGGCGTGGGACCCGGTGGAGAACGCGTCCTTCCTGCCGTGGCTGACCGCGACGGCGTTCATGCACTCCACCATGGTGCAGGAGCGTAAGCGGATGCTGAAGCTGTGGACGCTGAGCCTCGCGCTCGCGTCGTTCGTGCTCACCATCCTGGGCACGTTCATGACCCGCTCCGGCATCTTCAACTCGGTGCACTCGTTCACCCAGTCGGACATCGGGCCCACGTTCCTGGTGTTCATCGCCATCCTGCTGGTGGTGTGCATTGGCCTTTTGGCCACGCGCGGCCACCTGCTGGCGCCGGAGGGCCGGCTCTCTTCGATGATGTCGCGCGAGGCGAGCATCCTGGTGAACAACCTGGTGTTCGTGGCCATCACCTTCACGGTGCTCCTGGGCACGCTCTACCCGCTGGTGTCGGAGGCCGTGCGCGGCATCCGCGTGAGCGTGGGCGAGCCGTACTTCAACAAGATGGCGGTGCCGGGCGGCATCGCGGTGCTCTTCCTCATGGGCGTGGGCCCGGTGCTGCCGTGGGGCACGCCGGACAAGGCCACGCTGCGCCGCCAGTTCATCATCCCCGCGGCGGTGGGCGTGGTCATCACCATCGCCTGCTACGCGGCGGGGCTTCGCGGCGTGTATCCGCTGCTCACGTTCGGCCTGGGCGGCTTCGTCACCGTCATCACGCTGCGCGAGCTGGTGGTGCCGGTGCGCGTGCGCATGACGGAGCGCAAGGAAGGCTTCGTCACGGCGGTGGCCACGGCCACGAGCAAGGCGCGCCGGCGCTTCGGCGGCTACGTGGTGCACCTGGGCATCGTCATCATCATCGTCGCCGTGGCGGCCTCCAGCGCGTACGTGAAGCACACGTCCGGCACGCTGAAGAAGGACGGCACCATGATGCTGGACGGCTACCAGCTGAAGTACCTGGGCCTGTCCAGCGGCGAGGAGCCGCACCGCACCTACGTCGCCGCGCGCCTGGAGGTGACGGCGCCCAACGGCTCGGTGTCGGAGCTGCGCCCGCGCATGAACTACTACGAGCGCAGCACGGACCCCGTGGGCACGCCCGCGGTGCGTGAGTCGCCGAAGGAGGACCTGTACATCTCGCTGATGGCCTTCAGCGAGACGACGGGCACGGCGAGCTTCAACGTCTGGGTGTTCCCGCTGGTGGGATGGATCTGGTACAGCCTGCCGCTGCTGCTGTTGGGCACGCTCATTGCCGTGTGGCCCTCTCGCAAGGCGGCGGTGCTGCGCACGGACGCGGCGCCGGTGGGCGCGGCGCCTCCCCTTCCGGGCACGGACGCCGAGCGGGGTGCGGCATGAAGCGCTGGCGGCTTCCGCTGCTGTTCTCCGCGGTGGGCGCGGCGCTGCTCTTCGTGCTCTTCCAGGGCTTCGGAAGGGATCCGCACGAGGTGCCCTTCATGCTCAAGGGCGCGCCCGCGCCGGACTTCACGCTCAAGCCGCTGACCGGCGGCGACCCTGTGAAGCTGGCGGACCTGAAGGGCCGCCCGGTGGTCATCAACTTCTGGGCGTCGTGGTGCGGGCCCTGCAAGTACGAGCACCCGGTGCTCGAGTGGGGCGCGCGCGAGCTGGGCGCCCAGGCCGTCTTCATGGGCGTCGTCTTCGAGGACACCGAGCCCAACGCGCTCGACTTCCTGCGCCGCATGGGGGCCAGCTTCCCGCAGCTGATGGACGAGCGCTCGCGCATGGCCGTGGACTACGGCGTCGCGGGTGTGCCGGAGACGTACTTCATCGACGCGCAGGGCGTCATCCGCGGCAAGCACGTGGGGCCCATTGATCCGCAGACGCTGGCCACCCGGGTGAAGGAGCTGTCCCAGCCCGTGGCCGGAGCCACCGCGGAAGCGGCGCGGCCGGACTGAGTCAACACCGCCCGCTCGGAAGGCAGGCGCCCGGGAGCCCTCGAGAGGATCCCGGGCCCGCCTCGCGGGAGGTGTGGCATCCGTAGTAAGTCCCTGCTGTCGGCGTCGTGCGCGAGGGCTTCCCCCGGCCCCGCTCCAGCGAGGTGGACTTCCCATGCAGTGCCCCGAGTGCGGTGAGAGCGCGGCGGACGTCCGCCTGATGTACTGCGAGAACTGCGGCGCGAAGATGCCGGCCCGCCAGGTCCCGCCCCCGCGCGCCAGCAGCGTCCGGGGCCAGCAGCGCCCCAGCCGCCCCGCGTCCGAGCCGGCCTATGCGTCGGAGATTCTGGACGAGGAGGAGGACGCCCGGCCCGCTCGCGCTTCCGGGGCCCGGCAGCCGCCTCCAGACGCCTACGAGGACGAGGTGCCGTATGACGGCCCCCGCTGGCTGAAGGACGTACCGGGCCACTCCCAGAGCGTCGTGGGCGTGGGGCTCATCGTGTTCTCACTGGTGCTGTCCATCCTGCCGTTCTTCCCCAGCGTGGGCGTGCTGGGGACGCTGCTGACGCTGGTGGGCAGCGTGGCGCTCGTCGCGCGCGAGCTGCGCCGCGATGGCAACGCGCCGGGCTGGGTGGACTCCGTGCCGCTGGTGCTGATGCGGCCGGAGGTGCCCGCCGCGTTCACGCTGCTGCTGGTGGCGCTGTCCGTGCGGCTCCTGTCCGGGTTCAACCTGCTCATTCCCCTCTGGGCCGCGGGGACGGTGCTCATCGCCGTGGAGCAGTACCGGCTGGTCATCGCGGAGCCGGACGGCGTGGCCCGCGACTTCGACCTGCGCTCGCTCTTGCGCTTTCCCCGGGTGCTGGCGCTGGCGGGCGTGGGGGTGTGCGTGGTGGCGCTCTTCCTGCCCTGGGGCAAGGTGACGGCGGACGGCTCGCCCCTGCCGGACAACGCGCCGGTGCCGGGCGGCGTGCGCGGCGCCCCGCCGGAGCTGCGGGTGCTGCCCACGACGCGCCCCTCGGATGACTCGCTCTACAGCCTGGGGGGCGGTGTCGCGTCGCGCTCGGGGTGGGACCTGCCCTTGTCGGACCTGCCGCTGCTGGTGCTCCTGTCGGTGCTCGTGCTGGCGGCGCTGCGGCCGGACGTGGAGCGCCCGGCTTTGCTGCGCTGGGTGCCGGTGGGCGCGGTGAGCGTGAGCCTGCTCTGGGCGCTCGCGGGGGTGAAGCTGGCGGTGGGGCCCTTCGCGTTCCTCCTGGGCCTGGGGGCGGTGGGCTTCTTCGCCGTGCGCCACGCGCTGGGCCGTGACGAGCCGGAGGGCTTGCTGCCTCCCGAGGACGACCCGTACGACCCGGACCAGGACCTGGAGACCGAGCAGGACCCGGCGTACCGGGGCTGAGGCCTTCGAAAGTGCCACAGGGGGCTGCCCGGGCGGCGGGCGTGCGGCCCAGGATTCCCTGTGCAATACCCGTCAGGGGGCGGTAGTTAGGGACGGCCCCCGCTGGAGCCCCCGATGAATGCCGTCCTCGTCTCGTTGACCCTCGCCTTGAGCCTTGCCACGGGGCAGTTCGCGCCGCAGCAGGCCGCCAGTGAACCGCTCGCGCCGGCCCAGGAGGCGCGGGTGCAGCAGCTGGCGAAGAAGCTGCGCTGCGCGGTGTGCCAGGGCCTGTCGGTGGCGGACAGCCCGTCCTCCATGGCGCGCGCCCAGCTGGACAAGGTGCGCGAGCTGGTCTCCGACGGAAAGACGGACACCGAAATCGTCGACTACTTCGTCGCGCGCTACGGCGAGTGGGTGCTGCTGGAGCCGCGCGCGGAGGGCTTCAACTGGTTCGTGTGGCTGGGGCCCGTCGCGCTGGTGCTGGGCGGCCTCTTCGTCATCCTGAAGCAGCGTCAGCCCCTGCCCGAGGGCGCCGCCGGCGCGCAAGCCACCCAGGCTTCCTCCCCTTCCACTCCCGCGCCGTCCACCGACGATGCGGACCCCTACCTCCAGGCCGTGCGCCGGGAGCTGGAGCGCTAAGCCATGCAGCCCGAGCCCACCAACTGGTTGCCCGGAATCATCGTCCTCTCGGTCGCCTTCGTGCTGGCGGCCGCGTGGCTCCTCTACATGAAGATGAAGACGGGGAGCGCGCTGCCGGACGCCACGCCGAAGACGGACGGCACGGTGGATGACCTGGCGCAGCGGGCGCAGTCGCTCATCGAGCAGCTGCGCACGCTGGAGGCGGAGAAGCACCACTTCAGCGCGGAGCACTACACGGCGGAGAAGGCGCGGCTGGAGAAGGAAGCGGCGGCCGCGCTGCGCGCGAAGGACGAGCACCTGAAGCGGCAGGCCGCGGGAGAGAAGGCGCCCGCGCGCAACGTGCCGGCGCCCACGGGCTGGGCGTCGCGCAACCCGCAGATGGTGGGCGCGATGTGGGGCGCGGGCGTGGTGGTCTTCTTCGGAGGGCTGGGCTACCTGCTCGTCTCCGAGCAGAAGCCGCGCGAAGAGGGCCAGATGGGCACGGGCGCGACGCCGCCGGGCATGTCCCAGGCGCAGCAGCAGGCGCAGATGCCCGAGATGAACGACGAGCTGGATCAGGCGCGTCAGCGGCTGGCGTCGAACCCGGGCGACGTGGAGGCCGCGTCGATGCTGAGCCACGAGCTCATCCGTCAGCAGCAGTTCGACGAGGCGCTGAAGGTGACGCTGAAGGGCCTGGCGGTGGATCCGTTCAACGTGGAGCTGCGGGTGCACCGGGGCGTGCTGCGCGCGGCGTCGCAGGGCGACCTGCAGGGCGCGGAGGCGGAGCTGACGGAGCTGGTGGACACGTGGCCGGACGCGCAGGAGGCGCTCATCTTCCTGGGCAGCCTGTCGCTGCGCCGGGGCGACAAGGCAGGAGCGCTGGCGCATTTCGAACGATTCACGGTGGAAGTGCCCAAGAACATGCAGCCCCCGCAGCTGGCCCCCGCCATCGCCCAGCTGCGCGCGGAGGTCGCGCAGCAATAGGCGTACGCTGAGCGCCGTGAGTGTGTCACCCCTGGAGGTGGGCCATGGGTGCATCCGGCGTCAGGAAGGCCGCTGTCGCGCTGTGCATCGTTGCGTTGTCATCCGCCTGCGCGACAGGCGGTTCCGCGACGTATGTGGAGGGCGCCCTGCGCCCCCGTCACTTCGTCTTTCATGACGTGGTGAAGTGGGAGGGCGGAGAATCAGGCGGATGGCGGGCAGCGTGTCTGCACGTCGGCATCGCCCGAGACACAGGGGAGATGTTCCTTTGCAGGTTCGGCGTGGAGATGCCCATCGCCAATGACGCGCAGGGACTCATCTCCACCGAACGGGCGCAAAGCCTTTCCGCGAGCTGTGCCAATCAAGCCGCGAGGGCAACCCTTTCCGCGGCGACGCCAGCCACTCCCATCAGCATTGCCTGCGAAGAGTTCAGGTCCTTCTACGAACTCACGCTCAATGCCGCCATCAAGGGGGCACGGGTCCCAAAGGCCTGCACATCGGGCATCAAGCCCGTGGTGGTGACACCTACAGGACCATCCACCCGTGGAGGGATGTAGCCCATGGTTCCATCCATTGAGAAGCTGCTGGAGATTGCGCGGACCTATTGGCCCTCGCAAGAAGACCCCAATCAGGAGCTCTCGCCCGAGGAACATCGGCTCCATGAGCTCTGGCAGACGAAGTTGGAAACGCCTGGCTCTTGGGACGTCCTGATCGAGCAACTCAGAACAACGTTTCCAGAGAAAAGCGTCGGGAACATCACCACTTCCCGGGACGCATCCTTTTGGTGCGCCATCTATCCCAGGCGTACTCCCGAGCGCTCTGGCGTGCACTGGGTCTACGTCGGCTGCGCCAGCATCATCGCGCCCGTCTACACCGTGTACCGGGTCCAGTTTGAGTACGGCGAGCGCCGGATCTTCCGGCAGCTCGACCTGGAGCCTCCCGCGGTAGAGCCAGCGGTCACGATGGCGAGACTCATGGAGTCCACGATGGATTTGAGCCTGCTGCCCCCTGACATCGCCAATCATCCAGCGCCCGTCTTCGTGGGCCGGAAGTCCCCTCCGAAGACAACGCTCTTCGATGCGCTCTTCACCAGCTATGCAGACAACCTCCCCTGAGCCTCACCCCAACTTGCGGATGGGCGCGCCATCCAGGAACGCGCGGATGTCCTCCACGGCCTCACGGAAGTACGTCGTGTAGTTCCCCTGGGACACGTAGCCCAGGTGCGGAGTGGCCAGCAGGTTCGGCAGTTTCCGCAGCACGTCGTCCACGGGCACCGGCTCCGTCTCAAAGACATCCACCGCCGCGCCCGCGATGACACCCTGCTGCAACGCCTCAACCAGCGCCGCCTGATCCACGATGGCCGCGCGTGACGTGTTGATGAGGTACGCCGAGCGCCGCATCCTCGCCAGCTCCGCGCGTCCCACCAACCCCCGCGAGCGCTCGCCCAACACCAGATGGATGGACACGAAGTCGCTCGTCTCCAGGAGCGCCTCCTTCGACACGGCCCGCGTCACGCCCACCTCCGCGGCCTTCGCCTCCGTGAGGTTCGGGCTCCACGCGACGACGTCCATTCCAAACGCCAGACCGACGCGGGCCACCCGGCTCCCAATCTTTCCCAATCCCAGAAGCCCCAGCCGCTTCCCGTGCAGGTCCACGCCCACTGAGTGCTGCCACGGGCCCCCCTGCCGGAACGCCGTGCTCTCCCCCACCACGTTCCGCGCGAGCGCCAATATCAGCGCCCACGTCAGCTCCACCGGAGGCTCGGTCGCGCTCGCCGTCCCGCACACCGTCACACCGCGCGCGGTGGCCGCGGCCACGTCGATGGACGCGTTCCGCATCCCCGTCGTCACCAGCAATCGCAGCCGAGGCAGCCTTCCAAGGAGCGCCGCGGGAAACGGAGTCCGCTCCCGCATCACGACGAGCAGGTCGAACGGCGACAGCGCCGCGACCAGCTCCTCCTCACCGGAGAAGTGCTCGCGGAACACCGTCACCTCGACCTGTGCGCTCACGGAGGACCAATCCGCGAGCCTCGTCGAAACACCTTGATAGTCATCCAGGACGGCGCAGCGCAGCTTCTCCATGGCACCCGCCAGGATCCACCAGTGCGCCCCCGGACGTCAATTCACCGCGGCCTTCCGCCTGCGGAACCTGCGCACCTTCTCCACCAGCTCGTCCGACAGCACGCTCTTCACCGCGTTGCGAGTCTGGCGGGCCCACTCCTCGGAGCGCGTGAACCACGTGCCCGCGAAGCTGGCGCCGTGCGCGCGCAGCGACACCGTCTGACGCTGCTTCGTCACCCAGTCGGCCTTGTACGTCTCCGTGCCTCGCAGGAAGTCGTACTCCGTCAGGCCCATGTCGATGGCGTCCTTGAACGTCTCGCCCACCAGCACCAGGCCCACGCTGCGGTTGCGCCACGCCGGGTCATAGCCGGACTGGAAGTACACGAACGTCTGGCCATGCAGGATGCCGTACACGGACGCCACCGCCTGGCCGCCCACCTTCATCGTGTACATCCGCAGCCGGCCCCGCTCCGCCAGCCACTGCGTCGCGTCCCGGTGGAAAGCCTCCACTCCGGCGCCCTTGATGCCCTGCGAACCGCCATCCGACGACCAGCGCAGCGCGTGCAGCCGGAAGAAGTCCGTCATCGGCCCGGCCAGCTGCCCCGGCGCCTCCGTGCGCTCGATGCGGTAGCCGTCCTGCTTCTCCAGCCACTTGCGCCGGCGCAGGTAGTTGTCCCGCCGGCCCGTGCGCTTGAGGAACGCGTCGAACGGCTCGCCGGGCACCAGCGTCTCGTACGGGCACACGTAGCGCTCCGTCACGCGCACGTCGCCAAACACCTCGCGCGCCACGCCCAGCGTCGTGGAACCCTCGCGCAGGTCCGTCAAATCCAGCACGTCCCACTCGTCGCGCAGCCCCTGGAGCACGTTGAAGAACGCCCGGGCCACCTCCGCCTCGCGGCCCTTGCGCGCCACCACGTCCAGGTAGTCGCTGCCCACGTGCGTCTCGCCCAGGAAGCCCAGGCGCCGCACGGGAACTCCGTTCGCCCAGCGGTGCTCCAGGCCCAGCGGCAACAGGCCCACGAGCGTGCCCAGCCTGTCACGCGCCGTCAGCACCAGCGGCCGCACGTCGGGCGAGATGCGCCGGCACCACGGATACAGCCATTCCCAGGCGTTGAACGGACCGGCGGTGCTCGCGTCCATCAGCGAGTTCCACTCCGCCCGCATCCCCGCCAGCTGCGAGGCACTGCCCACCGCCGCCACGTCCAGCCGCGGCGACAACCTCGGCCCCGACGTCAACTCGTCTTCGCGGATCACCGCGTCACCCCGATGCCTTTCCCGAAGCACTGCCCCGGCCCCCGGGGGCCATTGCAACCCGGGAGCCAACTCCTGTTCCCTCACGACGCGCGCTTGCTCGGCCGGCGCTCGGACTTGAGCGCCTCCCGGACCACGTCCGCCACCTGCCCCATCACTTCCGGAGACAGGTCCTGGTGGCACGGAATCTCCAGGATGGTGCGCCGCAGCTGCGCGACCTCCGGGAACTCCGACGGGTCGCACGCCGGATGGAAGCGCTTCCAGAAGTCGATGGCGTCGATGCCCTTCTCCCGCAGCTTCGCCAGCAAGAGCTCCTTGTCCTGAACCACCATCGGGTAGAACAGCGGGCTCACCCCCGCGGGCAGCTGGTTGAAGAGCGGCGGCGACACGTCGCGCAGCCGGCCCAGCAGGAGGAAGTAGTTGCGGCGGCGCGCCTCGACGATGCCCTCCAGGTCCTGCGCCAGGGCAATCCGCTTCGTCAGCGGGCTCATGCCCAGGTCCACGTGGCGCCGGTCGAAGTGCTGCGTGCCCGTGGCCACGCGCTCGACGCTCGCGGCCTTCACCGCCCCGTGCCCCACCGAGCGCACCAGGCCGCGCAGGCCCCGGCCCACCGCCCCACCGCGCAGCTCCAGGTTCTGCAAGAGCGCGGACACGGTGTGGCTGAAGGTGGAAGCCAGCGGCGGCGCCGGCGGCTCCGGCAGGCTGTAGGAACGCTTGCCATTGACGACCAGCGCACCCCCATTGGGTACCGGAAGGGTCTTGTAGAGGCAGAAGATGCCCACGTCGCCCGTGGTGCCCAGCGGCGTCGCGCCGTCGGACGACAGGAGCGACAGCGCGCAGTCCTCAATCAGCGGGATGCCGTGCTCGTCCGCCAGCTTGCGCATGGCGTCCACCGGCCCCGGGAAGCCCGCGTAGTGGATGAGGTAGAGCGCGCGCGTCTTCGGCGTAATCCGCTTCGCCACGTCCGCCACGTCCACGTCCCAGCGGCTGCCCACGCGGTAGAAGCGCGGGATGGCGCCGGCGTCCACCACCGCCTCCACCTCCACGCCGTGGTGGTAGGCGGGCATCAGCACCTCGCCGCCATCCAGGCGCAGCATCTTGATGGTCAGCCAGACGGCGTTGCGCGCGAAGTAGAAGTAGCGCGCGTTGGGAGACGAGAACGGCGGCAGCGCGCCCGGACGCGGCGGCGCCATCAGCATGTGCGGCCACAGCGTGGGCAGGGACGGCACGAACAGCTTGTCAGTCGTCTTCACTTCTTCCATCGCGCCACCACCTCTTTCGCCGCCGGTACCCACCGGAACTTCGCCGAGCACAGGGCCCGGCCGAAGGCGGTGTCATTGAACACATAGAGCCAGGTGTGCCGCCGGACCTGATCCGTCCAGTCGCGCTTCCACACCATGTCTGGCCCCAGGAAATCGAACTCGGTGAGCCCCCGCTCCAGGCAGTCCCCCAGCACCTCCTCCATCAGGAGCTGCCCCGGGCTGCATTCCTTCAGGGACTCGTCGTAGCCGGGCTTGAGCAGGAAGTAGCGCCCGCCAAACTCCAGGCCGTACTGGAACGCCACCGCGCGTCCATCCACGCGCAGGAAGTACAGCGCCAGCCGGTCGCGGTAGGCCGCGTCGCGCGCCAGCTCCGTGTAGAAGCCGCGCGTCTTCGCGTCCTGCGCCATGGCCGTGCCGTTGGCGCCCTTCCAGCCGCTCTGCTCCAGCAGCAGCCCCTCCTCCAGGGTGCCCTCCAGGTCCAGCCCACCGGAGACGCGCTCGAAGGTGACCTTCCCCTTCTCCTCCAGCTTGCGGCGCCGGCGGCGGCAGTTGGCCTTGAACTTGGACGGCAGCTTCGCGAAGTACGCGTCCTTCTTCGCGGGCAGCGGCACGTAGGGCGACTGCAGGGACTCCCACTCACCCACCGGAAGGCCGCCCTCTTTCGCGGCCTCCAGCAGGCGGAAGCCCACGCCGCCGTCCAGCACGTCCGTCAGCCGCAGCACGTCCCAGCCGCCCGTCTCGCGCAGGTGCTTAAGGAAGGCCCGGGCCGCGGCGTCCGGCTCCCGCGCCAGCATGTCGAAGCGGCAGGAGTGCGCGTTGGCCGCGGAGGTGAGCTGGCGGACGGGCACGCCATACATGGACGTGCGCTCCTCCACCAGCGGCAGCGCGGCGCTGAGCGTTCCATCCTCGCCGCGCAGGAGCAGCACGCGCATGCGCGAGCCGGCGGCGAAGTTGTCCAGCCACAGCCGCAGGAACTCATGCCGGTAGAACAGCTCGTTGGAGGTGGTCTCCACGAGCTGGTTCCACTCGGCTTCCAGGGACATGAAGGCCGCCCGGTCGTTGACTTCCACGACCTGGCTGGCGGCCGAAAGTTGAATGGCTTCCATGTGAGCGGGCCCCAAGGTGGTGATGGACGGCGCGGCCTACAACCCGCTGCGCGCCATCTTCAGCAGGCAGGCGGCGACCTTGCGGCTGTCGTGTCGGATCTTGGAACCTTCCTTCAGAAGGTCCGCCTGCACCGGAATCACGCCGGAGGACAGCAGCTCCCGCGTCTCCGCCGTGACCATGAAGGAGCCCTTGCGCGCATAGCGCTGGATGGACTCCTCCGAAGGCATCCGGCCGTTGACGAGCACCGCGTCCAGCACCGGCCCCACGTGGTCGATGACGGCCTGCACGTGGTCCAGGCAGTTCATGCCGTCCGTCTCACCCGGCTGGGTCATCAGGTTGGCCACCATGACCTTCAGCGCGCGCGTCTCCTTCAGCGCCTGGGCCACGCCGTCCACCAGCAGGTTGGGCAGCACGCTCGAGTACAGCGAGCCCGGCCCGATGGCGATGAGGTCCGCCGAGTAGATGGCCTCCAAGAGGCCGTCCACCGGCGGCGGCGAGCGGGGGCTGAGCGACACGCGGCGCACGCGGCCCTGGGCACGGCAGATGTTGCGCTCGCCCACGACCTCCGTGTCGTCATGCATCTGGGCCACCAACTGCACCGACGCGAGCGTGCTGGGCAGCACCTGGCCCTTCGCGCCCAGCAGCTCCCCGGACAGCCGCACCGCCTCCAGGAAGTCGCCCTTGAGCTCCGCGAGCGCCGCGATGAGCAGGTTGCCCACCGCGTGGCCCGCCAGGCCCTTCGCGCCGCCGAAGCGGTACTGGAAGACATCCTTCAGCGCGCTCTTGCCACCCGCGAGCGCCACCAGGCAGTTGCGGATGTCGCCCGGGGGCAGCATGCCGTGGTTGCGGCGCAGGCGGCCGGAGCTGCCGCCGTCGTCGCTCATCGCCACGACCGCGGTGATGTCCACGCCGGGCTGCCCCGCCTTGGGGGCCGCGCGGCGGGCCAGCCCCTTGAGCACCATGGGCAGGCCCGTCCCGCCACCCATCGCGACGATGCGCGTGGGACGGTTCTTCGGCGCCTGCAGCAGCTCGTTGCGCTCCACGGCCTGCTGCTTGTTGCGCGCGTCGTCCTGGCTCCACTGCTCTGAGAACGGTGCGTCCACGTCCATGCCCACCATGTTCCGACCCCCTCGCCCATCCCAATCCATGGCTCCACCCTTCGCATCCCGGCCTCCCCCGACAACCGGAGGCCGCGGACCGTCCCCAACATCCACTGCTGAACCGTCTACCGGGCTCCCCGGCCCAGAAGCACGTGCCGTACCGTATGGAAGATGATGCCGACATCCAGGAACAGCGACCCGTTCTTCACGTAGTACAGGTCGAACTCCAGCTTGTTGCGCGCATCCTCCACCGAGGCCCCGTACGGGTAGCGGATCTGCGCCCAGCCCGTGATGCCCGGCTTCACCGCCTCGCGCAGGCCGTAGAACGGAATCTGCTGCTTGAGCTGCTCGGTGAACACCGGACGCTCCGGACGCGGGCCCACGAAGCTCATGTGGCCCAGCAGCACGTTGAACACCTGCGGAATCTCGTCGATGCGCGTCTTGCGGATGAACCTGCCCACCCGCGTGACGCGGTCGTCGTTGGAGCGCGCCCACACCGCGCCGTTCTTCTCCGCGTCGGTGCGCATGCTGCGGAACTTCCAGAGCGGGTACGCCCGGCCGCCCAGGCCCACGCGGTCCTGCCGGTAGAAGACGGGGCCCTTGGAGTCCAGCTTGATGGCCAGCGCCACAATCACCAGGAAGGGCGACGCCAGGAGCAAGAGGAGCGACGCCACGGCCACGTCGAACACGCGCTTGAAGGCCCGGCGCAGCGGAGACACCGTCATCTCATCCGCGAAGGCGAAGTCGCTGGCGCGCAGGAACTGCACCGGGATGCGGCGCAGCACGCGCTCGCAGAAGCCGGCCGCGTCGTACACCCGCCGCCCGTCCAGCCGGCAGCGCAGCAGGGACTCCACCCAGTTGGCGCCGCGCATGTCATCCGCGGCCTGCACCACGTAGGAGGCGTTGAGGCGGGTGGCCATCGCGTCCAGCGGCTCCTCCACCTTGCGCGGGTCCACCAGGGCCACCACGCGGAAGGAGCCCTCGCCGCCGTCTTCGATGGCGCTCGCGACCGCGCGGGCCTTGAGGCCGTCACCGACGACGAGCACCGCGTCGGGTTCACCGACCAGCGCCCGGATGGAGACGCGCACCACCAGGGTGCCGGCCAGGGCGCCCATCGCGCCGCCCAGGAGCGTCCCGGGAGGCAGCACCACCGGAAGCACCAGCGGGAGGATGAGCATCACGCCGCCCGCCACCATCGCGGTGACGCCCGCGGCCTTGAGGAAGCGGTAGCCGCGCGTCCGGTCCTCGGCCGCGATGCGCAGGTCGTACAGGTCCAACAGGTACAGCGTGAACTGGAAGGTGACGACGAAGGCCAGGCCCAGTCCCACCAGCGTCGGCCACATCGTGGCGAACGGGGGCTGGGTGCCCAGGGGCGCGAAGAGGGCCGCGCAGGCCGCGGCACCCGCGACACAGGCCAGCGCGATCGCCGAGGACTCGGCAAGGAAGAACGTCAGTTTCTTGGCTGAAAAATAGTGGTGGAAAACGCGAAGCACGTGACTCCTCCAACCCCAACCCGCCGCCGCTCCAGGCCCCCCGCCCATCGCACCTCATCGGTGCGAGGAGCGGGTCGGGCCGCAATCACTTCACTCGACAACCGACTGCTACTTCTTCACGTAGTTCTTCAGGTACGGGGTCGCGTTCACTTCCGCCCCGTTGAGCACGCAGCCCACCAGCGCCGCGCCCGCCAGCTGCTCCACCGCCTGGTTCACCACCTTGGAGGGGGTGACGTTGGCGCGGATGACCATCAGCACGCCGTCCATCTGGTGGCCCAGGATGGCCGCGTCCGCGAACGGCAGCGTCGGCGGCAGGTCCACGTACACCTCGTCGAAGCCCTCGCGCACCGCCTTGAGGAACTGCTTCATGCGGGCGGACGCCAGCACCTGGGTGCTCTCCTCCGGCGTGGTGCCGGCGGGGATGACCGCCAGGCGCGTGGAGTTGAAGCGGCGCACCACGTCGCGCACGTCGCACTCACCGGCCAAGAGCTCCGCCAGGCCCTGCTTGTTGCGCATGCCCAGCGTCGGGGCCACCTGCCCCCGGCGCAGGTCCGCGTCCACCAGCAGGATGCGGCGCTCCGGGTTCGCCCGGGCCGCGGCCAGGGCCAGGTTCACGCTCGTCACCGTCTTGCCCTCGCCGGGCATCGCGGAGGTGAGCGCCACCACCTTCATCGGGCGCTGCTCGCGCATGCGCTCCAGGCGGTAGTACAGGGTGCGGTACTGCTCGGCGGCCGCGGAAGCAGGGGCCGTGAGCGTCACCACCCGGCGGTCCACCGCGTTGCTAGAGGCCGCGCTGTCGTCCACGCGGGGGAGGAAGTTACCGGCCCGCTCCATCGTCGAATCCATCTGAGTTCTCCAATCCTTTCCGTAGGGGGTCGGCAATTAGTTCAGGGAAGTCGGCGAGGAGACGCTGTTCTTGCTCCCAGCCATCGGCATCAGAATCCGCTTCTCCGTCTTGCCTTGCATGTTCGGGACCACCGCCAGGACAGGCAGCGTCAAGCGCTCACGGACCTCGGTACCATCGCGCAGGCTGTCGTCACGCATCTCCAGGACGGTGCCGGTGAGGACACCCAGGGCCAGGGCCACCAGGGCGGCGATGAGCAGGCCGCTCATGCGGTCCGGGCGGGCAGGCGCGCTGGGCACACCGGCGGGCGAGATGACGTTGAACAGGCTCTTGGCGCTCTTGGCCTCCAGCTCCTGGGCGATCTCCGCCTCCACCTTGCGGCTGACGACGCTCTGGTACTTCGTGCGGGCGATTTCGTAGTCCCGGTTCATGACCGCCAGCTCCTGGGCCCAGCGCGGGGTGTTGTTCAGCCGCGCCTGGTACGCCTCGGCCTGCTTCTGGAGGTCCACGATGTCCTTCTGGATGTTGGTGATGAGCGTGGCCACGCGGGTGCGCTCGTTGCGCTCGGCGAACATGCGGCCTTCCGCGTCCTTGCGCTGGCTGCTGATGTCACCCAGCTCACGCTCCATCCGCTTCACTTCCGGGTGGTCCGGCGTCCACTGCGTCTTGGCCTGGGTGAGGGTGCGGGACAGGCCGCTCTCCGCCGCCTCCAGCCGGCCGGCCTCGCTGTCCGCGGCGTTGCGGGCGCGGGCCAGGTCGGAGCGGCGCGCCTCGGCGCTGCGCAGCTCCTCGGACTTCGTCTGCAGCTGGGCGCTGATGCGCTCCAGGCCGCGCATGTTCATCTCCATCTGCTCGGGCAGCTCGCCCAGGTGGTCCACCTTGAACTTGGAGATCTTCGTCTCCCAGGAGGACACGGCCTTGCCCATGGCGACCATCTCCTCGGTGAAGAGGTCGGTGGCGCGGGCCGCCTGCGTCTGGCGGATCTTCAGGGTCTCCTCGGAGAAGATGGCCGGCAGCCGGTTGGCCACCTGCGCCACCACCTGCGGGTCGCGGCCCGCGTAGGTGAGCTCGAAGGCCGTCTCGCCCTCGACGCGCACGGTGAGGTCCTTGCGCATCTGCTCCACCGCCGCCTCGATGCCCTTATCGGACACCAGCTCCGGATAGAGGTTCATCTCCTCGATGGCCTTCTGCAGCACCGGCCGCGCCAAGAGCTCCTGGCGGACCGTCACGAGCCGCTGCTCGATGAGTTCGCTCACCGTGCGCTGGACCATCTCCTCGCCGGGGCGCTGCGGCTCCACGCGCACCACCACGGACGCTTCATAAATGCTCGGCCGGGTCATCACGATGGCCGCGCCCAACACGAAGATTGCTGCAGCGATCGCCCCCACCAGGGCCTTGCGGCGCCACAGCGCCGAAAGCAACTGGTCCGCCGTCATCCCACGCTCCATGATCCGCTCCTCCACCTTGAATCCTCGAAAGTTGCCTACCAAGCTGTCATGACCAGACGGAGGGCGAACACGTTGCGTGTCAGGTCCCCCGCCCCAGCGACATCCGCCGCACCCACCTGCGCGATGCGGTCGAACGCCCCCTGCAGCGCCAGCTTCCGGCTCAGCCGGTACTCGACGCCTCCACCCACCGCATAGCCCTGCGACACGTTCGTGGTGTTCCGCCACTCCGTGTAATTCAGATTGGGAGCCGTCCCGTTGCGGAAGAAGCTGGCCGCCCCGAAGGCCGACAGCTTCTGCGTGAAACGGTGAGCCCCCATCACCGACGCGTAATCCGCCCACACCGCGCCGGAGAAACCGCTCGCACCCACCAGGTCGTGGCCCACGGCGAAGCCGAAGTCGCTCCGCTCGCCCTCGCGCACCAACTCCAGCGCCACGCGGGGCAGCCACCCGCCACGCGTCGCGTCCGAAGGCAGGTAGCGCACCGGCCCGCCCCGGAGGGTGAGCGTGGTGGGTCGCGTCAGCCGGTAGCGCAGGGCCGCGGAAGCGCCATGCGCCTGGCTGTAATCCCTGTCATAGAGGAAGCCCTGGTAGCGGTACTCGGCGCCCAGGGACAGCCGGCGCGTGGTGCGGTACCACAGCTCCACGGACGGCGTGTGCGCATAGCCGGCCACGCGGCCCGCCTCGATGATGCGCGTTGCCTCGAACATGTAGTTGCCGCGAACGTCCAGGCGCTCCGTGGCGCGCGCCGTGAGCCCCACCTTCGTCTGCGCATAGAAGGTGGGCGCCGTGGAGCGCGCCAGGCCGTCGCGCGGCAGCGACGTGGGGTCGGTGACACGGAACACCCTCGCGCTGGCATCCAGCCGCAGCCGCCGGGACAGCACGTCCCGGAAGCCCACGCCCGCGCGGTGGTCCACCGTCGTCTTGCCGGAGCCGTGCCGGGCCAGGAGGTCCGTGGCGTAGAAGGACTCGAGCGTCAGCTGCTCGTTCTTCACGTCCAGACCCAGCCGCGGCGACAGCTTCGTCATGAACTGCCCGTTGGTGCCCGCTCCGCCCAGACGGATGTCATTGTCGAAGCGCTCCTCCGCCGTCAGGCGGAGCCGCGGCTCCAGCAGGGTGGCCGCCTGCGCGGCCGGTGCGGCGATGAGACAGCCTGCAATCACTGCCCGCTTCCAGTTGCCCCTCACCGCCGCCCTCCCGTCCTTGCCCACGCCCACGTTCGCAGCTTCCCGATGTCTGTCTTTGAAGAGGTTCCGCCCGTCCCGCCTCACGGGACGACGACGGTGTCACCCGGCCGCAGGATGACGCTCTCACCCTCGGGGGAGACCAGGTCGCTGTAGCGCACCGGGATCTGCCCGCCCTTGCCGTCCGTGCGGATGACGACGATGCCGTCGGAGTTGGCGAAGTCCGTGAAGCCGCCGGCCAGCGCGATGGCCTGCAGCAGGGACACGCGGCCGCGCAGCGGGTAGGCGCCCGGGTGGGCCACTTCCCCCGTCACGAACACGCGGCTGCTGTTGACCTCGCGGACGATGACCGTCACGCGCGGCTCCTGCACGTACGGCTGCAGGCCCGTCTTGAGCATCTCCGCCAGCTCCGTGGGCGTCTTGCCCGCGGCCTCGATCTCACCCACCATCGGAATGGAGATGTAGCCGTCGGGGCGCACCGGCACCGTGCGCGACAGCTCCTGGTCGCGCCACACGCTCACGTCGAGCACGTCCTCGCGGCCGATGCGGTAGGGCTGCTCCGCGTTGTCGACCTTCAGCGTCTGCTGGTGAGCACAACCCGACAGGAGGAGCATCCCCATCACCGTCCAGAACCCCGTGCGCCGCATTCCCATCTTCCGCTCTCCTTCGTTCACTGATGTTCCGCGCGAGCCACCCTCACACGCCCTGAAGGGCCGGGCAGCGCGCTTCTGGCGGTGGCTCTTAGCAGCGCGTGTGCCAACGGCAGGGAGGTGGGAAAACCCTTGGAATGCGATGGGTTACGGCGTGCCACACAAGGCGCACATCGGCGCATCCGGGAAAAATTCCGGTCTGCCACCGGTGTTCTCCCCTGTGCTTTCTGCCGATCGCTTCCACGGGGTGGAAGAGGATTGCCCAACGAAAGCCACGCACCTTCCACGCCCTTTCGGGCTCCCTCTCAGCCCGCCATGCCACAGCTCCGGCACGGCTCTTGAAGAGGGCTTGGGCGTCGGACAGCGAAACGGTTTCTGGGGTCCAATTCAGTCCAGAGGGGGACAGCGGATGGGCAAGGTGGCAGGGGCGGTGGGGGTGGTCTTCATGCTCGGAACCAGCATCGTGGGGCTGATGGGGGCCTCGATGGGCAACGGCGTCGAAGCGGGCGTGCTGGGGATGGTGGGCCTGGCCCTGTACGGCGGCAGCGCGCTCTTGAGCGGCAAGGCGGCGGAGCCCGCTGGCGTCGCGAAGCAGGCCTAGAGGCCGTCTGAAACGCTGTAGGAAGCACAGGGGCCTCCGGGCCGGATCAGCGAAGTGGGAAGCCAGGCTTCCAACCGCTGCCGGCCCGTGGGCCCTTGTCGTGTCTGGAGCTTCGCTTCAGTGCGGGTGGGGCCCGGCTTCCGGAGCCTGGGAGTCCTTCGCCTCCGGCAGCGCCGGGGCTGGCGTGACGACGGGCCCGGGCGGCACCTCGTGCTCCGGCAGGGGCTGCGCTTGCGTCCCCTGGGCCTCCTGGCGGCGCAGGCGCAGGGCCCGGCTCCAGAGGGCGATGCCCGCCCACGCGCCCAGGACCGCGGCAGGCACGGCGACGACGTGGGGCCAGTAGAGCGCCACGCCCGCCAGGGCCAGCGGCACGACGCCCGCGCCGAAGACGACCTTGGATTCGGTGCGGCCCAGCTCACGGTGGTTGGTGACGGCGGCGCCCACGGTGTTTCCCAGCCGCACCGCGCCCGCGGCCGCGCGGCTCATGCTGCCCCGCCGGCCGGCAGCCCGCCGCTGCGAGCGAGGCAGCGCCGGCGCGGCTCTCATGCGCCGCGCCCTTCCACCGAGCACCACCTCCGTCGCGTGCTCCAGGTCCTGGAGGTACATGTCCTCCATGCACCGGGCGAAGCCCGCGTCCTCCACGGCGACGTCGATTTCGGAGTTTCCCAGCCAGCTGGCGGGGTTGAGGTTGGAGGAGCCGACGCGCGCCCAGGTGCCATCCGCCACCGCCGTCTTGGCGTGGAGCATGGTGCCATTCCATTCATAGACGCGGATGCCGGCCTCCAGGAGGGGGCGGTAGCCGGCCTGGGTGAGCGGGCGCAGCGCGGGGATGTCGCTGCTGCCGGGCACGAGCAGCCGCACGTCGACACCATCGCGCGATGCGGCCCGGAGCGCCTGCACATAGGTGGCGGTGCCCACGAAGTACGCGTCCGTGAGCCACAGCCGCTTGCGCGCGAGCGAAGCGATGAGCTGGTCCACGCGGAACAATCCCGCGCTCCAGGGCACGCCGGCCACCACGCGCAGGGGCACGTCGCCCCGGGGCAGCGAGGCGCGAGCGGAGAGGCAGCCCTCTTCATCCAGAGGCGGGCCCACGGTGCTCCACCCCTGGGCGAAGGCGCGCACGAGGTCCGCCACGGCGGGGCCGCGGATCTCCAGGCCGGTGTCGCGCCACGGGGCCACGCCCTTCTCCGCATCCCCCACCCACTTGTGGCTCACGCACAGGCCGGAGACGAAGCCCACCTCGCCGTCCACGGTGAGCGTCTTGCGGTGGTTGCGGCCCATCCAGGCCAGGGGCCGGTCGAACTGGAAGGGGTTGAAGCAGCGCACCTCCACGCCCGCGTCGCGCAGGAAGCGCCAGTAGTCCCGGGACGCGGGGCCCAGGCAGCCCAGCCAGTCATAGAGGACGCGGACCTGCACGCCGTCGCGAGCCCGGGCGGCCAGCGCCTCCGCGAAGCCCCGGCCGACCTCGTCGTCTTCAATGATGTAGTTCTCGAAGAGGATGGACTGCTGGGCCTGCTGGATGGCGCGCAGCCAGGCCGGGTAGTTCTCGCGCGCGTCGCGCAGGAGCTGCACGTCGTTGCCGGCCACGAGCGGCGCGCCCGCGGCGCGGGAGAAGACCTGTTCGGCGATGTTGTGCTGCCGGCCGCTGATGCCCGACGACTTCACGATGGCCACGCCATGCCTCCTCGGGAAATCGGGGTGGGCCTGAAGGCTCCAGGTGAGGTGCGGTCCACTGGAGCGGGTCGCAAGGGCTCCGGGCGCGGGGATTCCCATGCGCTCGTCTTGAAAACGAGGGCCTGGTTGCCCGGCTGTCCCCCCCTCGAGTCCGGGGGCCGGGAGATGCGCTGTGTGGCGCGGGCTTGCATGAGCAACGTCTTCCTACCCTTCCCGCGCGTCTCCGCCCAGGGGTTGCCTGCGGGACGGGCGGCACTCGCGGAGGAGACGAAGGCGTGAACGAGACAACCCCTGCCCTGCCCCGCCTGTCCTTCGACTTCCCGGAGGGCGCCGACTTCAGCAGCGGCGTGAACCACGAGTGGCTCTTGACCAACGGCCGGGGAGGCTACGCCTCCGGCACGGTGGTGGGCTGCAACACGCGCCGCTACCACGGCCTGTTCATCCCCACATTGGAGAAGCTGGGCCGCACGGTGCTGATGGCGAGGCTGGAGGAGACGGCGCTGGTGGACGGAGAGCGCTACCGGCTCACCTCCGAGGAGCACGCGGAGGGCGGCGCACTGGACGACGGCGCGAGGCACCTGCGCCACTTCCACCTGGAGGGGCTGATTCCCGTCTGGGAGTACGCGGTGGGGCGCGCGCGGCTGAGGCGGCGCTGCGTGATGGTGCACGGCGAGGACACGGTGTTCCTCGCCTGGGAGCACCTGTCCGGCCCGGAGGTGACGCTGCACCTGCGGCCGTTCCCGACGCTGCGTCCGCATGACGGGCCGCTGTTGAAGGACGTGGCGGAGCCCATCGTCACGCTGCGAGGCCCGCTGGTGGAGCTGCGCAACGGCGAGGACGGCCCTCTTCAACGGATGCGGCTGTATTCGGACGCGCCCGCGCCGTACGTGAGCCTGGCGGAGACGTCCGCGCCGCAGCATCTGCGGACGGAGAAGGCGCGCGGCTACGACTTCACGGAAGTGCAGCACTCGCCGGGCTACTTCACGGCGACGCTGAAGCCCGGGGGCACTTTGTATTTCGGGCTCACGGTGGAGAAGCCCGGGCACCTCTTGGAGCGCAATCCCAAGGAGGTGTTCGAGCGCGAATTGGGACGGCAGGAGCGCCTGCTGGAGCGCGCGCCGGAGCATGCACGCACGGGAGTGCCGGCGCGTCTGGTGTTGGCGGCGGACCAGTTCATCATCGATCCGCCCAGGCCCGCGGACGCCGCGTGGGCGCGGTCCATGGGATTGGACGCGAGGAGCGTCATCGCGGGCTACCCGTGGTTCACGGACTGGGGCCGGGACACGATGATCAGCCTGGACGGGCTGACGCTGGCCACGGGGCGCTACCGCGAGGCGGCGGCCATCCTGCGCACGTTCCAGCACTACGTGCGGGACGGGCTGATTCCCAACTACTTCCCGGACGGAGAGAACGAGGGCGTCTACCACACGGCGGACGCGACGCTCTGGTTCTTCCACGCGGTGGACCGCTACCTGGAGGAGACGGGAGACGAAGTGCTCCTGCGCGACCTGTTCCCGACGTTGAGAGACATCGTGGCGCACCACCAGAAGGGCACGCGCTTCAACATCGGCGTGGATCCGGCGGACGGGCTCTTGAGGCAGGGACAGGAGGGCTACCAGCTCACCTGGATGGACGCGAAGGTGGACGGCTGGGTGGTGACGCCGCGCCGGGGCAAGGCGGTGGAGCTCAACGCGCTCTGGTTCAATGCGCTCAGGCTGATGGCGGGCTGGGCGGAGCGGCTGGGAGAGGAGTCCGGGCCGTACCGGGGCGCGGCGGAGAAGGCGCAGGGCAGCTTCAACCAGCGCTTCTGGAACGAAGCGGGCGGCTGCCTCTACGACCTCGTGGACGGTGAGGACGGCCGCGAGGACGCGAGCGTGCGGCCGAACCAGGTCTTCGCCATCTCGCTGAAGCACCCGGTGCTCAAGCGGGACAAGTGGGCGAAGGTGCTGGAGGTGGTGAAGCGCGAGCTGGTGACACCGGTGGGCCTGCGCAGCCTGGCGCCGGGGAGCAGGGACTACAAACCGAAGTACGACGGGGACCTGCGGGCCCGCGACGCGGCCTATCACCAGGGCACGGTGTGGGGCTGGCTCATCGGCCACTACGTGGACGCGACGCTGAAGGTGTCCCCGGACATCAAGGCCGCGAGGGCCCTGCTGTCTGGAATGGAAGACCACCTGTCACACGCTGGGATTGGGCAAATCTCGGAGATCTTCGACGCGACGGAGCCCTACCGCCCGCGAGGCTGTTTCGCCCAGGCGTGGAGCGTGGCCGAGGCGCTGCGGGTGTTCAGCAAGACGAACCTCGGCTGAACGAGCCCGTCACGCCGCCGTCACGCCTCCCATCGGAAGGTGGTGCTCGACAGGCCAGCTCGTGGCCTGCCGAGCAACGGGAGACGTACGAACAATGGGTATCGCATCCAAGGACGCTGACCTTCTGCCCTCCTTCACGCGAGTGGGAAGGGCCTTCGCCGCGCTCCACCTCGCCCTCGTGAGCCTGGCATTGGGAGGCCTCTCGAACGACATGTGTAACTGGGCGAACCGGCTCAGCCAGAGTACCTGCACGGCCCAGAACCCGCCTCCAGCTTTTTCAGCCACCTGGCGGCTCTCGCATGTCCCAAGCTCGCGGCGTCGCGAAAGTGACGCAGGGCTCGCGCCTTGGACCTGGGTATGCCCAGGCCTTGCGCGAACATCTGCCCCAGGCGGAAGGAGGCCTTGGCATTCCCCTGCTCCGCCGCCAGTCGATACCAGCCAAAGGCACGCATGGAGTCTGAAGGAACGCCAATGCCATTGAGATGGTTGTAGCCCAGGGCCAACTGGGCCTCCACGTGGCCTCCCTTCGCGGCCATTTCGTAATACGTGGTGGCTCGCTTCAGGTTCTTGCGGACGCCCATTCCCATCTCATACGCCAGACCGACGTTGTATGCCGGAATCGGATGTCCCTGCCGTGCGAGCTTCCGGTAGATCCGGACTGCCTCCTTCTGCCGATGGGCCTCGGGCTCTCCCAACAGCAGATGTGCCAGGCTTCCCTCGGCGATGGCGCATCCCATGGCGACAGCCCGGCGATACCAGGCTTCCGCGAGGCCTTTGTTCTTCCGGACTCCATTTCCCTGGTCATAGGCAAGGCCCAGGTTGAGCGCCGCGAGGTCATCCCCCAGCGCGGCTGCCTTCTCCAGCCACATCCGGGAGCGCTTCGGGTCACGCCGGACGCCATCTCCGCAGAGGAAATGGAGCCCCACGTTCATCATGGCCGCCCTCTTCCCGAGCCGCGCCGCAGCGAGGTACGCCTCGAAGAGGGCCTCGCGGTCGTCAGGCCGAGCCTCCTCGAGCGTCCACGCCCTGCCCATGGCGGCATCCGCCAGTGAAGTGACTCTTTCCATTCCGGCCTACACGACGTGAGCTCGACAGACCTGACCCAGGCAGTCATCACCCCGGCGAATGCGTCCGGACTGAAATGCGTGCGGCAGTTGGGCCCTTCACAACGCCCCCTGGGCTGGGGTCAAACGCTCGGTTTCGATCCACTGGGCACCCGACTGGTGTCGATTGACAAGCTGCACACCCCCTACCGCTTGCGGTGGTGGAAGCTTGAGGCGGCATCGGACGTCCCCGCTTGCGCGGTCGAACTGGCGTTGAGACCGGCAGGGGCGTTCCTCGCCAGTGCGGACCTGCTCGTGGCCCCGGGGCCGCCAGTCGGCGAGGCCGCGCCCCCCTGGCGGCCGAGGCTCCTGGCCCTGTCCACGACCGACGGCGCGATCTGTCGTGAGGAGCCCCTTCCCTCTCCGGTCACCGGATTGGGTGCGTCCAGGAACGGCTTGTTGCTGGTCACCACGGAACGAGACGGAGCCTTCCTCTGGGACGTGGAGGCCTGGAGGCGGGTTCGCGACCTGCCCTGGCTTGAGGGCGACCTCACGGTGAGGGAGGTTGCCTTCTCCCGGGATTCGCGGTTCGCGGCGGCGGTGGTTTCACATGATGCCCTGGATCATCAGTGTCTCTACCTCTGGGACCTGACGACGAACGCTCCGCCGTGGCACGTGCCCATTGAGCTGCCGTTCGTATGGAGCGTTGCATTTCATCCCCGACGTCCACTGCTCGTCGTCGGAGGCAGCGCTGAAGACGCCATCGTGGTGGATGTGAATGAACGGCGCGTTCTGAAACAGTTCACCGAGTTCCGATACGCGAGCAACCTCGACTTCAATCCGGGCGGGGAATTGCTTGTCGAATCGATCGACGGACGTGGCTTCGCGGTTCATGACTTCGAGACCGGCAAGGTGTTGTTCAGTCACTCGGACAATGAAGACTGCCAGACGAGTGACGCCGTCTTCTCACCCGACGGACGCTTCATCGCCTGGGCGCAGGGAGATGGAACCGTGGGTCTGTGGGGCGTGAGCGCCGTGCCTTGACGCTCCAAAAGCAGACGTGCCATGAACTCCCCTGAAGAGGTGGGAAGGCCGTTTCAGGGGGAAAGCCATGGGCATCACCCGTATCGGTTACAACGGGTTCGTCGTCACCACTGCCATCTTGATGGTCCGCGAGGGCGTCTACGTGGAGGCGGCCGGGGTCTTCCTGGTAGTGGCGCTCGCCGGAAAGTGGGCGTACTCCCGGCTCACCCGCACCGAGCCTCCTCCGACGAGTGACACCCTGCTCGGTGCGTACGAAGCCCCGCCTCCACCACCCGCGGAAGAGGTCCTGAAAACGGAGTGGATCACGAAGCGCGAGCTGGGAATCCTCGCGGCGGTGGCGGTGGTGGGCGGCATCCTCTTCCTGAACCGTGACAAGGGAGGCTTCATCCATGTCATGGGCGGCAGGGTGCGCCTGAGTGTGGATTTCAAGGATTTGGAGCCGATCCATCAGGTCGGACGTCACTTCACCTATTCGATTCCCAGCGGCTCCCACCGCGTCGGGCTCTGGGACGCGGAGATTGGCGGCAACAGTCGCTATTTGCAGGTCGACGTCCGCGACGATGAAGCCTTCATGCTCTCCGTCAACCCGGACCTGTGCATCGTGCAGGTCGACATGGGGGGCTCCTGCGCCCAAGCCCGGGATGACCAGGGCGCCTGGGACGCCGTGCGCACGAACAGCCCCGTCGTCAGGGAATGGGCGCGACGTGCCGGCTACACGGAGGACAGCTCCCCCCAGGGGGAAGCCCAGGCGAGCGAAATGCCTTGAATCCGGCACAGGAGGGCCATCGGCACGGAGGGGCAAGCATTGCGTGTTAGGATTCGCAGCACATGCGCTCACTTCAAGCCCTGACTGTGTCCGCCGTGCTGTCATTCACCGTTTCCTGCGTCACCTATCCCGTCATCACCCAAGCGGATGCGCCCCGGGCGGCCACCGTCAAGCCCACCCCTGCGAAGGCCGCGGCCCATGAGACCTCGGACCGGGAGGTCTTACAGGGCTGGTCGCGGATGACCTCTGCCAAAGGTAGGTTCAGCGCCTCCTTCCCTGCTCCCCTGGAGGTAAAAGAACAGACACTGAAGACAGACACCGGCGATGTAGACGTGCTCTCCTATATCGCCCCAACCAAGAACAAGGAGGGCTTCGTGTCAATCGGCGTGTCACAGGCGGACGATCTGACAGACGGGTTGAGCCCCGACGTGGCACTGAGGAGCGCAGTCAACCTGGTGCTTCGCAATTACAATCTCACGCTATTGCACGCGGAGCCGGTCACCGTGAATGGCGCTCGGGACAGCGAAGATTCCTTCCCTGGCCGGGACATCGAGGCCGTCCAGGCCTCCAGCGGCCTGCGCTTTTCGATACGCTTCATCCTCGTGCACGACCGGTTGTACGAACTCATCTACATGCGCCACGGCGAGAAGACTGATCCCTACCAGCAACTCCTCTCCACGTTCGAATTGCAGTAGCGACCGGAGAGATTTCCCGCCCGGCGTGAAGCCCATGCGATGGACGACGCACGATACCCAGCCCTGAGCCAGGGTGCGCTGCCATTGCGACTCCGCGGTACGGGTTGAGTCGGAGAGGTCCTCGGTAAAGCAAAGCCAGAACTGGCGGTCGTCAACAGCCCCATCGGGCTCCAGCTGACTGAGTTCATTCTGCTCAACCATCCACCCGCCCGGAATCCGGAGAGGCTGCCAGGGGCCGGTGGAATCGGGCTCTTGAAAACCATCCTGTCTGGAAGAGACATCCCCACCTTCCGTGGGGCTCGAGCCCGGTTCTTGACGCTTGAAAGCACAGCGTGCCATGAAACACCCTGAGGTGGCGGAAGGCCGCCTCAGGGGGGAAGCATGCTCAAGCTCATCCGGTACATCCTCGAAGGCAACGCACTGGAGGCGCTGGGAATCCTCCTCCTGGTCCTCCTGGTGCGGTGGGTGTTCTCCCTCCTCACCGAATCCAATAGCAGCCACCTTCCCCACGCGACGAGCGACACCCTGCTGGGCGCGCACGCGCCGGAAGCACCTACGCTCGCCCCACCGGAGGTCGCGGAGGCACCCTCCTCACCGGTGCCCATGTTGCTTGGCCTGGGGCTCCTCCTGGCCGTGCTGGTGATGGGAGGCATCCTGCTCATCGGCCAGGGCGGCAGCGGTTCCCTCCACATCGTGACCCACACGGAGGACCCCGACCGCGACATCAACCTGCGTGTGGACAACGAGCCCGTGGCGCCGGTGCTCCATGACGGCCAGCACCTCGTCTATCCGATTCCCACCGGCCCCCATGAGATCTACCTGCGGGTTTCCTCCGTCGGCGTCTCGCGCAACTTCCGGGCCGACATCCAGCGTGGCGACGCCCTCATGCTGTCCGTTCATCCAGACATGTGCGCCGTGCAGATCGACATGTCGACCCTCACCTACGGCCGGCCCCCAAGCTCCTCGCCGACGCGGATGGACGGTGTCCACGTCCGCACGCTCCCCGTCGTGACCCGCTTCACGAACACGGCGTCACCACTGCGCATCCCGGCGGATGCCTTCCTCTCCTTCAACGAGCTGCCAGAGCAACTGCCTCCTCAGGGGACCGCCAGCATCCTGACGCCCCTTCCCTGCGCCCAGGCTCAAGACGACCGGAGCACCTGGACCGCCGTCCGGGAACTCCACGTCGGACTCAAAGACGCCGCTCAGCGCGTGGGCTACACGGAAGAGGATCCCACCCGGGGTGAAGTCTCCGCCATGGACGACTCACACCTCCTGGATCTCCACCAGCGCCAGGGCGCTGCGCTGGCGCGGGAGACGCCTCCCTGAGCTAGGGTGCGCCGCCATGGCGACTCCGCGGTACTGGTTGATCAAGAGCGAACCCTCCGTCTACGCGTACGCGAAGCTGGAGGAGGACGGCAGGACGGAGTGGACGGGCGTGCGCAACTTCGAGGCACGCAACAACCTGCGGGCCATGACGCCCGGGGACCTGTGCCTCTACTACCACTCCAATGAAGACAAGGCCGTCGTCGGCGTGGCGCAGGTCCTCTCCCATCCCGGCCCCGACCCCACCGCTCCCGGCGAGGACTGGGCCTCCGTGGACGTGGGCCCCGTCGTCGCCTTCACCACGCCGGTGACGCTGGCCACCATCAAGGCCACGCCCGCGCTCAAGGACTTCCCGCTGCTCACCCGCAGCCGCCTCAGCGTCACGCCCACCCCCGCCGAACACTTCGAGCTCGTCCTCAAGATGGGCAAGACGAAGCTTCCCAAAACGGCAGCCGCCAAACCCAAGCCGAAAGCCAGCCCCAGAGCCCGCCCATGAGCGCAGCCCGCGAAGTCCGCGCCGACTTCGACCGAGCCACCATCGTCATCTACCAGGCCTACTCGGACGCCATCGCCGACGTGGCCGTGAAGCAGCAGAAGTTCGGCCCGCCGTTCTCCGTGGGCCGGATGACGTGGATCAAACCCAGCTTCCTGTGGCTCATGCACCGCTCCAACTGGGGCCGGAAGAGCGGCCAGGAGCGCACGCTCGCCGTTCGCATCAAGCGCTCCGGCTGGGAGGAGGCGCTGTCCTCCGGCGTCCTCACCGGCTTCGAGCCGAAGGCCCACGGCTCGCCGGACGCGTGGCGCAAGGCCTTCGACTCCGCGCCCGTCCACATCCAGTGGGATCCGGAGCGCACGTTGCGCGGCGCGGGCCTGCCCCACGACAGCATCCAGGTGGGCCTGAGCCGCGCCGTCATCCAGCGCTTCGTGGACGACTGGACCGTGTCCATCACCGACCTCACGCCCCTGGTCCAGAAGCTGCGCAAGCACCTGGACGATGGCCGCGCGGACCAGGCCACGCGCCACCTGCCCAAGGAGTCCGTCTACCCGGTCCCCCCGGAGCTCGTCCGGCGCCTGGGAATGTGAGGGCGCGTCTTCGACGCGAGTTGTTATGTTCCGGCCATGGCGGACATCCCCTCCCTGGAGACCCTGCGGACGCAAATCGAACGCATCGACGAGGACATCCTCGATGCGCTCCAGCGGCGCATGGCCCTGGCCGATGACGTGGCGCGCGCCAAGCTGGTGACGGCCTGGCCCTTCCGGGACCCGCAACGCGAGGACCTGCTCCTGCGCAAGCTGCGCGGCCGGGCGGCGGAGCGCGGCCTGGATCCGCATGAAGTCGAGCGCCTCTACCGCGTCATCCTCGACATGTCCGTGGCCCGTCAGCAGGCCCTCGTCACGCGCCTGGACACCACGCCCCTGCGCGTGGGCTATCTGGGCGTCGAGGGCTCCTACAGCCACCTGGCCGCCCGTCAGCGCTACGGACACCGTCCCGGCGGAGTGCTCCTCACCGGCTTCGACACCGCCCGCCAGGCCGTGGGTGCCCTCAAGCAGGGCGAGCAGGACGTGCTGCTCCTGCCCATCGAGAACACCACCGCCGGCAGCATGAACGAGACCTACGACGTGCTCGCCGCGGGCGACGGCGTCATCACCGGCGAAGTGGTGAGCCAGGTGGACCACCGGCTCCTGGGCGTGAAGGGCGCGAAGGTGGAGGACCTGCGCGAGGTGCTCTCCCATCCGCAGGCGCTGGCGCAGTGCGAGGACTTCCTGCACACGCACGTGCCCTGGGCCCGCGCCGTGCCGGGGCCGGACACCGCCATCGCCGCGCAGATGGTCGCCGACCGCAACGACCCGGCCGTGGCCGCCATCGCCAGCGAGTCCGCCGCCGGCCGCTTCGGGCTCGTGGTGCTCGCCAGCAACCTGCAGCCGGCCGGCGCGGACTTCACGCGCTTCGTGGAGGTGGCGCGCCAGCCCACGCCACTGGCGCCGGAAGTACCGTGCAAGACGTCGCTGCTCGTCGTGCTGGAGCACCGCCCGGGCGCGCTGGGCCAGGTGCTTCAGCGGCTCACACAGCGCGGGGTGAACCTCTCCAAGCTGGAGTCCCGCCCCATCCCGGGCGCGCCGTGGAAGTACCGCTTCTACCTGGACGTGGAGGGCCACTCTGCGTCCGCGGCGGTGACGGCGGCGCTGGAGGACCTGCGCCCGCTCACGTCCTCGCTGCGCGTGCTGGGCACGTACCCGCGAGCGGAGCCCGTCGATGGGTGACGCCGCCCCCCGCCGCATCGCCTTCCAGGGCGAGCGCGGCGCGTACGGCGACGAGGCCACGGGCGTCCTCTTCGGCGCCTCCGTGACGCGCATCCCCTGCCCCACCTTCCGCGCCGTCTTCGAGGCCGTGGCCCAGGGCACGGTGGACGGCGGCGTGGTGCCCATGGAGAGCGCGCTCGCGGGGCCCGTGGCGGAGGTGGTGGACCTGCTGCTGGAGTTCACCCCGCCCCTCTCCGGCGAGCTGCGCCTGCGCGTGAATCACTGCCTGCTCGCGCCGCCGGGCCGCACGCTGGAGGGGCTCACGCGCGCGCTGTCGCATCCGCAAGCGCTGGCCCAGTGCGGAAGCTGGCTGCGCAAGCACCACCTGCATCCCGTGCCCGAGGCGAACACCGCCGTGGCGGCGCGCCGCGTGGCGCAGGAATCGCTGGAGGGAACGGCGGCCATCGCCAGCCGGACCGCGGCGGAGCTCTACGGACTCAGCGTGCTCGCGGAGGGCATCGCGGACTCGCCGGACAACGCCACGCGCTTTCTCGCGGTGGGCCCGGCCGTGCCGCCAAATCTGGGCTCGCGGTGGAAGACGTCCCTCGTCCTCACGCTCGACAACGGCCCCGGCGCGCTCGCGGGCGTGCTCACGGCCTTCGCGGCGCACGGGGTGAACGTCGCTCGGCTGGAGTCGCGGCCCGGCGGCGTCCGCGCGTGGGACTACCGCTGGTGCCTGGACGTGGACGGCGCGGACAGCTCCGCGCCGGTGAAGGCGGCCCTGGCCGAAGCCCGGAGCGCCTGCACGTCGCTCCGGGTGCTGGGCAGCTACGCGCTCAGCGACTGACGGCCTTGGCCGGAGCCGCGGCCTGCGTCGTCCCATCGCCGTTGCGCACGGCCTCCGAGTACGCGGCGCGCACGATGTTCGTGTAGCGCTGGAGCGCGCCCAGCTGCTCCATGCGCAGCGCCTGCGGCCCGTCGCACAGGGCCTTCTCCGGCGTCGGGTGGAAGTCCACCAGCACCATGGACGCGCCCGCGATGATGCCCTGGCCAATCGCGTGGAAGATGTCCGGCAGCCCGTCCGGCGGGGCCTCCGCGCGGCCAATGGCGTGCGAGGGGTCCACGCACACCGGCATGCGCGTGAGGCGGCGCACCACCGGCACGTGCGCGAAGTCCACCATGTTGCGGTGCGGGTCGCCCAGGTGCGTCTTCACGCCGCGCAGGCAGAACACAATCTTGGGATTGCCCTCGCTCGCCACGTACTCGCACGCGTTGAGGGACTCCTCCAGCGTGATGCCCATGCCGCGCTTGAAGAGCACCGGGAAGGTGCGCTGCTGGCCAATCACCTTGAGCAATTCGAAGTTCTGCGCGTTGCGCGTACCCACCTGGAGCATCACGCCCGTGGGCGTGCCGGCCTTCTTCAGCGCGTCGTTGATCTCGTCGATGTGGCGCGGGTGCGTCACCTCCATCGCGATGACCTTGATGCCGTGCTTGCCCGCGGACTCGAAGACGTAGGGCAGGCACTTCGCGCCCAGGCCCTGGAACTCATACGGGTTGGTGCGCGGCTTGTACGCGCCCATGCGCGTGGTGGTGATGCCGCAGCGCGCGAGCGCCGCCATCATCGCGTCCACGCTCTCCGGCGAGTCCACCGCGCACAGGCCCGCGAACAGGTTCACCGAGTTGTCGTCGAAGGTGACGCCGTTGTACTCGAAGCCCGCCGTGGTGCGCTGGCCGCCGTGCCGGCCGATGATGCGGTACTTCTGCGAGACGCGGACCACCTGGCGCACGCCGGGCAGCTGCTGGAACGGCTCCAGCGGCACCTGCGCGGTGGAGCCCAGCAGGTAGAGCTCCGTGATGGTGGACTCGGCGCCCTGGACGACGTGGGCACGCGGGGTGACGCCCTCGTACTGCGAAGCGAGTTGGAGGACGGCGTTCACGACGGATTCGGGGGAATCCGGCTCGAGCATCACGATCATTCGAAGGGTTCTCCTGGTGGGGGGCCGCTTCGGCATTCAACACCGGCGCCCCGCCCTTTCCCTCCGCTTTTGTAAAATTTTGATAAGAGCGGCCTCAGGAGGAGGCGGGGCGCAGCCGGGTCGCCAGCTGGGTGTAGTGCTCCCGCTGGGTAGGGTCGCCCAGGTGCTCCCAGACGTCCGCCAGGGCCTTGGCCGCCTCCACGTAGGCAGGCGACAGCTCCAGGGCCAGCTCGAAGACCTGACGGGCCAGCCGGTAGCGGGCCTTGTCCGGCCGCCGGCCCTGGGTCAGCAGCGCGTTACCCAGCGAGTAGACCTCGATGGCGGCGGCCTCGCGGTAGCCGGGGGTGGGGTTGAGATGAACCGCCCGGTTCATCAGGAGAGAGGCGGCCTCCGGCTCGCCCAGCTCCAGCTGGCAGAGCGCGGCCTCGCGGTGGGGGTCCGCCGCGTCGGGATCCAGCTCGATGGCGCGCTGGAAGCCCTTCAAGGCCTCCTCGGTGCGCCCCAGCTGCTTGAGGGCGAAGGCCTTCGCGGTGAGCGCCGGGAAGTGGCGTGGATCCGCGGCGAGGACCTGATCGAACGACTGGACCGCGGCCTCGTGGTTGCCGGCCATGGAACGGTGGACGCCCTCGTTGAACGACGCCAACAGCAACGACCTGGACATCTTCGGTTCCCCCATCGGACAGGGTGCATGAAGCCGCGCGGATCCACGCGGCCCGAAAGCGCAAGCCTGTCACCGGGGGCCCACGCGTCGCAAAGGTGGGCCCCTTTTCCGGCTGATGGCACCCATCGCGTTCCGCTGATGACGCGGGGCGCATCCCACGTGACGCAGGTTTCCGCCGTCCGGAATTCGCCACTGTCCCGGGCCACCCCTCCTGCGCTAGGCCGCGTCGCCGGAAGTCCGCACCCCGAGGCCTTCATGCTGGTGTTCGAGATCGTCATCGCGCTGCTCCTGGGAGGCGCCGGGCTGGCCGCGCTGTCCCGGAGGATGGGCACGCCCTACCCCGCGCTGGTGGCGCTGGCCGGCGCGGTGCTGGCGCTCGTCCCGGGCAGCCCGGAGCTGGTGTTGGATCCGGAGCTGGCGCTCACCCTGTTCGTCGCGCCGGTGCTGCTGGACGCGGCGTTCGACGCGTCTCCTCGCGACCTGCGCGCGAACTGGCGGCCGGTGGCGGGCCTGGCGCTGGGGGCGGTGGTGCTCACGGTCCTCGCCGTCGCGTTGGCGGTGAGGTGGATGGTGCCGGGGATGTCCTGGGCCGCGGCCATCGCGCTGGGCGCCATCGTCGCGCCTCCGGACGCGGCGGCGGCCACGGCGGTGCTCAAGCAGCTGAAGCCCCCGCACCGGCTGCTGGTCATCCTTGAAGGCGAGAGCCTCTTCAACGACGCCAGCGCCCTGCTCATCTACCGGCTCGCGCTGGGGGCCGTGGCCGCGGGCGGCGTGCTGGGCTGGAGCGCGGTGCCCACGCTGCTCGTCGTCACGGTGGGCAGCGCGCTGTTGGGGGTGGTGCTGTCGTGGGTGAGCCTGCGCATCAACTTCCTGGTGGAGGACGTGTCCACGGCCGTCATCACCCAGTTCGGCAGCACCTTCGCGGTGTGGATCCTCGCGGAGCGGCTGCACCTGTCCGGCATCCTGACGACGGTCATCTACGCGATGACCATCTCGCGCACGGCCTCCACGATGACGCCCGCGCGGATCCGCATCCCGTCCTATGCCGTATGGGAGGTGGCGACGTTCGTGTTGAACGTGCTGGCCTTCGTGCTGGTGGGCTTCCAGCTGAAGACCATCGTCGCGCGCTTCGACCGGGCGACGTGGCTGGAGTACACGGCCATCGCGGGGGTGGTGACGGGCGCGGCCATCCTCGCGCGCTTCGCCTGGGTGATGGGGGCGGGGGCGTTCAACCGCTGGTGGCAGCGCAGGACGAAGTCCAGCATCGTCACCCTCTCGCCGAGCGCGTCCGTGCTGGTGGGCTGGTGCGGCATGCGGGGCATCGTGACGCTCGCGGCGGCGCTGGCGCTGCCCACGGGGCACGACGGGGTGCCGGCCTTCCCCTACCGGGACCTCATCCTCTTCACGTCCTTCTCCGTGGTGCTGGGGACGCTCGTGGTGCAGGGGATGACGCTGAGGCCGCTGATGTCGCGGCTGACGCTGGACGACGACAACGAGGTGGACCACGAGGTGCGGCTCGCGCGGGTGGAGACGCTGCGCGCGGGGCTGGAGGCCACGCAGGAGTCCCCGGGCACGGAGATGGCGGCCCTGGTCCGCCGCCGCTACGAGTTGCAGCTGCGGCGCGCGAAGCAGCTGTTGGCCGAGCACGCCCTCACGAGCTCCGGGAGCCCCAGCTCACCGTGGGGGCCGCCCACCGCGGACGCGGAGACGGTGCGCTCCGCGATGGCCGCGGGACGCAGGAAGCTGGCGGAGCTCCGCGCGAACGGCACCATCGGGGACGCGGCGTTCCAGCAGGTGGAGCAGGAGCTGGACTGGTCGGAGCTCGACCTGCAGCAGCTCCTGCGCGCGGAGTCCCCTGAGTAGGGCATTTCAGCCGCGAGCCTCCTCCTCCATGGAGGCGAGAAACCCGGTGGTGAAGTCCGGGTAGCGAGGCGTCCAGCCCAGGGCCTCCAGCTTCGCGGCGCTGATGGCGCGGTCGCCGCGCAGCGACTCATGGAGGGACGCGAGGGGCACGCGCGGCGGCATGGGCAGCCCCAGCTGCTGACAGAGCCAGGACGCCGTCTCCTCCTGCGTCGCGGGCCGGCGGTCGGCCACGCAGTACACCTCTCCCGGCGCCCCGCGTTCGAGCACCACGCGCACCGCGTCCACCAGGTCGTCCACGTGGATGCGCGACAGCCGTCCCCCGCCCGAGTCCGGGATGCGCAGCGTGCCGGCCTTCAGGCGTCCAGACGTGCCGCGCCCCGGGCCGTAGATGCCCGCGATGCGCATGACGCTCGCGCCCAGCGGCAGGAAGAGCGCCTCCGCGTCCAGGCGAGCACGGGAGACCTCGGAGGTCCTGTCGACCGGCGTGGCTTCGTCCACGTGTCCGCGAGCGGATCCATAGACGCCCGTGGACGACAGGTAGACCAGCCGCGAGGGACGCGCGCGGGACAGCACCTCCGCGAAGCGGGCATCCAGCCCGGCGTCCGGGGGAACGGAGTCCACGACATGCGCGCCGGCGGCCCGTGACAGCGCGGCGTCCACAGATACGACGTGCACACCCGCGCCCTCCAGCACCGCGCGGCGTGCCGCATCCCGGGTCGTGGCCAGGACCTCCCGTCCCGCGCGGGCCTCCGCCACCGCGAACCGCGTGAGCGTGTAGCCACAGCCAAGCAGGAGCAGCGGAGCGGTCATGCCCTCCGCGATACCGGGCAACGCCCGCTCCGCGCAAGGCCCGTCCCCAAAGTGAACGGCCCTCCTCCCGTCATCCGGAAGAAGGGCCGTCGTCTCACAGCGTCAACCGCGGCTCTAGAACTCCGCGCTCGCGCGAGGGTCGATGATGCCGCACTCCTTGATCTTGTAGAGCAGCGCCTTGTAGCTGATGCGCAGCTTGCCCGCCGCGCGGCGCTTGTTCCACGCGGTGCGCTGGAGCATCGCGAGGATGGCCTCGCGCTCCGCGAGCATCGCCGCGCGCTTGCCGATGTCCTTGAGCGACAGCTCCCCGGCCGGAGGCGGCGGGGGCGGAGGCTGAGGCGCGTCGAACGGGTTCGCGTAGCGCTGCGGCGCCACGGCGTTGAACGGCGAGGCCTCCGCCACCGGGACCGGCGTCAGCGACGCCCCACGCGCGGGCATCTCCAGCACCTGCACGCCCGAACCCGACACCGCGGAAGACACGGCCGGCGGAGCCGCGAAGACGCGGGCGGACTCCTCCACGTGGCGCGACGGGGGCGGGATGAAGTCGTCCCCACCGCCGTACGACGTGGGCAGCGACGGGGCGCTCGCCGGAGCACGGCCACCGGCGTGGATTTCATCCAGCACCAGCGTCGGATCTTTCAGCACGCACAGCCGGCGAACCATGTTCTCCAGCTCGCGCACGTTGCCCGGCCACTCGTAGTCGCTGAACGCGTGGAGCACCTCGGAGGGCAGCTCGGACACGTTCGTCATGAAGCCCTTGCCGTACTTCTTCAGGAAGTGGTCGGTCAGCGGCACCACGTCCTCGCGGCGCTCGCGAAGGGGCGGCAGGCGGATGGCCACCACGTTGAGGCGGTAGTACAGGTCCTCGCGGAAGTTGCCGAGCGCGATCTCCTTCTCCAGGTCGCGGTTCGTCGCCACCACCACGCGGCTGTCCACGCGGACGCTCTTCTTGCCGCCGACGCGGAAGAACTCCTCGTCCTGCAGCACCTGGAGCAGCTTCGCCTGGAGGCGGATGGCCATCTCGCCAATCTCATCCAGGAAGATGGTGCCCTGGTCCGCCAGCTCGAACTTGCCCGGCTTCTCCGCCGTGGCGCCCGTGAAGGCGCCGCGCTCGTGGCCGAACAGCTCGCTCTCCAGCAGCTCACCCGGCAGCGCCGCGCAGTTCACCTTGATGAACGGACGGCCGTGACGCTGGCTGCGCGCGTGGATTTCACGGGCAATCACTTCCTTGCCCGTGCCGGACTCACCCAGCAGCAGCACCGGCACGTCCGTGTCCGCGATGCGCTCCACCAGCGCACGCGCGCGGCGCATGGCCGGCGACGTGGAGATGAGCACGCGGGCCTCGGCCGCGGCCTCCGCGGACGTCAGCACCACGCGGGGCGCCGGCGCGGTCGCCTGACGCTCCGGCACGCGGGTGCCCAGGGCGCGCGCGAGCACGTCCTGCAGCTCGTCGTTGCCAAAGGGCTTCGCCAGATAGTCGGACGCGCCCATCTTCAGCGCGCGCACCGCGTCGTCCGCGCCCGACAGCGCGCTCAACACGATGACCGGCGCCGTGCCGCCGCTGCTCCGGTAGCGGCGCAGCACCTCCAGGCCACTCATCTCCGGCATGACGACGTCCAGCAACACCGCGTCGAACGAGCCGCCGGAGAGCATCTCCAGCGCCTGCGAACCGCTCGATGCACAGCGCACCTGGTAGCCCGAGCTGCCCAAGAGCTCGGACAGGAACGTGCGCACCGACTCCTCGTCATCCACCACCAGCACCGCGATCCGATCCATCCCCACGCCTCCGCTCGCCCTGTGCATCAAACCCTCGTGAACTGAATCAAACCGACATCAGACGGGCTGGACCGGCTGCCCGCCGAAGTTCGCGTGAACGTCTCAAGGTCTGCAGTGCCGCGCCCAGCAGCTGGGTGGGAGCCCCCACCGTGTCCGGGAAGCTCACCGCTCCCAGCTCCAGCGCCGTGCGCACCACGCGACCCTCCATCTGGAACCGGGCGGCCTCGAACCGGGCCTCCACCCGCGCCAGCACCTCCGGCACCGCCTCCGCGGGCGTGCCCGGCAGCAGCATGGCGAACTGACTGTCGCCCACCCGCGCCACCGCGTCCGCCTCGCGCACCGTCTGTCCCAGCACCACCGCGCTGTAGACGAGCAGCCGCTCCGCCATGCCCTTGCCGTGCTCCTTGCGAAGCGCGCTCCACCCCGTCACCTCCGCCGCCACCACCGAGAACGTCCCGCCGTAGCGCTCCGTCCGGCGCGCCTCCAACCCGATGAGCGCCAGCAGGAAGGGCCGGTTGTAGAGCCCCGTCACGGGGTCATGCAGCGCCAGCGCCGTGCCGGCCTCCTCGCCCGCCGCCGCGCGCTCCACCGACTGCTTCAGCCGCATCTGCGCGTGAAGCTTCATGGACAGCTCCGCGCCATCCACCGCGCGCGGCACCACGTCCACGCACTGTCCCTTCTCCACGCAGAACTTCCACGCGTCCCGGTCGTGCGAATCCACCAGGTACATCATCGGCACCGTGCCCTTGCCCACCTGGCGCAGGCGCCGAGCCGTCTGGATGGCCGCGTAGTCCGGCGGCTGCGCGGCCAGCAGCACGGCGTCCGGACGGATCACCTCGAAGAGGGGCACCGCCGCGTCGAAGCGCGTCAGGGGGACCACGCGGAAGCCCGCCTCCCCCAGGAGCGCCCGGGTGCGCTCCAGATCGTCCGCGCGCGGCTCCACCAGCAGCACCGTGGGCGGCTGGCCCGACTTTCCCGCTCGCTTGCGCTTCACACCCACCGCCTTGCCCTCCCTTCCAGCATTTTCTGCCCCGCCACCCTGCCCGCCTGCCCAGATTTACAGCCCCGTCACTTTTGCGCCCTACGTATCCCCTTGGATTTCTTGGGGAAGGGCACTTCGTTACCCATCCTGGCCCACGGTTTTAGCAATGGGTATGCCATTCATCACCTCACGGATCCGGGCTTCCAGGGCCTCGGCATCCACCCGGTGCTTGAAGGCGGGCACCCCGTCGATGAGGACCACGGGGATGTCGTAACGCCAGGCCTCGAAGAGGTCCGGGCTCTGGAGGATGTCGGTGACGTAGAGCTCGAACGGCAGCCGGGCCTTCACCTCCTCGACCACGGCGAGGGCCTTCACGCAGAGGGAACACCGGGGTTTCGAGTAGATATCGACTCGCATGCGTTGCAGGATGGGCGCTCGATGCGCGGCGTGTGTGGTGATTTTTCGACGATGCCCCTCAAGGACCTGGTCGTCCACCTCGGGAATCGCCGGGCCACCGGCACCCTGAACGTGGAACGGGGAGACGTGCGCAAGCAGTTGCTCTTGCGCGACGGCCACGTCATCACCGCCAGCTCCAACCAGCCGCGCGAGTACTTCGGTCAGTTCCTGATCAACCAGGGCCACCTGACGGAGGACCAGCTGGAGCGCGCGTTCGCCACGCAGGCGGAGACGCACATCCTGCTGGGGAAGATCCTCATCATGACGGGCACGGTGTCCGAAGCCACCGTGCGCACGGTGCTCTCCCACAAGTTCCGGGAGATGCTGCTGGACGCCTTCACCTGGGAGGAAGGCGGCTTCGACTTCCGCGCCACGGACGTCGCGCCGGAGTTCGAGGGCCTGGACGTCAGCGTGGACCTGGTGGACGTCAGCCGCGAGGGCGAGTTCCGCGAGACGGCGTGGCAGGCCATCCGCGCCGTCTTCCCCTCCGGCCGCGTGCGCGTGGAGGTGGACGAGCGCAAGCTGACGGACCGCAAGGCCGGCAGCATGGACGAGCGCATCGTGCAGCTGGCGAAGGAGGGCCTCAGCATCGACGGCATGGCGCTGGCGCTGCACGCCACGGACTTCTTCCTCTACCAGCGGCTGTACGCGCTCTACCGCCAGGACGCGCTGCGCGTCTCCGACGAGGCGCCCCTCCCCGCCCCGGAGCCCGGCGCGCACACCGTCGTCGTGGTGGAGGATGATGACGACGACCTGAACGCGGGCGGCGTCATCGGCTCCGAGTCCTCCTCCGACGAGGTGCTCCAGGCCGCCCAGCTCTTCCTGGACGCGGGCAACCTGCGCGACGGCGAGGCGCTGGTCCGGAGGGCGCACGAAATCGCTCCGACGGAGCACACGCTGAAGCTCCTGCGCGACGCGGAGAGCCGCCTGCTCACGGAGCTGCGCAAGGCGCTGATGGAGCCGTCGCGAGTGCCGGCGCTGATGGTGACGCCCGCGCACCTGAAGACGCTGCCGCTCACGTCACCGGAGCGCTACCTGCTGTCGCGCATCGACGGGCGGCGGGACGTGGCGGCCATCGTGCACGTGTCGCCGCTGCAGGAGCTGGAGGCGCTGAAGTTCTTCCAGGGCTTCGTGGACACGGGGCTGGTGAAGCTCACCCCGCGTCCACTGTCCTGACCGCCGCGCCTTTCAGTGCTTGCCGGCGGCGCCCGCGGGGGCCGTCACTTCCACTGGCGCGGGGATGCGCTCCAGCGCCAGGCGCAGGGCCTCGCGGCCCAGGTAGGAGCCGCGGATGCGCCACTTGGGGTCGTTCACGATGAGCGCCGCCACGGCCACGCGCGGGTTGTCCTTGGGCGCGAAGCCCACGAACCACGAGTAGTCGCGGAAGGGCTCACGGTCCGCGAGCGTGCCCGTCTTGCCCACGGCGTCCTTCACCTGGAAGCCGCGCTCGCGGAAGACGCCGCGCGCGGTGCCGTGGGTGACGGTCTCCTCCAGCATCCGGGTGAGCGCGTGCGCGGCGGTGGGCGTGAGCACGGGCTCGGGCTCCGGCAGGGGCATGAAGGGCTCCGGCTCCACCAGCACGGGGTCCACCCAGCGGCCCTCGTTGGCGGCGACGGCGGCCAGCAGCGCGCCGTGCAGCGGGGACAGGTACACGTCACCGAAGCCCGCGCCGGTGTTGGCCAGCGCGAAGCCGTCCTCGGGGATGTACGCGAGCGACACGTCCAGCGGCTGGGCGAAGGGGATCTCGCGGTTGAAGCGCAGCCGCGCCGCCATGCGCTTGAGGGCGTCCGCGGACAGGTGCTTGCTGGTCATCTTGGCGAAGATGACGTTGGCGCTCTTGCCCATGGCCAGCGCCAGCGAATAGCAGGCGCCGTCGCGCTCGGTGTCCTCCAGCTGCCGCTCGTTGAGGCGGCGCTTGCCGCCGTGGAAGCACGCCTCGGTCTCGGGGGACACGCCGGCTTCCATGAGCGCGCTGCCGGTGACGATCTTGAAGATGCTCGCGGCCGGGTACACCGCGCGGATGGGCAGCCCGCGCAGCTCCGGCTTCGCCTCCGAGTGCTCCGCCATCGCGAGCACGCGGCCGGTGGACGGCTCCAGCACCACCGCGGCGCCATAGGGCACCTGGTAGTTCTGCATGATCTTCGTGAGCGAGGCCTGGAGGCCCGGGTCGATGGTGAGCACCTGATCCGGCGCGCTCTTGCCGCCCTTCACCACCAGCTTGTTGCCCTCCAGCTTCGCGCGGGCCACCAGGTCCTGCGCGCGCGGCAGCCCCTGGAGCTTCGCGAACGGCGGTGACTTCTCACGCGAGGGCACCGGCATGGGAGGCACCATGCCCGGCTCCAGCGCGGCGGCGTCCTTCGCGGCCAGCGCCTCCGCCAGCGCGCGGGCATCCACCGGGCGCGTGTCCTCGGGCGGCGTGGCCGCCACGGCCTCACCGGCGGCTCCGGAGTCCGGGGCCATCTGCTCGGCCTCCACCTTCTCCACCAGCGCGCGGGCGCCCACGGGCCCCGCGTCCGTTCCCAGCGCGGTCACCGACTGCGCCAGTGCCCGCGCATCCGACGGGGCGGCCGGTGACGGCGGGGTGTTCGCGTCCGGCCCGGGCGCGGAGGCGCCCAGGAGCAGCGTGAGGGGGAACAGCGGCAGGGCGGCGAGGAAGCGGCGCATCGTCATTCTTCGGGGCTCTCCTTGGGGGCAGGGAGCAGACGGCCGGGATCCTACGCGCTGAGGGCGCGCTGTCCACGGCTTGCCTCCTCGACTGCCTCCTTCGTCCGCCAGAAACCTGGGAAGGCACCCGGAGGTCCAGTAGGGTCCTGTGCACCTTGGACGGACTCAAAGAGATTTTGGTGATCTGGGCAGCCGAGCTGCGCCGGGCCGTGCGAAGCGGCCGGGCCATCGTGCTGCTCGGGCTCTACAGCATGTTCTCCGCGCTGGTGCTGCTCGTGGTGGGCTTCGTCACCCGCGAGCTGCAAAGCCAGCTGAACGCGGGGCTCCCCGGCTCCACCATGGATCCGGACATGGCCGCGCAGGCCGCCGACCAGATGCACCGCGGGGTGCTGGGCTTTCTCACCAGCAATGACTCCGCGATGATGGAGGCCCTGGCCCACGTGCCCATCGTGGTGCTCATCGTCTACAAGATCACCCTCTTCTTCCTGCCCGCCTACATCGCGCTGATGGGCTTTGATCAGGTGAGCGGCGAGGTGGGGCCGCGCTCCATGCGCTACCTCACGGTGCGCGCGCGCCGCTCCTCCGTGCTGCTGGGCAAGTTCCTCTCCCAGGCCACACTGCTGGTGGGGCTGGTGCTGATCATCGACCTGGCCATCTTCATCTACGCGCGCATCCTCAACGCGGACTTCGCCTTCGGGGTGCTGGTGCTCAACCTGCTGAAGTTCTGGAGCGCCACCATCGTCTTCTCGCTGGCGTACGTGGCCCTCACGTCCTTCTGCTCCAGCCTCTTCCGCAACCCCGCGGTGAGCCTCGTCTTCAACTTCATCCTGCTCTTCGTCTTCTGGCTGATGGACTCCGTGGGCCAGGCCGTGAGCGAGCAGAACGTGCTGCGCTACCTGCGCTACCTGTCCCCGTCGCACTACTCCGGCAACCTGCTGCACCCGAAGCTCGCCGAGTTCGCCACCAGCGGCGCGGCCTACGCGGCCTTCGCGGCCGTCTTCCTCTTCGGCGCCTACGGCGTCCTGCGCGCGAGGGACCTGTGAGCGACCTGGCCATCCAGCTGAACAACGTCTCCAAGCGCTTCGGCCCGAAGGTCGCCGTCAACGCGGTGAGCCTCCAGGTGCGCCAGGGCGACGTCTTCGGCCTCATCGGCCCCAACGGCGCCGGCAAGACGACGACCTTCTCCATGATGTGCGGCTACCTCTACCCGTCCGAGGGCTCGCTCCAGGTGATGGGCGTGTCGCCCACCGCGCCCGGCGCCCTCAAGGGCCGCGTGGGCGCGCTGCCCCAGGACGCGGTGCTGCCCCCCGGCTGGGAGGTGGGCGCGCTGCTCATGTACTGGGCCCGCCTGTCGGACCTGCCCCAGCCGGAGCACGAGGCCCGTGGCGCCCTGGAGAAGGTGGGCCTCATGGAGGCCTGGAAGGTCCAGACGCAGGCGCTCAGCCACGGCATGGCCAAGCGCGCCGCCATGGCCCAGGCCCTGATGGGCCGCCCGCCGCTCGTCCTCCTGGACGAGCCCACCGCCGGCCTGGATCCGCGCATCGCCGCGCAGGTGCGCCAGGTCATCAAGGACATGCGGGGCACGCAGACGGTCGTCGTCTCCAGCCACAACCTCCAGGAGCTGGAGGAGCTGTGCGACGCCGCCGCCATCCTCGACAAGGGCTCGCTCGCGCAGGCGGGCACCATGTCCGAGCTCACCGGCCAGGGCGCCGAGTTCCGCGTCCAGCTCGCCCGGGGCGACGTCATCATCCCCGAAATCACCTCGCTGCCCGGCGTCACCGACGCGCGCATGGAGGGCACGGACGTGCTGCGCGTGCGCTTCGACGGCCAGGCCCACAAGGCGGAGGAGGTCATCAGCCGCACCGTCGCTCACCTCCTCCAGCACCAGGTGCTCATCCTCGGCGTCAGCCGGGGCCGCCGCCTGGAGGACCGCGTCCTTCAGCTGCTGTAGGCCCGCGCCCCACGGACGCTCACCCCGCCTTGCGCACCCAGCCCACATAGTGGGCGCCGCGGCGCTCCATGCGGACAAGCTCGTTGCCCGTCGCGTCGCACCACGCGGGCAGGTCCGCCTCCAGCCCTCGGTCGGTGGAGACCAGCTCCACCAGCGTCCCGGGCTCAAGGCGGCGCATGGCCTTGGCGATCTCCAGGATGGGCACCGGGCAGAGGGCCCCGGACGTATCCACGCGCACACCGGCTTCCATGGCCCCGCATCCTCTCACGGAACCGTGACGGCCCAAGCGCTACGGCACGCGCGCCCAGAGGGAATTTTGCTGCCCCACGCGCCGTTGTCCGCCCCTTCGAGGCCTCTGGATATCGGGCGGACGCAGGCGGTCATCGCGGCTTGCGTGTCTGGAATTCCCTCTGTTAAGTACCCCGCCCCTTTCCCTACCCAGACACCCGCTTGGGGCCCGGAGTCGGACCTATGGCGCAGGAGCATTCCCAACCCATGAAGCCCAATGTCATCGTGGCCCTGCTGGTCGGCCTGGTGCTCGGGTTCGTTGGCGGCCGTGCCGCCACCGGCTCGAAATCCACCACCGGTAACACGCCCACCGTCGCGCAGGCGGCCAACAAGCCCGCGCGCGCCGTGGACCCCACCGTCTTCAAGGTGCCCGTGGACGGCGCCCCGACGAAGGGCAGCGCCAACGCGCTCGTCACCATCGTGGAGTTCTCCGACTACGAGTGCCCGTTCTGCAGCCGCGCGCACAACACCGTCGAGCAGCTCCAGAAGGACTACGGCAGCAAGCTGCGCGTGGTGATGCGCCAGAACCCGCTGTCCTTCCACCCGCACGCCCGCCCCGCCGCCCTCGCGGCGCTCGCGGCCGGTGAGCAGGGCAAGTACTGGGACATGCACAACCTGCTCTTCGCCAACAACAAGAAGCTGGATGCGGAGAGCCTGGAGGGCTACGCCAAGCAGCTCGGCCTGGACGTGGCGAAGTGGAAGGCGGACATGGCGGATGAGCGCCTGGGCGCCACCATCGACAAGGATCAGGCCCTGGCCCAGCAGATGGGCGCCAGCGGCACGCCGGCCTTCTTCATCAACGGCCGCTTCCTCTCCGGCGCGCAGCCCATCGACAACTTCAAGGCCCTCATCGACGAGGAGCTCGCCAAGGCCGAGGGCCTGGTGAAGAGCGGCGTCGCGCCGTCGCAGGTGTACGCGCGCACCATCGAGAAGGGCGTCGACCGCGCCCCCTCGCGCCCCTCCCAGCCCCAGGCGGAGCCCGCCGCCGCCGCGAAGAAGGTGGAGATCCCCTCGGACTCGCCCTCCTTCGGCCCGGCCACCGCGAAGGTGACCATCGTCGAGTGGTCCGACTTCGAGTGCCCCTTCTGCAGCCGCGCGGTGCCGACGCTCAACAAGATCAAGGAGACCTACGGCAAGGACGTGCGCGTGGTGTTCCGCCACCAGCCGCTGCCCATGCACTCGCACGCGAAGCTCGCGGCGCAGGCCTCCATGGCCGCCCACGAGCAGGGCAAGTTCTGGGAGATGCACGACAAGCTCTTCGCCAACCAGCGCGCCCTGGAGCGCGGTGACCTGGAGAAGTACGCCCAGGAGCTGGGCCTGAACATGAACAAGTTCAAGGCCGACCTGGAGTCCGCCAAGATCTCCGCGAAGGTGGACGCGGACGCCTCCGCGGGCATGTCGGTGGGCGCCAACGGCACCCCGGCCTTCTTCATCAACGGCCGCTTCCTCTCCGGCGCGCAGCCCTTCGAGGCCTTCAAGCCCCTCATCGACCAGGAGATCGCCAAGGCCGACAAGGCGCTCGCCGCCGGCACCAAGGCGGAGGAGCTCTACGCCAGGCTGAACCAGGACAACGTGAACGCCGCTCCGGCCGCCCCCGCGGCGCCCGCCGAGCCGGCCGTGCAGAAGGTGGAAGTGGGCAACGCCCCGGTGCGCGGCCCGAAGAACGCGCCCGTCACCATCGTCGCCTGGTCCGACTTCGAGTGCCCCTTCTGCAGCCGCGCCGTGCCGACCCTGGAGCAGGTGGAGAAGGTCTACAAGGGCAAGGTCAAGATCGCCTTCAAGCACCAGCCCCTGTCCTTCCACCAGCACGCGAAGCTCGCCGCCGTGGCCTCCATGGCCGCGAACGAGCAGGGCAAGTTCTGGGAGATGCACGACAAGCTCTTCGCCAACCAGCGCTCGCTGGACCGCGAGAGCCTGGAGAAGTACGCCCAGGAGCTGAAGCTGGACATGAACAAGTTCAAGGCGGACCTGGACTCCGGCAAGTTCGACAAGCAGATCGAGTCGGACATGGCGGACGGCGCCTCCAAGGGCGCCAACGGCACCCCGACGTTCTTCATCAACGGCCGCACGCTGGTGGGTGCGCAGCCCTTCGATGCCTTCAAGAAGGTCATCGACGAGGAGCTGAAGAAGGCCGGCGTCGTGATGGCGGCGGAAGCGAAGTAGTCCTCCCGCGCTGCTGAAATGCACAAGGCCGTCGGCTCCCACAGCGGGAACCGGCGGCCTTCGTGTTTCTACGCGTCTGACAGGCTTCCGTCAGGACACGGCGATGGCGTCGATCTCCACCTTGGAGCCGCGCGGCAGCGCGGACACCTGCACGGTGGCGCGGGCCGGCGGGGCGCCCGTGAAGGAGCGGCCGTAGACCTCGTTCACCTTGGCGAAGTCACCCAGGTCGGTGAGGAAGATGGTGCAGCGCACGACGTGGCTGAAGTCCAGGCCGCTGGCGGCGAGCACGGCCTTCAGGTTCTTCATCACCTGCTCGGCCTGCGCGACGACGTCGCCGGTGACCATCTCCATCGTCTTGGGGTCCAGGGGAATCTGGCCGGACAGGAACGTCATCTTCCCGGCGTCCACCTGCACGGCCTGGGAGTAGGGGCCAATCGCCTTGGGGGCGTCGTCGGAGTGGATTGCCTTGCGCGCCATGCAGCACACCTCGCGTTGAGGCGGCCCCCTGAAGCGAAACGGGGCCGCGGGTCCGCCGCGCGCTGTAGCACAGGCCGGGGCTAGATTCGCTCGACCGAGTAGACGCCCGTCAACCGCTCGATGGAGCGCATCAGGTCCGTCAGCTGCTTGAGGTCGGAGATGGTGACCTCGAAGGTGTTGACGGCCCGGTCGTCGCCGGTGGCCCGGCAGTTCGCCTGGGAGATGTTGACGCTCTTCTTGGAGAACGTGTTGGTGATGTCCGCCAACAGGCCCGGCCGGTCCGCCGTCAGCACGCGCAGCGTGACGGGCCGCTTGAAGTCGCCCTTCACGTCCCAGGACACGTCCACGCGCCGCTCGGGGTCCGTGGCCAGGGCCTTCTCACACCCCACCGTGTGCACCGTCACGCCCCGCCCCCGGGTGATGAACCCCGCGATGGGGTCCCCGGGAACGGGGTTGCAACAGCGCCCGAAGCGCACCAGCACGTCGTCCACGCCGCCAATCTGGACGCCGCTGCGGCTGTTGCGCCCGACGAGCCGCTTGGCCAGGTCCGTCATGCGCGACAGGCCCGGCAGCATGGAGGCGTTGTTCCCCGCGCCGCTGCCCGTCCCGCCGCTGTCCGAGGGACGCGGGGGCGGCTCCGCCTGCGCCAGCTTCTCCTGCGGCACGATGCGCTGCACCAGCTGCTGCGGCGTCACCTTGCCGTAGCCAATCGCCACCAGCAGATCGTCCTCGACGCGGAAGCCCAGCTCCTCGGCGACCTTCTTGAGCTCGCCGGACTTCATCTGCTTGTTGAAGTTGAGCTGGAAGCGCTTGAACTCGCGCTCCACCAGCTCGCGGCCCAGCTGCAGGCTCTTGTCGCGCTGCTGCTGCTTGATGAAGCCGCGGATGCGCTGCTGCGCGCGGCTCGTCTTGACGAAGGTGAGCCAGTCCTTGGACGGGTGCGCCTGCGGGCTGGTGAGCACCTCCACCGTGTCGCCGTTCTTCAGCTTGTAGCGCAGGGGAACAATCTTCCCGTTCACCTTCGCGCCCACGCACCGGCCGCCCACGTCGCTATGGATGGCGTACGCGAAGTCCACCGGCGTCGCGCCGCGCGGCAGGCTGCGCACGTCGCCCTTGGGCGTGAAGACAAAAACTTCGTCGGTGAAGAGGTCCACCTTCACCGTCTCCAGGAACTCCTTGGGGTCCTTGAGGTCCTGCTGCCACTCCATCAGCTGGCGCAGCCAGGCGAACTTCTCGTCGTCCTTGGAGATGGGCGCGCGGCCTTCCTTGTAGGCCCAGTGCGCGGCGATGCCCTCTTCGGCGATCTTGTGCATCTCCGCGGTGCGGATCTGCACCTCCACGCGCTCGCTCAACGGACCAATCACCGTGGTGTGCAGGGACTGGTACATGTTGGGCTTCGGGATGGCGATGAAGTCCTTGAAGCGCCCCGGCACCGGCTTCCACATCTGGTGCACCATGCCCAGCGCCTCGTAGCAGGCGGGGACGGACGGCGCGATGATGCGGAACGCGATGATGTCGTGGATCTGATCGAAGTCGATGCCCTGCGACTTGATCTTCTTCCAGATGCTGTAGACGTGCTTGAAGCGCCCGCTGACGTCGCCCTTGAGGCCGCGCTCCTGGAGCTTGGCGCGCATCAGGTCGCAGGTGTCCTCGATGTACGCCTCGCGCTCCTTCTTGCGCTTGTTGAGCTGCTCCTCCAGCGCGAAGAACTCCTGGGGCTTCACGTAGCGGAAGGACAGGTCCTCCAGCTCCGTCTTGATCCAGGAGATGCCCAGGCGGTTGGCCAGGGGCGCGTAGATGTCCAGCGTCTCCTGTCCGATGCGGGCCTGCTTCTCCTCGGACATGTGATCCAGCGTCCGCATGTTGTGCGTGCGGTCCGCCAGCTTCACGAGGATGACGCGGATGTCCTGCGCCATCGCGATGATCATCTTGCGGAAGTTCTCCGCCTGCTTCTCCTCCTGGGAGAGCGTCGCGGACGCGGAGAACTTGGACAGCTTCGTCACGCCGTCCACCAGCTGGGCGACCTCCGGGCCGAAGAGCTCCGTGAGCTCCTCCGCGGTGGCGAGCGTGTCCTCGATGGTGTCGTGGAGGAGTCCGGTGACGATGGACGCCTCGTCCAGCTTCAGCTCCGCCAGGATGCCCGCCACCTCCAGCGGGTGGATGAGGTAGGGCTCTCCCGACTTGCGGAGCTGCCCCTGATGGACCTTGGCCGAGTAGACGTACGCCTTCTTGATGATGTCCAGGTCGGGGTCCGGGTGGTACGACGCAACCCGCTGCAGGATGTCGTTCAGGCGAATCATCGAGGCGGTGACAATCGTAACTGCCTCAAACAGCAGGGGCAACGTTACCCTGGAACATCGCGTGCCCCACCGGGTCCCGGAGCCCGGGCGCTATTGGAGTTTCGTCCGAGGCTTTCGTTGACCGGGCGTTTCACGCCCCCCTAGATTGGCCCTCTGCCCATGTCTCAGCTTCTGCTGTCCACGCTCCCGGTGGTCTGCCCGAAATGTGACGGCTACAACCCGCCACGCTCGGCCACCTGCGTGCTGTGCGGCCAGGCGCTGGAAGAGGCGGCGCCCGCCCCCCGTCCGGCGGCCGCGCCCCCTGCCCGGCCGGCGATGACGCCCGCTGGCACGGGCCCTGGCCGTCCCGCCGCCGTCGCGAGCTTCACGCGCCCCGGAGAGCCGGTCGCGCCGTCCACGCCGCCTCCGCCGCCCAGCGCGGTGCCGCCCGGGCTCAAGCCCTCCGCGCGCACCCCGCCGCCCACCGCCGCCCAGGGCCTGATGGTGGAGGCCCGCCGGGCCGCGCCGCCCGCCGCCGGGACGCCCCAGTCTCCGCCGCGCGCGGGCTACGGGCCGGCCATTCCGCCCGCGAACACCCGCCCCCCTCCGCCCGTGCCGGACAACGCGCTCCCGCCCCGGGGCGGCACGGGGTCCACGGCCCCGGTTCCGGCGGGCGCGCCCCCTCCCGCGGGGCCCACGCCCACGGGCGCCACGGCGCGTCCGGCCCCGGTGGCGTCGCGCTTCGGGCTGGCGGTGATCGCCGGGACGACGCGCGGCCAGCGCTACAAGCTGCCGGTGACGGGCTGTGTGGTGGGCCGCCAGCGCGGGGCCATCCTCTTCCCGGATGACGTCTTCGTGTCGCCGCTGCACGCCACCTTCCTGGTGAAGGACGGCGCCCTCTTCGTGCGCGACGAGTCGAGCGCGTCCGGCGTCTACGTCACCTTCTCCGGCACGGAGCCCCTGGCGCCGCGCGCCCTCTTCAGCGCCGGTCAGCGGCTGTTCCGCTTCACCGGCCGCGTGGAGTCCCCCGCGCCCGTGGCGGGCCGGCCCACCGCGTACGGCTCGCCCGTGCCGCTGGGCCAGGCGCTGTACGGCGTGGAGGAGGTGCACATGGGTGGCAGGGCGGGCCGCGCGGTGGTGACGGCCGCGGCGCTGCTCACCATCGGCCAGGCGCACTGCGACCTCGCGTACCCCAACGACGAGGGGCTCGCCGGCCGGCACTGCGAGCTCAGCCCCACGGCGACGGGCGCCATGCTGAGGGACCTGTCCGGCGGCCTGGGCACCTTCGTGCGCATCCCGCCCGCGACGGAGCGTCCCCTGCGTCCGGGCGACCGCGTCCGCCTGGGCCAGCACGTCATGCAGGTGGAGACGCTGGGCTGACGGGGCGGCTCGCGCCCGACCGGGCCGGGCATCACCAGGCCGGTCCTACGCGAGCACTCCGGGCGCTGACGGACGCGCTACCGCAGCGCGGATCCGCGGGCCGGTCCTACGCCGGCGCTCAGGGCGCCGAGGGACGCGCCACCGGGCTGCCCAGCCGGACCTCGATGTACGCGCGCGCACGCGAGTCCGGCATGTCGGTCAGGTGGCGCACCCACCAGCCGCGGGCCTCGTCGGTGTTGTCGCGCTGCCAGTACAGCTCGCCCAGCTTGAGGGCCAGCTCCGCCTCCGGGTTGTACTGGAAGGCTTCGCGGTAGAGGGACGTGGCGCGGCCCAGCTCGCCGTTGAGCACGTCGCGGTCACCGTCGCGCGTCAGCTTGCGTGCCTTGTCCACGTTGCGCGAGGCGCTGGGGATCTGCCGCTGGTAGTCCGGCACGTCCGCGCCCGCGTTGATGGGACGGGGCGCGTTCTGCGGCGGCTGGTACGCGCCGTTGTCCGCGCCGCTGCCCGCGCCAATGCCGAAGTAGTAGACGAAGAAGCCCACCGCCCCCAGCACCAGCACCGTGGTGAGCGCCTTGAAGAAGAGGATGATGCCCTCGCCGCCACTGGAGGCGGGCGCGACCACGGCGGTCCGGGTGCCCTCCTGCGCGAGCGTGGCCTCCGCGGAGACCGGGGTGCGCGAGTGGGGCAGGCCCTGGACGGTGGCCTCCACCGTCACGTCGTTCCAGCCCGTGTCGTTGCGCGGAGAGTTGTGCGCGGCCTGCGACTTGCGCGGGATGGGGGCCAGCACGCCCGAGGGCTGCGGACGGCGCCCGCCCGAGTCACCGGCGCTGGCGCTGGCGCCCCCGCGGCGGCGCTCCTTGTCCACCGCGAGCAGCTCCGTCTTGAAGGCCGCGGCGTTGGCCGGCCGGTCATCCGGGTCCTTGGACAGGACGCGGAGGATCAGCCGCTCCATGCCCGGGGAGATGCGCGCGTCCGGGCGGCGGCGCGTGGGCGGGGGCGGCTCCTCGGTGAGGTGCTTGGTGGCGAAGCCCACCGCGGAGTCGGACTCGAAGGGCAACAGGCCTGTCATCAGCTGGTAGAGGATGACGCCCACCGCGTACAGGTCCGAGCGGTGGTCCAGCACCGCGCCCCGCGCCTGCTCCGGCGACATGTACTCGGGGGTGCCGCACACGAAGCCCGCGCGCGTGAGGGCCGGGCCCTCGTCCTGCGAGTCGGTGATCTTCGCGATGCCGAAGTCCAGCACCTTCACGAAGTCCGGCTCGTTGCGGCGCTGCTCCACCATGATGTTTTCGGGCTTCAGGTCCCGGTGGATGACGCCCGCGCCGTGCGCGTCCGACAGCGCGCTCAGGATTTGAAGGACGATGCGCACCACGCGCGCCTCGCCCAGCGGCCACTCGCGGCTGAGGAGCTGATGCAGGTCCTGCCCGGCCACGTACTCCATCGCGATGAAGAGCGCGCCGTCGTCGGCCTGGCCGAAGTCCAGCACGCTGATGGAGTTGGGGTGGTTGAGGCGGCTTGCGGCCTTGGCCTCGCGCTGGAAGCGCGCGACGGTGCGCTCGTCCGACAAGAGCGTGTGGCGCAGCACCTTCAGCACCACCATCTTGTCCAGCGCGAGCTGACGGGCGCGGTACACCTTGCCCATGCCGCCCTCGCCGATGAGGGCCTCCACCCGGTACTTGGAGGCAATCGTCTTGCCCACGTATTCGTCGCCGCCGTCCGCCGAGCGCAGGAGCGTCGCGCCGCAGGCGGGGCAGTAGCGGGAGGAGTCTTCGGCGTCGGCGCCGCAGGAAGGGCAGTACACGTCAGCGTCCAGTCGGTGGGGCCGGGACTTCACCATGCCGCTCGGGTGGGGAGCAAGCCGTGCGCTGTCGGGCCCCCCAACGCGGCGCGGGCCTGCTAGAAGGGACGCTCGCATGGACGCCGTGGACTATTGCCCCCGCTGTGACACCGAGAATTCCCGGGATGCCACTGTCTGCCGAGCTTGCGGCTCGGCGCTGCGCTCCGGGACCATGGTGATGGCCGTGGCGCACATCTCGTCGCGCCCGCAGGTGTCCATCCGCGTGGTGCGCGCGGACGGAGGCCCGGAGTCGCTCGTGCGCATGCAGCGCGACACCCTCACCTGCGGACAGCAGGCGGACATCGCGCTCACCGACGACCCGTTCATCATGCCCGTGCAGGCGCGCTTCTTCTTCTCCGGCGCAAGGCTCGCCATCGAGGACGTGGGCGGCGCCAACGGCGTCTTCGTGCGCCTGCGCAACGAGCGTGAATTGCCCGCCGGTGGAGAGCTGCGCCTGGGACGCCAGCGCATGGTGCTGGAGCCCATCCCGGCGGCGGCGCTGGGGCCTGGCGGCACGCAGGTGTGGGGCTCGCCGGATCCCGGCTACCGGCTGCGGCTCATCCAGCTGCTGGAGGGCGGCCTGCGCGGCGCGGCCTTCCCGCTCAAGGACGGGGACAACCTGCTGGGTCGCGAGCAGGGCGACATCGCCTTCCCCACGGACGGCTTCGTGTCCGGGCGGCATGCGCTCCTGCAGGTGCGGGGAGACCGGCTGATGGTGCGCGACGTGGGCTCGTCCAACGGCACCTTCATCCGCCTGGCGGGGCCGACCTTCGTCGACAACGGCGATCACTTCCTCATCGGCCGGCAGCTGCTGCGGGTGGAGATCCAGCCCGCGGCGGTCTGAAGCAACGGACCGCACGGGGACACCGTGCGGTCCGGTGAAGCACTACGGCCTCAGCCGTAGGACTTTTCCTTCTTCTCCTGCTCTTCCTTGCAGCGGATGCAGAGCGTCGTCACCGGACGCGCATCCAGGCGCTTGGGGGAGATGTCCTCCTCGCAGCGCTCGCAGATGCCGAAGGTGCCGTCCTCCACGCGCTTGAGGGCGCCGTCGATCTTCTGCAGGAGGAACTTCTCGCGGTCCCGCAGGCGGAAGACCATGGACTGGGTGTACTCGGAGGCGGCCTGGTCGATTTCGTCAGGCAGGTCGTCCGTGTCGAACGAAGACTCCTCCACCAGGGTCTTCTTCGCGCTTTCGAGCAGGCTCGCTTTGCTGTCCTCGAGCATCTTCTTGTAACGCTTGAGATCTTTCTGGTTCACAGCCTGCGGCTCCGTTGGACGGGTAGAGGGGGCCTGCCCCAAAAAAAGGGCCCGAAAGCTTTATTCATGCAGCTGCCAGTGTCAAGCTGACCGGCTTCAAATCGTGGGTTCACGAGGAGCCCCTTGAGCGACAACACGAAGTTCGATCGGGAATTCTTGCGCTCGGCGCTCACCCTGGCCGCCAAGAGCGAGGTCGACCACTTCCTCTACATCAGCGACGTGCCCATTCCTCCGGATGACCTCCGGGGTAAGCCCGCGCGCAAGAAGCTGGTGTACGCGGTGACGTTGGAACCGCTGGCACAGGAACTCCAGCGCAGGAAGTTCCGCGCGCTGGTCATCCCCGCGTACGACTACTCGCGCACGGAGCGGGTGAAGGTGGCGCTCGTGTCCGCGCTGTCTCAGGGGGCGTTCAAGGAGGGCGACCTCGTGCTCTGCATGACGGGCAAGGTGGGCCGCGCGCCGGACACGCTGATGCAGATGCGCATCGGCGGGTCGCTGGACGACCGGCTGGCCATCGAGGGCGTGAAGCTGGGCGAGGAGTTCAACTCGCAGGTGGTGGACGCGCTGATCCAGCTGGCGCTGCAGATTGGCCAGGAGGGCTTCGAGGGCCATCCCATCGGGACCATCATCACGATTGGTGACCACACGAGCGTGCTGGAGAAGAGCCGGCAGCTCACCATCAACCCGTTCCAGGGCCTGTCGGAGTCCGAGCGCAACGTGCTCGACCCGAAGATTCGCGACGCCATCAAGAACTTCTCCGTGCTGGACGGCGCGTTCGTCATCCGCGAGGATGGCGTGGTGCTGTCCGCGGGCCGCTACCTGTCCGCCAACGACGACACGGTGAAGATTCCCCTGGGCCTGGGCGCGCGCCACGCGGCCTCCGCGGGGATTACTTCCTCCACGCACTGCATCGCGCTCACGGTGAGCCAGACGTCCGGCGCGGTGCGGCTCTTCAAGGGCGGCAACATCGTGCTGGAGCTGCACCAGACCGCGCGGCGGACCTGAAGCAGCCCCCTCCCCTACTTCACGCGCCGGGGCGAAGCGGAGGGCTGGTGCTCCTCGCGGTAGATGTCCGCCAGGGCGTGCGCCTTCTCCACCTCGTCGCGCGCGGCCTCCAGCGCCATCACCCGGTCGAAGCGCTCCACCTGTTCGCGCAGGGCCTCCGTGACGACGCCGCCGGCGGCCATCCGCGCGGACGCGCTCTCACGCTCGATGCGCAGGTCCGCCACGCGCTCGCCCAGCTCACCGGCCGCGCCCAGCAGCAGCTCCGAGTCCCGCTCCGCGCGCCGCAGCGACTCGCGCGTGGACTCCAGCAGGCGCTCGGTCTGCACGCGGTCGCGCTCCAGCACGCCCACGCCCTTCGCGTCTCCTCGGTCCTGCGCCGTCTGGCGCCGTCCGGCGATGTCGCCCAGGCGGGCCGTGTAGCGCGTCACCGAGCGGGACAGCTCGCCCTTCAAGGCCAGCAGCGTGGCGGCGGACTTGCGCACCTCGGCCGCCTGGCGCTCCAGGTCCTCGATGAGCCGATCGAACGTGGCCAGGGGGTCCACGGGCGCCGGGGGTGTCTTCTTGCGTTTGAGGAAGCCGAACATGGCGCGTGCCCTGAAGCCTACCCGAACGGGCGGCAGAGCAGCCGCACCCGTTCCAACGCCTCGCCCACCGGGCGCCCGCCGCCGGACAGCACGGCCAGGTAGCGCGCGGGCGTGAGTCCGTAGACGGACAGCAGGTGCTGCAGGAGCACCACGCTCTCCGTCGCGCGGCGGTCCGTGGGGGCGAGCGACGCGGCCTCGCCCACCGCTTCCAGGATGTCCGTCACCCGCGCCACCAGCTCCGCGCCGGGCGTCTCCGGCACGGCGGGCGTTGCGGGCGTGGGCGGGAAGAGCGCGTCGAAGGAGGCCTCCACGGCCACGCCCGCTCCGGGCGCGCGGCCGGCCGCCACCGCCTCCAGCGCGTCCAGGTGCGGGGCCAGCGCCTCCAGGGCCTCCAGCGAGGCCGGCACGTCGCGAGGCAAGAGCGTGCGCCAGGGCGTGTCGAACTCCGTGCGCGCCCAGCGGATCTCCTCGTCGGAGAGCGGGTGGTAGAAGGCGCGGCCTCCCGCGGCGCGCTGCTCCAGCACCAGGGACTTGAGGTCCGGGTTCTCCTCGCCCAGCGAGATGAAGCTCAGCGCGATGTCCAGGGCGCCCATGGGCGCGCGGGTGCGGCGGATGAGGTCCAGGTCCACGCGGTCCTCGCCGTCGGTGATCAGCACCACCGTGGCGCGAGCGAGATACGGGTCGCGCCCCTGCGCGGCGCGGATGGAGTCGAACGCGGACAGCAGGGCCAGCGAGATGTCCGTCTGCCCCTCCGCGGGTGAGTCCCGGAAGAGCTTCTCAATCTGCCGGGTCGCCTCCGCGGCGGTGTCCACGCGGGCCAGCTCCGTGGGCACGTCGTTGAAGAAGCTGAAGTAGAGCGGGTCGAAGTTCTCTCCGCGCCGCGCCTTCACGCGCAGGTTGTTCAGCTCCGCGATGATGAGGGCGTCACGGAAGCGCGCCCGAGCGCCGTGCATGGAGCCGGAGGCGTCGCAGACATAGACGCGCACGGCGGTGCGCTTCACCTTGCGCGGCTTGGGGGGCGGAGCGTCGTCCAGGTACGTGCGCACGAGCTGCCGGTGCCCCGCGAGGTCCTGGAGCAGGCGCCGCGGATCCGTGATGACGAAGTGGTGGATCTCGTCCAGGCTGCCCGTGGTGGTGAAGGACATCGTCTGCGTCGGATAGGGCACCTGGCGCGGAACGGCGCGCGCGGCGGCGGCGTCCTTCTCGACGATCTCCTCCGACAGCGAGTCCTCCACGTCGAAGTAGCGGGCACACCCCGCCGCCAGGTCGAACGTGGCCAGCTGCTCCGGCTTCAGGGAGAACGCCAGGTCCGCCAGCTGCTCGTCCGGCGCGTCCTCCTTCTCGCGCCCGGAGTCCACCTCGGCGTCCGACTCCCCCAGCCACTGGAGCCGTGCGCCCGCCTCCGCGTCCTCCACCATCCGCGTCAGCCGGGGCTCCGGGGGAAGCAGCGGCGTCAGCGCGCGCCGAGCCGCGGAGGCCAGCTCCGAGTCTCCCGCTTCGATGGCGCGCTCGTAGAGGCCCTGCAACGAACGGTAGGCGCCCCGGGGATCCTTCTGGGCGCTCTCCCGCACGTTGCGCACCAGCGCCTCCAGCGAGCGCGTGGGAGGCACCTCGCGCACCCGCTCGCGTGCCTCCGCCACGTCGTTGCGCAGCGCCATGCTCCGCGCGCGGTCCGCGTCCGTCGTGCCCAGGCGCAGAAGCATCTCGTGGGCCAGGTCCAGGTCACGCCGCTTCTGCACCAGGTCGATGACGTTGTCCCGGGCACGGGCGGCCAGCAGCTCCGCGACGGCCAGGCGGGCATTGGCCGGCGGCCGCTCGCGGGTCGTCCCGGCCGGGCGTTCGAAGATTTCAAACGGCGCGTCGTCACCGCCGGCTGCTTCCAGCGGGCGGCTGAAGAGGTCCGCCACCTTCACCGCGCGGGCCAGCCGCACGAAGCCACGGTCCAGCGCGGTGAGCGCGCCCGACGGCATCTCCCCGGAGCGGTGCGCCCTCTCCACCAGGCGCATGCACTCCTCGAACTCCTCCAGGGCCTGGTTCGCGCGCGCGGCGAGCCCCTGCGCGAGCGCCCCCGCCCTGCCCCGCTGGGTGCCCAGCGCGAGCAGCAGCCGGGCATCGGCGGCGGTATGGACGCCCACGCGGTCCAGCTCGCGGTCGAGCGCCACGAGTACCGGCAGGCCCAGGTCCTCCGGCCCCTTCAGCTTGCGGCCGAAGGGCCAGGACCACGCGCCACCCCGGGCCGTCACGGGCTGGCGGAGCGCATCCAGGCGCTGCCGCAGGGGAGTGAGCCGACGCGCGAGCACGTCTCAGCGCCGCCTTCCGTTCACTGCGCGGTCCGCCGCTCCAGCACCTGCCGGCTGAAGCGTCCGAAGTCCTCGTCGATGCCGCGAAGCTGGGTGGACAGCTTGCGCGCGCGCTCGCCCAATTCGCCCGGGAGCGTCTCCAGCAGGCCCAGGGCGGCACCGAGCCGCACCAACTCGCCCTCCTTGAGCGCGAGCTGGGGGAAGCGGCTGCGCACCAGCCGTTCGAAGGTGCGCTCCGCGTCGGCGCGGCCGTTGAGCGCGTCCGGCGCGGGCAGCGCGGACAGCAGCTGCGTCAGCCAGCTGCGCAGGTACTTGATGCGCGACTGGAGGAAGGACAGCTCCGCCTCGCCCACCGCCGCGTGCACCGTGTCGGAGAGGAACGCCGACGCGGACGGGGGACGCGCCGCCATCAGCTGCCCGTCCAGGGCCACCAGCGCGTAGAGTTCGCCGTCGGGCGCCTGCGCGGACAGCTCGCCCCGGTAGTAGGTGTACGCGTCGCCGCTGAGCACTGCGTTGGGGGCTGGTGGGGGGGTGGCCACCTCGCGCGACAGCACGCGGGCGTGCTCCCGGAGACGGTTCTCCATCAGGTCGCGGCACTCGGCGAGCACCGGCTCCGCCTTCACGCCCTCGCGCCGCAGGTTCTCCGCCACCGCCTGCACCGCGCGGCCGTACTGTTCGATGCGCTCGAAGGGAGTTGCCCCCAGCACCTCGCGCGCGTACGCCACGCTCAGCGGCCGGAGCATCTCCTGCTTCAACCCGGCCTGCGAGGGGTCCAACGCCGTCAGGGCGGTCTCCAGCTGGGTGAGGCGGCGCGAGTCCGCGGACAGCGCATCCAGCGGATCCTTGCGGCCCCGGGGCGCCTGCGCGGGGAACGCCGCCGACACCCGGCGCCGAAGCGCGGCCACAACCCGGCGGCGCGTGTTCCGCTCCGCGTCGCGCAGCCGCGCGTGGAGTGACGGCACCTCCTCGCTGATCAGCGCCACCAGCAAGCCCATCACGCCCAGCTCCTCCTCCAGGTTCTCCGCGAGCCCGACCAGCCACTCCATCTTGACGCTGTCCTCGAACGCGAGCCCCTCCGCCGCGGACGCGCTCATCTCCAGCGCCTGCTCCAGGAACCGCGCGGCCGCTTCACACAGCGCGGGGTAGCCCGGCTTGAGCTCCGGCACCGCCCGGCTCAGCTCCAGCACGTCGCGGATGGCGATGAGCAACGCCACGCCGCCGCGCCCCTCGCCCTGCCCCGTCGCCATGCCGCGCGACAGCCGCTGCTCCAGGGCGGCCACCAGCGCGCGCGCCGCCACCAAGAGCGGCGCCCGGTTCTGGCCATGGCGGGGGCCCGGCACCAGCTTGCCCAGCACGGCGCGCGCGGTGGTGGACACCACGCCCGCCTGCCAGTTGCGGCTCAAGCCCTCCGCCGCGTTCACGTCATCCGCGGCCGCGAGCGTCGTCGCCTCGCGCTCCACGCCGCCGCCCAGCTCCTGGCGCACCTTGCCCAGCACCTCGTCGAAGGTGCGCTGCTCCAGCCGGACGATCTCCAGCTGCGCCCGCTCGCGAGGGTCCACCGCCGTCTTGAGCAGCGCGTCCACCTCCGCCGCGGCCGGGCCGCCCAGCAGGAAGAACCAGCGCAGCGCGTCCAGGTCCTCCACCGTGGCCTCGAGCAGCCGGTCCGGACGGCGGTAGATCTGATCGCGCACCACCGCCGCCTTCAGCGTCCAGAGCGCCTTCACCACCGAGCGCTGGGAGAAGTACTTCGTGGGCACGTAGTCCGGCAGCTTCGACACCTGCGCCACGAGCGCGCGCTCCAGCGCGTCCGTGAGCATCTCCACGCCCTCCAGCACGTGGCCGGGCACCTTCACCTGCGCCACCGCGTCCTGGAGGAGGTCCAGCTGCTGGAGCGTCAGCGTGGCGCGCAGGTCCGGCCGCGTCCCGTGCACGAAGCGGTGCAGCATGGCGGCCCGGCTCTCCCGCCGGGCGAAGGCCTTGGGAACGAAGCTGATGAAGCTCAACCGGTCCGCGAACGCCAGGAGCAGCTCCGGCGAGCGCGCGAGCACCTCCGTGAGGTACCGGTTGCTCGTCATCACCACGCACTCGGTGCGGCCGGCCGTCACCTTGCGGCCGTGCTTCAGCTCCCGCTCGTACATCACGTTGAGGATGGAGCGCAGCAGCATGTCCCGGCCGTCGAAGACCTCGTCCAGGAACGCGTGCACCGCCCCCAGCATGCCCTCGTCGGTGAGGTACTCCGTGCGCCCCGTCTCCGTGAGGACCTTGAAGTCCACCGGCCCGATGAGGTCCGTCTGCAGCGTCGTCTCCGCGATCTGCTTGGAGAACAGCGACGGCAGCCCGGACACCTCGTCGGTGATGCGCCCCAGGACGGCGCTGGCGACCGCGCTCTTCGCGGTCCCGGGCGGCCCCACCACCAGCACGTGCTCGCGGCAGAGCAGCGCCAGTTCAATCTGCGTGAACAGCGTTTCCCGCTCCAGGTACGTCTCCCGCAGCTCCCCGAAGAAGCGGCGAAAGGACTGGGCGGCCTGCAGGTTGGGAGGGGGCGAAGTCACGAAGGCCGCATGCTACCCGCGCCCCTCCCCCTATTTGAAGTGCACCGCGCAGGCCCCGTCGGGGCAGTCGCGACCCGCGATGCGGAAGCGGTAGCGGGCCACGACCCCGTACACCGCGTCCGCCAGCTGCCGCAGTCCGGGCACGTAGTACACGTAGAGCAGCCGCCCCAACGGCCGCCGGCCCAGCGCGCGGACGATGGCCTCCGCTCCCTCCAGGACCCGGCCGTCCGCCTGGATGAGCTGCATGGCCTTCTCGCAGCGCTCGAAGCTCACGCCGGGGAAGGCGTCCAGGACGCCCTCGTCGCGGAACGACAGCAGCTGTGTGCCCGTCCCGCCCACCAGCTTGCGCATCTCCCGCGCGGCGCCGCTGCACACGCGGCAGTGGCTGTCGTAGAGGACCACGTCATGTCCCGGCGGCGTCGTCTGGAGCGTCGTCATGGGTCACCTCCCGCTTGCGCCCAGTATGTCAACGCGGCTTGAGCATCTCATGCAGTTGTCCGTGCACGCTGCGCCAGATGTCATGCTGCCGTTCAATAGGATCCATCAGCGCGAGCCCCACCGACGTCGCCGGAGAGCTGCCCTGGAAGGCCGAGTACTGTCGGATGCGCGTGCCTCCGTTGCCGTCGTCGTCGAAGACGAACTGGTTGGTGCCGCGCAGCGGGTGTCCGTCCAGGGTGGTGATGTGGACGACGCGCTCCGTCTCGTTGAGCTTCACGGTGATGGGCGCCCACACCGGCGGCGGCCCCTGCTCCTCCAGGAACAGCCGGGCGCCATCCGTCAGCACGCTCGCCGCCGGCCGCAGGGAGATGCCCGCCGCGCCGAAGAGCAGCTCCGGGTTGCGGAGGAAGGCCTCGAAGGCGTCCTTCGCGGACACGCCGGGAAGGGTGCTGGTGTAGTCCGTGAGCGCCGTGGGAGCCCCCGCGATGGGCGGGCTCGGGTCCAGCTGCGCCAGCTGCGTGCGCGCGTAGGCGTCCATGGAAGGGCCCCTGTCCAGCGTCACGCTGAAGGCGGCGGCCTGGGTCTGCTCCAAGAGCCGCGCCCCCTGCTTCATCTGCTCCATCACGGACCCCGTGGGCCTCGGCGGGAACGCGCCCCCCACGCCGAAGTCGAAGCCATTGCCCTCCCGCGCCCGGGGCGCCACCTGCGGCGCCCTCGCCGGAGCCGGGTTCGGAGCCGGCGCGCCACTCCCCCGAAACACCTCCACGAAGTTGGCCGGAGCGGCCGACGTCCGTGAAGGCTCCTGTGCGCGCGGGGCCAAAGGAAGGGATGCGCCCTCGGGGGCGGCGAGGTCTGGGAGGAGGCCGGACAACAGCGAGTCGATGCGGGACATGACGGGACACCTTCGTGGAAGGACCGCGAGGAACCCGCCCTCCCCTTGCAGCGCCTCCGCCACTTCCTGTCCGCGTGAATTCGCGGGGTTGCTCCCGGCCCTCATCCCGCGCCCGGCACACCCGTCCAGCGCCGCGGAAGAAAATGAAGAAGGCCGGCGCCCCTCGACGGAGCACCGGCCTCGGGTCTTCAGCCCCCGCTTCGTGGCGGGAGGCTCACGGCCTTACGACTGGCGGAACTCGGCGTCCACCACGTCGTCCTTCGCGGACGGCTGGGCGCTGGAGCCCGGAGCCGCGGAGGGCTCGGCGCCCGGAGGAGGCGTGGCGCCCGGCGCGCCGCCGGTGGCCCGGTACATCTCCTCGGCCGCCTTGTAGCTGGCCTGCTGGAGCTTCTCGAGGGCCGCCTTGATGGCGTCCTTGTCCTGCCCCTCGCGGACCCGGTTCAGCTCCGCGACACCCTCTTCGATGGACTTCGCCACGTCGGGGGTGAGCTTGTCCTTGTTCTCCTTGAGCATCTTCTCCGAGGCGTACGCCGCGCTCTCCGCCTGGTTCTTCACCTCGACCAGCTCGCGGCGAGCCTTGTCCGCGGACTCGTTGCTGCGCGCGTCGTCCACCATCTTCGACACTTCGTCCTTCGACAGACCGGACGAGTGGCTGATGGTGACCTTCTGCTCCTTGCCGGTCGCCTTGTCCTTCGCGCTGACGTTGAGGATGCCGTTCGCGTCGATGTCGAACGTCACCTCAATCTGCGGCACGCCGCGCGGCGCCGGGGGCATGCCCGTCAGGTGGAAGCGGCCGAGGCTGCGGTTGTCGCCCGCCATCTCGCGCTCACCCTGCAGCACGTGGATCTCCACCTGCGTCTGGCCATCCGCCGCCGTGGAGAAGGTCTCCGACTTGCGCGTGGGGATGGTGGTGTTGCGCTCGATGAGCTTCGTCATCACGCCGCCCAGCGTCTCCACGCCCAGCGACAGCGGCGTCACGTCCAGCAGGAGGATGTCCTTCACCTCGCCGGAGAGCACGCCTGCCTGCACCGCGGCGCCCACCGCCACGACCTCGTCCGGGTTCACGGAGCGGTTGGGCTCCTTGCCGAACAGCTTCTTCACCGCCTCCTGCACCAGGGGGATGCGCGTGGTGCCGCCCACCAGCACGACCTCGTTGAGGTCCTTGGGGTCCAGGCCCGCGTCCTTCAGGCACTTGCGGCACGGCTCCAGCGAACGCTCCACCAGCGGGCCAATCATCTGCTCGAACTTGGCGCGCGTGAGCTTCACGTTCAGGTGCTTCGGGCCAGAGGCATCCGCCGTGAGGAACGGCAGGTTGATCTCCGTCTGCGTCGCGCTGGACAGCTCGATCTTGGCCTTCTCCGCCGCCTCCTTCAGGCGCTGGATGACCATCTTGTCCTTGCTGACGTCGAGCCCGGTGTCCTTCTTGAACTCGCTGATCAGCCAGTTCATGATCTCCAGGTCGATGTTGTCGCCGCCCAGGTGCGTGTCGCCGTTGGTCGCGAGCACGTCCACGACGCTCTCGCCCACCTCCAGGATGGACACGTCGAAGGTGCCGCCGCCGAAGTCGTAGACGGCGATCTTCTCATCCTTCTTCTTGTCCATGCCGTACGCGAGCGCGGCCGCGGTGGGCTCGTTCACGATGCGGCGCACGGTGAGGCCGGCGATCTCGCCCGCGTCCTTGGTGGCCTGGCGCTGGGCGTCGTTGAAGTACGCCGGGACGGTGATCACCGCCTCCGTCACCTTCTCACCCAGGTAGTTCTCCGCGGCGCGCTTGAGCTTCAGCAGCACCTGCGCGCTGATCTCCGGGGCGCTGTACTGCTTGCCCGCGATGTCCACGCGCGCGTCGCCGTTGGGGCCACGGCCCACCTTGTAGGGGACGAGCTTCGCTTCCTCGGTCGTCTCCTCGAAACGGCGGCCCATGAAGCGCTTCACCGAGTAGACGGTCTGCTCCGGGTTGGTGATGGCCTGGCGCTTCGCCACCTGACCGACCAGGCGCTCCCCGTCCTTCGTGAACGCGACCACCGAAGGCGTGGTGGGAGCTCCCTCTTCGTTGACGATGACCTTGGGCTCGCGACCCTCCATGATCGCCACCACGCTGTTCGTGGTGCCCAGGTCGATTCCGATAATCTTGCCCACGGTTCCCATCCTCTGGAAATGACTGCGTTTTTCCTGCGAAATCCCGATGTATGCCCAACGTAACCACCCCCCCCGGCGTGTCAAACGCGAGGACGGGTTTCCCCGTAGGCCCGGGCACCCAGCGCAAAGGTGATGACGGCCGCTGCGTAGCGCAGTGCGCAGTCCCCCCTGGCTCCCCCCAGGCTCTTTTGAGGCGCCGCGTCACCTGAACGCCATCCGCGCGCCACGGGTGCGTAACGCGCTCTACACCGCCGTCACCCCGCGGTAGCAACCGGGCGGGCATTTTGGACACCAGCGGACCGTTCAACCCCTCGAAATCACATCAGGGTGCCTGGCTAACGCCGCGCGTCAGGGGTTGGCGAGAAAAGTGCACAGTCCGAACCGCGTCACCGCTGTCATACCGCTCCCCGCCCCCCTGGAGTCGTCCATGCTGGTTCAGCCCCTGCGTTCCACGGACTACCGCCGCTCGCCCGCGGCGCTGCCGTCCGCCGAGCCGAAGGTCGCGGTCCTGCTGAACGCCAACGCCCGCAAGGTGGACGCCCGGGTGGTCAAGCTGCTGTCGCACGTGGTGCCGGAGGAGGACCTCTTCCTGTCGCGCTCGCCGCTGGACGCGCGCCGCATCGCGCAGACGGTGCTGGAGCGGGGCTACCCCACGGTGTTCACCGGCGGCGGCGACGGCACCTTCATGGGCTTCGTCAATGAGGTGCTGCAGCAGGTGGGCCTGCGCGGGAAGTTCGCCGGGCAGGCCGCGCCGCGCTTCGGCATCCTCAAGCTGGGCACGGGCAACGGCATCGCGGCGTTCGTCAACGCGTCCAGCACCCGGGGCGACGGCATCCTCAACGACGTGGTGCGCGCCCGCGCGGCGGAGGTCCCCGGCGTGCGCACCATGGACCTGGTGCAGGTGGACGGCCAGCGTGCCCCGTTCGCGGGCCTGGGCGTGGATGGCAAGGTGCTCAACGACTACATCTCCGTGAAGGAGTCGCTGGGCAAGGGCATGTTCAAGCGGGTCATGTCCGGCGGTGGCGGCTACTTCTCCGCGGTGGCCTTCAAGACGGTGCCGCACTACCTCACCAGCTCCGTGCTGGTGGAGTGCGAGGTGGTCAACGGCCCGTCGGAGGCCTACCGCCTGGGCGCGGAAGGCCAGGCCGTGGGCGGGCCGCTGGCGCCGGGCTCGGTGCTCTTCCGGGGCAAGCTGATGATGGCCGCCGCGGGCACCATGCCCTTCTACGGCTACGGCTTCCGCATGTTCCCCCACGCGAATGACCGCCGGGGCTTCCTGCAGCTGCGCCTGGGCCAGGTGTCGCCCACGCAGGTGCTGGCCAACCTGCCCCGCCTGTGGAACGGCCGCTGGGCTCCGGAAGGCCTCCACGACTTCCACGCCCGCGAGGTCACCATCCGCTTCGCGCGCCCCATGCCCTTCCAGGTCGGCGGCGACGCGGCCGGCTACCGCGAGCAGGTCACGCTGTCCGTGGCGCCCGAGTCCATCGAGCTGCTCGACTTCAACGGCGTGCAGTAACGGCAGTCCCGGCGGTTGAAGGGCCCGGAGTCCTCGGGCCCTCCCCCACGCATCAAGACTCCAACAGACTCAGCCGCGGTCGCGCGATGCCGGGGGCTTCTCACCCGGCTCCTTGCGCCGGCCCACGGCGAACGCGTAGCTGACGCCCGGCTTCAGGTTGTGCTCGCGGTGCAGGGCCAGCTCCTCGCGGAAGGTGGCGCTCTCCGGCGCGGCGGCTTCCGGCAGGTGCGCTTCCATGTCCTTGTAGAGCGCGTCCAGCTCCGTGTCGTGCAGCGACTCCACGGACTCCGGCTCGAAGCCGGCGTTCTCCAGCGCCTGCAACAGCTCGCGCGGGAGCAGCAGCGGCGCGCCCAGGCGCTTCTCCCAGAAGTCCAGCACGGGCTTGGGCGTGAAGCGGCCCACGCGCGCCGGGAAGGTGAAGCCCACGCGGCCGCGCTTGCCCAACAGCGGGCGGAACACGCGCAAGCACACGTCCAGCGGGTAGTGCACGCGCCCCGGCACGAGGATGCCGTGGAAGGGCCCATCCAGCATGCCCAGCGCGTCCGGCGCCACGCGGCGCACCTCAATGCGGTCCGACAGGCCCTGGCTGCGCACGCGCTCGCGGACGGGGGACACCAGCGCTTCGTCCGTGTCCACGGCCACGACGGAGCACTTGAGCTCCTGGGCCAGCAGCACGGCGGCGCCGCCCTCCGGACCACAGCCGAGCACCAGCACGCGGGAGCCCTGTTCGAGCTGGGCCACCTTGGCGAAGCGGCGCGTGGCGTCGTCGGATCCGAACGCGCGCTGCGCCCCCGGCGGGTGGTACAGCGGGAAGTGCTCGGCGGGACTCATGCCACCCTCATATACGCACCCTGGCCGGACTTCCAGCCGCCGGCCGCCTCCGGGCGCCCTGGGGCATCCGCCCGCGCACCGCCTGCCTCACAGGTAGTAGACGATGCGCGGATCCTGGTGCAGCTCGGCGTAGATGGCCCGGCGCTGCTCCTCGGACAACAGCAGCACGGACACGCTCAGGGACACGAACTTCCCCTTGCGGCTGTGCTGCACGTGGATGGAGTCCGGGGAGACCTCCGAGCCCAGCTTCCGGCGGAAGAGCGAGCGCACGTGCTCCTCGAAGCCGGGCGTCTCCTCGACCGTCGCCTTGCCCATCACCTTGTACTCGTAGACGGAGGGGTACTCGACGAGGGGCTTCTTCTCCTCGCCGGGGGTGCCGGGCTTGTCGGTGCCGTCCTGGGTCATGACTCGTCTCTATCAGGCACGGGCCTTCGGCGCTCTACAGCAGGTTGGCCGCCAACTCGGCCAGCATGCTGCGCTCGCCCTTGGCCATGGTGATGTGGCCGGCGATCTTCTCGTTCTTGAAGCGGTTGACCACGTGGACGAGCCCGTTGTTCGTGGAGTCCACGTACGGGTTGTCGATCTGGAACGGGTCGCCGGTGAGGATGATCTTCGTGTTGTCGCCCACGCGGGTGAGGATCGTTTTCACCTCGTGCGGGGTGAGGTTCTGCGCCTCGTCCACGATGATGAACTGGTTGGGGATGCTGCGCCCGCGGATGTACGTGAGCGGCTCAATCTCCATCAGCCCCAGGTCGATGAGCTCATGGTGGCCGCGCCCGGCCTTCTTGTCCGCGCGGCTGAGGTTCATGAGGAACTCGACGTTGTCGAAGATGGGCTGCATCCAGGGGTTCAACTTCTCCTCGACGCTGCCCGGCAGGTAGCCGATGTCCCGGCCCAGGGGGAAGATGGGACGGCTGACCAGCAGCTTGTGGTACAGCCCCTCCTCCGTCACCTTCTGCAGGCCCGCGGCGATGGCGAGCAGCGTCTTGCCCGTGCCCGCCTTGCCAACGATGGTGACGAGCTTGATGTCGTCGTTGAGCAGCAGGTCCAGGCAGAAGGCCTGTTCCATGTTGCGCGGCCGGATGCCCCAGGTGCCTTCCTTGCTGCTGCGCGCGAGCGGCACCAGCCGCGCCTTGGCGCCGTTGAAGCGGGCCATGGCGGTGTGGGACGGGTTGAGCTCATCCTTGAGCAGCACCAGCTGGTTGGGGAAGAGCCGGTCCTGGGCCGGCACCTCCACCTCGCCGCCGGGCTTGTAGAGCGCATCCACCATCTCCGTGGGGACGAGCAGCTCCGTGAAGCCGGTGTAGAGGTCGGTGATTTCGACGCGCTCGGTGTCGAAGTCCTGGGCGGACAGGCCCAGGGCGTCGGCGCGGATGCGCAGGTTGGTGTCCTTGGTGATGAAGACGGCCTGGGTTTCCGGCTCGGTCTCCATCAGGTCCAGGGCCACCGCGAGGATGCGGTTGTCCACCAGGTTGCTGTCCGCCATGGAGGACGGCAGCGAACGGTCGGTGAAGGCCACGCGGAGCATCCCGCCGTGCGGCAGCGGGACGCCCTCCTTCATGGAGCCTTCCGCGCGGAAGGAGTCCAGGTAGCGCGCCACCAGTCGCGCGTTGCGCCCCAGCTCGGAGAGATCGCGCTTGAACTGATCGATCTCCTCGATGACGTAGATGGGGATGATGACGTTGTTGTCCTTGAACCCGTAGATGCTGCGGGGGTCATGGAGGAGGACGTTCGTGTCGAGGATGAAGTTCTTTCGCATCGAGGGCTTCGCGACCTGACCTGGTTCGGGTGCGATTGCTGACGGCGAGCGACGACCTTGGGTGACCGACGACGCTCAATATAGGCACCGAACGAGGGGCCACCAGCCGCATTCCCGTCTGAAAGCACGGCGGTCCGTCCGAAACAGCACGCCGCTCCAGGCTCGAAACAGGGCGCTACAACGCCCCCTCAGGGCGTCGCGGCCGTGCGCGGCGCAGCGGGCGCGGGCTCCCCGGCGTCCTGGTACAGCGACGCGGGCGCCAGCGGATCATACCCGAGCATCTCCACCACCCTCTCGGGCGGGGGGCCGGGAGGCATGCGGGCCCAGGGGAAGCGCGCCTGCAGCGCCTCTTCGTCCAGCGACAGCGTCTGCTTCGAATGGAAGCGCCACGCCCGCTGCCAGCCGCGCGTCTCCAGCCGCCGGGCCACCCGGCGCGACAGGGGGCTGATCATCGGCGTGGGCGTGAAGAGGGCCGGCTGCCCCTCCGCGTCCCGCATGCAGCCCAGCTCCACCGCCCATGCCAGCACCCAGCGGGGCCAGCCGCGCCCCGCGCGGCGAAGGGCGCTGAAGTGCCCTTGCTTCGCGCCATCCACGAAGGTGAAGCGCGGCTCGTAGACGCACGCCGCGGAGAACGTCGCGGGCATCAGCGCCACGCCTTCCGCGCCGATGCGGCGGGCCATGAGGTGCAACAGCTCCATCAGGTCACGAGACAGGGAGAGGCCGGGGTGGAGCTGTCCCGGCAGCGGCGGGCGGTTCCAGTCGAAGGGGCGCCCCGGGTGCTGCAACAGGAGGCTGTCCACGTAGAGCAGCGGGGCTTCCGCGGTGGAGCGGGTGAAGCCCACCTCCGCGCCCGGGGCCTGGCGCAGGGACAGGTCCACGACGGGCGAGTGGTAACGGCGGCTCAGGAGGGTGATGCGCGGCTGGAACGGGTCCTGGCAGGACAGGCGCAGCTCGACGGGGCCCACCCGATCTTCCAGGCGCTGGGCGAAGCCGTAGGCCTGGAGGGCGCGCTCCAGGCCCTCGCGGCTGTAGGTGCCGAACGCCAGGCCCACGCGGTCGGCGCCGGGCTCCAGGCCCAGGTCGTCCAGGGACAGGGGTGCCTCCGCGGACGCGGCCAGGTCCACGCTGCTCAGGCGCGAATAGGTGCGGCGAGCATGGGAGCTGAGCTCTGGCGTCCGGGGCATGGGGGCGTCCTGCGTCCTAGTCGTAGCGGATGTCCACCAGGGTGAGCTCAATCTCACCCCGTGGGCGCCGCACCTCCACGGTGTCGCCCTGGGACTTGCGCAGCAGCGCGCGGCCCATGGGTGACTCGACGCTGATGCGGCCTCCGGATGCGTCGATCTCGTCCGAGCCGACAATCTGGTACGTGCTGCGCGTTCCGTCCTCGTCCTCCAGGGTGACGGTGGCGCCGAAGTAGACTTTCGAGCGGTCCCCCTGTTCCGAGGGGGTGACGATGGTGGCGGTGTCCAGGCGCTTCTGGAGGAAGCGGATGCGCCGGTCGATCTCCCTCAGGCGCTTCTTGCCGTAGATGTATTCAGCGTTTTCTGAACGGTCGCCCTGGGCGGCGGCGGCGGAGACCTCGGCGGTGACCTTGGGGCGGGCCTCGTTGAGCAGCTGGAGCAGCTCGCGGTGCATGCGCTCGGCGCCCACGCGGGTGAGGTAGCGGCGGAACGGGGCCTGCTCCCCTGCCTCTTCGTCCTCGGGGGTGTCGGGCGGTTCAGGAACTTCCTGGGACATGCCCTGTGTATAGCGCCCGGTGCTGACGGATGGAGGGGGCCCGGCGGCTGGATGTTCACCGGGGCCAGGACGGAGCGTGTCAGGAAGGGGCGCCTGCGATCGCCAGTGGAACTCCCCGGGCGCTGCTGGTAGGAAGCGCCTCGCGGAGCCGCTGGCGGATCCGCAGTCGGTGCTAAAAAAAGAATAGCGAGTCGCTAGCTCAGCTGGTAGAGCACCGGCCTTTTAAGCCGAGGGTCGGGGGTTCGAGCCCCCCGCGACTCAAGCAGTGACGACGTCCCCGTCGTCTAGAGGCCCAGGACGCTGGCCTTTCAAGCCGGTAACACGGGTTCGAATCCCGTCGGGGACACTGGAACAGCCCCGTAGGTACCCGGAAGCAACGGGTACCTACGGGGCTGAGCCTTTTCTGGGGATCGCTGGAGTCCGGTCGATGACGTACGGATTGCGTATGGGAATCCCCTTGCGACTCGCCTCTCCCGCCCATCGACGAGCCCTCCAATGCGAAGGGGCCTTGAGAGCTTCACGCAGTGCCGCATGGTCGGAGTCCAGCAGCGCTGAGTAAAAGTGGAAGCCCCGTGAACTGGGGGAGCACCTTGGAGGTTGCGGTATGCTCCACCGCCGATGGCTCTCCCCTCTCCCCTGACTCCTCAGCAGCGGCGATCCGCGCTTGAACAGCTCTCCCGTGACCGGCTCATCCGCATCTCCGATCACTTCAAGTTGGATGTTGGCGACCGTCGAGTTGCTGAAAACCACATCAGCGCAATCATTGAATCCAAGTCCGTGGACTTCGGAGAATTGCTCGGCCTGCTCAAGCGCGAAGAGCTTCAGGCCATTTGCGATAGTCTAGGATTGGACCGGGGTGGTCGTGAAAAAGATGTCCTCGTTCAGCGAATCCTGAGCCTCGGCGAAACCACAGACGAAGTTGAGACCGCAGCCAATGCGTCCGTTGCTACTCAGCCTCAGGCCGGTACGAGTAAACGGGCTCGCACAGAGAAGAACGGCGGAGATCTCGGCTTCGAGGCCACCCTCTGGCAGGCGGCCGACAAGCTCCGAAACAATCTCGATGCCGCCGAGTACAAGCATGTGGTCCTCGGCCTGATCTTCCTCAAGTACGTCAGCGACGCATTCGAGGAGCGCCGAGCCCAACTCCTGGCCGAAGCAGACCAGGGTGCGGATGCCGAGGACCCAGACGAGTACCGGGCTGAGAACATTTTCTGGGTCCCTAGAGAGGCACGCTGGTCTCAGCTCCAGGCGCAGGCGAAGCAACCGACCATCGGAAAGCTCGTGGACGACGCCATGGTCGCCATTGAGAGGGACAACCCTAGCCTCAAAGGCGTCCTTCCGAAGGAGTATGCGCGCCCGGGGCTCGACAAGCAGCGCCTTGGCGAACTGCTCGACCTCATCGGCAGCATCGGCCTTGGCAATCGGGAGAACCGCAGTAAGGACATCCTCGGCCGGGTCTACGAGTACTTCCTTTCGGAGTTCGCCAGCGCCGAGGGCAAGAAGGGTGGCCAGTTCTACACGCCCCGGTCCGTGGTGAAGCTGCTCGTCGAGATGTTGGCGCCGTACCGTGGCCGGGTGTTTGACCCTTGCTGCGGTAGCGGCGGCATGTTCATCCAGAGTGAGAAGTTTGTGGAGGCCCACGGTGGCAAGCTCGGAGACATCAGCATCTTTGGCCAGGAGTCGAACCCCACGACGTGGCGCTTAGCCAAGATGAACTTGGCGATCCGAGGCATCGATGCAAATCTGGGCGCGGAGAACGCCAACAGCTTCCATCGAGACCAGCACAAGGACTTGAAGGCTGACTATGTGCTGGCCAACCCGCCGTTCAACGACAGCGACTGGGGCGGCGACCGGCTCCGCGAAGATGTCCGCTGGAAGTTCGGGGTTCCCCCAGTCGGCAGCGCGAACTTCGCGTGGGTCCAACACTTCATCCACCACCTGTCGCCAACAGGGATAGCGGGCTTCGTCTTAGCCAACGGCAGCATGTCCTCGAATCAGAGCGGAGAGGGCGACATTCGCCGGACCCTCATTGAGGCCGATCTCGTGGACTGCATGGTGGCCTTGCCAGGACAACTTTTTTACTCGACGCAGATCCCAGTCTGCCTGTGGTTCCTAGCCCGTGACAAGAGGAATGGACGGTTCCGAGAGCGGCGCGGCGAGACCCTCTTCATTGATGCCCGGAAACTCGGGCGGATGATTGATCGCACGCATCGCGAGTTGACCGGTGAAGACATCGCTCTGGTAGCTGACACCTACCATGCATGGAGAGGCGACCAAGGATCCAGGAAGTATGAGGATGTGGCTGGCTTCTGCAAGGCAGCGAGGCACGACGAAATCGCGGCGCACGGTTTCGTGCTTACGCCTGGTCGATATGTTGGAGCGATTGACGTACAGACTGAAGATGAGTCCTTTGAGCAGCGGATGGGTCGACTGACAATGCAACTCCGAGAGCAGATGACTATGGCGGCACGCCTGGAGGGCGAAATCCGGGAGCGCCTGAGGAGTATCGGGTATGTGGTCTGACAGGGCCCTTCTATGCGACCTTCTCGAAGTAACGAAGGATGGAGAATGGGGCTCAGACGTCCCGGGTCCTGGGCTTGCTGAAGCACGAGTGATCCGTGGTACGGATTTCCCAGCAGTCCGCGATGGAGACTACTCAGCGATTCCGAGTCGATTCATCGACGTCCAGCTGCTTGAGCGAAAGCGCCTTCAAGCCGGGGACATTTTGATTGAAACCGCTGGTGGGTCCAAGGGGCGACCTACAGGGCGGACAATGCTTGTGACCGACGACCTGTTGAAATGCATTGGCCTCCCGGCCGTGTGCGCGAGCTTCGCCAGATTCCTTCGACCTGACCCGGTCAAGGTCGTTCCAGAATACCTCTTCTGGTGGCTCCAGGAGATGTACCTGACCGGCCACATGGAGCAACACCAAGTGCAGCACACTGGGATAGCTCGGTTTCAATACACCCGCTTTGCCGAGAGAATGTGGGTTCCTCTACCGCCACGAAGTCATCAAGTCCTAGTCGCTGATACCCTTCGCCCCTTAGAGCAGCAGATCGTGGTCCTCCATCGTATGAACCAAGCTTTGGAGGATATGGCCCAGGCGCTCTTCCGGTCCTGGTTCGTAGACTTCGAGCCAGTCCAGGCCAAGGCAGAAGGCCGCCATCCTAAAGGAATGGAATCGGAGACGTCTGCATTGTTCCCAAGCAGGCTTGTAAAATCAGAGATGGGTGAGATCCCTGAAGGCTGGAAGGCGCTGCCCCTCGATCAGATTGCGACGTTTCGTAATGGGCTCGCACTGCAGAAGTATCCGCCAGTTGATGACCGCAACCTGCCTGTCATCAAGATCGCTCAGCTTCGGCGCGGTTCTGCGGACGACGCCGACTTAGCGAGCGCGGATGTTCCAGCGGAGTACGTAGTCCGTGACGGCGACATCCTCTTTTCTTGGTCCGGGAGCCTGTTGGTATCGATGTGGGCAGGGGGCGCCGGTGCACTGAACCAGCACCTATTCAAGGTGACCTCCGCAAGTTACCCGAAATGGTTCTACTTTCTCTCGTGCAGGAATCATCTTCCTGAGTTCCAACGAATAGCCCAAGCGAAAGCGACGACGATGGGCCACATCCAGCGACACCATCTAACGGATGCGCTGGTTGCTGTTCCGACCGCACAACTACTGAAGGCGGCCAATCAGCTGTTTGAGCCCCTTCTAGGGCGCTGGCTGTCGAATGCACTAGAGGCACGCACCCTCGCGCAGCTCCGGGACTCGCTCCTTCCCAAGATTCTCTCCGGGGAAATTCAGGTCCGCGACGCGGAAGCGAAACTTGCAGCCCAGGCCTAACCATGAGCCCAAGCCTCACCGAGTCCATCGCTGAAGAGGAGGCGCTCCGCTACTTCAAGGAACTGGGCTACACGGTGCTGGTCGCCCAGAAGAACGACCCTGGTCCAGATCGTGCGAGCCTCGGCGAATCTCTTCTGGAGGCCCGGCTCCGAGATGCTATTGCCAGGTTGAACCACAGCCTGCCCGCGACAGCACGTGATGAGGCCCTCCGGCAAGTGCGGGTACAGGAGCACTTGGCTTTAGTTCAGGAGAACCGCCGCACCCATCGGCTCCTCGTCGACGGTGTCGACGTCGAATACCTCCAGGATGAACGCATCACCGGCGACCGGGTTCGGCTGATCGACTTTGACATCCCAGAGAACAATGACTGGCTGGTGGTCAGCCAGTTCACGGTGATCGAGGCCGGCCACAACCGCCGCCCTGATCTAACGGTATTCCTCAACGGACTTCCCGTCGCGGTCATCGAGCTGAAGAACGCTGCCGACGAGGACGCCACCATCTGGACGGCCTTCCACCAGCTGCAGACATACAAGAAGGACATCCCGTCGCTGTTCCGCTTCAACGAGTTCCTGGTCGTCAGCGACGGTCTCGAAGCTCGACTCGGCTCTCTGACGGCGAACCGGGAGCGGTTCTCACCGTGGCGGACGCTCGAAGGCGAAGACCTCGCCCCGACGACGATGCTCGGTTTGGAGGTCCTCATCCGAGGCGTCTTCGAGCAGCGGCGGCTCCTAGACTTCATCCGGCACTTCGTCGCATTCGAGGAGGACGGCGCCGAAATCATCAAGAAGCTCGCTGGCTACCACCAGTTCCATGCCGTCCAGCGGGCTGTCGAAGCGACCGTGCAGGCAATCCGCCCCGATGGAGATCGCCGCGTTGGCGTCATCTGGCACACGCAGGGCTCCGGAAAGAGCCTGACGATGGCCTTCTACGCCGGGAAGGTGGTCCTGCATCCGGCCATGGAGAACCCAACCCTTGTCGTACTGACGGACCGGAACGATCTCGACGACCAGCTCTTCGCGACCTTCAGCCGCTGCCACGAGCTGCTCCGACAGAAGCCCGTCCAGGCGCAGGGCCGAGCCGACCTCCGAGAGAAACTGAAAGTCGCCAGCGGCGGCGTGGTCTTCACGACGGTGCAGAAGTTCGCCCCCGAGGAGAAGGGTGACCGCTTCCCGCTGCTCTCGGACCGCCGGAACATCATCGTTGTCGCGGATGAGGCGCACCGCAGCCAGTACGACTTCATCGACGGCTTCGCCCGGCACCTGCGGGACGCGCTACCGCACGCAAGCTTCATCGGCTTTACTGGGACTCCCATCGAGACCACGGACAAGAACACCCGTGCAGTCTTCGGTGAATACGTCAGCGTCTACGACATCCAGCGGGCCGTCGAGGACGGCGCCACGGTGCCCATCTACTACGAGGGCCGGCTCGCCAGGCTGGAGCTGCTGGATTCGGAACGACCGCACATCGACTCCGAGTTCGAGGAGGTCACGGAGGGCGAGGAAGAAGTCCGCCGGGAACGGCTCAAGAGCAAATGGGCCCAACTTGAAGCCATCGTTGGGACGGAGAAGCGGCTCGGGGTCATCGCCAGGGATCTGGTGCAGCACCTGGAGCGGCGCATGGAGGCCATGGACGGCAAGGCCATGGTGGTCTGCATGAGCCGACGGATCTGTGTGGAGCTGTACCGCGAGCTGGTCCGGCTACGGCCCGAGTGGCACAGCGACGACGACGAAAAAGGCGCCATCAAGGTCGTCATGACCGGCTCCGCCTCCGACCCCCTGGAGTGGCAGCCACACATCCGCGGCAAGAGCCGCCGCGAGGCCCTGGCCAAGCGATTCAAGACCCCGAAGGACGAGCTGAAGCTGGTCCTGGTCAGGGACATGTGGCTGACCGGCTTCGACGCGCCCTGCGTCCACACCATGTATGTGGACAAGCCGATGCGCGGCCACGGCCTCATGCAGGCCATTGCCCGGGTGAACCGCGTCTTCAAGAACAAGCCCGGCGGCCTGGTGGTGGACTACCTGGGGCTTGCCGATCAGCTCAAGTCCGCGCTGGCCACGTACACGGAAGCTGGTGGTAAGGGCGGCACAGCCATCGACCAGAACGAGGCCGTGGCGGCGATGCTGGCGCGCTTTGAGGTCTGCCAGGCCATGTTCCACGGGCTCGACTACCGACAGGCGGTCGGCGACCCGAAGCGGCTTCTGAACTTCCTGCCAACGGCGCAAGAGCACATCCTGACGCAGGAGGAGGGCAAGGACCGCTTCGTCCAGACAGTCACGGAGCTGAGCCGGGCCTTCGCACTCGCGGTGCCGCATGAGGATGCGCTGAAGGTCCGGGACGAAGTGGCCTTCTTCCAGGCTGTGAAGGCGGCGCTCGTCAAACGGACGGCCGTAGATTCACGCCCCGAAGAGGACCTCGATCAAGCCATCCGGCAGATCGTCAGCCGGGCGGTTGCTGCCAGCGAGGAGGTCATCGACATCTTCGCTGCTGCCGGCCTGAAGAAGCCGGATATCAGCATCCTCTCAGACGAGTTCCTTGCTGAGGTCCGGGGGCTGCCGCAGCGGAACGTCGCACTGGAGCTGCTTCGCAAACTCCTCAACGATGAGCTGAAGCGCCGGTCGAGGACGAACCTGGTCCAGTCGCGAACCTTCTCGGAGATGCTGGAGCGCGCCGTCCGGTCGTACCGGAATCGGGCCATCGAGACCGCGCAGGTCATCGAGGAGTTGATCAAGCTCGCCGAGGAGATGCGCGAGGCGCAGGCCCGGGGAGAGAAGCTCGGACTCTCGGATGATGAACTGGCCTTCTACGAGGCGCTTGGCCTGAACAATGCCGCGCTCCAATTCATGGGCGAGCCGGTGTTGAAGGCCATGGCCCGGGAGTTGACGGAAATCATCCGCAGAAACGTGACCATCGACTGGACGCAGCGGGAGGCGGCTCGGGCGAAGCTCAGAACCCTCGTGAAGCGGTTGCTCCGCAAGTACAAGTACCCGCCGGACCGGCAGGATGCAGCAACGCAGACGGTGATGGAACAGGCCGAGCGGCTCTGCGAAACCTGGGCCGAGGATGGGCTACTGGAGGCGTCGGCAACTCCGCCCCCGGGCGCCTCTGCCAGTGTGATTCACCTACCGTCGCAGGTGTATCAACACGAGCCAGCGAAGCCACTGATGGCCGCTGAGCCTGACCCGAAACTGGATGTCCCACCGAAGCCCCGCCGCCGTCATTAGCTGGTGGGCCCCATCCAGCAGCAACGCACAGCACGCGGAGCTGTGGTGCGTCGCGTGATCAGGATGTGCCATTCCTGACCTGTATCTCCCTGCCTTGGTGGAAAGGCTGTGGTCATGCGTTCCAGAGCTTGCATCGCGCTTGTGCTCTTTCTTTCTGCGTGTGCTTCGTCGACGCCCTCTCCCAACGAGCGGGGAACGCGGAGCCAGCGACTTGCCAATCTCCAGCGCGCGGCGACGCTGCCGTGGACGGACGGGGGACGGTGCGTCGTCCGTGAGGCGTCGCAGCCTTGGCCCGCGCTGGTGGAGAGGTGCTATCGGACCCTCGACCATGACCGGCTCGAGTTCCACGACACCACGGGAAGATGCACGGTCGCCTCCGCTGACGCCGCGTCCGTGGGGCTTGGGTTCTGCGTACTGGCGGCTCCTGAGATTGCAGTCGGGGCCGTGATCGTGCTTGGCGTGGTGGTGCTCGGCGTCGCCATCAAGGAGGCGCTGGACGCGTATGAACTGCGGCACGCCTACCCCGAGGAAGCTGCGGGCTCACGAGGAACAGAGGTGGCCTCCAGGGAAGTTGAAGTGCAACGCAAGCCCAGGTTGAAGCCCGAGCCAACGGGGCAGGACTGGTTTCCCCCGGTGCCGCCCGAATCGCCGGAGCGCGAGCGCAGCCATGAGTGCAGGCCCGTCCCCGTGCCGCATCGTGGTGGCAATGACCCGCACAACGACTGCGCCGACCTCCTTCCACAGAACAGCTTCCCCGGCTGGGACGTGCTTGTTAATGGCAAGCAGTTTGACGCGCTGGTGCTCGTTACGCGGACGCTATGGGACGTCAAGACCGATGAATTCGACAAGCACAACCTGCACTCCCAGCAGTTTTTTGCCCGAGTGAAGTTGCCGGAGCTGCAACGGGAGAAAAGGCTTGCAGAGGCTTGTGGATACAGATTTTTCGTTGGCGTCCGAAGTGCCGCCCATAAGGCTGCCCTTAAACGGCTGGATCCCAACCTTGACGTCGTCGTGATGGACTGGTGCCAATAATGGCGATTTTCCCCAATGAACTCGGCATCACTGTTTATGCGCCTACGCTTGAAGGCGATGACAAGCGCCCCCTCGCTATTGTTCATGGCATGGAAAACGCGCTTCGCGGTCTGCGGCTGGACTGGACGTATTCCGAAAAGGAAGAGCTTATTGCGTTGCATCATCGCGATGAGTGGATTTTAGCAGACAGGACTGACAACGGGTTCCCGTTCATTTGCAACGAGGACAGAGACCGCCCAGTGACGATTACTGGCTGGGAGAACCCGAACGGGCTCGCGGCAGGGGGATCGCCGCATTTGGAAGTTCATGGCTCACTGCACCTGGACGCCACCACCATTTCAGCAGCAGCGGGTGTTTTGGCTGCCATTGGCGAAGGCGCTCGCGGATTCTGGGGTCAGGCAACGCCGTTCAATGCGGCGGTGGAGATCGCCGAACAGACGGCGCCAACATTGGCCGGGCCACCTTCCCCCTCCCGAGGCCTGCCAGCACTCAAGCTTTCGAGGGACATTCGCTCGCCTGAGATTCCGCATCGTCTGGGGTGGCTGAACTACTGGTCGGCCGCTGCCGCACTCGCAATCGGGTTCCCTGACTTGGCGAGGGACACGGACCTGCTTTCACGGGCGCGGCGCACGGCATCAGGCGGCTGGGTCGTGCAGCTCACCGACGCGCCGCTCGACCTGGACAACCCCGCCCATCTGGACACGCTCAAGCGGACCTACGAGCGGTTCCCCGAGATCGGCGGACGTGCAGCGCCTTGACCCGATTCAGGAGCCCGGTGCGCACTCCGGCCTTAGGAAGGAGCCCCACTGCGCGTGCATCGGCGATGGCGGCCTTCCCAGCCGGGAGGTCATGCACCAATGCTCCAACCGTTCAGATGGGTCCTCGCGCTCGCGCTCGTGTGGGGCCCTGCTGCGAGGTCTGAGCCGCCACCGGGTGTACGGGGCAGGCGGGAACGTTCCGTCGCAGTTGCCAGCACGTCCGCCGAACCGTTGCCCATCGTCCGCATTGCGGGGAAATCTTCCGCGGCTGGAGTCCCGACTCGAAATGATGTCCTCGCGGCTATTGCACTCCACGCAGGGACATCAGCAGCACCCGGTCCCACGTAGGCTCCACGGACGAGGCCGCCGCCAGCAGCGCGAGCGCGATGCCCGCGGTGCCCTCCAGCAGGCCGGGGCGCTCCGCCCACACCTGAGTGCCCCTGTCATCCCAGGTCAGGTAGGCATAGCCACCAATGCCTTGGCCCGGCTGTCGCTGCCGGAGCGTGATCTCCAACCACCGGCGGGCGGCGGTGGCGAAGACCTCTTCTCCGGTGGCTTGATAGAGCCGGTTGTAGACGTGGAGCAGCCCGGCCGCCCCGTGACACAGCGGCACGTCCGTTACACCCGAGTCCTCCACCGGACTCGAGGCGGCGGCTTGCGCCATCGCCAGCGCATCGGCCTTCCAAGTGGCTTCCCCGACGGCGCGGGCCGCGGTGTGCATCGCAAGCGAGGCGCCGACGTCTCCGTAGCACCAGGCGGGACGAGACGGTGACGGCGCCCGGTCCGGAAGAATGGCGTGCGGAAGCCGCATGCCAGCCTGGGGCAGACGCTGCGCCATCACCCAGTTCCATGCGCCGCGCAGCAACCGCCACGCGTGCTCCACCGCCACCCCCGCCCGCACGGCTCCAGCCAGCACGGGGATGAGGCCCGGCACGCCGTGCGCCACGCCCAGGTCGTACCTCCCGTGGGGCTGCTCCCGCTGCTTCTCCTCGGGGAGCCACTGGGGCTGAGTCTTCCAGGTGAGCCCCTCCGGGCGTTCCTCGGCCAGTTCCGCGAGCCGGGACACCACACCTTCCAGGCAGCGCCGGGCGTCCGCGCGTGGCAACCGCTCCAGCGCGTACACGCCCAGCCCCGCCAGTCCGCTGATGAGGTCGAAGCCCGCCGTCCATGGCGACACGCCGAGACGCCGGGCGAGCACCGCGTCCACGTCCTCCAGTCCGTTGCCTTCCTCCTCCTCACCGCCCCCCGTCAGGTGCTCGACGGCCCAGGCCACGCCCGTCATGCCGGAGTACAGCGTCGCGCCCATGGGACGCGAGGCCACCGCGTCCATCGCTTCGCCCAGGAGTCGCTCGGCCATGACAGCGTCGTGCGCGGAGGCGTGCACGCGGTCCAGCCACGTGAAGAGCAGGGCCAGGCCCGCGGCCCCGCCCGACAACGAGGCGGAGAGAGGGACTCGCCGCGCATGTTCTTCCAGGGACTCCGCCAGCTCGCGCGCCACCCGCAGCGCGTGCTCGCGCGACTCACCTTCCACCAGGGGACGCCATCCCGCCGTGCCGGTCATCCGCCTATCGTATGCGGTCAGCCCCAGCTCGGCAGGGCTCCTTGCCGGTCGCATGCCCCCTGTAGCCGTGCATGCGACCGGAGTTTGTCTCGGAACTTCTGGCGACTCAGACGCAGGTTGACGTCTGGCACCTGGCCGTAGGGCACTCCCGTCCTTCCGTGAGAATCGCGACCATGCCTCCCACCACGCCATCGAGCAATGGAAGGGCATCGCCTTCGATGTTGCGCAACGTCTCGCGGTTGAGGGTGAGCTTGCGCTTCGGTGCAACCTTCTTGGGTTCACTCATACGCTTCCTCCTGGTTCATTCGATGCGTGGGATTGCCACGCCCGGCTGGGTCCCACTGCGTCCCAAGACGCAGGGCAGAGACCCTATACAAAAGGGACCACTCCATTCCAGACACTCTGTCCCCTGACGCAGGGAGCCAGCATCGCAAGGCCCTGTCGTCGTGGAAGGACCGAGGCCGGAAGCCGCTGAGACCCAGCGGTTTCCGGCCTCGGTGTTTTCAGGCGGATAGGAAGAAAGACCCTGCTGTCGCTATGGGAGATGCGCCGTTACGAAGGCCATCGCCCGAGCGATGATTTCGCGGGAGCGCTCGACGTCGTCCAGGACGTCGAAGGTGTGACGGCCTTCCGGGTGGTCGGCGAAGTCAATCTGAACGTCGGCAGCGGCCGCTTCGCGCATGAAGGCGTCAATCGACTGGTTCACCATCGGCGAATCCTGGCCGGCCCGGGCGACGAAGAGGGGCAGCCCCTTGGCCCGTGTCCCCACGAGCGCGGCGGGCGAGTAGGCGGCAGCCTGCTCCAGGAGGACGGGCGGCGCCCCCGGAGGCACGAGGGCCCGGACGTCGAGGAGCGCATAGAACGCAAGCACGCAGCGCACGAAGGTCGGGCGTTCGCGGAGGACCCACGAGAGCTGCGGTCCTGCGCCTGAGAAATACCAGAGCGCGATCCGGGACGGGTCCACGTTCAGCCTGTCCGCGTGGCTCCGGACGTACTCCACCGCCGCGGCGATGTCGCTCTGGGAGCGAGGGTAGTCCTCCGGCGCGTGCAGGCGATGATTGAAGGCCACCCCCACGAACCCGGACGCTGCCGCGAGCGCCGAGTAGGACTGGAAGATGCCCCACTGCTTGGGTGGCACGCCCTCTCGCGGGAGGGGGCCGCCGTGGACGAAGAAGATGGCCGGCACCCGGGCTCCGGATGGGAGGTCGGGCGGCAGCTGCAGGTCCATCAGCAGCTTCTCGTCTCCGTCCACGCGGTAGACTTCGTTGCGCCGCGTTGCCGTGTGGTTCATCCCTTCGACGCGGTAGACGATGGGCTTGCTCAAGTCGATCTCAGCCATTTGGGTCCTCACTCGCGAAACAATCGCGTGAGAGCGCCGGAGGCGTTCGAGAACGGCCGTATACGGCTCGCCGCTCTGCTTCTGGAGCGCACGAGCCCTCTTCTTTTCATTCCGACGGACGGTCATCGCCTGCCTCGACGCGGTGCGAAGCCCCATGCGCTCGCGTTCCGCAGAGGAAGCGATGCGACCTGCTGCACAAAGCCCGAGGAATCGAATCCCCTTCGTCCCAGACCTTCACCAGGCATGGGCTGGTGATGGGACTGCGCGCGAGCAGGCCTCGTGCAGTGAAGGGAACTTGATCTCCCGGCGGGATGTCAAGCCGCGGCGGCTACCCCGTGGACTTCTGGACCGGGGCAGGGCTTGGACGCGGGGGCGTGAGAGGGGGAGGCCGTGTCCCGGTATTCGCCAGCCGCTCGAGAGGACGGAGGAGCGACATGACGCCATGGCCCAACACGGGCAAGGCCACGGAGGGCTGGAGAACCGCCTCCAGCCCCGCGTGCAGGTGCAGGATCCGGTAGAACTGGCGATGGACGTGTGCGTCGGTCGACGTGCGCTCCATCAGCCGCAGGATGTACCAGTGCAGCAAGCCCAGCCCGAAGGGCCGCTTCCCGACGGCCTGCGGATACAGCAGGTCCATGCCCGTGCCCAACAGCCACGGGAGCCGGATGACTTCAGGCAGCCGCTCGCGGAAGCGCTGCGCCAGGCCCGAGAGCTCGCCTCGTTCGGCCTGCTCGCGAAGGCAGGTGTCCAGCAGCTCGGCGCCAAGCCCCGCCACCGACATGCCTTGCCCGTAGAGGGGGTTGAAGGCACACGCGGCGTCTCCCAGGATGACCAGTCCCTCGGGAAAGCGGGGCAGCTTCTCGTAGTGCCGCCACCGGCAGTCCTTCACCTTGTGCTGGGAGATGGGCCCTATCGGCGTGGCCTCTTTCAAATAGTTGTACAGGTCCGGACGCGTCAGTGAGCGCGCGTACTCGCGGAACCCCGCGTACTCGGTGGGCGCGTGCTCCCCGAAATAGCCATTGAGGGTGACGAGCCACCGGCCTCCCTCGACGTGTGAGATGAAACCCGCGCGCCAGGCCCTGGGAGGACTGGGATAGAGGAAGAGCGCCTTCCATTCCTTCTGGAAGTGCGGCGGCGGCTCGTGCAGGCACGTCGTGTAGGAAAGGTCCACGATGACCTGCTCCTCCTCCGGGCGCGCGTAGCCAATGGCTTCCAACCACTGAGGCATCCGCGAGCCCCGGCCACTGGCATCCACGACGAGGTCCGTCTCCCACGACTCCTCGCCCTGGGGTGTCTTGACCCGGACGCCCGTGATGCGCCCCGTGCCCTTCTCGTCGCGGATGAGCCCTTCGATGGAGCAGCCCTCGCGCACCGCGACGTTGGGCCGCGCCTTCACCCGGCGCAGGACGTTCCACTCGAGCAGGGGCCGGGTGCACAGCAGCCCGGGGATGCCGCTGGTGTGGCGCAGCTTCCACACCCCGAAGTGGTGCCAGGCGAGGTCTCCACTCGAGTCGATGAACTCGGCGCCCTGGACCTGGAGTTGCTCGAACAGGTCCGGGAAGTACGTGTCGAGGATGCGCCGGCCCGTGTCCAACAGCACGTGGATGTGCGGCCCTTGCGGAACACCTTTGCGCGCGGCGGGCCCCTCCCCCCGGACATCCCGCTCCACCAGCGTCACCTTGTCGAAGTGGTCCGCGAGCACCCGCGCGCTCAGGAGCCCCGCCATGCTGCCGCCGATGACCACGGCGCTTCCGAATCTGCGTCCAGGGGTTTCCAAGTCCCAAGCCTCCAAGGTTTCATGACCGTCAGGGAGATTGCACATCACCGGTCTGACATGCCGGAGAAGGTTTGATTTCGATTGGCGTCAGACACCCCTGCGATGCTCGCGAGCTCCCCCCGCAGGAGCACCGCATGTCCCTGTCGTCTTGGAAGGCATTGGTTGTTGTTCCCCTGTTTCTCTGTTTCGCGTGCAGCCCCGAAGTCGAGCCCGTGGAGACGGAGGCACCCGCCGTCGAGGCGTCCCAGTCCTCCGCGCTCACCGTGTATCCCGCTGGCTCCCTGCTGACGGCGCGTTATCAACACACCGCCACGCTGCTCTCCAATGGCAAGGTGCTGGTGGTGGGCGGCGGGACTCCCACGGAGACCGCGACCACGGAGCTGTATGACCCGGCCACCGCCACGTCGAGCGCCGGTCCCTCGCTGAGCTTCGCGCGCCGCTCGCATACCGCCACGCTGTTGCAGGACGGCAGCGTGCTCATCGTGGCCGGCATCGGGCCGAGCGGCATCCTGTCCTCGGTCGAGCGCTATCAGCCCTCCACGAACACCTGGTCCACCGTGGCCCCCCTGCCCCGCCTCAGCTACGGACACAGCGCCACGCTGCTCTCGGACGGGCGGGTGCTGGTGGTGGGCGGCGTGGGCGGTGCGTCGGGCGGCACGTCGGCGCACCTCTACGATCCGGTCGCGAACACCTGGACCGCCACGGGCTCGCTCCCCTCCGCGATGGGCTTCCACTCCGCGGTGCGGCTCGCGGATGGGCGCGTGCTCCTTTCGGGCGGCGGCTCCACCACCAGCCTCGCCCAGCTCTGGACGCCCTCCACGGGCACCTGGACGGTCGTGGCGTCGATGAACCAAGCCCGCGGTGACCACACCCTCCACCTGCTCTCCAACGGGAAGGCGCTCGCCGTCGGCACCGAGCAGATGACGGAGGCGTACGACCCGGCCACCAACGTCTGGACGAACACCGGGAACACGGCGGTCCAGCACTTCTCCGCGCCGTCCGTCATGCGCCCCAACGGCACCATCGTCCTGGCAGGTGGCTCCTACAACAACACCACGGTGGAGCTGTACACGCCCTCCACCGGCGCCTGGGGCACGGTGGGGTCGCTCGCGCAGTCGCGCAGGAACCATCCCACTGTCGCGCTGCCGGACGGCCGCGTCCTGTTCCTGGGAGGAACGGGCACCAGCAGCACGGGCTCGATGGTGCCGCTGGCCAGCATCGAGAAGTTCGACCTGTCCCCTCCGCCGTGCACGCCGACGACGTGCGCCGCGCAGGGCAAGAACTGCGGCACCCTCTCCAACGGCTGTGGCGGCACGCTGAGCTGCGGCACCTGTGGCTCGGGGCTGACGTGCACCAACAACGTCTGTGGAACGGGCGCTCCCTCCTCCTGCGCCCATGACGTGTGCACGTCTGGCACCGCGCTGAGCAACAGCTGCGGCACCTGCGCGAACAAGGTGTGCACGATCGATCCGTTCTGCTGCAACTCGGCCTGGGACAGCATCTGTGTCAGCGAGGCCAACAGCAACTGCGTCATCACGCAGCCCGGCTGCGTCGCGCAGTAGCCACGGGGCCCGACGCGTCCGGCCCACTTACGGATGCGTAGGGCCGCTTCACCCCGGGCCTGGAGCCACTGGCGGCACGGCGATGTCCCGTGCCCGCCAACCCCGGTACTGCTCCGAAGCGGATGGTCAATGACATCCCAGACAGCAGCAGCTTCACCTCGGGCTCGTCCTTCACCTCGTGCGGCACGACCTGCCATTCGCCGTACCGGGTCACCAGCACGTACGGCTCCTACAACTGCAGCAAGACCCTTCCGTACCTGAGCGGCAACAACACCGTCATCTGCACCCTGTGATCGACCGCGTGCGAAGGTGAGCTGACCTTCGTGGGGCGGCCACGCCTAGCATTGAAGTCCGCCATCCCCTCCCCCGCGCGTCAATGCCTTCCTCCGCGGGAACCCTGGCGCTGCTGGGCTGGGCGCTGTCGCTGGGGCTCGCCCTGGTCCTGCTGCGGCCGGGCCTGGAGACGGGCCCGTTGGTCTCCTCCGACTCCGCCATCCCGGTGTTGATGGCACGGGCAGCCCGGGTGGACCTCTTCCACGCGTACTACCTGGGACAGGACCGCTTCGGGGCATGGCCCTTCCTTCTCGCGCGGCTCGTGGGCGGACAGGACTGGTCCGCCGAGGAACTCCAGGCGCTGAGTATAGGTATGAGTGTTCGGGTAGCGGATGCAGCCCCTCCAGCTACACGGAGACGCAGAGCTGCGGCGGGGCCCCCGTCAACTGCCCCGGACCCCAGTACGGCGCCTGGAGCAGCTGCATCCGCAGCACCACCTGTGGCCCAGGCTACCAGGTCCGCGACGTCACCACCTACAGCTTAAGCGGAGGGGATGCCAGCCCAGTACCTGTCAGGACTACGCGGAGTGCCCGGGCAACCCCTGCCCCTTCGGCAGAGAGTGCGGCTGCGGTGGTGATGCCTACCTCAGTCCCTTCGAGTTCTGCCCGTAACGAGGCCTGAATCGTCCCACGTGGGCCTCGTGACGCGTTGTCGTCAGGAGGCCCCGTCGCTTGATTTCGCCACCCCGCCAGTAGAGCATTTCCTCGTGGCGCGTCTGTCGTCAGCTCCCAGGAATCTGAATGTACAACTTGCTCGTGGTCGCTCTTGCGGGTGAATGGGATTCGCCCTCAAGGACCTATACATGCGAACGAAGTCGCTTTCTTGAATACACGGAAGAGTACATCAGCGCTCAGTTCAAGAAACTCGATCCCGAGGCAGTCGCCAAGCTGTGTTCGTATCCGACGCTCTTTGCATACGAGGAGAAGGTCGACCTTCCCGCGAGGCTTGGCCGAATCACGAGGATCGCCGCCAGTCCCGGTGGAGTTACTTTCACATACCAGATCGACCCACAGGCCCCTTCTCTCAGTCGTGATGACCTGGTGGAAAACAGGGTCGGACTGGGAATCGGGCACGCCTTTGAGTTGAACCGTACCCATTGGGCCGTCAAGGACGTTGACCTCCTGGCGGCCATGCAGATCGTCCCCGCTCACCTGCGGCATCTGAACCTTATTCCCAATGCCAATTCGCTGGCGCTTGCGGCTGCCCGCTCCATTCTTGACGCCGCGATGCCATTCAACGTGAACATTGGGGGAGTGGAGATCCAGATCACTCCGACCCGAATGTTCAACGGCCCCTGGCCCGGCAACGTCTGGGGACTCGATGAGAAACGCGACGGGCCCTGGCCCCAGTCTCTTCTCCTCGACTGTGACTGGTCGACAGGTCACACTCAAATCTTCGTGGTGGCTCGACTGGCTGCGGGAACGCCATACGGAGGGCTGGTTTCAATCCTGTTCAGCATTCCCGGCACCTCTCAGCAACTGGTATGGGTGAACGTGGCCGCCCACTTGCGGGAAGGTGTTGGCTCCGAGGTCGAATACTCCGCCCTCGCCAGTCTCATCAATCGCATCCCGGACGATCCCCAGGAGCAGCAGCGCCGGCTGTGGCGTATCAGCACCATCAAGGCCCTGTTTCGGGACTCTGGATTGCCTCGTGCCTCGGAGTCGAGCCTCGATGCATTTAGGATCCAGCTGCCCGGCGGGCAGATCGTGCCCTCACCCGACGTCGTCTTCCGTCGGCTCGCCCATCTGGCCCTCCTCAAGTTGCCGTTCCTCGCGAAGAACCTGCCTGACGTAATTGAAGGCCAGCCCTACCTCGACCCTGAGAGCCCTCGTTGGGTGCCACTGGGGATGCCTGGCGACATAACGGTCGTGGACGAAGCACCGCCGGAACTGGCGGGAGAGGACGTCGGGCCTGAAGGCCCCGTCTCTCCCCTGCCAGCCGATCCGCAGCGCTGGTTGGATTCCGGGCTCGACCTGCAACTGGTGCACCTCCAGACGTTGATCCAGAAGCACCAACTGCGGGTTCCGGAGTCACTGGTCGCCCAGCTTTGCGCCGCGCTTCGCTCCGGAAAGCACCTGCTGCTGGTGGGGCCTCCCGGCACCGGCAAGACGGAGCTCGCGACGGCGGTCGTGGAGAGCGCCCGGGACGCGGGCTATTGCCATGGGGCCTTCGTGGCCACGGCCTCCGCGGACTGGAGCACATTCGACACCATCGGTGGCTACGCGATGGGCAAGGACGGCCAATTCGCATTCAGGCCGGGTGTGTTCCTGCGCGCGCTCGATCAGCGGAAGTGGCTCCTCCTGGATGAAATCAACCGCGCGGACATCGACCGGTCCTTCGGGGAGCTGATGACCGTCCTGTCGGGTGGGCGGACGGATACGCCCTTCACGCAGCCGAACGGTCTCACCATCTCCATTGGCCCAGGGGAGGGCGACTCCCACAGGATGCCTCCCACCTTCCGCGTCCTCGCGACCATGAACACCTGGGACAAGACGTCGTTGTTCCGCCTGTCCTATGCCGTTCAGCGCCGCTTCGCGGTCGTGTTCATGGGGCCGCCCCCCGACAGCGTCTATGCCCAGCTCCTGGATGACCATGCCGGATCGGAAGGCACCGCCCTCCCACCGCTTCCGGCCGAAGCCCTCGAGCGAATGAAGCGCCTCTTCCGCGTCGCGGGGTTGCTCACCCAGCGCGCGCTGGGGCCCGCCGTCGCCATCGACATGGTCCGCTACCAACGGCACCGTGACGCAGCGGGGACTGGCTTCGCGGAGGCCCTTGCCCTCTTCCTGCTGCCGCAGCTGGAAGGCCTCGACACCGACAAGGCCCTCGAGGTCTTCCGCCTCCTTCACGAGAACACCCGGGACTGGGCTCCGCCTGATGCCCTCGCGGAGCTCCGCGCTCGGTTCCAGGACCTGTTCCCGTCCGCGACCCTTCCTCCGGCATGAGCACCTGGGAAGAGGAGCTGAAGAAGTACTTTCCGGGATACCTGCTTCCCTCGGCGGGACATCATGCCCTTACGCGGGAGGCCGCCTCACGGTTCCTCGACCGGATCACGGGCAAGAGCGACACACTGAAGCTCCTGCTCGCCGCGAGCGCGCTCGCTCCCGTCGCAAAGGAGGTGCGCGAGTTCTCCAGGGAGCTTCCCGCTGTGGCGCGCGTCCTCCCTTCGCGCACGGAGATGGAGCAGGTGGATAGTGCCGGTCAGATCCGGGGGCGCCTGGATGTGCCCGGGACGTTCCGGAAGAACCTAGCGGGAGGTCCACCGCGCATCGTCTCCCGTATCCGCACGCGTGACTTCGACCTGCCCGAGAACGCCCTGCTCGTCGACGTGGCCCGCCGGTTGACGCAGGTCCTGGCGCGGCTGGAGGACAGCGGTGCATTCGCTAAGGACACGAAACGGGGCTGGGCCCAAGGCTTTCGGGGGTCTTCCGACCGGATCCGGCACACCCTGGATTCGAGCTTGCTACGGGAGGTCTCGCCGCAGTCCATCGAAGCCCGGCATGAACAGGCCGCACGAACGGCGCTCCATCCCGCCTACAAGCTCGCGCTCCGGCTCCACGAGTCCATGAAGGACATCGAATCGAGCGCGTCCGTTGATCTCCACGGCCTAGTGGCGGCGGGGGCACTTCTTCCCCTGGAGGAATCGGTTCGCTTCGAGCTCGCGGTCCTGATCCGGCTGGGCCGTGAGATTGAAGCGGCACTGGGCCCGGAGAACCTCACGGTCAGTCGCGCGTTGATCGAGAAGGACCGCAGTCACGTCTTCGAGTTCTCCGCCAACGGCAACAGCCTCCGCATCCACTACAACCACGCGATCTTCAATGAATTGGGGGCCCGGGATCGGGGCATCCAGCACTACTTCGGAGAGCAGGGGCGCTTCCGCCCGGACATCACGCTGGAGCTGCTGCGCGCTGGCCAGCGCGTCCGAGCCGTGATTGTCGAGGTGAAGTACTCGGACAAGATGGACTATCTCAAGCAGGGCTATCAGCAGGCGCTGCTCTACCGCGCGGAGTACGCTAAAGACCTGTCCGGCTGGCCCAAGGCCATCCTCGTGGTGTCGAGTGAAGGTGCCATCGTCGGCGCTCCTCGGCGCGAGGACGACGTCGTCGCGGTGGGCTGGAGCCAGTGGGTCCCGAGGGCCGTCCTGGAGGGACTGATCGACGGCTTTGCCAATCCGAACCCTTGAGCAAGCCCCTCCCACTCACGGCGCGGCTCTCTGGGGCTGAGCGAAGGACATCCCATTGCCCACCTGACTGACTTCAATCCCATTGAGCTGTGATGGAGGGGCGCCGGGGGACGGCGAAGTCGCTGACGTCGGGCACAGGCCACTCCAGCAAGGCTTGCGTTCCGGTCCGCGCCTCGAAGCGACGGGTGAATTCCTTCAGTGGCTCCGCGGTGAACTGCTCGCGGGGAAATCCCCGTCGCATGGATGGCTCGCTCGATGGCCTCGGGGACGCCCTCCACTTCGGCGAGCAGGTCCATGCATGGCAACTGCTTGAATCGAAGGGTGGCATTGCCGAGCACGTGCCAGGCGACCTCCCTCGCGATGCACTCGCTCTTCGCGAAGCCCGTGCGCTCGAGAATCTCCTGCAGCGTCGCTTCATCCTCCACGCGGGTGTTCAACTCCTCTCGGAATATAGGAAGGATGGAATGCCTGTTGAGGGGTGGCGTGCTGGAGCGCCGGGGCCGAGGAGGGCTGCTGACAGGGGCCGCCCGAGCAGCGCACCCGGTCGGTTGAGAAGCCGCTTGAGCCCCTTGAGGGACACGCCTGCCCAGCTCGCCCTCCCATGAGGTGCGCGGCAGAAGCCTGGGCCTGTTGGCGCTGGGGCTGCGTAAGCCTCAACACACTGCGGCCTGGGGTGGCCCTCACGCCGGGGCCAGGCTCGCACCGGCCGCAGCAATCCCAGGTACTCCAAAATCGCTCGCACCCCTGCGGCTTGCTTCACGTATGCCAAGACCCGCCGCCTGCCTCCACACCTCACACAGACGAACATGTCGAAGTCGAACGTCCTCCTGAGCAACCCCTCCCAGTCCACTCGCGGCCTCCTCCTCTTCTGCTTGGGGGACCAAAAATGGCCGCAGTTGCGCGCCTGGAGCGAAGACGCCGTGGAACCTCGTGAGGTTTGTCCGAGGCGCAGGCGCCAGCGACGCCACACGCCGTAAAAGTCCCAGCCCGGCAAAGAGCGGGCGCGTGGTGCCGTCCGGCAGCGGGCGCTTCATCCGCCAGGCGATGCAGCCATCCTGCACTCGTGACAACCGCTCCAGCCCCAGCGCGCCCCGTAGCGGCATCGCCGCTCCAGGCCCTGCCTGCTGCGGGGTGCCGTCCTCCTCCTGAACGCCGGGGAACGGCGCTGAGAGGGGTCTCCCAGGGCAACAGGATTCACCGGAGAATGAACGCCCAGGGTGCTCTCCCTGCACCCTGGGCCATCCACTCGCCCGGTCGGGACTACGCCTTCCGGAGCCCCAGGACTTCGCCATAACCGCCGGGGATGAAGAACTCGTGCGCCTCCATGCCCAGGATGCGCAGCGCGGTCGTCACCGCGTCCGCGGAGCGGGGCACGCGCTTCGAGGCCTGGCCGTTCTCCTCGATGATGTCCACCGGGACTCCGAGCCCTCGCGTCGTGTACGAGCCCACCTGCCGGTTCCCCGCCACGTTCCCGCCCGCGAAGCAGATGGACGTGTAGGGGTGGTGATCGTCCGGCAGGTAGTAGCTGCCGTCGCTGCTCCGCGAGGCCCAGCTCCGGCCGAACTCGCTCATCACCAGCACGAGCGTGTCGTCGAGCAGCGTCTTGCCGGGCTTGCCGGGCGCGGGCGCGGCCTTGAGCTCGCCGAGGAAGCGCGCGACGTTGTCCATCATCCCGCGGCCGTGCGCGCAGCTGTAGCCATGGCCCAGGCCGCTGTGCGTGTCGAAGTCCTGCTGCAGCGAGACGTGCACCGAGGTGCAGAGGTCCGCCTTGAGCAGGCGCAGCGCCATGTCCATGCGCGCGTCGAGCCCCGTGAGGTGGAAGTTCGCGAGGCCGAAGGAGTACGTGAACGACTGGTTGGACAGGTAGCTCGACAGGTACGCGGGGCGGTTCGAGGTCATCATCTCGATGCCCTGGGTCTTCTCCAGCACGGACACGACGTCCGTCGCAAGCACGCGCGACACCGACGACAGCGAGCCGTGCAGCCCCTCCAGGTAGTTGTCCACCTTCGCCGTCGAGCGGCCCAGGAGCTGCTGGGCGCGCGTCAGCGAGAAGCGCTCGATGGCCGTCGTCTTCAGGTTGCCCCCGGTGGGCTTCCCGCGCGCGTCCAGCTCGGGCGCCTCGGTGCGCGCGTCGAGCCCCGTCCACCACGCGTTGTCCGAGGGCTTCGCCGAGAGCATCGGCTTGAGCGCCTCGATGGATGGCACGCGCAGGGGCGAGGCGTGGGAGGGCAGCCCCATGCCCACCGGCATGCCGCGCTCTCCGGTGACGACGACGAAGGGCAGCGGCCGGCTCTCGCGGTACTTCTCGTACAGGTGGTTCGCGATGACCGAGTGCACGGCGGGCGCCCGGTAGTCCGCGCCCGCGACACCGCACATCGCGGAGATGAACGCGCTCGAGTGGTCGTTGGTGCCCTGGTCGATGCCGTGCAGCACGCTGAGCTGATCCGCCAGCGCGAAGTGCTGGTAGCCGTACATGAGCGGGCTGTAGCTGCCGCGCGCGGCCGGGTCGGCGGGGTTCCACGACTGCCACGTCCGCAGCGGCTTGTAGGAGCCGTTCGGAGGCGCGAGGTTCACCAGCTGGTTCGCCTGGAAGAAGACGGGCTCGCCGCTGTGGTTGGAGGGCGTGGGGACGCAGAGCGGGATGTCCGCGTCCTCCATCGGGGTGAAGTAGTACGCCGGCCGGTAGCCGCCGGGGATGTAGAGCACCACGAGGCGCGAGGGGACGTCGACGTCCGCGGCGTGCGCGGTGCTCGAACCGAGGAGCCCCGCGCGCTCGAGGAGCGCGAGCTGTCCCGCGCCGAGGGCCCACTTGAGCAGGGTGCGACGAGAGGTGTTCGGCATGGTGTCCTCGCTCAGTAGGTGATCCACATCGGGTGACGGATGAGCGCCGCGCAGACGCCAATCCAGGCGAGGCGCGTGTTCTGCGCCTCCAGCGGCAGGTAGACCTGCTCGTACAGCACCTTGGCCTCCGCGTCCGAGGGCGGCTGGCCGAGCATGCGCAGGTAGAGCGAGCCCAGGTTCTTCCGCACCGCGTCCGGGTTGCTCCTGGAGGTGTCGGCGAGCGTCACGTAGCGCAGCACCGCCGGGTTGTTCTTCTTGTCCACGGCGCGCGCGCACCACGCCTGGGACATCTGCACCAGCGTCTGCGCGGCGGACGGACCGAAGCCCACGTCCCGCTTGCGGTACAGGAGCGAATTGCCGCCGCCGAGCGCCTCGAAGCGCTCGACGCTGCGCGAGTCGGAGACGTACTCGCCCGAGATGCCGGGGGCCCAGTCCCCGGGCCAGATGAAGAACTTGCCACCGTTCGCCACGTACGGCTTGTTGCGCCAGTTGGGGTCGGTGGTGCTGACGAAGTCCTCGAGGGTGAGCCCGAGCTGATCCATCAGGCTGAGGATCATCTCCTCGGCGGTGAGCCGGCGGACGCTGAACTCCCCGGCCACGGGGGCCTCCAGTTGCGCGGGCGTGGCCGGCAGGTTGCGAATCCAGTCCTCCACCTGCGCGATGGTCAGCGTGACGCGGCCGCTGCTGACGAGCTCGTTGTACGGCTGCCCGGGCGGCATCTGGGGATAGCTGCCGGGGGCCACGCCGTTCAGCAGCTGGATGAGCATGCTGTTCCCGGGGTCGCCGCGCTTCACGTACTTCTCGTTGTAGACGAGCCCGTTCTCGAAGGCGGTGAGCGAGGCGAAGAAGGGCTTGTTGCCGGTGAGGTGGCAGCCCTGGCACGCGGGCGCGAGCGCGAGACGGATCTCGTCGTTCTTGCTCACGGCCGCGCAGCTGTCGCCGCCCGGGTCCTCCGCGGAGTCACCGGGAGCGTCCCAGATCTTCCCGTCGCAGCTCACGGCGAGGAGCGCGACCGCGGCCAGCGCGGCGCCCCTCAGGGTCGAACGCAACGTGTTCATCACAGGCCCCTCCGCAGCTCGGGCTGTTCGAAGAGGTATCGGAGGAAGGGTTTCAGCTTCCGGTCGCCCGCGACGAACTCCCGCGCGAGCTTGTCGATGAAGCCCTTCTCCGTGGCCGGGTTCAGGTCGCGGCCGATGAACATCGAATACATCTTGCGCGCGACGCAGCGGTCGAACTCGCCGGAGCGCACGACGAGCTTCCCGAAGCCGAGCGGCCCCATGGTGCCGTCGCCGTGCTCGCCGAGCAGCGTGTACGTGTCCGGCATCGTGTCGAGCAGCACCGCCTCGGGGTTGGCCTTCACCTGCTCGGGGGTGACGGGCGTGAGGAGGGTGTTGGGGACGAACGCGTTCTTCCAGCGGTAACCCGGCGAGGTGCCGGTGTACGGGTACTGCCCGGACAGCCACTCCTTGGTGATGCGGTAGCGGCCCACGCCCGGCATGAAGGGCCACGGGACGTAGAAGCTCTGGGCCGGGTTGAAGTCCCAGCGCTTGAAGGAGATGGCCGCGGGGTCGAGCGTCCGGTGGCAGTGCAGGCACGTGCCGCCGGTGCCGGGGTCCACCTCCAGGGGCGGGAAGTGCACGTCCGCGGGCGGTGGCGAGAAGCTCTGGCAGGCGAACATCTCAAGGAAGCGCGCGGCCCGGACGCGCTCGCGCGGGAAGGACGACAGCGAGCCGATCATGGTGAGCACGCCCGCGGTGGGGAGGCCCTGGGGCGCGTCGGTCGTGGTGCGTGGGTCGAAGCGGTAGGTGCGATCGATGCTGCCGGAGCGCGCCCGGTCCGGGGTGAGCGCGAGGTGGAAGGGCTCCAGGTCCTCGACCACGAACTCGCGCCACGCCTGCGGATCATTCGGCGTGGGGTGCAGCGGGTCGCGCGGCGCGTTGTCCGCGTCGGGACGCCACCACGTGGTGTTCTTGTCCAGCGCGCTGTTGCCCATCTGCCGGCCGAAGCGCACGTACAGCGCGCGCAGCCAGTTGGTGCCGACCGAGTAGTTTCCGAGGATGAGGTCCGAGAGCGGCCGGTCATGCCACGCGAGGTGCGCGAAGAGGCGCGCGGGCTCCTCGTAGGGGTGCCGGCGCTGCATGCCGAAGTCGTGGTTGCTGTTGCCCTGGAGGCCGTAGAGCGGGCTGCACCACACCAGGTTCGGGCCGCAGCCGCACGCGGGGGGCAGCATGGGGTCGTAGTAGCCGCCGTTCGCGAGGCCGCAGTCGACCGGCTGGCCCTTGCTGTCGGTGACCTGGGTGACGTCGGAGCCGGCCTTGCCGAGCACGGTGACGGTCGTGCCCGGCGCCCACCAGGGCTCCACCTGGTGCACCTCGGGCACGGCGGGGTTGCCGTCGGCGTCCTGGTCCTGGCACTGCCTGGCCGGGTCCTTCGAATCGCCGAACTCGTGCACGGCGTAGTACGCGCCCGGGTGCGCGGTGTTGGCGGCGCACTTGAAGAGGTGGCCGGACATGTCGCCCTGGTAGGCGTCACCCGCCGCGCCGGTGGTGTATGCGCCCACCGCGAGCCACTCGTGGCCGAAGTTCACCATCCGCTCGTAGAACTTCGGCGAGGTGAGCGCGGCCTCGAGCGTGGAGCGCAGGATGGAGTCCCGCGCCTCGGGCGTGGTCGCGGCCGCCATCGCCTCGTACTGCTCGGCGGTGGGCGTCGTCCCCGTGAGACCGAGGACGAGGCGGCGCAAGACCCGCGTGCCGCTCATCTGATCATTGAGAGGGACGGCGGGGGGAGGTGCGTCGGGGCCACATTGTTGTGCGTGCGCGTCGACTCCGGTGAGCCCGGACGCCGCGAAGAGCACAGCCAGCAGGGCCGCGCGCTTCAAGTGCAAGTGCCAGTGCATATGCACGAACAATACACCGGGCGCATGACTCCATGAAACGGAAGCGAGATCCGGGCTACGGGTGGTGCTTGAGCGGCCTCAGCAGCTGCAGCGTGGCCACGGTCGTGAGTGATAGGACCACCCCGAGCCAATAGAGCCGGTAGGCGACAGCGGCCCCGACCGCGGCGGTGATCCAGATGCTCACGGCGGTCGCGATCCCCTGGATCTCTCCCCTGCCCTTGACGATGACACCGCCGCCGATGAAACCGATGCCGCTCAACACCGCCTGAAAGACATAGCCCTGAGCGCGCGCCTCGTCGGGGAAGGCCTGCTGCCCGATGAGCAGGAATGCACACGCTCCCATGGCGACGAGCGGGAACGTGCGCAGTCCGGGCGAGAGCGCCCGGTGATCCCGTTCCCAACCCACGGGCAAGCCCAGCGCGAAGGCCACCGCCAGGCGAACCAACATGCTCACATCCAGGCCGAGCCCTTCCACCGTGGAACCTCAGTCCTGATGGAGCTGTTCCTCGAGCAGCTCCGTCATGCTGCGTGGCGCGGCCTCTCCGAGCTCGAACTCCACCCGGTCGATGACCCCGTTGAAGCGGAAGGGCAACCGGTCGCGGTAGCCGGGCCAGACCGGGGAGAGCGTGTCCTCTCCGATATCGAGCGTCTCGCCGAGGCCGAAGTACCCGGGCACCTGTCTGGCGATCCGCCCCTCCCCCACCACGGTGCCGTCGCAGAGGAGCCGCACCATGGCGGGCCCTCCGGGTGTCCCCGGCGTCTCGCAGGTGAACTCCATCCGGAGCTCGGCATCACCGCCAGGGAGTGCTGCCCCGGAGAGGACGTCGAAGCGCTCGAACCCGAACCAGTTGTAGTGGTAGCGCATCCGCCCGTCCTCCACGAACAGGCTCCACCCCGCGGTATCTCCTCCCAGGCACACCAGTACGCCCTCGGCGCCACTCTCGGGAAGCCTCGCGTGAAGGGTGATGGTGTGGTCGACGTTCGCCAGCTTGGGGCCGCTGCTCTCCGGGAGCCTCACCAGGCCCGGGGGAAGGAGCAGCCGCCTGCGGCCGGCGAAGAAGCCCGGCCTCAAGCTCACATCCGCGCGCTCCGCGAAGCGATCATCCAGCGGGAACACGTCGTGCTTCGCCGCCTCCAGCAGGAACAGGTCCTGAAGCTCGCGCAGCTTCTGGGGATGGCGGGCCGCCAGGTCCTCGGACTGACTGAAGTCCTCATCCAGGTGGTACAGCTCCCAGGTGTCCTCCTCGAAGCGGGCACTGCCCCGGGTGACCCAGGGGAGCCGCCCGTGCCGGCAGCAGGCAATCCAACCGTCGTGATAGAGCGCGCGGTTGCCCAGCATCTCGAAGTACTGCGTGGTGCGCGGGCTCTTCGCCTCCGCGTTGGCCCGGTCGAAGGTGTACGCCATGCTCACGCCTTCGATGGGCTTCTGCGGCACGCCATCCACGCTGACCGGCTCGCGGATTCCCACGGCCTCCAGGAGCGTGGGGACGACGTCGATGACGTGATGGAATTGGAAGCGCTTCTGGCCCTTGTCGGCGATCCACGCGGGCCAGCTCACGATCATCCCGTTGCGGGTGCCCCCGAAATGGGACGCCACCTGTTTCATCCATTGGAACGGGGTGTCCCCGGCCCAGGCCCATCCCACCGCGTAATGCGGCGTGGTTCCCGGCAGCCCCCACTCCCCCATCCGCGCGAGGCTCGCTTCGATGGGCGGTTCAATGCCTTGCATGCTGGCGGTCTCGTTGGGGGTCCCCGTCAGCGACCCCTCCGCGCTCGAGCCGTTGTCGCCGAGGATGTAGAGGAAGAGCGTGTTCTCGAACTCGCCCAGCTCCTCGAGCGCTTGGACCAGCCGGCCCACTTCGTGGTCGCAGTGCTCCAGGTAGTCCGCGTAGTTCTCCGCCTGGACGCGGAGCAGCGCCTGCGCCTGGGCATCGAAGCTGTCCCAGGCCGGTATCTCATCCGGCCTTGAGGTCAGCCTCGTGCCCGGGGCGATGACGCCCATTTCGAGCTGTCGCTGGTGGACGACTTCGCGGTAGCGGTCCCAGCCCATGTCGAAGCGGCCGGCATTCCGCCCGCGCCAGTCGAGAGGCGGCTGGTGCGGGCCGTGCGCCGCGGCGGGGGCGAAGTGCACGAAGAACGGTCTCTCCGGAGCGATGGCCTTCTGCGTTCGCATCCAGGCGATGCAGTCGTTCGCGAGGTCCCGGGTGAGCTGGTAGCCCTGCTCCGGCGTGCCCGTGGGATTGACGGGCGTCGTGTTCCGGTAGAGCGCTGGATAGAACTGATCCGTCCCTCCGCCGAGGAACCCGTAGAAGTAGTCGAAGCCGCGCCGGGTGGGCCAGTGCGTGAAGGGCCCCGCGGCGGAGGCCTGGTTCAGCGGAGTGGTGTGGTTCTTTCCCCACCAACCGGTGGCGTAGCCGTTGGGGGCAAGCAGCTCCGCGATGGTCGCGCAGCTTCGCGAGAGGATTCCGCTGTAGCCCGGATAGCCGGTGGCCATCTCCCCCACCACCCCGAAGGACGCCGAGTGGTGATTGCGGCCGGTGAGCAGCGCCGCCCGGGTGGGCGCGCAGAGCGCGGTGGTGTGGAACTGGCAGTAGGTGAGGCCCTGCTTCGCCAGCCGCTCCGAGGTGGGCATGCGCACGAGCCCGCCGTAGCTGCTCGGCCACCCGTAGCCCACGTCGTCCAGCAGCACGAGCACGATGTTCGGCGCGCCCGGCGGCGCCTTCTGGAAGCCGGGGGAGTCGGGTTGCGAATCCCTCCAGGTCATTCCAATCCTTGCATTCGGGAAGCGGTGCTCGGGCCTCGGGTATGTGTCCCGTTCAATCCGCCTTGGAGCCCGCCCCTTCTTCCTCGCCATCGTCGCGCGCCTCCTCCTGAGAGATGAGGACGACGAACAGGACTGCAAGCCACGGGTCCGGCCCGGCCATCCGCCTGTGTGACGCTCACGCGGGGCGCGCAGGCGAGTCCTTGCCCGGCGGCCTGGTCGCGCGGCCGTCCCGGAGACCTTGCGGTTTCATACGGGCACCGTGACCTTCAACGCATGGGGGTTGGACTCCTTCAGGCGCTGGCGAGCATCGGGATCCTGGTGTTCTCCGTTTGCACCATGCTCACCGTCGGACTGAGCCATACGCTTCGCGAGCTGTTGGGCCCGCTGCGCGACTCGCGTGGGCTCATGCGTGCGCTGCTGGCGAACTTCGTCCTCGTCCCACTGCTCGCGTATGGCGTGGTGCAGGTGCTTCCCCTGGACAGGTCCTACGCCACCGGCGTCATGCTCATCGGCACAGGGGCGGGGGCGCTCTTCCTCGTGAGGCTCACCGCGGTCGCGGGCGGCAACATGCCGTTGAGCGCGTCACTGACGGTGCTCCTCATGCTGGCCACCGTCCTCTACATGCCCCTGATGGTTCCACGGATGGTACCGGACGTGAGCGTGCGTCCGGCGGCCATCGCGCTGCCACTGCTGTGGACGATGATTCTCCCTTTGGGCGCGGGGCTCTACGTCCGGGCCCGGCACCCGACGCTGGCGCAACGGCTGCGGCCCGGGTTGGGCAAGCTCGCCTTGGTGGCGTTGGCCGTGCTGATCGCCGCGACCCTCGTGGCCAACTTCGGGGGCGTCGTGCGCATCATCCGCACAGGCGCCATCCTCGCTCCGCTGATCCTGATTCCGGGCGCCTTCGGCGTCGGCTGGGTCCTTGGCCGTGAGTACCGCGGAGGACATGTGGTGTTGGGTCTGGGCACCGGACAACGCAACATCGCCGCGGCGATGGTGGTGGCCACCCAGGGGATGGGGAATCAGGACGCCGAAGTGATGGTCGTCGTCTCCTCGCTGGTCGGGTTCGCGGTCCTCTTCCCGATTGCGTGGCTCCTCGCGCGACGCAGCCGCGTCAGGGTTTTGCGCCGGGCACCTGTAACGTAGGGCACGGCTCACCGATGCGACACGGATAGCGTGTAGGCGAGCAGCGCGACTCCCGCCAGCACCTGGAAGCCGAGGATGATGCGCGTGGGCTCGATGACGGGCTGCCACGACACCCTGTCTCCTCGAATGACGAAGGCACCGGCCGGGCGCGCGCTCAGTCCAAAGCCGGTGCCTTCCCCATGTCCCTTGCCTTCCTTCAAGTCACCCTCACCGACGGGGCCCTCGCCTCCCCCGCCGCCTCCCCCCCCTCACGCGCGCGACGGGAATCACGGTGACCTCCGCCTGCTGGATGGGTTGGCCGAAAACGGAGCGCGCGGAGATGCTGTCGCGGGCCCGGTCGATGAGGTCGATGACGTCCATGGTCCAGAGATAGGCACGGTGGGATCGCGCGCCATCACACCCAGGCACCGAGCCGGGGCCTGGCTCGCTGTTACGGCGCGGTCCAGATGGCGGCGATGCCCTCGTTCTCCGTACCGCCTCCGCTGGAGTCGATGAAGAGGGACCGGATGCGCTTGGTGGATTGGATGCCCACGAACGCGAAGGCATTGGCGCCTGTCGCAAGCACCGCGTCGTCGAGGACCTCTTGAGAGGCATCCGTGAAGGTCAGCGTCACCTTGTGCTGAGCCAGACGGTTCGTGAGCAACTCCAGGCCCACGGCGGAGACGGGACGCAGGAAGGCAATCTCGAAGTCGTCCTCACCGACGGCGAGGAGCGTGGGCTTCACGGGCAGTGGGTTCGTGTTGCCGTGGTCCCAGCCGGGTCCCATGAAGCAGAGCCAGTCCTTGGCGCGAGGCGCCAGGACATTGACGGTGGGCGTGCTGGAGCCCCACGGCAGGTCCACGCCTGGCAGCGTCCTGACACAACTCGACGCGGCCCCCGAGGGATGGTCCGGATACGCGTCGAACGCGACCGCCGGAAACGCGAGCGGAGTGGCGCCGGTGGCTGCCGTGAAGTCCGCCTGCTGGGTGAAGACCTGGGCAAGGCCCTGCTGCTGCGTGCCAGGCGTCGCCGCCTCTTCGTCCGGCATCGGTGCACCGCACGAAACCAGCACTCCACAGCCCAGAATCCACATCGACTTCCACGCGTTCATCGCCGTTCTTCCTCTCTGAGTGTCCAAGCACCTGGATTGCATCGCCCACACTGAGAGAGAAGTGGCGACAAGACAAGATTTCGAGATTGAGTTCCCTTCGGGCGCGACAGTTGCGTCACTTGTCGAGCGCGCGGTGAGCACGCTGCGCACTAACAGGTGCCTGAATCGGTCGACTCATCGGGCTCTTCTGAGTTCACCGACAGTGACTCCATGCGGTCAATGGCTTTCGAGGCACCGTCCAGTGCTCTCCTGAACTCCCGATCAACCAGCCGTTCGATGACGCGCGGAGAAGGCTTGCGCCGCTGGAGCATCGGCCGAAGCTCGCGGGCAACCTTCAGCGGCCAGAGTCCAAGGTTCTGGATCTCGGAGTGCTCGGCCAGATTCCATTCCCGGATGAGCCAGCGCGACAGCCTGGCCGAGAGTTCCTCGAAGGGAACGGCGTCGTCCGGATGGCGCATGAGCGTCGCGGCCATCTGGATGCCCACCTTGATGAATGCGTCATCCTCCAGGTGCTCGCTCTCTGAAATCGCAAGAAACAGCGCCGCGACATAGGCCTGACAAGCCTCGAAGCGGAAATCATCGTTCGCGGCCCAGAGGCGCTCGCCCATGAGCAGATGGGCATTGATGGATGCCTCGTGCTGTCCGCTCTTCTCGGCGAGGCGTGTGAGTGTCGAGAACAGCCGCTTCGCCTGGTGCCAGCGCTTTGCCTGGAGGAGCAGCTCCAACCGGGAATGGAGCAGCATCAGCCTCAGTCCCGCCTCCCTCGCCAGGGGCTGCACGTTTCGGAGAAGTGCCTTGCACTCGTCGAAGCGCCACTGCGCGTTCTCGTAAGTCGCTTGTTGCAGCGCGACATGGATGCGCTGCTCGGGAGTTCCGTGGGCTGTGACCACTGCCCCTGCTCGACGGAGCAGTGCGCGAACGCGAGCTGGTTTTCCTTCGATGAGTCTCGCCGCTTCCAGGAGACAGCGGCAGGCAGGCTCGAAGAGCTTCAATCGGAGCGCTCGGGCCGCCGTCTTCTCGAGCAGCTTCAGGGCCTCCGCCTTCTTCCCATGCTCCGCGCGAAGCAGGGCCAGATCATGGGCGACGTCCAGGGCGCCCTGCCGGTCGCCGCTCCGTTCCTTGAGCCGCATGAGCTCCAGGAACAGGGGTTCCGCCGCCATCCCCTGCCGCGACTCACGCAGGACCACCGCCTCGCCCTGGATTGCGGCGATGAGCGCACTGTTCCGCTCCGCATGCTGCTCCGGCAGACTGTCCGCGAGCTGTCGTGCCTTTCGATATGTCGAAAGGGCCGCTGACACGCGCCCTGTCCTGAAGCAACACTCGCCCAGTTGCACGAGCACCGCAGCCTCTTCAGATACTCTTCCCGTGCGCCGGGCACGCTCGGCGGCCTGCCTGAAGTGTCCGAGGGCCTCGCGCCATTGGCCGGCCCTCGCCGTCAGGAGCCCCTGCGCGAAGTCTCCCGCGAAGAGGCCGGCCTCATCGCGGGATTCCTTCTTGAGTTCGATGCTCTCCCTTAACATCCGTTCGGCCCGCCCCGGCTGCCCCATCCCCATCATCGCCAGGTTTCCCAAAGCCCTGCCCCGCAGGATGCGGTCTGACGTCTTCCGCGCGTGCTCGGCAGCCATCTCGTAGAGCGCCCTGGCGCGCAGCGGGTGTTCGAGCCGGATCTCCGCGACTCCCGCGTTGATCAGCGCTTGTCCCTGAGCCCAGGCATCGCCTGTGACTCTGCTCCATCCCAAGAGCCGCCGGAAGAGCTCTCGCGCCTCCTCCAGCATTCCCTGACGGCAGAGACAGATGCCCAAAGCATTGAGGGCACGCCTGCGCTGGTGGTCTCCAATCACCGTGAAGCGCTCGTGGGTAAGAATGCCTATGAGCGCGTCAGAGTAGACGCGCAACAGCCCGGGGTCGTCCACGAAATGCCCTGCGGCAATCACCACCTCGCATCCGGACTGTAAGTCACCCAAGTCGAAGCTGACCTTCGCGTACATCAGGGCAATGTCAGGGTGATGCCGGAGCTTCGTGAGTCCCTCCTTCCAAGCTGCCTGACGCTTCTTTGCCTCCTCAGAATCCTGCCGAAATGATCGATTCAGCTCGGGTTTGAGCCGGAGGAATCCCTCTTCGGACGTCACGAGCCCGGAGCGCTGCAGGTCTTGGAGAATCTTTGTCCAGCGGATGTCTGGGAAGCACGGCTGCAGCAACTCCAGAGGAACCTCGTCAAAAACGGCGAGCAACCCCAAAGCGCGGCGATGACTGGCCGAGAACAACCGCGACAAATCGCGCACCGGCGGCCCGGGCTGCGCGGGGCGCTCCTCCTCCAGCCGGGCAATCAGTGCCTCGGCGATGCTCCGGAGGGTGCTTGTGCGCGTGTCGGGCTTGATGACGTTGCGTGCCAGGCCCAGGAACGTCGTGTCATCGCACTGGATGGCAAGGAGGACGCGGTTGCCTCGCTGCCGTTCCGCTTCCTCCGCGGCCTCGAACTCCATGCGCGTCCATCGGCTGGTCTCGTAGTCCTTTGAGATGAACGACACGACGTAGCGTGAGCTGGAGGCATAGATTTCACGAAGGTCGTGCTCGTTCTTCCAGAAGAGCTCTGACTGACGCTCCTCATCCAGGAAGAGCTTTACGTCCGGTCGCAGGCGGCGCAACTCAGCCGCGAGTCGCCTGGCTTTGGGCCGCTGACTGCCTGCCATCGAGATTGCGAAGTCGTAGCGGAACGTGCCAGTGGGTGACTTCCGAACGGATGAAGTGGAGCGCTGATGCATGGTGTCCCCGGCAGTATCCCCTGTTCGCCAACGCGGTGCGTGGCGTCATCGCTCGTGCTCCGGCGGAGGGTCGGTCCGCGAGGCTGCGCGAGGTGCTTCCTCGATCGCGGTGTAGCGGAATGAGCCGTCCTCCAGGAGCCTCACTCCGAGCTCCCGCGACAGCACGTCCAGCGCTGGAATTCCTTCCGGCGTCGAGGAGACCGCGCGCTTCCAGATGAAGAGACGCTCCCTTCCCTCGACAGCGATGAACGTGCCATCGGCGGAGACGCGGATGCGCAGCACTTCATCGACACCGACTGGATATCGGGCCCGCAGCGCGTCCGCGTCGTGGACCTCCAGGTCGTCCGCGTTCATGGACAACAACTGGAGTGGCGCATCCTCCCCGGGGGGACTCCACACCGCGAAGGACTGCACGCCCGAGGCAAGCGTGCGCACCTCTGGTGCCACGACCATGGGCGGGACCACGGGGAGCCGTCGCAAATCCCTCGAATCGCTGAGGTACACCGCCTCCGAACCCGTGCTCCGCTCCACCAACCGGGGCTCACGAAGCCCCGGCTCCAGGGCGCGGACGGGTGGAACGTCCCCCCATGCGAGCAGGAGCCAGCGGAAGTCCTGGGTCGTCCGTCCAAACCATGTCCACGGGGCATAGCTGAGAATGAATCGCCCACAGTGAGCGTCCTGCGTCACCGAGCCCAGATCGACGCCCCCTGCGTTCAATGCCTGGAGATCCTCCTGGAATGGAACCGACACCGTGGAGGCGACTGATGCATCCAGTTGCCAGCGATGGAGGTGCAGGGCTCTCGCATCCGCCGTGATGGCGTAGGCCAGGAAGTCCCCGCCCGGGCAGAGATGGACGAGTGCCTGGGGTGACTCGAGCGGAAAGAACGTCTTCCATTGCTCGGCGAGCGTCTCCTCGTTCAGCCCCCGGACGTGGACCTGGGTGCCGGTCCGCTCCAGCAGTCGAAGCTCCCGGGCGCTGAAGGACAGTTCCTCCGGCTCCTGCGCGAGCGCGCTCTGCACGACCGCATCCGGTGAGTCCAGCCGGATGCGGTACAGCACGCGGTCGCACGCCCAGGCGAGCCATTCACTCCGTGAGGTCACCCGTGGCTCCGTGGGGCACGACGGGAGCGCCCGGCGTGTGCCCTGGAAGTCCAGCTCGAGCTTCCCGGACGCGTTTTCGTAGAGGACGGCGTAGGGCTCATCCTTCCAGGCGTCCCAATGGTGCAGCCGCGCAGAGGGGGAGACGTCAAGCGTCCTCATCGGGACCAGCATCCTCCCGGCTCTCGCATCCCGGTATTGCCGCTGGAGGTCTTCCTCGCCTGTTGCTGCTCCGGCCGCATGAGCCCGCGCGAGCGCAACCTCCGCCATGTCATTGCGATGGGCCTGGAGGAAGCCGACGGCTCGCTCCCGCCACTGTCGCTGGATTGTCTCCGCGCGCGCCTGCTGGAGCTGACTCCAGCCCACCATCGCGGTCCCCCCCAGCCCAAGCGCCAGCGCCGCCAACGTCCCCCGGCGCAGGGTGCGTTGCCGGATCCCCTGGAAGCGCCGGCGAATCTCTTCAAGGAGCCTGGATTCGGGCTCGGCCTGATGGAGCCGGTCATAGGCCTCGTAGAGACCGAGGTAGTCTCGGAGACGACCGAAGGCATCGGGTAACCCCTCCGGGTGCCGCGGGTCGAAGAAGAGGGGAATGACCTGCCGCTCTCCTTCCACCGCGAGGTACGTGGCGAGTTCCGCTTTGACCCAGTCCGAGTCCAGCGCCTGGGGACTCAGGACGACGAGCAGCACCCGGCTTCTTCGAGCCGCCGTGAGCAGCTTCGAGGGGAGGTGGTCCCCCGCCCAGACCCGGTCCTCATCCCGGAAGCAGAGAAAGCCCGCCGCAGTGAGCATCCGGTCCAGTTGCTGGGCATAGCTCAACGCGTCCCGCCTCGAGTACGAGATGAAGAGGTCATAGCCCCAGAGGCGATTCCACCACGCCGCCAGTGCGCCACGCGCTTCGCGGACTTGCCGCATCATGACTCTCAGCCCCCTGACTCGCCGGCCATCCTTCCACGCCTCCGGCCGCTGCGTCATGCTCGCGCGACCATATGTTCCACGTCTTCCTATCGCACAGCAGTGCGGACAAACCCGCCGTCGAACAGATCGCAGGACGGCTGCGGGACGAGGCCAGCCTCAGCCCTTTCCTGGACAAGTGGCACCTCGTCCCAGGTGCACCGTGGCAGCCGGCCCTGGAGCAGGCTCTCGCCGAGAGTGAGACCGCCGCCGTCTTCTTCGGCCCTTCGGGTCTGGGCCCCTGGCACCATGAGGAGCTCCAGTTGGCCCTCATGCACGCCGTCCGGCATCGAGATGACTTCCGGCTCATTCCCGTTCTGCTTCCCGGTGCCAGCCCCGAGCAGCTCTCGGGGTTTCTAGGCCTCCGCACATGGGTCGACTTCCGTGATGGGCTCGATGGGGAAGAGGCCTTCAACCGGCTGGTGGCCGGGATCCAGGGCCGGGCTCCGTCCAGCACGACCCTCCTGCTGCCGGATGAGCCGGCGCCCTACCGGGGTCTGCTCGCGTTTGATGAGCCCCACAGCGAGTATTTTTTCGGTCGCGAGTCCGACATCGAGCGAACGCTGGAGAAACTGCGCGATGAGAGGTTTGTCGCGGTCGTGGGCCCGTCCGGCTGTGGCAAGTCCTCCTTGGTCCTCGGCGGAGTGCTCCCCCGCCTGAAACAGCGACACGGCAGCCCTACCCCAGCGTCACGGACCTGGACCTTTCGTCCGGGAGACAGGCCCCTGCGCGCACTGGCGGATGTGCTCGCATCCCAGGAGGTGCACGCGGAGCAGCGCCTCCAGTTGGCGGATGCCCTCCACGCTCGCTTCCTGGAGCGGCCCGACGGACTTCGCACGGTCGTTGGCTCCCTCTTTCCGGAAAGCCCCAGCCCCCTCATCCTGGTGGTGGATCAACTCGAGGAGCTCTTCACCCATGCCCCTGAGAACGAGGAGGCGGGGGAGGTCAACCCTTTCGTCGCCAACCTGCGAGAGGCCGCGCTGAGAGGCAGCAATGCGTTGCGCATCATCGTCACGCTGCGAGCCGACTTCTTCGACCGGTGCTTGAGTCTCGGACCGCTACGGGAGTTGCTGCAGGATCGCGACGCCCTGCTGGGCGGTCTTGGCGACGAGGCCTTTCGCGACGTCATTCTTCGCCCCGCCCAGAAGGTAGGCGCCTTCCTGGAAAAGGGGCTGCTCACCACCATTCTCAAGGACATCTCTCGTGAACCGGGAGCACTGCCGCTGCTGGAAGATGCCCTGGACCAACTCTGGCGGGCACGGCGGGGAACCTGGCTGACCCTCGCGGCATACGAAGCCAGCGGAGGACTTGCCCAGGCCCTCCAACGTCGGGCACAGGCTTGCTACGAGGGGCTCCAGCCCGAAGAGCGTGAAGTGGCGCGGCTTCTCCTGGTCCGCCTGACCTCGTTGGGGGAAGACCGCGAGGACACCCGGCGCCGCGTGGCTCGCACGGAACTCGACTTTCCTGGCGTGCCCGGGACGTTGCTCGACCACGTCCTGGGGGTGCTTTCCGGACCTGGGGCCCGGCTCATCGTCGCGGACCAGCACAGCGTCGAACTGGCCCACGAAGTCCTCATCCGAACCTGGCCGACCCTGCGTGGGTGGCTGGACGAGGACCGTCGGGAATTGAGGATCCAGCGTCGCCTCGCGGAGGTCGCGGGGGAGTGGAAGGAACAGGGGCGCGACGCCAGCTATCTCTACGCCGGGGCACGGCTCCTGGACGCCGAGGAGCTCTTCAAACACAAGCCGGCCCTGCTCAATCAGCTTGAGCGAGAGTTCCTCGAAGCAAGCCGGAGTCAGCGCGACGAACTGCAGCGTGAGGCGGAGTCACGGACGCAGCGAGATCTCGATGCCGCGCGCCGTCTCACTGAGGAGAGCGAAGCCCGCCGGAGGACCGAAGCCGAAGGAGCAGCGAAGGCGCGCAGAGCCGCGCGACTGCTTCGCAACCTCGTCGCCGGGCTTTCCGTGGCGATCCTCGCGGCCGCGGGAGGCTCTGTCCTGCTCTACCAGGAGAAGCGTGTCGCCCTTTCACGCGAGCTGGCCCTGAGCGCGCGCCAGAACATCAGCGAAGACCCTCAGCGCGCGCTCCTCCTCCTCCAAGAGGCGCAACGTCTGGCCCCGGTCGACAATCTCGGTGAGATCCTGGATGCGTGGAGCCAGGAACCGTGTCTCAGAGTCCTGCGGGTGCAGGGAGGTTTTCTCTTCAGTGCCAGGTTCAATCGGGATGCCTCGCGCATCCTTACCTTCTCGGACGATAATATCGCGCGGCTTTGGGATGCCTCGTCCGGCAAGCCTATTGCCAATCTGAAAGGCACAGTTGGAAGCTTCAGCCCTGATGGCTCTCGCATCCTGACCGCGACTCGTCGGGGAGAGGCATATCTCTGGGACACCGCCTCGGGGAAGCAGCTGTTCACGCTCCAGGGTCACTCCAGCGTGGTGTGGTTCGTACAATTCAGTCCAGATGGGACAAAAGTCCTCACGGCTTCCTACGACAGCACCGTTCACATCTCAGCGACCGCGTCCGGTCAACTTCTCACCGAGCTCAAAGGCCACGAAAAAGAGGTGCAAACCGCGATCTTCAGCCGTGATGGCATGCGAGTCCTGACCGCCTCGGACGATGGAACCGCTCGCCTCTGGGATGCGGGCTCGGGCAAGCAACTGCTTCAGTTCAAAGGCCACTCGATGGCCTTGGAGCTGGCTGTCTTCAATCTGGACGAATCCAGGGTCCTCACGGCCTCTGAAGACGGTTCTACTCGAATCTGGGACGCCAGGTCGGGCAAGCAACTCGCCAGCCTCAAGGGCCACGCCGCCTCCGTTGAATCCGCGGTCTACAGCCCTGATGGAAGCCGGATTGTCACGGCTTCCTCTGATGGAACCGCCCGCATCTGGGAGGCCTCTTCGGGCAAGCACCTCATGACGCTCCTGGGCCATTTCGGGGGCGTGGGGTCAGCGACGTTCAATTCCAATGGCGCCCAGATCCTCACTGCGTCCGCGGATGGTACCGCTCGAATCTGGGACGTGTCTTCAGGCAGACAGCTCGCGACGCTCCAGGGCCACACCCACCGCCTGACGACCGCTAGATTCAGCCCCGACGGCACGCGAATTCTCACTGCATCCTATGATGGCATCGCCCGGGTCTGGGACGCGGCCCCGGGCAAGCCTGTTCTCACGCTCACCGGTCATGATCAGGAGAAGGGTCCTGCGACCTTCAGTCCGGATGGCTTGCGAATCCTCACAGTGTCCGAGGACGGCACCGCACGAATCTGGGATACCTCCTCAGGCAAGCCAATCCATACGCCACCGGCACAGCCATCAGGAATGCATCCCGAAAAATTCAGCCCTGACGGCTCCCGCGTGCTCATGATTTCGGAGGATGGCGGCGCACGCATCGAGAGCACATTCACGTATCAAGAATCCGTTCTCCTGGAGGGCTATGCGCCGGAGAAGTCCCTGTCGGCGTTCAGTCCTGACGGTGCGCGCCTGCTCAAGCTCTCCGCAGGCAGGAGTATTCCCGTCTGGGATACAACCACGGGCAAGCAACTGACCACACTGGACGGACTCCCCGCGGATGTCATCACAGCGGAATTCAGTCCTGACGGGTCACGCGTCATCACCTTTTTTCAGGAGAGAGACGCAAGCGTCTGGAACACCACTTCGGGCAAGCAACTCGCCACCCTCGAGGGACAATTGACCCCGTCGATGATGACTGCCTTCAGCCCTGATGGCTCGCGCCTTCTCACCACCTCGATGGAAGGCCTGCTAAATCTCGCCAAAAACCTGGCCAAGGGCGTGAAGCCCTCCGAAATCTCGTCGGCGGATCTAGCCGCCGCGCATCTCTGGGATGTCTCCTCCGGGCGACAACTGGTCACGCCTCTTGGAGCATTCCTTGGACCGCAACGAGCTGCATTCAGTCCAGATGACACGAAAGTCATTACCGGTTTCTTTGAAGGTCATGCGCTCCTTTGGGAAGCTGCGACCGGCGAGGCCATTGCCCTGCTCCAAGGACATTCTCAGCCCGTGACCTCCGTCATGTTCAGCCCCGACGGCGCATGGGTGCTGACTGCCTCTGAAGATGGCACCGCGAGAATCTGGGATGCCGCTACCGGTGTGCCGCTCGCCCGGCTTCAGGGGCACTCCAATGCCATCTCGCAGGCGCGCTTCAGCCCGGATGGCACGTACGTGCTCACGGCCTCCAACAACGGCATCGTGCAGCTGTGGCCAAGCTGGCGTTGGGCCCCCCAGGCTTTCGCGAGGCTCGACGCGGGCAGGGAACTTGAGTGCGACGAGCGCCGTACGTTTCTCCACGAGGAAATCGAATGTCCTGAGTAGTAGAGCGGCGGCACGTCCAGCACCGCATAGGCGCAGGAGCACTCGAGACTGGGCTTGGCGCATGCGCCAAGCCCGACCAGTTCGGCCCGCCTCCCGGCGAAGCAGGAACGAATCCACGAGAGACCCAGGACCGGGGAAGCAAGGACGTGCTACCCCTGGCCCCATGGACCGTTCCCGCCGCCCCGCCGCACCCTTCGAGTTTCCGCCCGGCACCGCGTTCACCTGGCACTCGGAGAGTGACGAGCCTGCCCCCACGCGCCTGTCGCCCGTGGATGACGCGCTCAGTGCGGACGCCGCGCTCAAGCGCGTCCGCCGGGGCGAGTTCCTGCGCTACACCGGTGACTTCCACAACGCGAAGCAGTTGCTGGGGGCGCTGGGCCGGCGGCTCGAACGGCCCTGGCAGGCCCGCTCACCGCTGGAGGCCTTCCGGGCCGAACGCCGCGCGCGGCAAGAGGAGCATGCGACGCTGTCTCGCATCGTCGTGGCGCTGGACCGCGGCTACCGCATGGAACTCGCGCGTGCGCCGGAGGTCGCGGAGGCGTGCCGGCAGGTGTGGGGCGAGCCGACGGCGGACTTCACCGTGGTGCCGCTCAAGCAGCTGCTTGGAATGCTCGGGGCCGCGGAGTGGCGGCGCAAGGGATTGGAGGTCCCGGGCCTGAAGGGACTGCTCCATCCGCACTACGGCGTCTACCTGCCCACACGCACGGACTACGTGGAACTGCTGGCGGCGGGGCCGGACGTGAAGGGCAAGCGCGTCTTCGACGTAGGCACCGGCACCGGCGTGCTGTCCTTCCTCCTCCTGCAGCGCGGAGCGGCGTCCGCGCAGGCCACGGACTGCGACTCCCGCGCGGTGGCCTGCGCTCGCGAGAACGCGGAGCGGCTGGGCCTCTCGCAGCGCTTCCAGGTGACGGAGGCGGACCTGTTCCCGGAGGGAAAGGCGGACCTCGTCGTCTGCAACCCGCCGTGGATCCCCGAGCCGCCCAAGAACCGGGTGGACCGCGCGGTGTTCGACGAGGACAGCCAGTTCCTGCGGCGCTTCCTTGAAGGACTCCCCGCGGCCCTCACGCCGGGAGGAGAGGGATTGCTCATCCTGTCGGACCTGGCGGTGCTGCTGGGCCTGCGTCCGTCCGGGTGGCTCGAGGAGCAGTTCGAGCGTTGCGGCCTGAAGGTGGCCTGGCGGAAGTCCATCCCGGCGCGGCACTCCAAGGCGAAGGACAAGGCAGACCCCTTGCACGCCGCGCGCTCCCGGGAGGTCACCACCCTCTACGGACTCGTCCCCACCCGGCCTGCCTGACGAGTCGCGTCCTGGAACGCAGCGCCAGGCCCACGGTCCGTGCTTTGGTTCGCGCTCCCCGACGGACCGGAGGCTCCCTGGTGAAAACGCTTCCCCTGCTTCCCCTGCTCTTCGCCTGTGTGGCGGCGCCCGCCGGCCCCGTGCTCGCGGCCGCGCCCCCTGCCCCGGTCCTCGCGGGCCTGGACGCGCTGTACCCGGACCTGGACGCGCTCTACCGCGACCTGCACCAGACGCCGGAGCTGTCACTCCAGGAGGAGAAGACGGCGGCGAAGCTGGCCGAGCGCCTGCGCAAGCTCGGCTTCGAGGTGACACCGGAGGTGGGCGGACACGGCGTGGTGGCCCTGCTGCGCAACGGCAAGGGGCCCACGGTGATGCTCCGCACGGACCTGGACGGGCTGCCGGTGGAGGAGAAGACGGGGCTGCCCTACGCCAGCAAGGCGAAGGCGAAGGATGCGGCTGGAGCGGAGGTCGCGGTGATGCACGCGTGCGGGCACGACGTGCACATGACGTCTTGGATTGGCACGGCGACGCTGCTGGCGCGGACGAAGGACCGGTGGCGTGGCACGCTGATGCTGGTGGGGCAGCCGGCCGAGGAGATTGGCGCCGGGGCCCGGCAGATGCTGGCGGATGGCCTGTTCAAGCGCTTCCCCAAGCCGGACTTCGCCGTGGCCCTGCACACCGCGGCCACCGCCCCGGCGGGGACGGTGCGGTTCACCTCGGGTTATGCGCTGGCGAGTGTGGACTCGGTGGACGTCACCCTCCACGGCAAGGGCGGACACGGTGCGTACCCGCACACCACCGTGGATCCGGTGGTGATGGCGGCGCGAACCATCCTCGCGCTGCAGACGCTCGTCAGCCGGGAGAAGAGCCCGCTGGAGCCGGCGGTCATCACGGTGGGCTCCATCCACGGTGGCACCAAGCACAACATCATCCCGGACGAGGTGCGCCTGCAGCTCACGGTGCGCACGTACAAGCCGGAGGTGCGCAAGGCGCTGCTGGCCGGCATCGAGCGCGTCGCCAAGGCAGAGGCGATGGTCTCCGGAGCGCCCCGGCCCCCCGACGTCAAGGTCACCGAGGGCACGCCCGCGACCTTCAATGACCCCGCGCTCACGAAGCGGCTGGTGGACTCGGTGGGCAAGGTGCTGGGCGAGAAGAACCTCAGCGAGACACCGCCCGTCATGGGCGGCGAGGACTTCTCCGAATATGGCCGCGCGGGCGTGCCCGCGGTGATGCTGTGGCTGGGCATCACGGAGCCCCAACGCTTCGCCGAGGCCAAGGGCTCGGAGGAGGCGCTGCCCTCCCCGCACTCACCCCTCTACGCGCCGGACCGCGAGCGCGCGCTGCGCACCGGCGTCACCGTGCTGACCACCGCCGCGCTGGAGCTGCTGGGCAGGCCCTGAGGGATGAAGACCAGGCTCGTCGACTACTTCCGCCGCATCGCCCCTCTGTCGGACGAGGAGGCCCAGGCCATCCTGGACAGCATGGTGGTGAAGCGCTGCCCCAAGGGCACGCACCTGCTCATGGCGGGACAGGTCTGCACCGAGGCCTACTTCGTCCTCCAGGGCTGCGTCCGCCAGTACTCGGTCGTCGACGGTGAGGAGCGCAGCAACGGGTTCTTCACCGAGGACGACTGGGTCCTCTCGATTCACAGCATGATGAACCAGACCCCGGCGGAACACTTCTGGGTGTGCGCGGAGGACACCACGGTGGTGGTGGGCACCGCTCAGCGCGAGGGGGACCTGTATCGGCGCTTCCCTCGCTTCGAGAGCATCTCCCGGCTGGTGATGCAGAAGGTCCTGGCCGAGCAGCAGGAGTGGTTCGCGTCCTACCTCACGGACACTCCGGAGCAGCGCTACCTCAAGCTGTCGAAGATGCGGCCGGACATCCTCCAGCGGATTCCGCAGTACCAGCTGGCCAGCTACATCGGCGTGAAGCCCGAGTCGCTGAGCCGGATCCGCAAGCGGCTCGCCACGCGTGGCAAGCCGGCTACGTGACCGTCCGGAAGCCCCGGATGATGAGCCAGCTTCCAAGGAACAGCTCGAACAGGCCTCCAGGTCCGGAGAAGATCATGCCGTACGGCAGGCCGAAGATTTCGAGCACGGCCCCCACCGACAGGAGTCCGTAGCCCACCGCGCCCACCCGCGGGAGGAACGCGGGAAGCCACTGGGAGCGGTGCAGCGACAGGAAGGCCGCCGCGCTGCCGACTCCCAGGATGGTCATCGCCAGCTGGTACGCCCAGACATTCGCCTGAGAGAAGAGCTTTAACAGGGTTCCTCCCTCCGGCGTGGTGGAGTCTCCGAGCTGAAGGATGCACAGCAGGAACACCACCCCGATGACGAAGGTCAGCGCTTCCATCACCCGCGTGCAGACATACGCGATGGCGATGCCTGGGCTCCGCTCGCGGAGGATGGGGAAGAACAGCACGCCAATCCCCACGACCATGAGGGAGTTCAACACGAGCAGCACCGCCCCCCCGACGAACAGCGCCCGCTGTCCGGCCAGCTGCTCCGGCTGCTTCAGGACGGAGGTGACGAGCGCGGTGCCCAGGCCGTAGGCGAAGAACGGAAGGAGGAAGAGGGCTCCCAGGGCGCGGGAGTGACGGCGGGTGATGCGCATCGCGAGGACTCCAGAACGTTCGGTGACGTTGTGGCCTGGAGAGTAGAGAGCCCCCGCCCTCCCCCGCATTGACGAGGGTCAATAACGCCATTCCCGCGAACCATTTTCGCTGACCGGTTCCTTCCTCCCCGTCAGGGGACCGCCTGTGGCTGGCCGTGGCGCGTGAGCTGCGTCCCCGGGCCGTCACCCGCACCTGGAGCCGGTGGGAGCGGCCCCTCGCGCTGGGAGGCGCCCTGGCCGCGCTCGTCGCCGCCCTGTTCGTGACCTACCAGGCCCCGGTTCGCGAGGAGGTGCCCCCAGGGCCCTCTCCCGAGTGGAGCAGGGCCGCACTGGAGGTCGCTGAAGCCCCTGCGGGGGATGGCTCTCCGGTACAGTGTGGTACGAAAGATCCAGTTCTGGAACCGGAGGTCGCGTTGAAGTTGTTTCGAGTGTGTCTGACTTCGTTGCTGGTGTTGGCCGTCGCGTGTGGCGATTCGACTTCTCCGGAGACGCCCGACGCCGGGCAGTCCCGGCCGGACGCGGGCGTCGGAGTGCCGGACTCCGGCTCCGAGCAGGACGATGCCGGCACCGAGCCGGACGACGCGGGCTCGGAGAGCCCGGACTCCGGCACCGAGACGCCTGACTCCGGCACCGAGACGCCTGACTCCGGCACCGAGCCCACCGATGCGGGCACCGAGCCCACCGACGCGGGCTCCGGGACGGACGCGGGCACCGAGCCCAACGACGGGAACGTCATCGACAACGGCGGCTTCGAGGCGTGGCCCAACGCGCTTCCGGCGCTGTGGTCCGGCAGCACGTCGAACATCGAAGAGGTGCAGAAGGTCACGACGCAGGCGTTCGAGGGCGTGAACGCGGCGCGGCTGATCAACACCTCGGACACCCACAGGCGCTTCAGCACCGCGGCGAAGTCCATGCCCGCGGGCAAGTACTCCTGCACCTACCAGGCCCGGGGGACCGGCGACGTCCGCAACGCCTTCTTCGACACGGACTACTCCAGCTACTCGGCGTACAAGTCCATCAGCGGCCAGACGTGGACCCAGGTGACCTACAACTTCAACCTGGCCAGCCCCGTCTTCGACACCTTCGAGCTCATCTTCAGCGTCCGGAACACCACCGGCGAGCATGTGGTCATCGACAACGTCCGCTGCGTGCGGGCCCCCGAGGCGTGCGATCAGATCAGCTGCGAGGAGTGGGCGCGCTGTGACAACGCCACCGCGACCTGCCAGCCGCTCTCCGGCCGCTGCGACGACGCGTCGGACTGCCGCGAGTGGCAGGCCTGCGATGCCACCCACACCTGCGTGACGGCAGCGGACCGCTGCACCCGCCACGCGGATTGCGCGGGGACCCCGGAGACGCCGCTCTGTGACACCGCCTCGCACCTCTGCATCGAGGGCGACCCCTGCGCCGGTGTCACGTGCAACAACCCGGCGACGAGCTGCAACCCGTCCACGGGCGTGTGCGAGCTGGCCGAAGGGGCCTGCTTCACGACGTATGACTGCAAGGGCGCCCTGCCCGCCTGCGACCCGGCCACCCGCCGCTGCGTCGCCGCCGAGCACTCCGCGAACATCCTCCGCAACGGCGGCTTCGAGAGCTGGAGCACCCGGGCCATCCCCTACTACGGGAACAACTTCGTCCCGGATTACTGGTACGGCCTGGACAACGGCGTCACGGACCCGGGCTCGGAGATCAAGCCCTCGCGGCTCGCGCGCTACACGAACGCGGTGCACGGCGGCTCGGCGGCGCTCCAGTTCGTGGTCCCCATCCAGACCGCGGAGCGCTTCACGACCGAGAAGTTCAACGTGGCGGCGGGCAACTACTCCTGCTCGTACCGCGTGCGTGGCCACGGCAGCATCCGCCACCGCAGCTATTCGAGCGGCGGCTGGAGCCCGCAGACGGACTTCATCACCGTCGACAGCGACGAGTGGCAGCCGGTGTTCTTCAAGTTCACCGGCAACGTGCGCGACTGGCGCCTGTTCTTCTATCCCAGCCGCAGCGTCGCCGACCGCGACCACCTCCAGGTCGACGACGTCGTCTGCACGAAGGACTAGCGGCTGACGGGAGGCGATGCCGTGTCGAGCGGCATCGCCTCGCGGGGGGACCTTCCATGGCTCGCGCGGCCCGGCTTCTGGAGCTCATGCAGGCGCTGCGACGGCACCGCGCGCCCGTGTCCGGCGTGGACCTGGCGCGGGAGCTGGGCATCTCCCTCCGCACGCTCTACCGCGACATCGCGACCTTGCAGGAGCAGGGCGCGGACATCCGCGGTGAAGCCGGCGTGGGCTATGTCCTGCGCCCCGGCTTCACGCTGCCGCCGCTGAACTTCTCCGTGGATGAGCTCGAAGCCCTGGTGCTCGGCTCGCGCTGGGTCGCGGTGCGAGGCGATGCGCGCCTGGGAGCGGCCGCCGGCAACGCCGTGGCGAAGATCCGCGCCGTGCTGCCCGCTGAACTTCGTGAGAGCGTCGACGCGGCGACGCTGACGGTCCCGGCCTTCACGACAGCGGAGCCTGCCAAAGTCGACGTGTCCGTCATCCGCGCCGCCATCCGGAAGGAGGAGACGCTGTCCATCTCCTACCGCGACACCTCGGGGGCCCACACGCAGCGCACCATCTGGCCGCTGCTCATCGGCTTCTTCGAACGGGTGATGGTCGTCCCCGCGTGGTGTGAGCTGCGGAAGGACTACCGGGCGTTCCGGGTCGACCGCATCCTCGCGGTGGAGGCCACCGGGGCGCGCTATCCGCGCCGCCGCGCTGAAATGGTCAAGGAGTGGCGCGCCCGGCAGCCGCCGCTCACTGCTGCCAGAAACTGACACCTCGCGGGCGCATGAATGCTCCGTCCCCACAAGGAGCGTCTGATGCGAACGCTGAACTACCTGCTGTTGCCCGTCCGGTCCCCGCGCGAGAGCGCGAAGCTCTACACCCGGCTGCTCGGCCGGGAGCCGGTCGAGAACTCGGAGACCTTCGTCCTCTACGTGCTGCCCACGGGCCTGAAGGTGGGCCTCTGGGTCGCCAGTGAGATGGAGCCCAGGCCCAAGGCTCCGGGAGGGCTCGAACCCGCGTTCACCGAGGAGAGCCGCGAGGCCGTGCTCCAGACCTATACGGAATGGACGAAGCTGGGGCTCAAGGTGCTGCAGGAGCCCACCGACATGGACTTCGGCTTCACCTTCGTCGTCGAGGACCCGGATGGCCACCGCCTCCGCCCGTTCGTCCTCGCCGCGAATCCGCGCTGACGTTTGGTCCGCCGGCCAGGCTCACGGTACGTTCTGGAGGCGACTCCGAAAGGATGCCTCCATGACGAAGAAGCTCGTGGTCCTGGCTGTGTTCGCTGTCTGGATGGGCGGATGCGCGAAGCGAAACGCCCCAGCGCCCGTGCCAACGAACGGACTGGAGCTCTGGCTCCGCGCGGACACGGGCGTCGTCGCGGAAGGGGGCCGCATCTCACGGTGGCAGGACCAGAGTGGCCATGGCCGCGATGGCGTCATGGCCAACGCGCCGAGGCAGCCCGCGCTCGTCGCCTCCACGTTGAATGGCCTCCCGGTGGTGCGCTTCGAGGGCGCTCAATCGCTCTACCTGAAGGAGCCCGTCTCGCCGGAGGCGTTCACCATTCTCGTGGTCGGGAAGAACAACAACCCCGAAGACACCTTCAGCATGATCCTCGGGCCCGGCGGCAACTTCCCCAACAACCAGCTGCGCTGGGAGAACGGCGGTGAGGTGCTGGCCGTGGGCACCGGGAACGGACTTCCCGCCGTGACGACGGCCGTGGGCGACACGCGGGCCTACCATCTGCTGACGGCCCGCTATGACGGCGCCACCCTCACCGTTCACATGAACGGCCGCCTCGCCGGGAGCCACCCCGTCAAGGCGCAGGGCCCGTGGGTCCTGTCCCAGGTCGGGGCGTATTTCAGCCAGCACTACGCCGAGGCGGACCTGGCGGAGGTGCGCATCTACAGCCAGGCCTTCCCCGCCGCGGACCTTGCCTCCGTGGAAGCCGAGCTCAAGAGCCGGTACGCGTTGCGATGATCAGCTGACGTGGAAGGGAATCTGCCGTTCGAATTCGCGGCTGGGGACTCCGATGACGGAGTACGCCGGGGACTGGATGGGCGGCATGGTGCGCAGGATGCGGCGGTGGAACGTCGGGTAGGTGGCCTTGAACTTCCCCTCGTTCCACACGCGCAGCAGGTTGGCCGTGAAGAGGCCGTTGTGCACGCCGTCGCTGGAGAGCTGGTTGTCCTGGCAGCCGGAGATGAGCAGCACCGTGGCCTTGAGCGTCAGCCTCGGGTCGTCCTTGGGCAACCCCTTCAGGATGGCGTCGTACATCGCCTTGTTCTGGCGGTACGTCCGGTGCTCGATGCCCTGGGGCATCTCCTTGAACTGCCGCTCCGAGGCCTCCGTGCTGCGCATGGAATCCGCCAGCAGCTGCAGGCTGCCGCTGTTGCGCAGGGCCGCGTAGGCCACGCTGCTCACCGAGCCGCTGTGGCAGCTGTCGGAGAGCATGAAGACCCGCACGCCCGCCTTGAGCTTCCCCATCGCCTGGTAGATTTCGTCGTCGACCAGCTCCCCGTCATACAGACACCACGTCTCGTCCAGGCCGTCGTCCTCGTCGCCGTTCAGGTCGGGGAGCTGGCCGCCGTGCCCGGAATAGGTGAAGAGCAGCAGGTCCCCGGCCTGGAGCACCGACGCCGCCTCGCCCAGCTCCGCGAGCACCGCCGCTCGCGTGGCGTCCTTCGTCAGGAAGGGGCGGATGCGGCTGAAGTTCTGCGCCTTCGCGATGGCGATCATGTCCTCGGCGTCCGCTTCGCACGCCTGCAGCTGGCCGTCCCAGCCCGCGTAGTGATGCGGATCCACCGCGTTCAAACCGATGTTGATGGAATATCCCTGCGCCATGACAGTCCTTGCCTCCTCCATCCACGGTGGAGACTCGTGCTCGGGATGTCAGGAAGGAGGCGGGGCGCGCCGCGTTCTTCCGGCCCTTCCCCTGCCGGGAGCCTGGGGCTCGCTCCCTCCGCCCCCATTCGGACCGCGTCCCATATAGTCCTCCCATGAAGGACGCTCCCGCCCCGCTCCGCTCCATCGTCGCTTCGCCCCTGACGCCGGAGGGCTTCGCTCCGTTTGGAGACGTCGTGTCCGCCGGACTCAAGAGCGGCGCTTCGGCGAACCAGGGCACCGCGGTGCGCTTCGACTGGTCCGCCAGACTGGAGAATGGCCGGACGGGGGCGAAGCCCAACCTCGCGGTGTTCCGCTCCGTGCCGCAGCCGCTGCCGTTCACCGTGAAGCTGCTGGAGCACCATCCCCAGTCCAGCCAGGCGTTCCTGCCCATGCGCTGCTCGCGCTTCCTGGTGTGCGTCGCGCCGGCCGCGCCCTCCGGCGGGCCCGACCTGGAGGGGCTTGTCGCCTTCGTCTGCGGCCCCGGCCAGGGCGTGAACTACCACCGGGGCGTGTGGCACCACCCCATCATCGCGCTCGATACGCCAGCCGAGTTCGCGATGCTGGCGTGGGAGGACGGGAGCGCGGAGGACTGCGTGGTGCGGCAGTTCTCCACGCCCGTCTCCGTCATCGTCAGGGATTGAGCTGACGCGCGAGCCACGCGCGCCACTCCCCGGCCGTTTCGTACTTCTCTCCGGAGAGCTGCTTGAGCACCAGGACCGCCGGGTCGCGGTTGATGGGCAACTGGAGCGCGGACATCGCGACCAGCGTCTCTCCCAGCTTCTGGATGAGCTCCGCCCGCTGCGCCTTCAGCTCCTGCGGCGGCAGGTCGTCCAGCAGGTACGTGAGCAGGTAGGTCGCCTTGTTGCGGTCCGTCGACGTGGGCAGGAGCACCGCGTCCGCCACCACGGACGTGTGCAGCAAGGGCTGCGTCGCGGCCTGCTGCGTGGCCGTCAGCACGCGCAGCACGTTGTTGCGCACCTGCTCATCGGGATCCCGGATGAAGGGCCGCACCCGCTCGACGGTCTCCAGGGCCGTGGGCGCATACGCGAGCAGGTAGGCGGCGGCGGCTCGCTTCGGCGCGTCCGCGTCCTCGCGCAGGACCGTGGTCAGCGCGTCCAGGTGCTCGGGCACCTTCTCGATGAACTCGGGCTCGTAGGCCGCCAGGTCCGGATGGCCAAACCCACCAATGCAATGCGCGACCTTGCAGCTGGAGTCCTCCGCGAGCATGCCCTGCAACTGGAGACGGTTCAGGCGCGGCTGATACTCACGCCACCGGGCAATCAATCCCTCCGGATCCGGGGGATGGCCCTTGGGTGGGGCGAGGAAGCGGAGCCGGGCCGCGGCATCTTGCGCGTCCACCATGTCCACCACCACGAAGGCGGAGCCCTTGAACTCCTCGGCGAAGAACAGGGTCATCCCCGTCCGGGCGAAGACGAGGTTGTACTGCTCGCGCAGGAGCTGTTCCTTCTGCCGGAAGACCGCGGCGCTGTGGATGATGGGCTTGCCCACCTCCAGCCCCAGCACCTGACGAACCGTCTCCCGGTCCACCCTTCGCGAACCGAACGCATCGATTCCCGTCAGGATGAACGTCGGGAACGGAGGCTCGGAGGCCTGCTCCAGGTTGGCGCGGGCCTTCGCGACGATGCCGCTCCACTCGGGCAGCGGGCGCAGCGCCGCCAGCTCCGGGTTGTATTCCAGGTGGACCGCGTCGGAGTAGCCGCCCTGGACCGCGCGCTTGAGCACCTCCATCGCCGCGTCCGCGTGGCCCGCGAGCGAGGCGCACCCCGCCGCGCGGTAGAAGGACGCCACCCGGTCCGGCCCCACCATGCTCGCCTCGCCGGAGGCGCGGAAGCGCTCCTCGCACCGGTTGAAGTCCAGCGCGTCATAGGCCTGCTCCGCCTCCGCCGAAAGCTGCTGGGCCTCCTCGTCCGGGTCCGCCGGCTTCGGCGCATGCGCACAGCCCGCTCCCAACGCGACCACGCCCAGCGCCATCACGAATCGCATCTGGACCAACCTTTCGAGAAAGCACGTATCTCATGCAAGCTGCGCGCAGGTTTCAAGGAGCGCCAAGCCATGGCCAATGCCATCTCGAAGACCGCGTACTACACCCTGGCGTGCCGGGCGGAGGACGCGCGCAAACCCCGGCCGCTTTGCAATGACACCTTCGCCTTCCGCTTCATGGATGACGAGGCGCGGCAGGTCTGGGCCCGCTTCCAGTCCTTTGACCGGCCCAACGCCAGCAACGCCGCGAGGCATCAAATCATCGACGCGCTGGTGCAGGAGGAGCTGGACCGCGAGCCCAACGCGCGCGTGGTGGTGCTGGGCGCGGGCTTCGACACGCGCGCCTACCGCCTTCACGGAGGCCGGTGGCTGGAGGTGGACGAGCCCGCCATCCTCACGCACAAGGACGCGAAGCTGCCGGTGACGGAGGCGAAGAACCCGCTCGAGCGGCTTCCCATCGACTTCGCGTCGGAGTCGCTGGCCCAGAAGCTGGAGCCCTACAGGGACGCCCGGCGCACGCACGTCATCATCGAGGGCGTGCTCATGTACCTGTCCACCGCGCAGCGCCGGGACATGCTCGCGGTGCTCCGGGACGTGTTCCCCCACCACGCCGTGTACTGCGACCTGATGCGCGAGAGCTTCCAGCGCGAATACAGCCGCGACCTGCACGCGGTGCTCGCCAGCATGGGCGCGTCCTTCCAGGACATGTCGGACACGCCGGAGTCCGTCTTCCTGGAGACGGGCTACTCGGCCGTGTCCTCCACCTCCGTGCCCCTGCGCGCGCTGGAGCTGGCCGGCAAGCGCGTCCCGGCCTTCATCGTCCGGCGGTTCATGCAGCCGGTCCGCGACGGCTACCGCATCTGGAAGTTCGAGCGGCGCTGACGCCTCACTTCGCCTTCGGCGCCGAGGGGACCTGCCCCAGCGCCACGCTGCCCAGGATGAGCGCGCCCGCCACGCCCATGGTGGGCGTCAGCTGCTCGCCCAGCAGCAGCCAGGCCCAGGTCAGCGCGAACAGCGGCACCAGGTAGGTGACGACGGCGGCGCGCGGCGCGCCGATGCGCTGGATGAGGCGGTAGAACACCGCGTACCCGAAGCCGGTGCAGACGATGCCCAGGGCCGCTCCCGCCAGCCAGGGGCGCAGGCCGATGGACTCCGTGGGCCACGTGGCCACCGCGAAGGGCAACAGCAGCACCGCGCCGCAGCCCAGGGTGGCGGAGGCGACCGCGGCGGCCGGCAGTCCGGAGAAGTGGCGGCGCACCAGGTTCCCGCCAATGCCGTAGAGGAACGCGCCCGTGGTCCCCGCCGCCACGGCCCAGGCGACGCTCGCGCCCGCGGACCTGCCGCTGGCCAGCACCACCACGCCCGCGAAGCCCGTGAGCAGCGCCACCGCGCGCCGCGCTCCGATGCGCTCGCCGTAGAAGAGGAACGCCACCAGGGCGGTGAAGAGCACCGCCATGCTGTTGGTGATGGCCCCGACGCCCGCGGGGGCCTGCCGCGCGGCCCAGGCGAACAGCGAGAAGGGCACCGCCGCGTTGATGACGCCCACCAGCGCCAGCCGGGGCCACAGCGCGCGAGGGATGGACGCGCGCGCACGCCACAGGAAGGGCATCAGCACGGCGGCCCCCAGCACCAGGCGCAGCTCCACCAGGGGGATGGGACCGAAGGCCGGCGCCGCGATGCGCAGGAACAGGAAGGACGCGCCCCAGACGGCGGCCAACCCTCCCAGCTCCAGGGGCGTGATCCAGGCCCGGTTGAAGGTGGGAGTCACGGCCTGGGGATGGGTGAGACCGGATGCGCTCATGACGGCCACCTCGTGCGAGGAAGAAATCAGACTGCTGTCTGGCCCTTCTCTTCACGCCGTGGCCCTGACTTCACAAGCGCATCGTTTCCGTGTCAGACATGAGCCAGATTTGAGGCTCGTCCCCATGACCCTGCGCACCGACCTGCTCCCCGCCCTGGCGGCGTTCGAGTCCGCCGCCCGCCACCAGAACTTCGCCCGCGCCGCGGAGGAGCTGCACCTGACCGCGAGCGCCGTCAGCCACCACGTGCGCAAGCTGGAGGACCGGCTGGGGGTCACCCTGTTCCAGCGGCACGCCCGGGGCGTGGCCCTGACAGCCGAGGGGCGCCAGCTCGCGGACGCCGCGAGCAGCGCGCTGTCGGACATGGACCACGTGCTCGCGGGCCTCAAGCACGCACGGGACGAGGACGCCGTGGTGCGCGTCACCACCGTGCACTCGCTGACCTACGCGTGGCTCCTGCCGCGCATGCCGGGCTTCACCTCGCGGCATCCGCGCATCCGGATCCACGTGGACACGGAGATGGCGCTCACCCGCTTCGACGAGGGCGGGCCGGACCTGGGCATCCGCTACGGCCAGCCCCCGTGGCCGGGATTGAGCGCGCAGCCGCTCATGGACGACGCCCTGTTCCCGGTGGCGTCCCCGAAGCTCGCGGGACTGGAGCAGGTGCGCGACGCGGAGGACGTGGCGAAGCTTCCGCTCATCGGGGACCTGAGCCGGCAGGGATGGCAGGACTGGTTCCGCTCCGCGGGCGTGCGCGGGGCCCGGTTCGAGGAGCGCTACAGCTTCAGCGACACCACCGGCGCGCTGATGGCCGCGGTGCAGGGCCTGGGCGCGGCGCTGGCGCGCGAGAAGATCGCCACGCCCTACTTCGCGGACGGCCGCCTCATCCGGCTGCCCGGGCCCATGGTCCCCACCCGCGCCAGCTACTTCGTGGTGTACCCCTCCCACCGGCGCCTGCGCCCGGCCGCGCGCCTCTTCGTGGACTGGCTCCTGACCCAGCGGAAGGTTTCCCAATGACAATCACCGGCCCGGGTCTCGCCGTGCGGTGAACCGGTCCAGCCCCTGGCTCCCGGACACCGTCACCCAGGCAGCCAGGCAGCCCCCTCACTTTTGCTTGTGCCCGCCTCCCCTGCCCCGTAGTTTGCGGGCAGATATATGGGCTCCCATACAAATGGGCCGCCGCCTCCGGACGTGTCCGGTGAGGTGCGCGCGGCCATGGACGGCGTGCGGCGGTTGGTGCGCCTGCTGCGGGTCTCGGCTCGCGCCTCCGAACGGCTGGTGGGCATCAGCGGCGCCCAGCTCTTCATCCTCCAGGAGCTGGCGGAGTCCGGGCCGTGCTCCATCAACACGCTCGCGGAGCGGACGCTCACGCACCAGAGCAGCGTCTCCGTCGTCGTCACCAGGCTGATTGAACAGGGGCTGGTGAGCCGCCGCCGCTCGGACGAGGACGGCCGCCGCGTGGAGGTGGCGCTGGAGCCCAAGGGCCGCGCGCTGGTGCGCAAGGCGCCGCCCATGGCCCAGGCCCGGCTCATCTCCGGGCTGCGCGGGATGCCCCCCGACGTGCGCGCGGGATTGGTCCAGGGACTGGACGCCTGGATGCGCGCCCTGGGGCTCGACGGGGACGTGGCCCCGCTCTTTTTCGAAGACGAAGCCTCGCGCCCTTCGCGGCGCCGCAAGACACAGGAGCACACCGATGAAGAAACCTGACGTGGAACGCATCGAGGAGGGCCTGGGCGAGGGCTCGGAGGCGCGGTCCAGCCTCCCCGTGGCCCCGTCCATGGGCCCCGCGCTCGCCAGCCTGCGCACCCCTTCCTCCAGCGTTTCGGTGGACTCGCGCACCGTGTTCATCAGCGCCCTGGCCGTGGTGCTCGCGATCGCCGCGGGCCTGGTGGCGCAGGGGCTGGGCGCGCTCATCCACTTCGTCACGAACCTGGCCTTCTACGGGCGGCTGTCCATGCAGCCGGTGTCTCCGGGAGACCACGCGCTGGGCGGCTGGGTGGTGCTGGTGCCCGTGGCGGGCGCCATCATCGTGGGCTTGATGGCGCGCTATGGCTCGCGGGCCATCCGGGGCCACGGCATCCCGGAGGCCATGGAGCAGGTGCTGTTCAACCAGAGCCGCATCCCGCCCCGCATGACGCTGCTCAAGCCGCTGTCGTCGGCGATCGCCATCGGCACCGGTGGCCCGTTTGGCGCGGAGGGCCCCATCATCGCCACCGGTGGCGCGCTGGGGTCGCTGCTGGGTCAGGGGCTCCACGTCACGGCGGATGAGCGCAAGGCGCTGCTCGCCGCGGGCGCCGCCGCGGGCATGGCCGCCACGTTCGGCGCGCCGGTGTCCGCGGTGCTCCTCGCCGTGGAGCTGCTGCTCTTCGAGTTCAAGCCCCGCTCCGTCATCCCCGTGGCCCTGGCCACCGCCACCGCCACCGGCGTGCGCATCGCGTTCATGGGCGGCGCGCCCGCGTTCGCCATCCCGGACCTGACCACGCCGTCGGGCAGCGCGCTCGCGTTCTACGGCGTGCTGGGGCTCATCATCGGCGCCGCCTCCGTGGCGTGCACGCGCGCGGTGTACTGGCTGGAGGACCTGTTCGAGAAGCTGCCCATCCACTGGATGTGGTGGCCCGCGCTGGGCGGCATCGTGGTGGGCGTGGTGGGCTACTTCTCCCCGCGCACGCTGGGCGTGGGCTACACCAACATCGAGGACATCCTCTCCGGCCGCTTCGTGGGCACGGCGATGCTCATCTTCTGCGCGCTCAAGTTCATCTCCTGGTCCGTCGCGCTGGGCAGCGGGACGTCCGGCGGCACGCTGGCGCCCCTCTTCACGCTGGGCGGCGGCCTGGGCTCCGGCCTGGGGCTGCTGGCCACGCAGCTGTTCCCCCAGCTGGGCGTGGACGTGCGCGTCGCGGCGCTGGTGGGCATGGCCGCGCTCTTCGCCGGGGCGTCCCGCGCGCTGCTCGCGTCGGTGGTGTTCGCCTTTGAGACGACGCGCCAGCCGCTGGGACTCCTGCCGCTGCTCGCCGGCTGCGCGGCGTCCTACCTGGTGTCCGCGCTGATGATGCGGCACTCCATCATGACGGAGAAGCTGGCCCGCCGCGGCGCGCGCATCCCCACGGAGCTGGGCGCGGACGCGCTGGGCACGGCGCTCGTGCGCGACCATGGCCTCAAGCCCGTGGTGACGCTGCAGGCGGACGCGCTCCTGGAAGAGGTGCGCACGTGGCTTGCCTCGGACGCCGCGGGCTCCCGCCACCAGGGCTTCCCCGTCGTCACCCCCGAAGGGACGCTGATGGGCGTCGTCACGCGCCGGGACCTGCTGGACGGCCACGCGAGCGAAGGCCGAAAGCTGCGCGACGTGGTGAAGCGGCCGCCCGCGGTCGTCTTCGACGACAGCTCCCTGCGCGAGGCGGCGGACCTGATGATGGACGAAGGCGTGGGCCGCCTGCCCGTCGTCTCCCGCGCGAGGCCGGGACTGGTCCTGGGCATCCTCACCCGCAGCGACCTGCTCGCGGGCCACCGGCAGCGACTGGCGAACGCCCGCACGCGCGAGCGCGGCCTGGGCACCGCGCGTCCTCCGTCACCCCGGACGGCCTGAGCGCTTGGCGCGGGGGACCCCGGTCTTTCGCGCTTTGGGCGCGGGCCTTTCAGGATTTGAAGTCCGCTCTTCGCCGGGCGGGGCGCCTGTTTCGGCGTGGCGCGTCCACGTGCCCGATACCGTCTTTTTGCGTCCCGTATTGGATCCGCTCCGTGTCATGGGAAAGGCTGGCGTGCACCCCTGGGCCCGCCCGCTGGCATCCCGATGACACGCCGTGTGAAGATTGGACGTCCCATGAAAAGGTCCCCCTCAACCCATCCCGGTGAGTCGGGTCAGGCGGTCGTGGAGTCCGCGCTGGTCATCCCGGTGATGGTGTTCCTCATCCTGGGCATCCTCCAGCTGGGGACGCTCCACCACGCGCGGCTGATGACGGAGTACGCGGCGTACCGGGCGGTGCGCGCGGGCATCGTCAACGGCGGTGACTGCGAGACCATGAAGGACGCCGCCTACGTGGCGGTGCTGCCCACGCTGGGACCGCCCGCCTCCGGCGAGGTCAAGGGCCGCGTGGACACGCTGATCAACGTGGCCAAGGTCCACGACGCGTACACGCTGGGCACCAACGCGGAGCAGAACCAGCGCTACCAGCAGGTGGACCTGGAGCGCGTGCGGGTGGAGGTGCTCAACCCCCGGCGCAGCCAGCTGGGCACCCTCTTCGCCTCCTATGGCTCGCACATGCAGGGCCGCGAGCTGGACTACGACGACATCCGCAACGCGCAGGTCATCGAGGCCAACCTCCTCACGGTGCGCATCACGTACTTCTACGAGATGCGCATCCCGTTCGCGAACTGGCAGCTGCACGCCTTCTACATGGGCCGCGAGGCGCTCAACGGCCTGGCCATGCGGGGCGTCAACTTCACCACCCAGAAGGTGAACGGCGGCAGCCTCACGAAGCACCTGGAGGACCAGGGCGCGAGCCAGGACGACGACCACCAGAAGATCCGCACGCTGGCCAACAGCAACGTCTTCGCCATCCCGGTCATCGCGACCTACTCGATGCGCATGCAGTCCAACCTCCTCAACAGCGGCGCGCATGGTCCCACCTCGTGCGCCGTGGACGGCTAGCGCCTCCCCCGGCGCTCGCCAGAAGGACCCCCTCAAGGATGTTCCGGATACTGCGAAGACTGCGGCGCGACGAGCGCGGGCAGGCCATGGTGCTCGGGGTGGTGGTGATGCTCGTGCTGGCCGTCACCGTCATGACGTCGGTGGGCATTGGCCAGGGCGTGTACGAGAAGATCAAGCTGCAGGACGCCGCGGATGCGCAGGCGTACTCGCTGGCGGTGAAGGAGGCGCGGGCCTACAACTTCCTCGCGTACACCAACCGCGCGATGATCGTGCACTACTCCGCGATGCTCACGCTGATGTCCTACGTGAGCCACGCGGTGTACCTGGACCGCACCATCGGCGTGGCGGCCAAGTACCTGCAATACATCCCCGGCATCGGCGCTGTCTTCGCCGCGGTCTCCGCGGCGATAAAAGCGTGGAAGGTGACGGTGGAGACCGTCACACGATTACTCATCCCGGTAATAACAGCGCTCAACATCGCGCTCTGGCTGGCCCAGGAGGCCATGCTCACGGGGACCCTCTTCGACCTCTACACCACGAAGGGGCGGGGCGACGTCATCGAACAGACCGACCCCCGGGCGGAGGTCACCGAGGACATGGACTCCGGGCAGTCGTTCACCAACTCCTCCGTGTCCTCGCTGTTCGGCAACCCGGGCGACATCAACTACTCCAACGCCAAGAACTTCCTGCACATCCTGGATGACGGTCCCTTCAGCAGCAGCCCCACCATGGGCGTGGACCCCACCGGCATGCTGACGCGCGGGAAGCTGGTGACGGGCAACAAGCTGTCGGATCCGAACATGGCCAAGTACCGCCTGCTCATGGGCAACCTGGCCAACGGCGTGCGCCGGCGGTGGACGGCCGAGGGCGAGGGCCCCATCCTCATCGGGCGGCGGTGGGAGTTCCGGCTGTGCGTGGGCATTGGCGAATTGCGCATCCGCAAGACGGCGGACAGCCAGATCAAGAGCTTCGACGAGGGCTTCGAGAACAACCGCAAGGATCAGCTCTTCGCGTCGGACGACATCCGCATCGAGGTGCGCCCCACGTGCTTCCTCTTCGGCTGGAGCGACGTCTTCCGCCTGCGCTTCCGGGCGGCGGCGGACAACCGGGGCGGCTTCCACCAGGAATACGGCGCCAGCAAGACGGATGACCACCACCCGTGGATGGGCATCACGCCGTTCGTCACGTCCGACACCAGCTTCGTCAGCCCCCGGCAGAACCACTTCGGCTACCCGTGCAACCTCATCGTCCTGGGCAAGGACATGGGCGCGGAGAAGAGCGGCAAGAAGCCCGTCTACGAGCTGGAGAACCTGTCCCAGAACGCGTTCATGGAGGGCAGCGGCAACGGCAAGTACGACACCGCGGAGAACAACGCGGAGGAGATCCGCGAGTCGTACCTGGACATGACCTGGCGCTACGTGGGCGGCAAGCAGGACCAGTACGCGGCGGACTTCCGCAAGCGCACGGGCGGCATGATGGCCATGGCGGTGGGCCGCGCCATCTACCACCGCCCCGGCGTGTGGAAGGAAGAGCCCAACTTCTTCAATCCGCTCTGGACCGCGCGCCTGGCGCCCATCCAGACCCACTGGGACGCGGATCACCTCAAGTGGCTGGTGCCCGCCTGGGAGGACAGCGAATGGCTGATCAACGGCATCAACTACTGATGCGCCGCTCTCGCCGCGCGGCGCGGGGTTCGGCCACGGTGGAGCTGGCGCTGCTGGCGCCGCTGCTCGTCGTGCTGGTCCTCTGGGCGAACTACTTCTGGGAGGTGCAGCGCGCGCGCCTGAAGATGGCGGAGATGGCGCGCTTCGTGGCCTTCGAGCGCACGGTGCGCCAGGACGTCTCCGCCATCGCGGCGGAGGCGCGCCAGCGCTACCAGGACCTGGACGGCTCCACCAAGACGGGCACGCTGGGCACGGCGTACCGCAACGGCATCACCATCCAGGTCCAGGCCCAGAACGCGGACGCGCCGCTCGAAGGCGTGGAGATGTCCAAGATGGGCGCGCAGTCGGGCGTGGGGGGCCTTGCGGCCGCGGCCATTGGCGCGCTGGGCGGGTCACCGGAGCAGCTGGTGGAGAACATGGGGTTCGACCCCAGCGTCGGCGCGGTCCAGGCGGACGTGCAGGTCCGGCTGGTGAACCGCATCATCCCCAAGGAGATCGCCCTCTACACGACGGGCCCGGACGGCAACCAGCTGGACCTGAACTTCCAGGAGCACTTCTACCTCTTCCACGACACGTGGCGGGCGTGGGGGCCGGGCGACAACCAGTCCCAGACGTATCCGCGCGTGGAAGAGCTCACGCATGACCGCTCCAGCAAGATCGTCTACGCGGGCGTGGGGACCGGCGGGGCGCTGAACTCCATCGGGTCGGTGCTGGGCGTGCTGGGGCTCGACTTCCCCTTCTCCGACGAGTACGTGCGCCAGTCCGTGGTCATCCGCGAGGTGACGGCCGCGGGCAACTTCAACGCGGTCCGGCCCACGCGCACGGTGCCGGGCGACGTGCTCCAGGCCGCGTACTGGCGCAACGACACCAGCTACTGCTACGGCAGCTGCGAGCCCAACGCCATCAAGACGAAGCGCGGGCTCTCCAACTCCGGAGGCCGGGACGACAACTGGCCCATGCGCTCGTACCGGTGCCGTGGGAACTTCTTCCAGGGCGCCATCATCTCCAACGAGCCGGAGTCCGAGTACACGCAGTCCACCACGGCGGCCGCGGCGTACTTCCGCTACAACAGCGACGCCTGCATCCCATGAGTGGACTGTCGGATCGCACGGGCGCGCTCACGCGCTGGCTGGGGCTGGGCGGGCTGCTCGCGCTCGTGGCCACCGCCGCGCTGCTGAAGGACCCTCCGCCTCCGGCGCCGGAGCTTCCGGCGAGGCCGCCCTCCACGCCGGAGATCGCCCTGCCCCCGGCGCCGCCGTTTCCGGATGCCGGCGTGGGCCGGGTCCAGCGCGTCATCCCGCCCTTCCCCGGCGAGACGCTGATTCCCCTGGGCCGGCTGGTGACCAACGGCAGCCCCATGGAGATGGGCTACTTCGAAACGGACCACCCGCCCGGTGAGGTGCTGGAGTTCTACGCGCGCCAGTTCCGCCTGCGCGGCCGGCACATCGTCACGCAGGACGACGGCGCGGGCGGCGGCTCCGTGAACTACTACGACGACCGGCTGGGCGCGCTGGTGGCCGTCACCACCATCCGCGTGGGCGGCGCCGCGACGCGCACGCTGGTGTTCCCCTCGCTGGTGGAGGCGCCGGAGGGCATCCACCTGGGAGGCACGGCGCCCGAGTCGCTGCCGCAGCCTCCGGGCGTGGTGACGGTGCTGCGCGTGGACGAAGGCAGCGGCGGCCCCGGCGCGGGCAGCACCACGCTCACGCAGGTGGCGCACGGCACGCCCCAGATGCTCGCGGAGTTCTACCGGGCGCAGCTGCCCTCGCGGGGGTACGCGCCTTCGGGGCGGCGGCTCGCGCGGGGCGTGGAGGTGCTCGAGTTCGAGCGCCGCGGTGAGCGGCTGGCGTTGACGCTGTCGCCGCTCGACAAGGACGGGCCTCCGGAATCCCTCATCACGTTCGTGCTCGAGCGTGCCCCTCTTCCCCAGGAGTCGAATCGATGAACGGCGTGTTGTCGCGAGGCTACCGGTGGCTCAAGCGTCCCCGCTCCCGGGGCCAGGCCATGGCGGAGTTCACGGTGTTGCTGATGGCGTTCATGTTCGGCGTCGGCGCCATCACCACGTTCGCGCCGGAGATGTTCGCGGCGCTCACCATCTACATCCGCGGCTTCTACTGCGTGCTGGGCTACCCGTTCGGCTGAAGCTCAGGGCGCGGGCAGCCGGGGCAGCGTGAGCGGCACGACGTCCAGCGCGGGCCGGGCACCGGTGCCGCTCTTCCGCGCCGTCCAGGTGACCTCCCCGTCGCGCAGGGACTCCACGCCGAACACGGGCACCTGCGCCGCCGTCACCACCGTCACCCGCTCGCCGGACTCCCGGCGGAAGGTGAGCTCCCGGCCCTTGCCGGCGAAGGGGCCGGCGCGCACGTCGGTGTCGCGCTGGCGGACGAGCTGGCCCTGGAGCGCGGCGTGGTCCGCGAGGAGGTCCACCGGGACGGAGATGGGGGTGTTGGGCGGCACGGAGATGGCCAGCCGCTCCACCACGGCGCGGGCGGTGCCGGCGCGGGCCACCCAGACGATGATGAGGGCGCGGGGCGTCGTCTGGTAGTCCAGCTCGACTTGATAGAGCGTGTCGCGCTCACGCGGCGTCTCACCCACGACGGCGGCTCGCACGGGGTGGGTGTTCTTCGGCGTCGATTGGACGGTGTATTCCACCCACGTGCCCACGACGGGTTGGAGCTGGCCGTAGAGCAGCAGGGGCGGCACCAGGGCGCGCGCTTCGGCGAGGCGCTCGGAGGCGATGGGCGGATCGTTGGAAGCGGGCACTCCCGCGTCGGTGGAGGCCGCCGTCGCGGGACGTGAAGAGGGAGTGCCCGCGTCGGGCGCGGAGGACATGGCCGGCGTGGCGGAGAGCAGCACGGCGGTGCACACGGGACACAGGAGACGGCGCATGGGAACAGCACTATGGGACCGGGGCTCCGCGCCGGACAAGTCCGGGGGACGGAAGCGCATGACGGACCGGGCGGCGCGGAGCCTGGTGTTGCTCACGGTGTTGCTGGCGGGCCTGGGCGCCCTGCCTTCGTGGGCGCAGGGCAGCGCGCCGGATGCGCTGTTCGGACTGCCCCTCGTCATTCGCGAGGGCGGCTGGGCGCGCTACGTGAACACGTCGCCGGACGGGCCCCCGCAGTTCGTCATCAAGCAGGGTGGTGCGGGACGCCATGAAGGCAAGCGGGGCCGCTGGGTCATCGTGGAGCTGGACGTGCCCGCCACCGGACGCGTGGGCTTCGACTTCCTGGTGGAGGGCGAGCGCTTCAGCGCGAAGAGCGTGCTGCTCATGCGCCTGCGCGTGCCGGGCCGGCCGCCCACCGACACGCCCGCGCCCTTCAACAAGCCCGGCGCGGACCGCCAGCCCCATCCCCTGCGCGAGAGCACGGAGACGGTCGCCGGCAGGAAGCTGGAGGTGAAGGAGTACTCGTACGCGGGAGGCATCACCGCCCAGTGGTCCCCCAGCGTCCCGGTGCTGGGCCTGGTGAGCGTCTCCGGCGCCCAGTCCTTCGAACTGGAGGCCTTCGGCGTGGGCGGCGACCCGTGGAAGGCCGCTACCGCCTCCGGACGCTGACGCCCGCGCCGGCGAGCGCCGCGCGCACCACGTCCTCGTCCGCGCTGGCGAGCCGCGCGGCCAACAGCAGCCGCGTCCCCTGCCCTGCTTGAAGCCGCACGCGGGGCAGCTCTCCCTGCTCCCGCTGGAAGGAGAACCACTCCAGCCGGGAGAACGGCGTGCGCCGCCCCAGTGAATCCATGAAGCCCGTGGGCCCCAGGAACAGCGCGGGCACGGCGTGCAGGCCCACCCCGGCGAGCCACCCGGCGACGCCCAGGCAGAACGTGGCGAGCGCGGGCCGGCCCTCCGAGGACAACAGCCGCAGCCCCACCAGCGCCAGCACGCCCATGGTCGCGAGCACCAGCGCGTAGGTGCCCATCTCCGCGCGCGAGCGCAGCGCCAGCAGCCGCCCGCTTCGCAAGAGCCCCACGAGCGCGCCCAGCGCCACCAGCGCCAGCCCGCCCGAGGCCACCGCCACGCCCAGCGCCATCATCCCGGGACGGCCGCCCAGCTCGCGCGACTCGCGCACGAGCCACGCGGCGCAGCCCGTGAAGAAGAGCAGCGTCACGCCCTGGAAGGCGGCCGTGGCGACGGGGCGCGAGGGGACCGGGGGACGACTCACCCGGTCCTCTCTACACCACCTGGACTCCAGGGCCCCGGCGTCGCGCGAAAAACCTCCGGCGTCCCATGATTCCTGCACTACCGGCAAAGCCCGTTTAATCGAATTACCTATCACCTAGAATCTTTTGCGACGTCGCGGCCCTGGCGTTCCGGGGCCGACCACCCCCGCAGTCACCATGAGGTACCGGATGCTTCGTCGCACCACCCTGGCCCTCGTCCTGTGCGCTACGTCCTGCACACAGGCCGAAGGGCTTTCCGCAACAGAGTCCCCTCCTCCCGACCAACAGGAAGTCCTGGGCCGGGCCGAACAGGCCGCCGACACCCCGGAGACGCCGGGCGAAGCGAACAGCATCCGCTTCCTGGAGCAGTCCTCCTTCGGTCCCAGGCTGGCGCGCGGCGTCGCCCCCGCGCCGGTGGGGACGGTGGAGCACGTGATGGCGGTGGGCATCCCCCAGTCGCTCACGGAGCAGTTCGCGCTCCAGCCCGCCACGCCGTACGACGGCGAGAGCGCGCAGGACCTGGGCTCGCAGTTCTTCCTGCGCGCGGTGACGGGCGAGGATCAGCTGCGCCAGCGGGTGGCGTTCGCGCTCAGCCAGATCTTCGTCGTCTCCATGAACGGCATCCCGGACTCCGCGAGGACGCCGTACGTGGACTCGAAGGTGGCGCTCGCGGGGTACATGAACCTGCTGTCGCAGTACGCCTTCGGCGACTTCCGCGAGCTGCTGGAGGCCGTGACGAAGAACCCCGCCATGGGCCGCTACCTGGACATGGCGAACAACCGCGCCTTCGACTCGAAGGGCAACCCCATTGACCCGAACGAGAACTACGCGCGGGAGATGCTCCAGCTCTTCACGCTGGGCACGGACAAGCTGAACATCGACGGCACCCCGCTGCTGGACGCGGACGGCCACCGGCAGCGCGCGTACAGCGAGGAGCAGGTGAAGGCCTTCGCGCACGCCCTGTCCGGCTGGACGTGGAACGCCGCCGCGTGCCCGGCCAGGGGCGCCGCCATCAACACGCCCGACTACAAGAACCCGCTGATGGCCTGCAACGACAACCACGACACCACCCGGCAGGAGCTGCTGCGGGGCGTCTTCACCGCGGCGGGCGGGAACATCAACACGCACCTGACGCAGGCGCTGAACAACGTCTTCAACGACCCCAACGTCCCGCCTTTCATCAGCAAGCAGCTCATCCAGCACCTGGTCACCAGCAACCCGACGCCCGGCTACGTCCGGCGTGTGGCCAACGTCTTCAAGAACGACGGCACCGGGGCGAGAGGCAACCTGCAGGCCGTGGTGCGCGCCATCCTGGAGGACTCGGAGGCGCGCGGCGCCCAGCCGCCCCTGTCGCTGCGTTCCGGCTTCGGTCACCTGCGCTCGCCGGCGCTGTTCGTCACGAACGTCGTCCGCTGGTTGGATCCCACGCTGGACACTGCGACGAAGGACCCGGGGCTGAAGCTCAGCAACTGGAGCAAGTCGATGAACCAGTGGGTGCCGCGCGCGCCCTCCGTGTTCAGCTACTACCCGCCCAACGCGCCGCTGCCGGGCGTGGACGGACTGGTGGGGCCGGAGTTCGGCATCCTGGACACGGCCACCATCACGGCCCGCGCCAACTTCCTCCACGAGTTCCTCTACACCAGCGCCGCCACCAACGCGGGCATCACCGTGGACTACGACCTGCTGCCTTCCGCGAACGCGGACCTGGTCGCGTACCTGGGCCGCTACTGGCTGCACGGCACGCTGGCGCCGGGGCTGGAGCAGAAGCTGCTGATGGCCATGGGTGACAGCCGCGCGAACACGGCCATCCGCAAGAAGAAGCTGGCGCTCTACCTGACGTTCCTCTCTCCCTCCTTCCAGATCCAGCGGTGAGCCCCATGACCACGACCCGTCGCCAGTTCCTCCGGCGCGCCACGCAGGGCCTGGGCTTCCTGGCCGCCGCGGCCGCCCTCCCCCGCTGGGTGGGCAACGCCCACGCCGCCACGCTCAACGGCTACTCCGGCAGCCGCGTCGCCGTCTGCGTCTTCCTCCTGGGAGGCAATGACAGCAACAACATCCTCGTCCCCCGGGACACCAACGCCTACGCGCAGTACCTGGCCGCGCGGCCCACCGTGGGCCTGAAGGCGGACCAGCTGGATTTGATCAACCCCACGGACCTGCCCGCGGGTTCGTTCGCCATGCCCAAGACGCTGTCGAGGCTGCGCGCGCACTTCGAGGCGGGCCGCGCCGCGTTCGTGTGCAACGTGGGCCCGCTGGTGCTTCCGCTGACCAAGGCGGACTACCTGGCCGGCGGCACCTCCGTGCCGGAGAACCTCTTCTCCCACAGCGACCAGCAGGACGCCTGGTCGAGCGCGCTGGCCAATCCCGGCTCCAGCACCGTCACGTCCGACATCAAGGTGACGGGCTGGGGTGGCCGCGCGGCGGACAGGCTCCACGTGCTCAACACGAGCACGCCCCCGGACTACCCGGAGGTGACTTCGTTCGGCGGCAAGGCGCGCTTCTGCGCGGGCGTGGAGCGCAAGCCCATGATGGTGGCCCCGGACGGCACGCTCGCGTTCCGCACCGTCGGCACCCCGCCGTCGGACTTCGACCTGCTCCAGCAGGCGGCGCTGGCGGACGTGATGGCGGAGCAGGACGGCAACGTGCTGGAGACGGCCTACGCGGGCGTGTTCACCACGGCGCAGACCTTCTCCGCCGCTCGCGCCGCAGCACGCGACGCCGCCTGGGCCCAGCTGCCCCAGGCCACGCGAGACACCATCGAGGGCTACTTCGTGCCCACGCTGCCGCCGGAGGACACCGCGAAGTGGACGCTGCACACGCAGCTCTACCAGGTGGTGCGCGACCTGGTGGCGGGCGCCATGCCGGTGAGCAAGGCGGGCCTGGGCCTCAAGCGGCAGGTGTTCTCCGTGGGCTTCGGCTCCTTCGACACGCACCAGAACGAGGACGTGGACCAGCCGAAGCTCCTGGAGCAGCTGGACTTCGCCCTGGACGCCTTCCAGAAGTCGGTGACGCTGCTGGAGACGCAGACCGCCTTCGGCTCCAACGCGCCGCAGGCGACGCTCTTCACCATGAGCGACTTCAACCGGACGCTCCTGGAGAACGGCGACAGCGGCACGGACCACGCGTGGGGAGGCCACGCCATCGTCCTGGGCAACCGCGTGGCGGGCAAGGCGCTCTACGGCACCTTCCCCAGCCTGGACCTGGCGGGCTCGCTGGACGGCTCCACGGACGAGCGCGGCCGCTGGATTCCCACGCTCACGGTGGAGCAGTACGGCTGGACGCTGGCCTCGTGGCTGGGGCTGAACACCGCCGCCGAGCGCGACTACGTGTTCCCCAACCTCGCCGGCTACGTGGCGGACGCGGTGGCGCGCGGCTTCCCGGCGCAGGCACGCAAGTACAAGGTCGGCTTCATGCTGGCGGACTGATGCCCGCGTGATTGGAGCAGGCCGCGAGCCCGTACTGGCTCGCGGCCGTGCGGCTACTTCAACTCCGCGAGCACGTCGAACACCGAAGCCCGGTGGGGCTTCCAGCCCAGCGCACGGGCCCGCTTCGCGCGGATACGGCTGTTGGACGCGAGCGCCAGGCGCCCCAGCTCCACGCCCCAGCGCTTCTCCCCTTCCGCCAGCGGCATGCTGCCCACGGGCAGGTGGAGGCTCTTGCCAATGGCCGTCACGGCGTCACGGAAGTTCGCCTCGCCGTTCTCCGCGAAATAGAACGTCCCGGCCGGCGCGCGCTCCAGTACCAAAAGGTACAGGTCCGCCAGGTCCTCGATGTGCACGTTGGACCAGACGTTCTCCCCCTTGCCGATGTAGCGCGCCGTGCCCGTCTCCCGCGCGTACTGGATGAGCGGCGGCAGCTGCACGCTGTCCGGGTTCAGCCCCAGCCCCTTGCCGTAGATGAGGCAGGGGCAGATGACGTTCGTGTGGATGCCGTCCTTCGCGGCGTCCAGCACCGCCTTGTCCAGGGAGATGCGCGCCACCTTCTCCGGGACGGGCTCGATGGGGGTGTCCTCGTCGTGCACGCCCTGGGTCAGCTCTCCGCCCGCGCCGGTGGCGACGATGCTGGAGCCGCTGGTGTGGATGAAGTGCTTGCCGGAGCCCTTCAGCGCGGCGAGCAGCGCCTCCACCACCTTGCGCTCGTCCGCGGACGCCCCGTTGATGACGGCGTCGGACTCCTTCGCCAGCCGCGCGAGCACGTCCAGGTCGTCGAACGACGCGACCGTGGCCTGGATGCCGCGCGCCTCCAGCGCCCGCGCCTTGTCCTGCGTCCGCGCGGTGCCCACCACCTGGTGCCCCGCCGCCATCAACCGCGCCCATGGACTTGGGCCGGCACTGGCTGGTGCCGAAGCTGCCGGCGTTCCTCTCCGCGTACCCGCGGATCCAGTGCGCGCTGGGGCTCACGGACCGCTTCATCGACCTGGTGGAGGAGCGCGTGGACGTGGGGCTGCGCATGGGGGAGAGCTCGGACGCGCGGCTCGTCCGGCGGCGGCTGGGTGAATCCCGCGCTCTCCGGGGCCCGACGTGTTCGTCGTCTACCCGGAGCGCCGGCACCTGTCGCCCCGCGTCCGCGTGTTCGTGGACTTCGTGGCGGAGGCGTTCGCTCGCGAGGAGGCGAGGCCGGGCACAAAGCCCCGGCCCCGTCGCTGACGCCGGTCAGTAGACCTTGTCGCCCTTCTGCACACCGAAGGCGGAGGCCGGCATCCCGGTGCCGTTCACCGTCGTCCCGCCGTTGTGGATGGAGGGGAACATCGGCTCCATGCTCTGAGGGAAGCCGAACGTGGGCTTGGTGAGTTCATCCAGGCGGCCCATCTCCTCGGCGGTGAGCTTCACGTCGGCGGCCTTCACGTTGTCCTCGAGCTGCGCGATGCGACGCGCGCCGATGATGGTGGAGCCCACGCCCGGCTTCGCCATGACCCACGCCAGCGCCACGCGCGCCGGGGTGCTCTCATGCGCTCGGGCGATGACCTCCAGCGCGTCGACGACGGTGTAGGTCTTCTCGTTCAGGAAGGAGTCGATGAAGGCGCCCCGGTCCCCCTTCACCTGGCCCGCGTTCTTGCGGGTGTACTTGCCGCTGAGGGCGCCGCTCTTGAGCGGGGACCAGGGGGTGATGCCCAGCCCGTGCTCCAGGGCCATGGGGACCAGCTCCTGCTCCACGCTGCGCTCCAGCAGCGAGTACTCAATCTGCAACCCGATGAAGGCGGACCAGCCCCGGAAGCGCGCGGTGACGTTGGCCTCGACGACCTTCCACGCCGGCGTGTCGGAGACGCCCAGGTAGCGGACCTTGCCGGCCCGGACCAGGTCCTCGAGCGCGGCCATCGTCTCGTCGATGGGCGTGTGCTTGTCCCAGTTATGCAGCCAGTACAGGTCGATGTAGTCCGTCTGCAGGCGGCGGAGCGAGTTCTCGCACGCCGAGATGATGGACTTGCGCCCGGAGCCGCCACCGTTCGGGTCCCCCGGGTAGAGATTCCCGCTGAACTTCGTCGCGATGACCAGGCGGTCGCGCCTGGCCGCATGCCGGCCGACGTGGTCGCCGATGATCTTCTCGGAATGGCTCTTCGTGTAGAAATTCGCGGTGTCGATGAAGTTGCCGCCCAGTTCGATGAACCGGTCGATGATCCGCTCGGACTCCTCCACGCTGGTGCCCCAGCCGAGGTCTTCGCCGAACGTCATCGCACCGAGGCACAGCGGGCTCACGCGAAGGCCGGAGCGGCCGAGTGTCACGTAGTGGTCCAGAGGCATGGGGTCTCCAGGGGATGTGTTACGGTTTTCGGGAGGCCGAGTTGGTTCAGCCTTGAACTGATTTAATTTTGTACCATTTTCCGCGCAAGTGCTCATGTCGAAGATCGACCCGGCGAAGATCTGGTCGCTGAACTACAACCTGCTGATGTCGGTCATCGCGGGGGTCTCGCCCGACATCTCGGAGCTGGGGCTGGACACGAAGGAGCTGTTCGTCCTGTCGCAGGTAGAGGAGCACCCCTACCCGGCCGAGCTGGCGGTGACGCTGAGCATGCCGAAGCCGACCATCACGGTGTACGTGAAGCGGCTGGAGGCGGCGGGCTTCCTGCGCCGGGAGATCGACGCGGAGGACCTGCGCAGGCACCGGCTGCAGGTGACTCCGGCCGGGCGCAAGGTGACGGCGCGGGGCCTGGCGCTGCTGTCGGAGGCGTTCGGCGCGCGGCTCGGCCGCCTGAGCGCCGCCGAGCAGGCGGAGCTGCGGAGCCTGCTGGAGAAGATGAGCTGACAGTGGCTTGAATCCGGCTGATTCCCTGGTGCTTGATTCCGGGCATGACGCCGAGGCGTTCCTGCCCGGCCCGGGGGTCCCCCATCAATGCAGACGCGTCGCGCGGGTGAAGTGGTTCTGGGTGCACTGGTGTGCTGGCTGCTGGCCGCGTGCGGCGGTGGCGACAAGGTGAAGGTCCAGGGGCACGTCACCAATGGAAGCGGGCAGCAGTCGCAGGGGCTGACGGACGGAGCGCCCGCGCTGGCCGGGGATGGAACGGCCTCCGCTGCGACCACGGTGCGGATCAGCCGCGTGGTGACGTCCGGTGACCTGACGACGCTGGCGGAGGCGGACGTCGCGGCGGATGGCAGCTACACGCTGGAGCTGGACGACGCGGGGCAGCGGCTGATCATCGAGGCGGTGAACAAGAACGGCGCCACGGTGGGCTCCGCGCTGCTGGACTCCACGGAGCCCCGGTCCGGACAGGACGCGCGTACGGCGCCGCCCATCACCAGTGAGTCCTCGCTGGAGGCGGAGGTCTTCGTCCAGATGGTGCGGGACGGGGAGGTGCCGGGCGGCGTGGACACGGTGGACCTGCGCGCGCGGTTGAACGCGGAGCAGGCGGTGGCGGTGCGCGGTCAGCTCAAGGAGACGGCGACGGAGTCCGTGGAGGCGCTCGCCGCGGCGGTGAGGGCGGCGCAGGCCACGCGGATCAAGGCGTACGCCAGGTCCGGCGTGGTCGTCACGCAGGAGCAGCTCTTCAGCGCGTCGCTGGACGCATCCGCGCAGTTGGACGCGGCGCTGGATGCCGGCGGTGCGTCCGCGGCGAGCGCCTACGACACGTTCTTCGCGGCGGTGCGCGCGGCCACGCCCGACGTGAGCGACACGCAGGACCAGCAGGCGGAGCGCGAGGCCAGCGTGTCCTACCGCATGGCGGTGGAGGCACGGCTGTCCGGCGGAGCGGGGATGGCGGTCGCGGACGCGTCCGTCCGGGCCGCTGCGTCACTGGAGGCCCGAGCCACCGAGGCCGCCGTGAAGGCCCTGCTCCAGGGTGCCGGCGCCGCGGACACGGTGGTGGCCCAGGCGAACACCGCCGCCACGTCGCTGCGAGCGAGCCTGTCCGGAGCCACGTCGGCCAGCGCCGCCGCGAGCGCCTGGACGTCCTACAACGCCCAGCTCGCCACCAGCGGCAACGCGTCCGTGATGGGCGCGCAACTGGGCTTGACGAGCAGCAACCAGCTCGCCTTCGACTCCGCGGTGCACGCGGGCGCGCAGGCGGGCGCGGCGCTGGAGTCCACGCTGGGCTCGGTGCTGGAGCAGTCCGGAAAGGCCTCCGCCACGGTGCTCGCGGACGCGGTGGTCAGCGCCTTCACCACGTATGACGCCACAGTGCGAGGCGGCGCCACGGCCACCCTGACGGCCTTCGGAGCCAAGGCCACCCCCGGCGTGGAGCTGCTGATCATCGCCGAGGGTTCGTTCCGGCTTCGGTAGTGCATTCCGGGAGCAGGAAAGTCTCGTTCAGATTCCAGATGACTGCGACCAGCGCCACAATTCCAACCCAATGAACTCATCACCCGGCCCAACCGATCCCGCAGAGTTCACACAAGAAGCCATACCTGACACATGGCGAGAAAACCTAGTCTATGCCCTCCCTGGCATCGTGGGCTCCATCACAGTCATTGCCACATCAACTGAGAAGAACTGGTTCGCACGCATCTTGGTTGCTGGGTTTGGCGGCCTCGGATTTCAAGCCCTTATCTACCTCGCGCTTATCACAGCCATCTATTACTCCAAGCGTCTCGCTGGCGATCCCAACCCTTCACAAGAAGCGGGATGGTGGCGCAAAGAAAGGCACACGATGACTGGAGCCGCACTGGTTGTTGCCCTCCTCTACGCAACATCTTGCTACCTAGACCACAGTGAGAAGCAGCGCATCACGAGGTGCATTCGAGAGACAGAACGAAGCCCCTATTGGATTTCCCCCGGGGAGCCTAAAACCGCCAGCTCAATCGCCTACCACTGTATGAACAGAGACTAGCGCAATTCCGAGACCAATTCCGCCCCGTCTCGCCGCAAGCAAACCAGCAGCCGAGACACATTGGTCTATTTCGATTGATTCGAGAGCAGGCGATGCTTGAGTCAATGAGACGTGGGACAGAGTGGCTCGGTGACAGGATGCCTGCGCTGTTCCTGAGGCCACGATGAAAGACGTGCTCACGATTCAAGAGGCCTATGCGGCGATGTACGAGTACCTCCAGGCGCTACACAGCGTGTCCCCTTCGGACGAGCTGGGTGGCCTGCTGGGCAGCATGTCCCTGCTCGATGACGGCACCCCCGCGGACCCTGCTGTCTGGGCAGACTGGTTGATCGCCGTGCAGAAAGCGCGGCAGGGCGCTGTCGACATGCGACTGAAGCTCACTCCGAAGTGAGTTCCTGCTCCTCCCGCCGCAGCGCGCGGTCCAGCACGAAGGTCCCGAATGGGACCAGGGACGCTCCGAACGCCGCGAGCGAACGGCGCACCGGCCAGTCGTGCTCCGAAGCCGCGCGGAACAGCGACGACACGAAGAGCAGGAACAGCAGTCCGTGGACCGCGCCGGTGATTCGCACCGCCAGGGGCTGGTCCAGCAGGTACTTCACCGGCATCGCGATGAAGAGCAGCCCCAGGAAGGACATCCCCTCCAGGAAGGCCACCCACCTCAGCTGCCTCAACGCACTCATGGGTCCACCCCGGGCCAGCGCGGCCGGAAGATCATCAACACCAGGACGCAGAAGAACGGCACGGCCGCCAGCAGCACTCCCGCCACCGTGCGCCGCTCGTGCGTCGCCATGGCCACCAGCGTCAGCTGCGACACCAGCGACAGCGACAGTCCACCCAGAATCCACGGCTCCGTCAGCGCGACGTTGAGCTGGAGCGTCAGCAGGTAGCCCGCCGTCCACGTCACCACCAGCCCCAATGACGCGACGCCGTGCACCGCGCGCTTGCGTTCGCGCGACGTCGTGGCGACCAGCGCCGCAATCAGCCCTCCCCCGAAGAGAACCACGCCCACGAACTTCAGCAGGAGCAGCAAGCGGTAGATCAACACCCCGCCCGTATGCCACGCCCCTTGCCTCTCCGTGAGTGGCGGAAACGCCATCTTTCGACGACTTCCCGCCAACGGGCCCATCTGGCGGGAACACCCCGGTCCTGGCATCTTCCCGCCATGCACACCGTGGCCATCGTCGCGCTGGATGGAGTGGTGCCCTTCGACCTGTCCATCCCCACCGAGGTCTTCGGCCGCGTGCGTCTGCCGGACGGCAGCGCGGGCTACGAGGTCCGCGTCTGCGGCGTGACGCCGGAGGTCCACGCGGGCGCCTTCCGCGTGAAGACCCACCACGGCCTGGGCGCGCTGGCTCGCGCGGACACCATCGTCCTGCCGGGCACCTCGGACGTCTCCGTGCCCGTGCCTCCCCGGCTCCTCAAGGCGCTCCGAGCGGCGGCCCGCCGGGGCACGCGCATCGCGTCCATCTGCTCCGGCGCCTTCATCCTGGCCGCGACCGGACTGCTCGACGGACAGCGCGCCACCACGCACTGGCTGGCCGCCGAGGAGCTGGCCCGGCGCCACCCCGCCATCCACGTGGACCCGGACGTGCTCTACGTCGACAACGGCCAGCTGCTCACCTCCGCGGGCGCGGCGGCGGGGCTCGACCTGTGCCTGCACCTGGTGCGGAGGGATCACGGCGCCTCGGTGGCGGCGGACGCGGCGCGGATGGCCGTGATGCCCCTGGAGCGCGACGGCGGCCAGTCCCAGTTCATCGCCCACGCTCCTCCTTCACCGGAGGGCGCTTCGCTGGAGCCGCTCCTGCGCTGGATGGAGGACCACCTGCACCGTCCACTCACGCTCCAGGCCCTGGCCCGGAAGGCGGCGATGAGTGAGCGCACCCTGAGCCGCCGCTTCCGCGAACAGACCGGCACCACGCCCCTCCAGTGGCTCCTGCGCGCCCGCGTGCGCCGCGCCCAGCACCTGCTGGAGACCACCGGCCGGTCCGTGGAGGCCGTCGCGGAGGCCGTGGGGTTCGGCTCGCCCACCACCTTCCGCGAACACTTCCAGCGCTTCGTCACCACCAGTCCCCTCGCCTACCGCCGCGCGTTCCGGGGAGGCCAGCGCCTCAGTGCTGGTGGCCGAAGCGCACCTCCACCTCCGGGTGCGCCGCGACGAACGCGCGCAGCTTCTTGAAGCTCTCCACGCCGCGCGGCCCGTCCTGCGTGAAGGAGCCCGGCTCCACGTCGTGCTCCCAGCCCCAGCGCGTGTGGCTGGCGTCCCCCAACAGCAGCACCGGTCCCTTCGTGGAGCGCACCAGGTACGCCGTGCTGCCCGGCGTGTGCCCCGGCACCCAGAGCGCCCACACGGAGCCGTCCCCGAAGACGTCCACCGCGCCGTCGAAGAGGCCCTTCGGATCCGCCGTGTAGTTCCACTCCGACAGCGGCGGCTTGCCCGCCAGCGCGCGGTCCGTGGCGCCCTGCACCACCAGGTTCACGAAGGCGCGGCTGCCCGTCTCACCCGGGCCCGTGTACACGGGAGTCCCCGCCGGTGCGTCCGCCATGCCGCTGATGTGGTCCGGATGCAGGTGCGTGAGGAAGACGCCGGACAGCGGCTGCGGCTGCTTCGCCAGCCACTCGCCCAGCGGCGCCAGCACCTTCATCTTCTCCATGTGCATCGCGCTCGTGATGATGCCGCCCAGCGCCGAGCGGTCCGGCGCGTCCCGCAGCGCCGTCTCCACGCCCGTGTCCACGATGAACAGCCCCTTCGCCGGGTGGCGCAGCGCGTGGAAGAAGACCTGCACCGGCTCATCCCCGTCCTCCAGATGCGCCGCCTTCGCCGTGGGGTGGTCCAGGTTGATGAGGCCGCCGCGGTCCACCGCCCAGTCGCACGAGGTGACGGTCTCCAGCTCCACCGGCCCGGGCACGTCCAGCTCCGCGAGCAGCGCGTCCGCCGGTCGCGTCACCCCCAGCGCGGACTTCTGCACGGCATGGGACGACGTGGCGCAGCCGGTGGTGACACCGGCGACGGCGAGGCTGAGCGCTAGCAGGGCGGACTTCATGGCGGACTCCTTCCGGCGCGAGGCACCGGGCGTTCGGGACAGGCGGCAAGATGAGGGATGCGCCCGTGGATGGAAATCCGCGAAAACGGCATGATGCCATCCACTCATGGATATCTCCTGGGATGACGCCCGGCTGTTCCTCGCCATCGCGGAGACGGGCAGCTTCAGCGGGGCCGCGCGGCGGCTGCGCATCGGACAACCCACGGTGAGCAGGCGGCTGGCCGCGCTGGAGTACGCGGTGGGCGCGGCGCTGTTCCGCCGCAGCGTGGATGGCGCGGCGCTCACGGTGGCCGGTGAGCGATTGCTCGTCCCCGCGAAGAAGATGGCGGAGTGGGCCGGCGAGTTGCACCGCGCGGCCGAGTCCGCGGACAGCTCACCCCGGGGCATCGTGCGCGTGACAGCCACGCCCTTCATGAGCTTCGACTTCGTGGCCCCCTTCGCCGCCTTCGTCGCCCAGAAGCACCCGGGCCTGCGCCTGGAGGTGCAGTCACAGATTCAATACCTCGACCTGGCGCGCGGCGAAGCGGACCTCGCGCTTCGCGGCCGGCCTCCCACGGGCGCGGACCTGAAGCTCGTGGACACGCTGGAGGTCCCCAACGCCGTCTTCGTCTCCAAGGCCCTCAAGGCCCGCCTGCCGAAGAAGGCCACCCTCCAGCAGCTGCCCTGGGTGGCCTGGGCGCCTCCCTTCGAGGCCGTCCCACCCAACCCCCAGCTGGAGTCGATGATCCCCGGCTTCGCCCCGTCCTTCACGGCGGACAACTACCTGGTGATGCTCGCGGCGGCGGAGGCCGGGCTGGGGGCCATGGTGATGGCGCGCCTGAACCACCGCTTCACGCGCCCCACGCAGCTGGTGCCCCTGGACCTGGACCTGGGCCCCTTCTCCCGGAGCCAGACGCACCTGGTGTGCGCGAAGTCCGCCCTGGACATCCCCCGCGTCCGGCGCGTGTCCGAGCTGTTGCAGGAGGAGTTCCAACGAATTCGCCTGGGTCGATGAAAACCCACAACGGGTGCCAGCCCGCGTATTGTCCCCGCCATGCAATCCGTCCGTCCCGCCGCCGCATCCTACGTCCTCATTGACGCCGAGAACGTCGATTGGGCCGTCTCCAACATCGTCGGGCGCAAGCCCGAGCCCCAGGACCGGGTGCAGTTCGACCGGCTCGTGGCCTTCTGCGACACGTACTTCCCCAAGCCCGTACGCTGCGTGGTGGTGCTCAACTCGCGCGGCGAGCAGCTGCCGGACGCGATGATTGGCTTCGTGCGCGCGCTGAAGTCCGCGGGCTGTGAGGTCGCGCTCCTGCACGGCCGTCCGGATCAGAAGGTCGTGGACCTGGGCATCCTCAAGCTGCTGGAGAACATCCGCACCCAGCGCCCGCAGGCGGCGGTGGGCCTGGCCAGCCACGACGGCGCGGACTTCGCGGAGGCCCTCAAGCCCCTGCTTGAAGAGAAGCGCCAGGTCGCGGTGCTGGGCCTGCGTGAGTACGTGAGCCAGAAGTTCCGCGAGCTCACCCCCATGGGCCTGAAGGTCGTCGACCTGGAGCTCAACGCCCGGGTCTTCCAGCGCCCCCTGCCCCGGCTGCTGCCGGTCAACGTGGACGAGTTCGATCCTTCGCTGTTCGTCTAGCCGCGGTTTCCCTTCCCGGAGTCCGTCATGTCATCCCAGTCCGTCCCCCAGCGCGGCGCCGCGTCCGCCTCACTGCATGCCCTGCTGGCCGCGGAGTGGCAGTACTCGCTCCAGCAGTACCCCACCTACGCGTCGCTCCTGGGGGACAGGCGCTGGAATGATCAATGGGATGACCTGAGCCTCGCGGGGCTGGAGGCGGACCACCAGCACAGCCACGCGGTGCTGCGCCAGCTCCAGGACGTGGACCGCGCCGCGCTGGACAGCGAAGCGGACCGGCTGCACCTGGACCTCTTCCGCCGGATGCACGAGACCTGGATTGAAGAGTACGGGGTGAAGGCCCACCTGCTGCCCCTCAACCAGATGGGGTGCCTGCCGGAGGGCCTGAAGATGCCTCCGGGGCTCCAGACGGCGTACCAGCTGGCGGACACCCTGCGCTTCGAGACGGTGCGGGACTACGAGGACTGGGTGAAGCGGCTGGAGCGCTTCGGCACCTACGCGGATCAAATCGTGGCGCTGATGCGCGAGGGCATGCGCCAGCACCGCATCCACCCGCGCATCGTGCTCCAGCGCATCCCGCCGCAGCTGGAGCGGCAGGTGGTGAAGGACCCGGCGGAGAGCGGCTTCTACAGCCCCTTCAAGCGCATGCCGGAGGACTTCGCGCCGGAGGATGTACGGCGGCTTACGCAGGCGGGCCGGGACGCCATCGCGAACACCGTGGTGCCCGCGCTCAAGCGCGCCCTGGACTTCGTCGTCACGGAGTACCTGCCCGCCGCCCCGGAGACCGTGGGCGTGTGGCAGTTCCCGGACGGCGAGGAGATGTACACGGTGCTCGCGCGCCGGCACACGACGACGCGGCTGACGCCGGATGAGATCCACGCGATGGGGCTCGCGGAGGTGCAGCGGCTGCGCGCGGAGCTGGATGGAGTGATGGCGCGCACGGGCTTCACCGGCACGCGTACCGCCTTCTTCGAGATGCTGCGCACGGAGCCGCGCTTCTACGAGCCCACGGGTGAGGCGCTGCTCGCGCGCTACCGGACGCTGGCCCGGCGCATTGATCCGCTGCTGCCGCGTCTGTTCCGGACGATGCCCAGGAAGCCCTACGTCGTCGAACCCATCCCGGAGGCCATGGCCCCGGACGTGACGACGGCCATCTACTTCCCGGCCTCCGCGGACGGCTCGCGCCCGGGCACCTTCCAGGTGAACCTCTACCGGCCGGAGACGCGGCCCGTCTGGGAGATGGTCCCCCTGACGCTGCACGAGGCCATGCCCGGCCACCACCTCGCGCTGGCCCTGGCCTCCGAGCAGACCGACGTGCCGGACTTCCGCCGCTTCACGTCCTACGCAGCCTTCGACGAAGGCTGGGCCCTCTACGCCGAGTCGCTGGGCGATGAGCTGGGCCTGTACGACGACCCGTACGACAAGTTCGGGCAGCTGGCCTACGAGATGTGGCGCGCGGTGCGGCTGGTGGTGGACACCGGCCTGCACGCGAAGCGGTGGACGCGGAAGCAGGCGCTGGACTTCTTCATGGAGAACGCGCCGCGCCAGGAGCTGGACATCACCAACGAGGTGGACCGCTACATCGCGTGGCCGGGCCAGGCGCTGGCGTACAAGGTCGGCCAGCTGCGCATCCGCGCGCTGCGTGACCGTGCCGAGGCCGCGCTGGGCGCACGCTTCGACGTGAAGGCCTTCCACGACGTGGTGCTGCTGACGGGCTCGCTGCCGCTGGACGTGCTGGAGGCCCAGGTGGACGCGTGGGTGGCGCGGGAGTCCGCGTGAAGCGTCCGCTCGTCGCGGGGCTGCTCCTGGGAGGCGTGGCCCTGCTGGCGATGGCCGCCTGGGTCGCGGTGCGCAGCGCGCGCTACATCTCCCAGGAGGTGCACCCGCCCCGGCAGCCGGTGGGCAGTCCTCCGGCGGACGCGGAGCTCACCGGCCTGCGGGACGTGGCGTTCCAGGACGCGGAGGGCTTGCAGCTCAAGGGCTGGTACCTGCCGCCGCGCGATGGGGCGCTCGTCGTCCTGGTCCATGGGCTGTCGGGCAACCGCACCCAGCTCCTGCCCGAGGCGCGGTTCCTGGCGAAGGCCGGGTACGGGCTGGTGCTCTTCGACCTGGGCGCGCACGGAGAGAGCGGCGGGACGGTGTCCACCTATGGCGACCGCGAGGCCGGCCAGGTGCGGGCGGCGGTGGACTTCGCCTCGCGCCAGCCGGAGGTGGACGCGAAGCGCATCGGCGCGCTTGGCTTCTCGCTGGGCGGCTATTCGGTCCTGAAGGCGGCGGCCGAGGATCCGCGCCTCAAGGCCGTGGTGGTGGAGGCCGCGGCCGTGGCGCCCGCGCAGGCGCTCCAGGACGAGCTGGGCCACTGGGGTCCGCTGGGGCTGTGGCCGGCGCTGGGGGTGATGAAGCGCGCGGGGGTGGACGTGAACGCCGTGCAGCCCGCGCGGCACATGGCCGCGCTCGCGGGCCGCCCCGTCCTCCTGGTGGCGGGCGAGTCGGATCCGTGGGTGCCGGACGCCGCGCTGGAGGACCTGCTGCGCCAGGGACAGGGCCCCTGGGAGAAGTGGCGCGTGCCGGGGGCGGGGCACGAGAGCTACCTCCAGGCGTCCCCGGAAGAATATCCACGCAGGGTGGTGGCGTTCTTCTCGCGCTTTCTCTGAATGTGGCGGTTGGGGAGCGGCCGAGGGGTCGGCCAGATGTAAGGAATCTACCCAGACGCGATCATTCCAATCCAGGCATGGCATGCTGCGCGGCCGGGTTCGCCGTCTTTTCCAGCCTCTTCAATCTCAAACGCTCGGAACCTGACGGTCTGATGCCTCTGGGGGATAGCTCCGTGGACGCAGCGCTCATGCAGACAGTGGTGGCGCGTTTCACCGCGCAAGCGTCCCGGACGCCCGACGCCGAGGCGGTCCGCTTCGAGGGCGCGGGGCTGACGTACGCGGCGCTGGACCGCCGCTCCAACCAGCTGGCGCACCACCTGCGGGGGCTGGGCGTCACCACGGACGTGCTCGTCGGCGTGTGCCTGGAGCGCTCGGTGGAGATGGTGGTGGCGGTGCTGGCCGTGCTCAAGGCCGGCGGCGCGTATCTGCCATTGGACCCGGCCTATCCCGCGCCGCGCCTGGCGTTCATGCTGGAGGACGCGAAGGCGCCGGTGCTGCTCACCCAGGCGAAGCTGCGCGCGGGCCTGCCCGCCTTCGCGGGGCCGGTGCTGTGCCTGGATGAGTCCCCTGCCCTCTTCGCCTCGGACGCCCCGGCCTCGCCGGTGGACGCGTCGAGCCTGGAGGGGCTGGCCTACGCCATCTACACGTCCGGCTCCACGGGCACGCCCAAGGGCGTGGCCATGGGGCACCGGCCGCTCGCCAACCTCATCGCGTGGCAGCTGGGGCAGTCCATCGCGGGGCCGGGCACGCGCACGCTCCAGTTCTCTCCGCTGTCCTTCGACGTGTCGTTCCAGGAGCTGTTCGGCACCTGGTGCTCCGGCGGGACGCTGGTGCTGGTGCGGGACGCGCTGCGGCTGGATGCCGTGCTGCTGTTGCAGCTCCTGGCGGACGAGCGCGTGGAGCGGCTGTTCCTGCCCTTCATCGCGCTGCAGAACCTTTCCGAGATCGCCACCTCGCACCAGAAGGTGCCGCCCGGTCTTCGCGAAGTCGTCACCGCGGGCGAGCAACTCCAGGTGACGCACCACCTGCGCGCGTTCTTCTCCGCGCTGCCGGGCTGCGCGCTGCACAACCACTACGGCCCGTCGGAGACGCACGTCGTCTCCAGCTACGTGCTCACGGGCTCACCCGACGCATGGCCCGCGCTGCCGCCCATTGGCAAGGCGGTGGACGGCTGCGAGCTGCTGGTGCTGGACGAGCAGAAGAAGCCCGTGCCCCAGGGCGAGTCCGGCGAGCTGTTCCTCGCGGGTGTGTGTCTGGCGCGTGGATACCTGCACCGTGAAGCGCTGACGGCGGAGCGCTTCGTGCCGCACCCGCTCAAGCCCGGCACCGGCGAGCGCGCGTACAAGACGGGCGACCTGGCGCGCGTGCTGCCGGACGGCAACGTGGAGTTCCTGGGCCGCATCGACGGCCAGGTGAAGGTGCGCGGCTACCGCATCGAATTGGGCGAGATTGAGGTCGCGCTGGGCAGCCACCCGGCGGTGAAGCAGGTGGCGGTGGTGGCGCGCGAGGACGTGCCCGGCGACAAGCGGCTGGTCGCCTACGTCGTCCCGGACGGAAAGCTGGAGCACGCGGCCGGGGCGCTGCGGCGCCACCTGTCCACGCGGGTGCCGGACTACATGGTGCCCTCCGCGTTCGTGGTGATGGACGCCCTGCCCCGCACGCCCAGCGGGAAGATTGACCGCCGCGGCCTGCCCGCCCCGCTGCCCACGCGGCCGGAGCTGCAGCAGGCGTTCGTGGCGCCGCGCTCGCCGCTGGAGCGCACGCTCGCGGACGCGTGGGCGCAGTTGCTCCGCATCGACCGGGTGGGCGTGCACGACAGCTTCTTCGAGCTGGGCGGCAACTCGCTGCTCGCGCTCCAGTGCGTGGCGCGGCTGCGGCAGGCGCACGGGCTGGAGATCCCCATCGTCCAGCTGTTCCAGTCCCCCACGGTGGCGCAGCTGGCGGCGGTGCTGACGGGGGATGCGTCCCGCCCGTCGCTGCGGCAGCAGGTGGAGGCGCGGCAGGCGAAGCGGCAGCAGCCGGGCGGCGGCGCGGAGCCGGTGGCCATCATCGGCATGGCGGGCCGCTTCCCGGGCGCTCCCGACATCGAATCCTTCTGGAAGAACCTGGTGGGCGGCGTGGAGTCCGTCACCACCTTCACGCGCGAGGAGGTGGACGCGTCCGTGCCCGCCGCCGAGCGCGACGCCCCCGAGTACGTGCGGTCGCGCGGCATCCTGGACGGCGTGGAGCTGTTCGACGCGGCCTTCTTCGGCATCACGCCGAAGGAGGCGCAGGTGATGGATCCGCAGCAGCGCCTGTTCCTGGAGACGGCCTGGGAGGCGCTGGAGTCCGCGGGCGTGGTGCCGGAGGCGTACCCCGGCCTCATCGGCGTCTTCGCGGGCACGCACAACAACAGCTACGGGCCGCTGCACGTGATGCCCCGGCAGGACATCGTGGGCCGGGTGGGCGCCTTCCAGGCGATGGTGGCCAACGAGAAGGACTACGTGGCCACCCGCGTCGCGCACAAGCTGGACCTGCGCGGGCCCGCGCTGTCGCTCAATACGGCATGCTCCACGTCGCTGGTCGCGGTCGCGCAGGCGTTCTGGGCGCTCCAGACGCACCAGTGCGACGTGGCCCTGGCGGGCGGCGCGTCCGTGACGGTGCCGCAGAAGTCCGGCCACCTGTACCTGGAGGGCGGCATGCTCTCCCAGGACGGGCACTGCCGCCCGTTCGACGCGAAGGCCACCGGCACCCTCTTCAGCGACGGCCTGGGCGCGGTGGTGCTCAAGCGCCTGTCGGACGCACAGGCGGACGGCGACGTCATCCACGCGGTGCTGCGCGGCGTGGGCATCAACAACGACGGCGCGGCCAAGGTGAGCTTCGCGGCGCCGGGCGTGGAGGGCCAGGCCACCGCCATCGCCACGGCGCACGCGAACGCGGGCATCGACCCGCGCACCATCCGCTACGTGGAGGCGCACGGCACGGCGACGCCGCTGGGCGACCCCATCGAGGTGGAGGCGCTGTCGCAGGCCTTCCGCGCGCACACGTCCGACACGGGCTTCTGCGCCATCGGCTCGGTGAAGAGCAACTTCGGCCACCTCACCGCCGCGGCGGGCGTGGCGGGCCTGTTGAAGACGGTGCTCTCGCTGAAGCACCGCGAATTGCCGCCGACGCTGCACTTCCAGACGCCGAACCCCAAAATCGACTTCCCGCGCAGCCCCTTCTTCGTGCAGACCCGGCGCTCCGCGTGGCCGGAGGGCACGGGTCCGCTGCGCGCGGGAGTGAGCTCGTTTGGCGTGGGCGGCACCAACGCGCACGTGGTGGTGGAGGAGGCGCCGGAGCGTCCGGCGTCCGGTCCGTCGAAGCCGCGCCAACTGTTGACGCTGTCGGCGAAGACGCCCGCGGCCCTGTCGCAGGCGGCGCTGCGGCTGGCCGCGCACCTCCAGGCGCATCCGGAGGACTCGCTCGCGGACGTGGCGCACACGCTGGCCACGGGGCGCAAGGCGTTCCCGTTCCGCCGCGCCGTGGTGGCGGGCTCGCATGAAGAGGCCGTGCGGGCGCTGACGGCGGCCGAACCGGAGGCGTCCGGCCTGGAGTCCACGCCGCCCGTCGCGTTCCTCTTCCCGGGCCAGGGCTCGCAGCATCCGGACATGGCGCACGGGCTGTACCGCCACGCGCCGGCGTTCCGCGCCACGGTGGATGCGTGCGCGGAGGTGCTCAAGCCGCTGCTCGGGCGCGACCTGCGCGAGGTGCTCTTCCCGAAGGACCCGGAGTCTCCCGAGGCCGCGGAGGCGCTGCGCCAGACGTCGTTCGCGCAAGCCGCGCTGTTCACGGTGGAGTACGCGCTCGCGCAGCTCTGGTGGAGCTGGGGCGTGCGGCCGGGCGCGCTCGTGGGCCACAGCGTGGGCGAGTTCGTCGCCGCGTGCCTCGCGGGCGTCTTCACGCTGGAGGACGCGCTGCACCTGGTGGCGAAGCGCGGCCAGCTGATGCAGGCGCAGGCGCCGGGCAGCATGCTGTCGGTGCGCCTGCCCGCGGAGGCCATGGCGCCCCGGCTGACGGACGGGCTGGCCATCGCGTCGGACAACGGTCCGCGCCTGTGCGTGGTGTCCGGGCCCACGGAGGCCGTGCAGCGGCTCCAGGCCGCGCTGGAGGCGGAGGGCACCGCGTGCCGGCTGCTCCAGACGTCGCACGCGTTCCACTCGCCGATGATGGACGCCGCGGTGGCGCCCTTCCTGGAGACGCTGAAGGGCGTGCGACTGTCCGAGCCGCGCATCCCCATTGTCTCCACCGCGACGGGCACGTGGCTGAAGGCCTCCGAGGCGACTTCGCCCGAGTACTGGGCGCGGCACCTGCGCGACACGGTCCGCTTCTCCCCCGCGCTGCGCACGCTCTGGGACCAGGGCGAGCACCTGCTCCTGGAAGTGGGCCCGCGCGTGACGCTGGCCACGCTGGCGCGGCAGCAGGCCACCGCTGATCAGCGCTCGCGGGTGTTCGCCTCCCTGGGCGAGTCCACCGGCGATGCCTCGGACTGGACCGCCCTCTTGAGCGCCGCGGGCCAGCTGTGGCGCCGGGGCGTGGCCCTGGACTGGCGGGCCTTCCACGCCGACGAGCAGCGCCAGCGCGTCACCCTTCCCACGTATCCCTTCCAGCGGCAGCGCCACTGGATCGACCTCGAGCGGGCGTCCGTGCCCGCCCCCACCCCATCCACCGGAGTCGTCGTGAGTCCCGCCCCTGTTCCCCGTGCCGAGCGTCTCGTCCCCTCCCTGCGCACCCTGTTCGAGGAGCTGAGCGGCCTGGAGCTGGCCGGCGCGGATCCGGGCGCGAGCTTCCTGGAGCTGGGGCTGGATTCGCTGGTGCTCACGCAGGCGGCGCTCGCGGTGCAGAAGCAGTTCGGCGTGAAGGTGACGTTCCGGCAGCTCCTGGAGGAGGTCCCGTCGCTGGGGCAGCTCGCCGCGTACCTCGATGGCCGCATGCCCGCGGAGGCCGCGCCCGCCCCCGTGGCCGCCGCGCCCACCGCGCAGCTCACCGCGAACATCCTCGGACAGCCGCAGGTGCCTGCCGTCCCGGTCCAGGCCGCGCCGTTCGCCGCCGCCGGTGCCGCGTTCCAGGCCCAGGCGATGGCCGCGCCCGCTGGGAGCCTCCAGGCGGTGGTCGCGCAGCAGCTCTGGTTGATGACCCAGCAGCTCGCGCTCCTGTCCGGCCAGCCCGCGCAGGCCATGGCCCCGCAGGCTCCCGCCGTGCAGGCCCAGCCTCAGGCCGAGCAGGTCCCCGCCCCGCGGCCGCAGGCCGCCCCGGCTCCGGCCGCGGCCCCCGATGAGGCCGAACTCAAGGGCCCGGTGAAGTACGACGTGAAGAAGGCCTTCGGCGCCATCGCGCGCATCAGCCTGGCGCCGAAGGACGCGCTCACGCCCCGCCAGCAGACGTTCCTGGAGGACTTCACCCGCCGCTACAACACGAAGACGCAGGGCTCCAAGCGCTACGCCCAGGAGCACCGCAGCCAGCTGTCGGATCCGCGCGTGGTGACGGGCTTCCGCCCGCTGCTCAAGGAGCTCATCTACCCGCTCAACGTGAACCGCTCCAAGGGCTCCAAGCTCTGGGACGTGGACGGCAACGAGTACCTGGACGCGCTCAACGGCTTCGGCTCCGTGATGTTCGGCCACGCGCCGGACTTCATCACCCAGGCCGTGCACCAGCAGGTGGACGACGGCTACGAGCTGGGGCCCATGCACCCGCTGGCCGGCGAGGTCGCGAAGCTCGTCTGTGAGTTCACCGGCGCGGACCGCGCGGCGCTCTGCAACACCGGCTCCGAGGCGGTGATGGGCGCGATGCGCATCGCCCGCACCGTCACCGGCCGCAGCACCATCGCCATCTTCTCCGGCAGCTACCACGGCATCTTCGACGAGGTGCTGGTGCGCGGCACCAAGAGCCTGCGCACCGTGCCGGCCGCCCCGGGCATCATGGCGGGCGCGGTGCAGGACGTGCTGGTGCTGGACTACGGCACGCCGGAGTCGCTCGAAATCCTCCGCGCCCGCGCGGACTCGCTGGCCGCCATCATGGTGGAGCCCGTGCAGAGCCGCCGCCCGGACTTCCAGCCGCGCGAGTTCCTGCACCAGCTGCGCGACCTCACCCAGAAGTCCGGCTCCGTCTACATCTTCGACGAGGTCATCACCGGCTTCCGCATGCACCCGGGCGGCGCCCAGGCCCTCTTCGGCGTGCAGGCGGACGTGGCCACCTACGGCAAGGTCGTGGGCGGCGGCATGCCCATTGGCGTCATCGCGGGCAAGCGCCCGTTCATGGACGCGCTGGACGGCGGCCACTGGCAGTTCGGCGACGACTCCGTGCCCACGGTGGGCGTGACGTACTTCGCCGGCACGTTCGTGCGCCACCCGCTGGCGCTCGCCGCCGCGAAGGCCGCGCTGGAGCACATGAAGGCCGCGGGCCCGGAGCTGCAGCGCGGCGTGAGCGCCAAGGCGGACCGGCTTGCCACCACGCTCAACGCGTTCTTCGACGAGGTGGGCGCCCCGCTGCGCATCAAGCACTTCGGGTCGCTGTGGAAGACGTTCGTCACGTCGGACGTCGCGAACGCGGACCTGCTGTTCTGCCTGCTGCGCGACAAGGGCATCCACATCTGGGATGGCTTCCCGTGCTTCTTCACCACGGCGCACTCGGACGCGGACGTGCAGCGCCTCATCACCGCGTTCCAGGACAGCGTCACGGAGCTGCAGGACGCGGGCTTCCTGCCCGGCACGGCCCGTCCCCAGCCGCAGGCCCCCGCCGCCTTCGATTCCAACCAGCCCCCCGTCCCCGGCGCGCGCCTGGGGCGTGATCCGCAGGGCAACCCCGCCTGGTTCGTCCCGCACCCCACGGTGCCCGGCAAGTTCGTCAAGCTGAGCGAGACCCGATGAAGACCTCCGCGACCCCCATGCAGGACATCCCCGACGACTTCGATCCGTTCGCCGGGCCCGCGCTGCTGCTCACCGCGCCGTCCACCGAGCCCCAGCGCGAGGTGTGGACCGGCGTGCAGATGGGCCCGGACGCGTCGTGCGCCTTCAACGAGTCCATGTCCGTGCGGCTGCACGGCCCGCTGGACGTCGAGTGCCTGCGCGCCGCGCTCCAGGACCTGAGCGAGCGGCACGAAGCGCTGCGCACCACGTTCAGCGCGGATGGCCTCACGCTGTGCGTGGCCGCCGCCACGCCCTTCCCGCTGGAGGTGCTGGCGCTGGACGCGCTGCCGCCCTCCGAGCGCGACGCCCGCGTCCGGGAGCTCGTGGCCCACGAGGTGGAGACGCCGCTGTCCCTGGAGTCAGGGCCGCTCTTGCGTCCGCGCCTGGCCCGCCTCTCCGCGCAGGAGCACCTGCTGACGATGACCGCGCACCACATCGTGTGTGACGGCTGGTCCATGGCGGTGATGCTGCGCGACCTGGCGACGTTCTATTCGGCGCACGCGCGGCGCACGCCGTACACGCTGCCGCCGGCGCCCACGTTCAGCGACTACGCCCGCGCGCAGGCCCAGCTGGCCACGACGCCGGAGTACGCCGAGCACGAGCGCTACTGGCTCAAGCAGTTCTCCGGCACGCTGCCGGTGCTGGAGCTGCCGCTGGACCGGCGCCGTCCGCCGTCCAAGACGTACAGCTCGCGGCGTGAGGACTGTGTCCTGGAGCCCGCGCTCGTGGAGCAGCTCAAGCGCGTGGGCGCGCGCCATGGCGGCAGCTTCTTCACCACGCTGCTGGCGGGCTTCAAGGCGCTCTTGCACCGGCTGACGGGCCTGGAGGACGTGGTGGTGGCCATCCCCGCCGCGGGCCAGTCCGTGGCGGGCTTGAAGGACCTGGTGGGCCACTGCGTGAACGCGCTGCCCCTGCGCAGCAACGTCGCGGCGGAGGCGCCCTTCACGCAGGTGCTCAAGCAGCTGCGCACCACGATGCTCGATGCGTACGAGCACCAGGAGTACACGTTCGGCACGCTGCTCAAGCAGCTGGCGCTGCCGCGCGACCCCAGCCGCCTGCCGCTGGTCAACGTGCTGTTCAACGTGGACCAGGCCGTCACGGGTGAGCAGCTGGGATTCCAGGGCCTCACCTGCACCCTGGCGAGCAACCCGCGCCACTTCGAGAACTTCGACCTCTTCATCAACGCGGCCGAGGCCCATGGCCGCGTGGTGCTGGAGTGCCAGTACAACACCGACCTCTTCGACGGCTCCACGGTCCGCCGCTGGATGGCGTGTTACGAAGAACTGCTGCGGGGCGTGGTCGCCAACGCGGAGACGCCCGTGTCGCGGCTGCCGCTGCTGCCCGAGGCGGAGAAGCAGCGCGTCCTGGTGGACTGGAACGCGACCCAGAAGCCGTTCGACCGTCAGGCCTTCGTCCACACGCTCGTGGCCGCGCAGGCCCAGGCCACGCCGGATGCGGTCGCGTTGCGCTCGGGCGACGTGACGCTCACGTACCAGCAACTGCTCCAGCGCGCCCATCAGGTGGCGCATGGATTGAAGCAGCAGGGTGTCACGGCCGGCAGCCTCGTGGGTCTCTTCACGAACCGCGGCGCGGACATGGTCGTGGGCCTGCTGGGCATCCTGGAGGCGGGAGCGGGCTACGTGCCGCTCGACCCCGGGTTCCCGCCGGAGCGTCTGGCCTTCATGGTCGAGGACGCGAAGCTCTCCACCATCCTCACGCAGCAGGCCCTGGTGGCGTCGCTGCCGTCCACCAGCGTGAAGCCCCTGCTCATCGAGGACACGGCCTCGCAGCCCGAGTCCGCGCTCCCGGCGCAGGACGTCTCTCCGGAGGCGGTGGCGTACGTCATCTACACGTCGGGTTCGACGGGCAAGCCCAAGGGCGTGCGCGTGCCGCACCGCGCGGTGGTGAACTTCCTGAGCACCATGCAGGAGGCTCCGGGCCTGGGGGCGCAGGACGTGCTGCTGGCCGTCACCACGCTCTCCTTCGACATCGCCGTGCTGGAGCTGCTGCTGCCGCTCACCACCGGTGCCCAGGTGGTGCTCGCCTCGCGTGACACCGCCTCCGACGGTTCGCTGCTCAAGGCAGCGCTGGAGTCCAACGCCGTCACCACCATGCAGGCCACGCCGTCCACCTGGCGCCTCCTGCTGGAGGCCGGCTGGCAGCCGCGCCCGGGTTTCAAGGCCCTCGTTGGTGGCGAGGCCCTTCCCCGCGAGCTGGCCGAAGCCCTGCTCGCCCGCGTTGGCAGCCTCTGGAACATGTACGGCCCCACGGAGACCACCGTCTGGTCCACCACGTGGCGCGTGCAGCCGCCGCTCTCCTCCATCCGCATCGGCCGGCCCATTGCCAATACGCAGCTCTACCTCCTGGACGCGCACCTGGCCCCCGTGCCGGTGGGCGTCGCGGGCGAGCTGTACATCGGCGGCGACGGCGTGACGCTGGGCTACCTGCACCGCCCGGAGCTGACGCAGGAGCGCTTCCTGCCCAATCCCTTCCGCACCGGCGAGCGCATGTACCGCACGGGCGACCTCGCCCGGTGGCTCGCCGACGGCACCGTCGAGTACCTGGGTCGCAACGACTCGCAGGTGAAGCTGCGTGGCTTCCGCATCGAGCTGGGCGAAGTCGAAGCGGCGCTCGCCTTGCACCCGTCGCTGGCCCAGGCCGTCGCCCTTGTTCGCGAGGATCGTCCTGGCGACAGGCGCCTTGTCGCGTACCTCATCGCCCGGCCCGGCCAGACGATTCCGGCGGATGAAGCCCTGCGCGCGCACCTCAAGCAGGGGCTCCCCGAGTACATGGTCCCGCAGCACTTCGTGGCCCTGCCCGCGCTGCCGCTCACGCCGAACGGCAAGGTGGACCGCAAGGCCCTGCCGTCGCCGCAGGTGGAGTCGCAGGAGGACGCCTACGTCGCGCCTCGCGACGAGACGGAGCAGAAGCTCGCCGCCATCTTCGCGGACGTGCTGGGGCTGCGCCGGGTGAGCGTCACGGCGGACTTCTTCCGGCTGGGCGGCCACTCACTGCTGGCGTCGCAGGCCCTCACGCGCGCGAGCCGTGACCTGGACGTGAGCCTCACGCTGCGCCGCATGTTCGAAGCGCCCACCGTGGAGAAGCTGGCCCGGCTGGTGCGCGGCGACGACGGGGCCGCGAGCCCCGCGCAGCGCATCTCGCCCCGTGCGGGCACCGCGCCCGCGCCGCTGTCGCTCATGCAGCAGCGGCTGTGGTTCCTGGAGCAGCTCAACCCGGGCACCGCCGTCTACAACCTGCCCTCCGCGTTCCGCCTGCACGGCGCGCTGGACGTGGGCGCGCTGCGCTTCAGCTTCAACAAGCTGCTGGAGCGCCAGTCGTCCCTGCGCACCTTCGTGCGGTGGGATGATGGCACGCCGGTGCAGCACGTGGCCCCGTCCCTGACGGTGGAGCTGGACCCGGTGGACCTGGAGTCCGTCCCCGCGAACACGCGCGAGGAGGACCTGCTGCGCCGCCTCCAGGCGCTGGCGGACGCGTCCATCCCCATCACCGCCGCGCCGCTGTTCCGCCTGACGCTGTTCCGGCTGGGCGCCCACGAGCACGTCCTCTTCTTCATGCCCCATCACCTCATCTGGGATGGGTGGTCGTTCGACGTGTTCCTGCGCGAGCTGGACGTCATCTACTCCGCGCTCACCCGGGGCCAGGAGCCCAAGCTCCCCGCCCTGCCCATCCAGTACGCGGACTTCACCGAGTGGCACCGCGACTGGCTCCAGGGCGAGGAGCTGGAGCGGCAGGCGCGCTACTGGAAGGGCAAGCTCTCCGGGAACCTGCCCGCGCTGGAGCTGCCCACGGACAAGCCGCGCCCCGCGCAGATGAGCCTCCAGGGCGGCACGGAGCCGTTCGTCCTCACCGGCGCGGAGGTGGACGCCCTCACGAAGCTGGGGCGCGAGTCCAACGCCACGCTGTACATGGTGCTGCTCACGGCGTTCAAGACGCTGCTGCACCGCTACAGCGGCCAGGAGGACCTGGTCGTGGGCACGCCCATCCGGGGCCGCTCGCATCCGGAGGTCGAGGACCTGCTGGGCTTCTTCGTCAACACGCTCGTCCTGCGCACGCAGCTGTCGCCGGAGCTGACGTTCCGGCAGCTGCTGGAGCGCGTGCGCACCACGTGCATGGAGGCGTTCGGCCACCAGGACATGCCCATCGAGCTGCTGATGCAGCAACTGGGCGTGCAGCGTGACTTGAGCCGCACGCCGCTGTTCCAGACGTTCTTCACCTTCCAGGACGTGCGCAACCGCGGCTCCAAGCTGGGAGACCTCACCTACGGCCAGGTGCACGTGCACGCGCACGCGACGCCGCTGGACCTGAGCTTCTGGGTGAAGGAGACGGCGAACGGCATCGTCGGCGGCATGGACTACAACACCGACCTGTTCGAGCGGGACACCGTCGTCCGCATGCTGGAGCAGATCCGCACGTTGCTGCGCGCCGCGGTGTCCGACGCGGAGGTGCCGGTGTCGCGCCTGCCGCTGCTCCCCGAGTCGGAGAAGCAGCGCGTGCTGGTGGACTGGAACGCGACCGGGAAGCCGTTCGACCGGAGCGCCTTCGTCCACACGCTCGTCGCCGCGCAGGCCCAGGCCACGCCGGATGCGGTCGCGCTGCGCTCGGGTGCCGTGACGCTCACCTACCGTCAGCTCCTGCAGCGCAGCCACCAGGTGGCGAACGCGCTCAAGCACGAGGGCGTCACGCCGGGAGGCCTCGTGGGCCTCTTCACCGAGCGTGGCCCGGACATGGTGGTGGGCCTGCTGGGCATCCTGGAGGCCGGCGCGGGTTACGTCCCGCTCGACCCCGGGTTCCCGCCGGAGCGTCTGGCCTTCATGGTCGAGGACGCGAAGCTCTCGCTCGTGCTCACCCAGCGCGCGCTCCAGAGCACCCTGCCCTCCACCACGGCGAAGGCCCTCTTCGTCGAGGACACCACGTCGCAGGCGGACACGGCTCCCGAGGCTCCCGGAGTCACGCCCGAAGCCGTGGCGTACGTCATCTACACGTCGGGTTCGACGGGCAAGCCCAAGGGCGTGCGCGTACCGCACCGCGCGGTGGTGAACTTCCTGGGCACCATGCAGGAGGCCCCCAGCCTTTCTCCTCAGGATGTCCTGCTGGCCGTCACGACGCTCTCGTTCGACATCGCCGTGCTTGAGCTGCTGCTGCCGCTCACCACCGGTGCCCAGGTGGTGCTCGCCTCGCGCGACACCGCCTCCGACGGTGCGCTGCTCAAGGCGGCGCTGGAGGCCAACGCCGTCACCACCATGCAGGCGACGCCCTCCACCTGGCGCCTCTTGCTGGAGGCCGGCTGGCAGCCGCGCCCGGGTTTCAAGGCCCTCGTTGGTGGCGAGGCCCTTCCCCGCGAGCTGGCCGAAGCCCTGCTCGCCCGCGTTGGCAGCCTCTGGAACATGTACGGCCCCACGGAGACCACCGTCTGGTCCACCACGTGGCGCGTGCAGCCGCCGCTCTCCTCCATCCGCATCGGCCGGCCCATTGCCAATACGCAGCTCTACCTCCTGGACGCGCACCTGGCCCCCGTGCCGGTGGGCGTCGCGGGCGAGCTGTACATCGGCGGCGACGGCGTGACGCTGGGCTACCTGCACCGCCCGGAGCTGACGCAGGAGCGCTTCCTGCCCAATCCCTTCCGCACCGGCGAGCGCATGTACCGCACGGGCGACCTCGCCCGGTGGCTCGCCGACGGCACCGTCGAGTACCTGGGTCGCAACGACTCGCAGGTGAAGCTGCGTGGCTTCCGCATCGAGCTGGGTGAAGTCGAAGCGGCGCTCGCCTCGCACCCGTCGCTGGCCCAGGCCGTGGCCCTCGTTCGCGAGGATCGTCCTGGGGACCGCCGCCTCGTCGCGTACCTCGTGACGAAGCCGGGGCAGGCGTACACGGACACGGAGCTGCGCAAGCACCTGCGCTCGCAGCTGCCGCAGTACATGGTGCCGCAGCACTTCGTGGAGCTGGAGGCGCTGCCGCTCACGCCGAACGGCAAGGTGGACCGCAAGGCCCTGCCGCCTCCGGCCGGCACCGCGCGCCCCGTCGAGGATGCCTTCGTCGCGCCGCGCACTCCGACGGAGCAGCACCTGGCGCGTATCTGGCGGGAGGTGCTGGGCATCGCGCAGGTGGGCGTGCACGACAACTTCTTCAACATCGGCGGGCACTCGCTCCTGTCCTTCCAGGTGGTGATGCGCGTGAAGAAGGAGCTCCACCAGGAGTTGCACCCGCGCACGCTCTTGCTCAACACGCTGGAGCAGGTGGCCTCGCAGCTCGCGCCCGCGGCGCAGGCTCCGGCGCAAACAGCCGCCAGGACGCAGCCCGTCACACCCCCGAGGCCTGCCGCTCAGGAGACTTCTGTTCCCCTGGCGCAACGCTTGTTCAATAAGCTGAAGGGGAAACTGCCGGGGCGCTCGGACTGAGCGTCCCCCTGAGGAGAATGGTCAGACCGTGACGCCCTGCTTCTTCGGCTCCGCCGAACGCCAGCTCTTCGGCATCCACCACCCCGCGCAGGGCGCCGAGCGCGCCACCGGGGTGGTGCTCTGCTACCCCGCCGCCCAGGAGTACATGCTGACGCACTGGGCCTTCCGCAAGCTGGCCGGGATGCTCGCGCGCGAGGGCTTCCACGTCTTCCGCTTCGACTACTACGGCACGGGGGACTCGGCCGGAGAGGTCCACGAGGGCCGAGTGGCCACGTGGGTCCAGGACATCCGCCAGGCCGCCAATGAGTTGCAGGACGTCACGGGCGTGCAGCGCGTGGCGCTCGTGGGCTTCCGGCTGGGCGCGGCGCTCGCGGTGCGCGCGGCCCTGGAGGGGCTGTCCACCGCCTCGCTCGTGCTCTGGGAGCCGCTGGTGGAGGGAGAGGCCTGGCTCCAGGAGCTGGAGCTGCTCCAGCAGCGCCGGGACACACGCACCCTCTTCCCTCGGCCCGAGAGCCCGCTGGAGGTGCGCGAGGAGCTGCTGGGCTTCGCGTTCCCCCGCGCCCTGCGCGACGACATCCTCGCGTTGAACCTGGCCGCGCAGCCGTCGTGGCCCTCGACGCGCACCCACCTGGTGGCCGCCGCCGCCAAGCCCGAGTACCAGCGCCTCCAGGCGCACCTGGAGACGACGGGCCTGCCCTTCCAGCACCACCTGGTGCCCGAGGAGGGCGCGGGAGGCCAGGAGTCCGCGCTCCTGTCCAACCGCATCCTGCAGACCATCACCACGCTCCTGAAGGAGGCCGCGTGATGCGCGAGCGCATCTGTACCTTCGGCCCCGAGCAGAGCCTCGTGGGCATCCTCACGGAGCCCGATCCGGCGAAGGCCCTGCCGGAGGCCCCCGTGGTGGTGCTGTCCAACGTGGGCCTCAACCACCACGTGGGCCCGTACCGGTTGTGGGTGGAGCTGGCGCGGCAGCTGGCGGGGCGAGGCTTCACCACGCTGCGCTTCGATTTGTCCGGCCTGGGAGACAGCCGTCCCCGCCGCGAGGGTGGCGCCGACGAGTTCCAGCGCGCTCGCGAGGAGACGCGCGCGGCGCTGGACTACCTGGAGCAGAAGAAGGGCCAGAAGCGCTTCGTGCTCATCGGCCTGTGCTCCGGCGTGGACAGCGCGCACGCGGTGACGGTGGCGGATCCGCGCGTGGTGGGCGCGGCCTTCATTGACGGGTACACGTACCGCACGCTGGGCTACCACCTGCGCTTCCACCTGCGCTACCTGAGCCCCCGCCGGTGGACGCGCTTCCTGCGCAAGCGCAAGCTGCCCGCCCAACTGCGCGAGGCCGGCGAGGCCGACGAGGTCTACACGCGCGAGTACCCGGAGCGAGAGCAGCTGACGCAGGACTACAAGCAGCTGCTGGAGCGCGGCGTCAGCCTGTGCTTCGTGTTCTCCGGAGGCATGGGGCTGTCCTTCAACCACGAGGGCCAGTTCTTCGAGATGCTCTCCCCGCTGAAGCTGGAGGGCCGCGTCACGTACGCCTTCTATCCCCGCGCGGACCATCTCTTCTCCGTGCCGGCGGACCGCGCGGAGCTGCTGCGCAAGCTCACCGCCTGGGCCGTGGGCACGGTGCCGCCGCGCGCGCTGGCGGGCTGACGTCCGCCTGGCTGCCCTGCGGGCTGGGACGCGGCTTGGGGCCGGGTGTGCGTCAAGCGCTTGTTTCCCACCCAACGGTCTCCACCTTCGAAGCACACACGTTCTTCGAAGGAGAGACACCGATGAAGCTCCCCCTGATGGCAGCACTGGCGGCACTCACCTTCTCCGGTCAGGCGTTCGCGCAGAGCCACACCGACCACGAGACACCCCCCATGCAGGACCCGTCCACGGACGCGCCCCAGGACAGCGCGGAGCGCTGGGACAAGGCCACGGGCACGGGCGGCTCGGGCTCGGTCTCCGACACTGACTCCGAGGACCTCAAGCCGGCGGATGAGGCCGACGACAACGCCGTGGCCCCCAGCAGCATCGACGAGGGCGTGGGCGGCTCCGGCTCGACCGAGCAGGGGAGCAACAGCACGAGCGACCACTCGTCCTCTGCGGAGCCGGGCGCGCCGAACTCGGGCACCCCGGGCAACAAGGGCGCGCAGATGGAGGTGACGCCTCCGGCCTGGGATCAGAACAAGAAGATGGGCAGCTCCGCGAGCCCCACCACGGGCACCCCGCCGGTGGAAGGCAGCGCGGGCAACTAGCGCCTCCGCCCGGTTTGGGCAGACATAGCAATCATTGACGTGGACGGGCTCCGGATGCGCGGGGCCCGTCCATACCCACTCTGGGTGAGAGATCTCCTGGCCACACAACCGGTAAGTCCTTGCATGGACCGGTTGGACGGAGGCCTGGCGGATGAACCTCACCTCGCGCGAACAGGCGCTCTTGCTGGAACTGACCCAGGCGCTCTCCAGCTCCCTGGACCTGACGGAGGTCCTGGCGCGCTCCCAGGGAATCCTCACGCAGCTCCTGCCCTGTGACTACGCGGCGCTGTGCGTCTCCAGGCCGGAGCGTCCCGGAGACTACGAGTGGCTGGGATTGGGGGCGCCGGGCATCCTCCTGACCCATTATCCAGAACTGGCCGCGGTGGAGTTCGGCCCCGAGCCACAGGCGCCGCGCGCTCCGGACCCGCGTTCGCGCAAGGAATTGAAGCGCAGCCTGCTGTACCTCCGCTGCCGCGAGATGGGGCTTCCGCTGGAGCAGGTGCTGGCGGTGCTGCTGGACCTGCGGCAGGACTGGCACGGCGGCTTCACGCTGTACCGCGAGCACGCCCTGCCCTTCACCGAACGGGAGCAGGCGCTGCTGGAGGACCTGACGCCCTACCTGGCGAACACGGTGCGCAACTGCCGGCTGTTCGCGCACGAGGCCACGCGGGGCGACCTGCTGGACGCCCTCTTCCACCACCAGGGCGCCGAGTGCATCGTGATGGATCCCCCGGAGCACGAGCGGCTGCGCACGCCAGGAGCGACGGAGCTCCTGCGGCGCTGGTACCCGGAGGAGCAGAAGTCCCTGCCCCAGGAGCTGCGCGACCACCTGGAACGCCTCCAGGCGCTGGGGACGAAGCAGGCCGTGGGCATGGACACGTGGACGCGCTCCGGCGGGAAACAGGACCTGAAGGTCACGTTCGTGCAGCTGCCCGGACAGCGCGGCAGCCGCCCCTGGGTGCTGGTGCTGCAGGAGTGCTCGCGGGCCATCCCCATGCCGGAGCCCTGGCGCAAGAAGCTCTCCGCACGGGAAGCGGAGGTGGTCCAGGGGGTCCTCAGCAACTGGACGAACGAGACCATCGCCGAGGACCTGGGCCTGACGCTCAACACGGTGAAGACGCACCTGCGCAACATCTTCCCCAAGCTGGGCATCGAGAGCCGCACGGACCTCCTCTACCAGGCCGCCTGGAGGCAGAAGCCGGGTTAGGGCTCCCGGAAGAACTTCGGGAACAGGGTGCGCGTGGTGCGGGCGGAGAGCAACAGCGCGGCCTGCTCCTCCGCCGACGTGACCTTGCGCAGCTCCGACTCCAGGTCCGCCACGTGGTCGCCGTCGGCGGCGCCATGGCCACGCAGGAAGAGGACCGCCTTGTCGATGTTCGGGATGCCGCTCTCCGCGACGAGCCGGTCCACGGAGCCCGGCGCACGGTTCACGGAGAGGTACTCCAGCACGTAGGCCGTGCCCAGGAACGCGGTGGGCACGCCTGACTGCGTCGTGAAGCGGTTCCACTCCACGTAGGCGCGCACGGCGGGGCAGATGGGCGCGCGCTCCACGCGCTCCTGCGTCCAGCCCAGGGCCTTCAGGTCCTTGAGCAACCACTGCTCATGGCCCTTCTCCTCGCGCGCCTTCTGGAACAGCAGGTCCGCGAGCACCGGGTCGCCGCCCTCGCGCTTCGTGCGCTCGCCGGACCCGGTGAAGAACCCCTCGCTCCAGCGCACGTACTGGTACGTCTGGATGAGGTAGTAGACGTAGTCGTCCTGGCGGATGCGCCCCTCGAAGAGGCGCCGCACGCCCGGCGTCACGTCCAGTTCGTGCACGAGCATCCGCGCCTCGTGCCGCAGGGACTCCAGCCAGTCCGTCTTCGTCTGCTCATGCTTGGGCTGCTTGCACATACACGTCTCCTGACAGGGGCCCTTGGAGAGGCCCGGTGGGTGCTGCGTTGAGGGTGAAGGGGGAAGGAAGGAGCGCGCCGGCCTGGACTCAGGCGGCGTCGGCGTCCAGCGAGTCGAAGAGGTTCAGCGTCCGCTCGGGAATGGCATCCAGCGCGGCGACGAGCGGCACGGTGAAGCGGTTGAAGGCGGGATCGAAGTGCGGCGGCGCGATGAAGCGCGCGCCCATCTTGTCCGCGAACAGCGACAGCACGGGCGGCAGGCGCAGGTCATCCAGGTGGCCCTGGCGGGCCCGGGCGCGCTGCTCCTCGCTGAGGCGGGGCGCCAGGGGCTTTTCGGGCGGCGAGGGAAACTCCCGGGTCCGCACGCGGAAGCGGTCGCTCACCCAGCCCCGGCGCTCGGCGGCCTGGAAGTAGAGGTCCGCCTCCTCCTGGCTGTCCGTCTCCATGTTGGCCGCGGCGATCCAATGGGTGACACCGCGCCGGCGGCTCTCGCGGTACAGGCCCGCCTGGAGCCGCAGCACCGCCGAGTTGCGGTAGCTCCGGGTGACGCAGTAGCGCGTGGTCTCCGCGAGCACGCGGCCCGGCGCGACGACCTCCGACAGGTCGAGCTTCTTCTCGATGTCCAGCCCCACCACCGTGTCCGCGAAGGCGGCCACCTCCGCGTTGGGCATCAGGAGCCGCGCGGTCGCCACGGGCTCCGCGTCCGCGTAGACGACGACGTGCGCCGTGGTGCGCAGCGTGTCGAAGCAGTCCGCTTCGCGCGGAGCCCGGGGCCGCTTGGGCCCCAGCATCCGCATCTCCTCGCCAAACACCCGGTAACGGACGCGGAGCGCGTCATCCAGTTCTCGCTGCGCTGTGGCGACACGGCAACTCAATGAAGACATGGCGGGTCTCGCTGGTGCTTGCCGGACTGTGTGTCCGGCCCCGACCTTTCATTCGTCGCTGCTCGCCCGAGTGCGCTCACGGGTTGTCTTTTTCCGATGAGCCCGGCCAACCGCCCGCCGCCCCTGCCCGC
>NZ_RAWM01000019.1 GCF_003668875.1 Corallococcus interemptor | reverse complement strand
CTCCCACGACGCCCGTGTTCGCCCTCCCCTCCTCGCCCACCGAGGAGACGGACGCCAAGACGGGCCGCCGCAAGAGCGCCAAGGCGGAGGCCGCCGCCGTCCAGGAGCGCATCGCGCCCAAGAAGCGCGCCACCGACACCGAGGACGGGGACACCGCCCAGGCCGCCCCGGCCGCGCAGCAGCCCCCGGCGGAGGAGGAGCCCCCGCGCTTCCTCAAGCGCGAGCTGCCCCGCCCCCGCGGCCGCTTCACCCGCGTGGAGGCCCAGCGACTGTCGTTCTTTGAACTGACGCGCGCGGAGGGCAAGGAGACGCTGGAGGCCGCCATCCAGGCCTCGGAGCACCGCTACGCGCTCTTGCGCACGCTGGAGCACCGCTACAACGGCCCGCGCGGCGAGCTGACCCAGGTGGACATGGAGAACGTGCTGCGCCAGCACGGCATCATGGAGACGCTGGAGGCGCGCGAGCGCGAGAACCTCCGCACCGCCGTCGCCTCCCAGCGCGGCGCCACCGGCCGCGTGGCCTGGGCGCTGGGCCTGTCCCCCAGCGAGCTGCAGCGGCTGACGCACGCGCTCGCGATGGAGGAGGAGGTGGAGGCCCTGCGCGAGCGCTTCCGCAACGAGGTGCTGGCGACGAGCCACCTCACCCACCGGCTGGATCTGCTCGGCCGGGACAAGTACCTGGTGGACCTGGGCATCCAGAAGCGCTTCGCGGACGCGCTCCGCAAGGAGCTGGAGCGGCTGGCGAAGGACGCCCTGCCGGACGCCACGGATCTCCACTCGCTGGCCAACGTCGTGGGTCGCAAGCACGGCGCGCCCGCGGAGCTCGTGACCCGCGCCTTCGAGCGCCTGAACCTGACCGAAGGCCTGCGCAAGCAGCTGTCCGCCCAGGCCCAATCCCCTTCGCACTGACTCACCGACGAGGTACCCACCCCATGCCCATCTACGAGTACGGCTGCTCGGCCTGTGGAAAGACCATCGACGTCCTGCAGAAGATGTCCGACCCGACGCCCCCCGCCTGCACCGCGTGCGGCGCCCAGAACACGCTGAGCAAGCAGGTCAGCCGCTCCAGCTTCCACCTCAAGGGTGGCGGCTGGTACTCGGACCTGTACGGCTCCACGAAGAAGGACGGCGGAGGCGGCGGTTCGTCGTCTTCCTCGTCGTCTTCGTCCTCGACGGCGGCTTCGTCGAGCAGCACGCCAGCCGCCAGCGCTCCCGCGGCCGCGCCAAGCACCGCTTCCGGCGACAAGCCGTAGCGCGGGCCTCGAATCGCCCCTGGCTGAAAATTCGCTGGGGGCGCGGGGAGGCCGCAGACTTGCCGCGTGCCCTTTCCACCCTCGAAGCGTCCCCCCCGCCACTGCGCGCTGTGCGGCCATCCGGAGCTGACGGATGCGCGGGGGCAGGGGCGGTTCCTCCTGGTCGCGGACCCGCATGGCCGCGGCCCGGTGTGTCCTCCGCAGCGCGGCTGCCGCAACGGCAAGCTCGCGGCGTCGGACACGCCAGCGCTGACGCAGGCCATCCGCTAGGCTAAGCAGACACCCGGAAAAGTGCGCGCGCCCGTCCCATCCCGCGCGCCTCCAGGTGCCATGCCGCGTCCCTTCCGCTCGCTGTCGTCCCTGTTCCTGGTGCCGCTCCTGGCCGTCGCCGCCGGCTGCGCGTCCGCCACCCGCATGTCCCCCGAGGACCGCGCCTCGCTGAACCAGAGCCTCAGCGGCCCGGACGCGGAGCAGTACCTGCGCGTCTCCGCCTACCTGACGCCCTTCTTCGGGGACGCGTCCAAGCGGCTGCTCACGCCCTACCCGCCCGAGGACGTGCGGCTGGTGGACGACACCCAGGGCAAGCCCATCAACCCCGGCCCCATCCAGGCCACCCTCCCCGCCGGCTCGCGCGTGCGGATCACGAAGGTGGAGTTCCCCACCGCGTGGGTCGTCACCGAGCGCGTCCTCTACTCCCCGCGCACCTGGCCCTGGGTGTACGTGACGGTGGAGGGCGCACCCGCGGGCGAGCAGGTGGTGCTGGTGCTGCCGCCGAATCTGGACCGGCCGGACGCGTTCCGCGCGGAGATGGAGAACACCCTGTCCCCCCACCCGCTCACGCCGCAGCTCAACGGCTTCAGCGCGGCGGTGAAGGAGGCCGTGCGCACGAAGACGCTGGTGGCGGACATGCCCGCGGACGCAGTGCGCATGGCCTGGGGCCCTCCGGAGTCCATCCGCCGCACGCTGGAGGGCACCGCGAAGAACGAGGAGTGGCGCTACACCGGCGAGCGCCGCAAGGTGTTCCTCACCGACGGACGGCTGGTGCGCGCGGAGGAGGCGGGCAGGTCCGTCCTGCCTTGAGGCCTTAGCGCCGGCCGCCGCGGCGGTGCTGCTTCTTGCCGCCGCCGCCACCGCCCTTGCGCTGGGCCTGCGCCTCGCCCGGCCGGGTGAGGCGGGGCAGCTCACCGGCCATCACCGGCCAGTAGTCGCCCTTGAGCAGCTCTTCCACCAGCTGGGCCTGGGTGAGCACGTCGCGCTTGAAGAAGGTGGCGCCGCGGCCCATCTCGTCCAGCGAGCCGCGCGCGTCGCTGCCGCCCACGCAGGGCAGCTTGAGGACTTCGGCGGCCTCCACGGCCAGGTCGTTGGCCGTCTGCTTCACCTTGGCGTTGTAGCCCTCCACCGCGCACAGCACGCCGGACAGCGAGCGCACGTAGTCCATGGCGGGGTTGGGCACGTCGCGGTCGAAGGGGCGGGCCGCGACGATGGCGGCGCCCAGCGCCTTCACCTTGGGCAGGCACTCGGCCGCGCTCCAGGGCTTCTCCCGGTTGCTGCCCCACATCTGCACGGGCTCCGGCGCCAGCTCCGGCTTCGGGAAGAAGCACAGGTACTGGCCCCGGTCCGTGACGAGCTCCAGGCCCACGAAGACCTTCACCTTGGACCTGGCGCCGATCTCGAAGAGTTCGTCGCAGCCGTCCTGGGTGTTGGTTTCGGTGAACGCCACCGCGTCCAGGCCGAACATCGCCGCCCGCTCCAGCACGGCGCGCGGCTCCAGGTCGCACCCTTTGGACAGATGGGAATGGGCGTGTAGGTCGATGAGCATGGGCGACGCGTGCCTAACAGGCCTCCCGGGGCCTGTCGAGCCCGCGCGCACCGCCCCTCAGGCGTACGCGTAGGACTGGAAGTTGCCCTGCTTGGCCTGGCTGTTCTTCTCCTCGTACGTGCGGATGAGGTAGCCCATCAGCATCAGCGAGGACGTGTTCTCCAGCACCCGCGACGGATCCTTGGAGATGAGGTTGGCGCTGTAGTTCAGGAAGAACTGCGCCAGCTCCTCGCCCGCTTCCTTCACGATGAGGGCGTTGAGCGCACTCGGCTCCATGGTGCGGATGGTGTTGATGAAATCGACCGCCAGGTCCTTCTTCGTCTTCATGTCCACGGTCCTGCCCCCTTTTTCCGCCCATGCCCCGGTGCCGGAAATGGCCCGAGCCCCCGCCCCAATCGAAGAACCGGGTGCGACCGGGTGAACCTATGCATGCCGCAAGGCCTGCAAACCCCCACCTGCGCCCCGCTCCCCCGCTCCCTCGTGGATCACAACTTTTGGACCGCAGCATTTTTGACACCCTGAAAGGGCGTGTGCGATAAACCCCGGTCAAGCCTTTTCTCACCACCGCACAAGGAGTGGCAGGCGATGTTCACGGGCGTGAAGGTCTTCTCCGCGACGAAGGCCAAGGAGCGGGAAGAGTTGGGTGAGAACGTCACCCGCTGGATCAAGAGCAACGCGGACCTGGAGATCGTGGACCGGGTCGTGTGCCAGTCATCCGACAACGAGTTCCACTGCTACACGCTGGTGCTCTTCTACAAGCACGCGAAGCCGCCGGCCTGACCGCGGCGCCCTTCCCTGGCTTTCCATCCGGGCCCGACCTCTTCCGGACACGCGCCTCTTCCGGCGCGTGCGGGGAGGCCGGGCCTTTCCGTTTCCCTATGTTATGGTCCGCGCCGTGGCGCGCTTCGGGGACGACAGCGGGGAGGAAGACCGGCAGCTGCGCACGGACGCCCTGCCGGCGATGCGCTCGGCGCGCGTGCGGGTGCGGCTGGTGGTGCTGAACGGCCCGGACGCGGGACAGAGCTACCCCTTGGCGCCCGGACGCTACCGGGTGGGCGCGGACGCAAGCTCCGACGTGGTGCTCGCGGACCGGGCCGTCTCTCGCAGCCACCTCTTGCTGGACGTGCGCGAGGACAGCATCCAGGCGGTGGACGTGGGCTCGCGCAACGGCTCGTTCTGCGAGGGCATGCGCTTCACCACCCTGGAGGTGCGCCCCGGCGCGGTGCTCACGCTGGGCACCACGGAGCTGAAGCTCGTCCCGGAGTCGGAGAAGGCGCACGCCCTGCCCCTGTCCAACCGCGAACGGTTCGGCAACCTGGTGGGCCAGAGCCGCCGGATGCGCGAAGTGTTCACCCTGCTGGAGCGCGTGGCCCAGGGCGAGTCCGACGTGCTCATCCAGGGCGAGACGGGCACCGGCAAGGAGCTGTGCGCGGAAGGGCTGCACACGCACGGCGGGCGCTCCAAGGGGCCCTTCGTCATCGTGGACCTGGCGGGCGTGGCGCCGCAGCTGTTGGAGTCGGAGCTGTTCGGCCACGTGAAGGGGGCCTTCACCGGCGCGCAGGCGGACCGCGCGGGTGCCTTCGAGCGCGCGCACGGGGGCACCCTCTTCCTGGACGAGGTGGGCGAGCTGCCCCTGGAGGTGCAGCCCCGGCTGCTTCGCGCGCTGGAGCGCCGGCAGGTGAAGCGGGTGGGCGCCAACGACTACCGCTCGGTGAACGTGCGGGTGGTGGCGGCCACGCACCAGGACCTGGAGGGCGCGGTGAAGACGAACCGCTTCCGGGGCGACCTGTTCCACCGGCTCGCGGTGCTGCGCGTGGCGCTGCCGCCCCTGCGCGAGCGGCCGGAGGACATCCCGCTGCTCATCGACACCGTGCTGGAGCGCATGGGCAAGCCGCCGAGTGCGCTATCGGACCAGACGCGCGCCCTGCTCGCCCAGTACCCGTGGCCGGGCAACGTGCGCGAATTGCGCAACGTGGTGGACCGGGTGGTGAGCCTGGGCGAGTCCGCGCTGCCGGACCTGCCGGACACCCCGCCCGCGCGCCCCCGGCTGTCGCCGGAGCTGAGCCCGGAGGACACGGTGCCGCTGGCGCTGGAGCTGCCCTTCAAGGAAGCGAAGGAGCGCCTCATCGAAGGCTTCGAGCGCGACTACCTTCGCACGCTCCTGGAGCGGTGCGGCGGCAACGTCTCCAAGGCCTCGCGCGAGGCGGGCATCGACCGCGTCTACCTGCGAAAGCTGCTGCGCAAGCACGGCCTGGTGACCGGTCCGGACTGACAGCGGTCCCCTGCCCCCACCCGGAGTCATGGCCCTCGTGGGCCGGGTGACACTGGCGTGGACCTGTCTGCCGGGGGTGGTTGTCGGCCCGGCTTTCCTCCCCATCTTGGGAGCACCAACGCTCGCGAGGTGGGTGCCATGCGCCAGGGATGGGGGAGGCGGCTGTTTGCCGGAGTTCTGGTTGGGGGGCTCGTGCTGGTCACCAGTGCGTGCCAGTCGCGGGACGGGGCTGTCTCCGAGAGCGGCATGGTGCCGCGCTTCGCGGTGTTCCAGCCCGCGGCGCAGGTGCCCACGGACGAAGGCACCGGAGGAAGCGGGAGCGTGGGCGAGGCGGTGGCCCAGGACGTTCCGGACTTCTACGGCGCGGTGACCATTTCAGGCACCCGGGGCTTCACGGTGCGCGACGACGACGGCGTGGAGCGCCCGTTCGTGGTGGCGCCGTCCACGCGCATCCTGCGCGACGGCAAGCGCGTGGCCCGCGCCCAGCTGCAGCCGGGCGTGCTGGTGCACACGACCTACGGCGAGCGGCTGGGAACGTGGGTGGCCACCGACGTGGAGATCTACTCCGGCACGCCGTCGCGCGACCTGACGGCGGCGGCGACGGCGGCCCCGGTGAAGCGCTGATTCAGTAGACGGCGAGCGCCTGCGGCAGGTGGTAGCTGACGATGGTGAGCACGGGGATCTTCGGACCCTCGTCCTCGTCGTCGTTCGTCATGCCGGAGGTGACGCGCAGGCCGTCGAAGCGCGCGAGGATGACGTAGTCGCGGCGGGTCTCCAGGAACGGATCCGGCGCGGCCAGCCGCCCCAGGGCCTCGCGGCCCGTCTCGTCGGAGATGTTGTCGTAGGTGCGCTCGGAGGCGGACTGGGTGGTGCTCTCGCGGGTGAAGATGGAGCCGCCCACGCGGCCCTCTCCCGTGAGCGCCGTGCGTCCGCCCAGGTCCCCGGAGGACTCCATCGCGGTGTCGGTGTTGTAGGCGACGCCGACCTCGCGGCGGGAGGCCACGGACTGCAGGCCCTGCTCCACCAGCCACAGCGTGGGGCGCTCCCCTTCCGAGCGCTGGTCCGCCACCTGCGCGCGCAACAGCACGTAGCGGCCGCGGTAGGTGTCCGGCTGGGCGATGGCGGACGCGAGCGAGAAGATGGGCACCTTGCGCGCGTGCAGCAGGCGCAGCTCGCCGTCCACGCTGCCGCCGCGCTGGGCCACCACGCGGGCGATGAGGTTGGCGGCGTCCGGGCGCACGCGCAGATCCTCCGTCCACGCGCTGCCCAGCACGGCGCCCAGCTGGGTGAAGCCGGGGGCCTCGGCGCAGACCTTCAGGGCCAGCCAGGCGTCGTCGCGGTTGGTGGCCTGGAGCCTGCGGGCGGCGGCCTCGCAGGCAGCGGGCGTGGGGTAGCGGGCGAGGAACGCGCGGGCGTCATGCGGCGACGCGGGCGGCTGCTCGGCGGCCACGGATTGCCGGGGCGTGGGGGCCGGCGTGCGCGGCGGGGGCGCGTCCGTGAGCGGGCGGTCCTCCAGCGCGACGTGGGAGTGAGAGGCGGCGCAGCCGGTGGCGAGCGTCCCCAGGAGGGTCAGCATCGGAAGGCGGGTCATGGCGCGGGGCTCCTTGAAGTGCGGCGGCGGGGCCGGGATTGCGAAGGCTCCGTGCGAGGCTGCCGCGCGGAACCGTGAAGGGCGACGAACGGACTGGCGGGCGCGCTACAGCGCGGCGGAGTCGGTGCGCTGCGGGCTTCCACGCGACGGCGCCTGGCGCGGAAGGGACGCGGACGAGGGCAGCATCATGGAGCACGCGTCGTGGCAGCGCTCGTCCATGCACGCGAGCGTGGTGGGCCCGGCCTGCTGGCGCGACACGGCGGCGTAGCAGCTCTCGCCGTTGCCGGGGCACTGGCTGCGCGCGGCGCACTCACAGCAGGTGGAGGCCACGGAGGCCATCAGCTGCACGTCCTGGAGCACGGAGGACAGCGCGCGGTAGCAGGCGCGGGCCGCGGGGGCGAAGCGGCCCTTGGCGTCCACCACCGGCACGTTGCCCTCGATGCCGCAGCGGCCCACGACGTCCGCGTACTTGCGCTCGCAGACGGCGACGAGCTTGGGGTCCGGCACGCCGTCGCGCGCGTTGCTCACGGCCTCCGAGCACAGGGCGCGCGAGGCGTCCTTCAGGATCTTGATGTTGGCGTTCTCCTGGTCGGCGCTCGCGCCCTTGCCTGGAGGAACCTCCGCTTCGAACACGCACTCCTTGCCCGCGCGGAGCGTGTCGATGGTGCACGACCACGCGGTGGGAGACGCGTCCACGAGCGGAGGTGCCCCCAGCGCTTCAGGAGGCAGGGACGACGGCGCGGGGCCGGACGGCGCGGCGCCGAGGAAGAGCAGGGAGAGGAGCATCGCCTTCATAGGGGACGCAGCGTAGGACGTTGGCCCGCCCCGCTCAAACCGCTCCGTCGGGTAGCTGTTCGTCCACCATCACGCCCATGGGTCCAGGTGGACCGGTGGGAACTGGAAGCGCCTTCGTCCGGCCGATGACGATGGGCGGCTCGATGAGGCGGGGCGGTGTCGCCCGCGTGTCCGCCGGGTCCGGCACCCACACCGGGTCCTCGGGAGTGCGCCCCCGCTTCCACCGCCGGGGCACGCGCCGGAACCCCACCGGGTACACCGTGAGCTGGCCGTCCGCGTCGAAGTGGAGCCGGAGGAAGTTCTTCCAGTCCGGGATCGACAGCGCCGAGAACGCCTCGTTGGGGTGACAGGAGAACACGTTGAGCGACAGCAGCAGGTACACGCCCACCACCAACGGCCCCACCAGCGCGCCTCCCCCGAAGAGCAGCAGCCCGCTGAGCAGGTCCCTCCGCAGACTCCACTGAAGCTCCGTTGCCAGGGGCGCGGCGACAGCGGACACGCCCCAGGTGATCAACAGCGCCACGGCCAGATGCGCCAGCCCATGGAGCACGCCCGCGGTCTTCCGCCAGAGCGGGCCTCGCCGGCCGTCCGCGAAGCCGATCGTGCCCAGCACCACCCCGGCGCCCAGCACCAGCGAGCCCGTGCTCTGCAACGCCGCGTTGATGACCTCCCGGAAGGAAGGCGCTCCCACCGCCCCCTCGTTGAGGTTCGCGGCCACGCCCCACCCCAGCAGCGTGTAGACGGCGCCCATGAACACGCCGAACCACGGGTTGATGGCGGTGAAGGCCAGGTTGCGCCAGGTGAGCCACTGCGACGTGCGCTGGGGCGGGTAGCTCGCCTTCTGCACGAAGCCGCCCGGCCGCTGATCCACCTTGGGCAGGTGCGTGGGATGCAGGAAGGCCCCTCCCCCACCCGCGATGATCTTCTGCCGCCCTTCCGCGTTCTCATGCCGGCGGTAGTGGTGCAGGTCCCCCGCGAGGAAGACGCTCACCTTCTTGCCCAGCACCCGCTGCTCCAGGAAGTCGATGTTGTGGTCCAGGAAGCCGCGCCCCGCGCGAGGCATCACCTGCTGCTTCACCCACGCCGGCTCCGCGTTGCACAGGATGATGCGATCCGTGCCGCGCATCTGGGCGGCCACCTTCTGGAAGAACTCCACCTGCGGCGCGTCCAGGTCGGACTCCAGCTGCATGTCCGTGCCCAGCAGCCACCAGCCGTGCGGCAGCCTCAGCGCGAAGTAGCTGCGCTTTTGCTGCGTGCGCCAGCCGTTGGAGCGCCGGCCCTGGCAGAACAGGCGCGTGAAGGACACCAGCCCGTCGTACCAGTCATGGTTGCCCGGCACCGCGAACAGGTGCGGCCGGTGCCGCCGCTTGTTCAGCGCGTCCTCGTAAGGCACCACCGTGCGCGCCTGGTACTCGTCCACGCTCGCGGTCGGGTACACCTCGTCCCCGCCGAACACGAGCACGTCGCCGCCCCGCGTGACGTGCGTCCCGCCGGCTTCATCCGCCAGCGTCAGCTCCGGCGCCATCACCGCGGACGCCACCGCGTAGGTGGAGTCCCAGCCGTCGCCCAGGTCCGACACGTAGTCCAGCCAGAGCTCGTCGCGCGGATGACCGGTGTCATCCACCGAGTAGTCGAAGCACAGCGGCTGCGGCCGGGCCACCGCGTCCAGGAGCCGCCGGTCCGCCTGCTTCCCGAACGTCCCCGACAGCAGCACCTTCATGCCCGACTTCGCGAGCACGGCCGGGTCGAACCACGAGACCATCTTCCGACCCGGAGGCGTCTCCGGCGCCGGCGCGGGTTCGACGCGCCGGCCGGGAAGGTGGCTCACGCCGGAGGCGCGGACGGCCATGGCCCCTCCTCCGTTGGCTGCCGCCACGAACGTCCTCGCGAGCCCCGGCGGTACGAATCAATGAGCGCGTCCGCGAACCGGTCAGCGAGCGCGGCGATGGTGAGGCTCGGGTTGGGTCCGACGGGGCCCGGCATCATCGACCCGTCGGCCACGTACAGCCCCGGATGGCCAAAGGCCTCCCCCGTCGCGTCCACCACGCCCTCCTGTGGCCCGCGGCCCATGGGACAGCCGCCCAGCGGGTGCACGGTGATGCCCCGGCTCAGGTAGCTGAGCGGGTTCTGCATCAGCTTCCCCTCCAGCGTCTTCGCGATGTCCGCCATCGACTGGCGCACCTCCTCGAAGTACTCGCGCGAGCTGGCCATGCGCCAGTCGACGGCCAGCATCCCGTCATCCGTCAGCCGCATGCGGCCGTTGGGGATGTCCCGCCCCATGCCCAGGAGCGGCAACGACGTCGCGGAGCCCAGGCAGTCACCCAGCAACTCGGCGATCTCCTCGCCCACGTCCGAGTCATGCGTGCGTCCCGTCCAGCCCCGGAGGAGCCGCCACGCCAGCTTCAGGCCGCGCTCCACCAGCGGCACCTGGTGCGCGCCCTCGTAGAGCCAGTTGACGAACTCCGGGTAGCCCGCGTCCTCGATGTAGTAGCCCCGGCCCGCGCCGCCCTCCTCCTGGCCGCGGAAGTGCAGCGCGCTGGTGATGACCGGCCCGTGCCCTCCCTCCAGGATGCGCGGCAGCTGCTTGCCGGTGCTCGAATCGCGGCACTGGCGCATGAAGCCCAGCAGGTCTCCGTTGCCGCAGAAGCGCGTGCCCAGCTTGTCGCTCAGCCCGGGGAAGTTCCGCTGGTTCTTCAGGAGCAGGAACGTGGAGCCGAACGTGCCCGCCGCCAGCACCAGCCGGTCCGCCGTCACGGTGCTGCGCGGCAGCATGGACTGGGGGCCCTCGCGAGGCACGTCCTCCGGCGTGTCCGTATGGTCCAGGTACCGCACCACGTAGCCGCCGCCCTCCGCGGGCCACAGCTCCGTCACCTCCGCGCGCGTGCGCAGCTCCGCCCCCGCGCGCTTCGCCGCGGACAGGTACGTGTAGTCGAGCGTGTTCTTGCTGCCCGTGTTGCAACCGATGTCGCACTCACCGCAGAGATGACACGTGGTGCGCGTGCGGCCGTGGAGGTTGGGATGCTCCTCCCGGATGGGCTCGCCCGGGACGGGCACCTCGCCGGGGTTGCCGAACGTCACGGCCAGCGGTGGCAGCTGCCAGTCGCCCGCGCGGCCCAGGCGCTCGGCCGCGATCTTCATGGCCAGCGTCTTCGCGGTGGACGAATAGGGTGGGTGCTCCATCGGATAGCGCTGCACGCGCATCATCCGCTCCACCTCGTCGTAGTGCGGCTCCAGGTCCGCGCGGGTGACGGGCCAGTCCTCGTAGCCGCCGTGGCGCAGGTCCTGGTGGATGAAGGTCTTCTCGTCCTTGCGCAACAGCACGTTCGCGTAGATGAGCGAACCACCGCCCAGCCCCGCGGACACCACGCCCCCCAGCCCCTGGAAGGACCAGAGGTTGAACATGCCGTGCAGGCCCCTGCGCGGGTCCCAGAAGTTGCGGCGCATGTCGTGCGGGCTGCGCGGAAAGGAGCCCGGCGGATAGACCTTGCCCCGCTCCAGCACGCACACGCGCAGGCCCGCGTCCGCCAGCCGCCACGCCATCACGGAACCGCCGAAGCCCGAGCCCACGATGACGACGTCGAAGTGCTCATCCCTCGTGGCCATGCGCGGCCTCCCCTTCGCGCTCGTGCACCGGCGCCTCCGGCGCGTAGAGATCCCAGAGCGCCCCCAGGAACAGGCGGCCGAAGCGGGCCACCACCTCCGCGCCCTCCACGCCCCCGCGCGACGAGTGCATGCTGGCCACCAGGTGCAACAGCTCCCGCATGCCCAGCACCAGGACGCCCGCGCCCACCACGGGGCCTCGCGCGTCCACGCCCTGGTGCAGGTAGCTGTAGAGCCGCGTGGTGTCGCGCCAGAGGTCCGGGCCCGGGTCGTCGCGCAGCGTCTTCGTGCCGTCCAGGAAGTAGTCCTGGCCGTTCGCCTGGAAGCGCAGGCCGTAGGTCATGATCTTCGTGCGCGGATCATCCGTGGCGCGGAAGAGGTTGAAGCTCCCCTCGCGCACGGGCAGGTCCCAGCCCAGCGGCTTGTATTGCACGTGCGCCACCAGCCGGGCCGCGTGATCCGGATCGCGGATGAACGCATCCATGTCGTCGATGGTGATGGTGCAGTGCATGGTGAAGGGCGTGGAGCGCCCGTCGTGGGCGCCCGCCTCGGGGTCGGTGGTGCCCATCGCGAGCGGTCCGGCCATGGTCTCGCGGAAGGTCAGGTCATAGGCGGGTTCAGTCATCTGGGTGATCTCCGGGGTGAGGGGCAGGCCCTGGGCATCCGCCACCGCCAGGTAGCGGCAGGCGTCCGAGTAGCCCTGGTCGATGAGCGTCGCGGCGGTGACGTGGCCCGCGTAGAAGTCCGGGTCCAGGGGCAGCGGGTGCTCGGGTTTGATGAGGTGCACGGCGATGGGCCGCGCGTGTCCCGGCACGTGCTCGCCCGCGAGGATGCGCGCGTTGAGCTCGCGCACCTGCTCCAGCTGGGCGAAGAGCGCGCCGTTCGCGCTCAACTCAATCATGTGGACGTACTGGTGGAAGAAGCCGTCCTGGTAGCGCGGCGTGTTGCCAATGCACCAGACGATCCACACCTCGTCCGCCCCCCGGTGCACGGCCTCCATCACGTTGGCGTCCTGGATCCACACCGAGTCCAGATACGGGTGGCCGCCCTTCTCCACCGGAGGCATGAAGAGCGGCAGGGAGATGCCGGCCACCAACTGGTCACGGTCCACCTCCGTGTGCGGGATGGCCACGTTCGTCTTCAGGGCGAAGTCGCACACGTTGAAGGTGCCGGAGCGCTCGCGGTTCACGCGGATGGCCTCCACGTTCACGCCCAGGTGCGGGAAGACGCGCTGGATGATGCCGTCCGCGTCCCCCAGCGCGGTGAGCCTCCAGGGCCGCGCGTAGTCGTCCACGGGCATCAGCGACACGAAGTCCTTCACGTCCAGCGTCCGCCACCGCTCGCACATCTGCGCGGGGGACAGGCCGGACATCCACATCGCCAGGGTGATGATGCCGCCGGACGTGCCATCCGCGTGGGCGAAGGACAGCCGCGCGTCCGTCAGCGCGCGCAGCACGCCCGCCTGCCACGCGACGCGCATGCCGCCTCCCGCCAGCACGAGCGAACGCCGGGGTGCCTCCGCCGCGACGACCGCGCCCTCCCCCATCGTCCGCCGGGGCTTCGGAGGAGCGCCGCTCCCGGTCGCGTCCGCCACGCGCAGCTCGCTGACGGAAGGAGCGGTGACGTCCGGGGACGCCTCCTCCGCCCGGGGCCGGAGCACGGTGATGATCTGCTCGCGCTGGCGCAGCGACGCGTAGAATGCCAGCACCAGCACGGCGGACAGCGCGTCGAACGCCGCCACCGCCAGCGCCAGCGGCGACAGCAGGCCGCGCGCCACGCCAATGGCCACCATGCCGCAGGCCCCCACCTTCTGGAGGCCGGTCCACAGGAAGGCGGCCGGGTTGGCGCGAGGCTCGTGCAGGCCGTGCAGGAGCAGGCCGCCGAACAGCACCATGAACATGCCCACGATGCGGAAGAAGTGCGCGGGCGCGGGGGATGCATCCGCGTGAAGGATCCGCAGCTCCAGCCCCGGCATGAGCATCTGCGCCGCGCCGGTGGCCAGGGTGATCCACCCGATGGCCGCGAGCGTCCAGCGCCAGGCGCGTCCGTTGACGCGGGCCTGACGCTCCAGCCAGCGCGACGAGGCCGGGCTCATGCGTGGGCCTCCCGGCGCCCAGGCGCGGACAGCCCCATGCGCCAGCGCTCACGCGCGGGCAGCTCCGCGCGCAGCACCCGGTGCACGAAGTAGCCCAGCGTCAGCAGCCACTGCACCGTCCACAGCCCCACGCGGATGCGGTTCATCCGCATCCACGCGCCCAGCACCTCCGTCAGCCGCTCCGGTGACGTGATGCCGGCGGCCATCTCGTCGTTGTACGGGAAGATGTAGATGCGCGTGAGCAGCGTGGCCACCACCACCGCCACCAGCGCGCCCAGCGGATACCAGCGCAGGGCCGTCTTGCGCTCGCGCCACGCCAGCACCCCGGAGGACAGCAGCATCACCGCCGTCATGTACGTGAAGAACCGGGTGGCAGCCTGCACCTGCGGCACGAACTGCAGGTAGTAGTTGTTCACCGTGAGCTGGGGCGCGATGGGGAACGAGAAGAGGATCAGCGACCAGCCCGTGCCCAGGTACATGGAGGTGCACAGGAACAGCAGGCACGCGTTCACCAGGTCCAGCGTCCCCCCTCGCTTCATGGCCGCGCTTCCTCGCGCGGCGGCACGTCCGGCGGCGGCGCCACCGCCTGGAGCACCCTCGCCGGCGCGCCGTTCGATTCGGGCGGCGGCATGGGCGTCTGGTCCTGGCCCAGGTCCACCACGCTGTCCAGGCCCTCCGGATACGTCTGCACGGGCAGCGTGGGCTCGCTGAGGAACCACGCCTCGAAGTGGTCATCCAGCACGCCGGTGGATGACGGGAAGAACCCGGTGAGGAAGGGGCGCGGGGAGATGCTCAGGTCCCGCAGCACCTGCACGCGCGGATGGTCCCCCAGCTCCAGCGTGCCCCACGCGCGCTTGCCCAACCGGAAGCCGAAGCGGCCCCGGAAGTAGATGGTGGACTTCATCAGCATCCCCCGGAAGGCGCAGTAGTTCACCGCCGCCATCCGCAGGGGCAGCCACGCGAGCTTCGGGCGCTCAATCCGCACGCGCACCGCCTGCTGGCCGCCCTCCTCGTACCGGCTGCTCACGGAGCCGTTCTCCACCCGGAAGTCCAGCCGGGCCAGGTGCTTGGGCATGCCCCAGATGCCCTTGCCGCCCTTCACGGAGACCTCCGTGTTCACCGGCAGGTCCACCACGTACTGCCCCAGGCCGAAGCGCTTCTGGAACAGCACCGGAAGGATGGGCGGCGCGGGCCGGGCGCCGTGCGTGCACGCGAGCGCGATGCTGAACTCGATGTACGCGCCAATGTCCGTCCGCTTGTAGTCGATGACGGAGACGAGCAGCACGGCCCTGTCTCTCGAGATGCGCAGCGGGTGCAGTTCGTTGCCGGGCAGCAGGCTGGCCGCGCGGCGGGCGTCCACCGTGAAGGCGGCCACCATGGCCGGGGCGCCCTTCGAGTCCACCGGCAGCGCGTACGGGATGCCGTCCACCCGCGAGTAGCGGCCGGACTGTTGCTGGATGCGTCGGGGCAGGAACATGGCGGGCCTTTCTTCAGTGGAGCGTGGAGCGATCCAGCTCCTTGAGGATGAGGGGGAAGACGTCCTGGGACGCGCGCTTGCCCATGAAGACGTCCAGGTGGCCGTAGCCCGGCAGCACGTGCAGCGCGTGCCGGCCCGGGTGGAAGTGCTCCAGGTGTTCGAAGCTCCTGCGCTGGCTCTCCGCGAGGAAGCAGCGGTTCTCCTCGCCCGCGAAGAGGACGAACCTCGCGTCCGTCTGGGGCTCGCGCTCGCCCAGGTCCTCCGGCAGCGAGCGGAAGCCCTCCACCGGCACCAGGTGGCCCGCGCGCACGCACTGGTCCATCTGCTTGAAGAAGCTGAAGGGCACCGGGCCGAACTCGTGCTGGAGCCATTCGTGCGTCTGGGCGTTGAGGTTTTCGTGGCGCCACAGCACCGGGAAGCCCGTGCCGTAGGTGAAGCTCGTCCAGCGGCAGACCAGGTTCTCGCACTCGTGATGCGTGGCCTGCACCACGCGCGTCAGCATCCGGGCCGTGCGCGTGGGGCCGCCGTAGGCCCACTGCGGATCCAGGAAGGGCGTCAACTGCGCGACCAGCGGCACGGCGTAGTGCAGCTTCACCTTCGCGGTCGCGGGCACCACCGGGTGCAGCGATACGGCATTGGAGAGGATGAGGTCCACGTCCGGCAGCAGCCCCGCCACGGCGGCCATGGTGAAGCTGGTGGAGCCCTGGCAGTGGATGATGGCCTTGACCTTGTCCGCCCCCGTCTTCTCCCGCACGGTGCGGATGGCGGGCGGGTGGTCCATGACGGCGGCCTGGTCCAGGGTCCACTCGCCCGGCTCCACGTCCATGCTGGCGCGCCAGTTCTCCAGCCACACGTCCCAGCCGTCTTCAATCAGTGCATCCACGACGGTCTGGCGCACCGGCGCGCGGAAGATGTTCCCGCGCACGCCAGCCCCGTGCACCAGCACCACCGGCCCCTTGTCCGCCTTCTCGACGCCGCGCAGGTGCACCAGGTGCAGTGCGCGACCGTCGCCCGCGAGGAAGGGCACGAGCTCCTCGGAGTAGCGCGGCGCATGAATGGTTTCCGCGGACATGACGACGTCCCCCCACACCGCAAACGTTGGGCGGTGCGTGGGAGGCGACAACCCCGGCTTCGCGGGCAACGGCGCGGCGTCCGCGTCAGCCCATGGGGTGCTATGCGTGGGGCATGGGCACGGACTGGAGCGACTACGAGGGCGGCGCGACGCTCGGGGGCATGGGCAGCCAGGGAGGCACCATCGTGCGGGACGAGGGCTTCCGCGACCTCTTGCGCCTCACCTACGAAGCGGACGACTCGCGCTCCTTCCACGTCGTCACGTGCGGCATCTCCGGCTGGCTGTCGCATCCGCGCTTCTTCGACAACGCGCCCGACGCGCTCCACGCCTACGAGTCCATGAAGCCCGCGCTGGAGGAACTGGGCGCCACCCTGCCCGAGGGCGGGCCGAAGTCCCCGGCGGACGGACGGGCAGCGGGTCCACTGCTCGCCGCCTTCCGCGCGCGCTTCTCCTGAGTCGCGGCGCTTCCGCGCAAGGATTGCCTGGTGTTGGACCTGATGCTGCCGGGCACCTACGGCCTGGACATGCTCAAGGCGCTGCGGATCTTCTCGGAGGTCCCGGTGCTCATCCTGGGCGCGCGCAACGACACGTTGGACAAGGTCCGGGTGCAGGTGCGGGGGCGGCCGGTGGAGCTCACGCGGGTGGAGTTCGAGCTGCTCGCGGCGCTGGCTCGCAGGCTGCGGGAGGCGGTGACGCGGCAGTGGCTGGTGGAGCACGTGTTGGATCCGGAGCGCGAGGGCACGGAGCGCACGCTGGACGTCCACGTGTCGCGGCTGCGGCGCAAGCTGGGTCCGGTGAAGTGCGTGGAGACGGTGTGGGGCGTGGGCTACCGGCTGGTACCCGGGGAGACTGACAGGTCCTTTCTGCTCAGCGCGAATGCTCCACCACGTAGTCCACGAGCTCCGGCCACGCGGCCTGGAGCGAATCCTGTGACGCCTCCCCGAAGAGAGCGATGGCGTCCACGGACCTCTCCTCCCCCGTGAGCTGCTCCAAGCACCAGGCCTCCAGCACCTTCTTGAGTCCGAGCAGGGGTCCCTTGAGATCTTCCAGCGCTGCATCGGACAGCAGCGTGCGGGCTTCGGCCCAACGCCCCTCACGGCACTCCACCACCGCGGAAGCGAGCGGTGCGAACACCAAGGGAAAGTCCACCCGCGACTTCGCCTCGGTCAGCCGGGGTGCCACCCGTGCCAGCCGACCTTCAAGCGCATCCACGAGCGCGAGCGCCGCGGACAGCACAGCGCGAAACTGCGGCGTCAAATCCTTCCGCGCCTCCAGACTCGCAAGCTCCTGCTTCGCCACCGGCAGTTGCCAGAGTTGGAGCCGGGCGATGCCGATGTTGTACGTGGGAATGACCTGGACCTTCGCCAGGGGCCGCGACGCCTCGAAGCGCTCGAGCGCAGCGGCCACCCTCCCCTCCAACAACAACTGAAGCCCCTCGTCCGTGAGCTTCTTGCTCCGGCGGTACCGAGGAAGAAAGTAGAGAGCCGTCGGCACCAGCAGGACGAACAGGGAGACGGGAAGCAGCATCTGCGCCAGCTGTGGGTCGGGGACGAAGTGGCGCAACAGCCGGGGCACGACAAAGAGCACCAGCAGCATCACCACTGCGTACGGCCAGGATTTCCGCATGAGCCGGTATCTACGCAAGTCATCAGCGGGCCGTCAGCAAATCCAGCGACCGCGGCGCGCCACGACCATGGGCAGCCGCCCGGGGGCGGTTGCCGAAAAACCTGTCCGACAGTCGGACAGGTTTTTTTCGTCCGGCTCCGGAGGGGGGACTCACGCGTCCATGTCAGACCCCTGTGGTTGGATGGCGATGCTGGGACGAGGAAGGGGAATGGGGATGGGACACGGCGGGCTCGTGGCGTACGTGGAAGCGCAGATTGAGCGCGACATCGCGCTGGGACGGATTCACCCGAGCGGGCAGTTCGGCTCGGAGGCGAAGCTGGCGCGTCACTATGACGTCTGCCGGGGCACCATGCGCGAAGCGCTGCGGCGGCTGGCGGCACGGGGCCTGGTGGTGCAGCGGCCCGGACGCAAGACGCGCGCGGTGCCGCTGGATGAGTCGCTAACCCTGGAGAACCTGGGCCTGGCGCTGCATGACACGCGCTCTCCAGAGGCCCGGTGGCTCCTGGAGGGCTACTTCAGCCTCCGGCGGCAGGTGCTGGTGGAGCTGCTGTCCGACTGCTGCACACGGGCTTCCATGCGGGACCTGGACCAACTGGGGAGCATCTGCTTCGGACTCTGGGACGCGGCGCGCTGGGAGTCGGGGGCCTACTGCGCCCAGTTGGAGTTCGAGTTGCTGCGGCTGGCGGCCCGGGTGGCGGACCGGCCCGGGCATGTGCTTCTCGTGCAGTCCCTGCAGCGGGCCTTCATGGTCGGCGCGGCCCAGTTGCTGCCTCTTCTGGGAGGTGAGCCGCTGCGCCAGTGGGTGAACTGCGCGAAGGATGCCCTGCATGATCGCGACACGCGGGCCATCCAGCAGGAACTGCCGACGCTGATGAAGGCACACGATGACCTTGTGCTGAATGCCTTCGCGCCTGTCGCCCAGAAGCATGCGGTTCCTGAACCCTCACTCGCCCAGGAAGCCCCTCCTGGCGTCCCCGCGCTCATCACGGAGCAGAACGAGACACCGGCGGGCCCTGGTGCCCAGGAGAACGTGATCGACGCGCCCGCGTTGGCCACCGTGAGGAACGGACCTTCCGACTTGGAGGAGCGCGGCCTTGGCCTCCGTGCTCCAACGGATGGGGACGCTGATGCGAGCGGGGTTGCACCCTCTCCTCTCATGGAGCCTGTCGCTGAAGGACTGGCCTCCTCTGGCCCGCCCAACGCCCACTGCCCGGGTCCCCCTGATTCGTGACCCGACATGCGATGGCTTGCGCCGCCTCCTGCGGCTCGGATCTTTGCGCTGAGGGCCTTGAACATCGCGGTCCGGGCCGTGCCTTCGCGCTCATGGGGCAATGGCCTTCCGCCTGTTGATTCAGGCCAAGCCCCACCGCGTCCGCCCCCAAGTGGGGCGGACACGGTCCAGCTCCCCTCCCCCTCGCCAGGCCACGAGCTGGACGCGACCTGGCCTCCCCTCCCCCGAAAGCCACTACCGCGTCGCGGCCCTGCGCGCGGGCGCCCGTGCCTTCATCGCCGGCATGCGTCTCGCCTTGTGCGCTCGCGCCTTCACGGGCCCCCGGCGCGCATAGCCCGCGGGCCGCGTCGCCTTCTTCGCGCTCACCGCCTTCTTGCGCGGCGGCGTGGCGCGGGCCGCGGGCCGCATCACCTTCTTCGCCGCCGGGCGCTTGCGCATCGCGGGCCTTGCCTTGCGCACGGGCGCCAGCTCCATCCGCCGCAGCTGCGACTCGAAGCTCGACAGCGCCGTGCGGAACAGGGCGGCCTTGCGCCGCGTGTGCATGCGCCCGCCCATCACCCGGTGCGCCAGCTTCTCGTACTGGACCACCAGGCCTCGCGCGCGCCGCACCATCCCCATCAGCTCGCGCCGGGACAGCTCCATCAGGTTGCGCGGCGCACTGGCCAGCACCAGCCGCATCTCCCGCGCGTTCATCAACGCCGTCCCCGTCTCCCGCCTCTTGCGCATGTCCGCCCCCTCCCTCGGGTTCGCCAAACAAGTCGCAAGGTTTGGGGCCGCGCCCGACGACGGCAAGGAGGACGTGGCTTGGGCCTGCTCCACCGCCCATCCCCTCGGAACAGGGGCGCTGTCCTGCACTCAGCTGGACGTGCCCGCCGGGCTCGGCTCCAGCAGCACCGCCAGCTTCTCCAACGCCAGCCGGGCACGCGTCTTCACCGTGCCCAGCGGCTGGCCCGTCTTCCGGGCGATCTCACTCTGCGACAGCCCGTCGAAATACCCGAGCAGCACCACCTCGCGCTGCTCCGGCGGCAGCTGCTCCAGCGCCGCGCGCACCCGCGCCTGGTCCTGCGCCGCGGCTGCGGCGTCGTCCGGCGACGGCGGCGTCGCGCTCACCGGCGGCGGCTGCCGGGACACCCCCTCCACCATCCGCGACACCGTGCCCAGCGAACGCAGCCGGTCAATGGCCCGCGTGCGCGCGATGGTCGTGACCCACGTCTCCATTCCGCCCCGCTCCGGGTCGAACTCGCGCGCGCGCCGCCACACCTCCAGGAAGGTCTCCTGCAGCACCTCCTCCGCGTCCGCGCGCGTGGGCAGCAGCCGCACCGCGATGGCGAACGCGCGCGCGGAACACCGCGCGTAGACGTCCCGCATGGCCGCCGCGCCGCCGAGCGCCACCTGCCTCAGCAGGTCGCGGTCGGCCGACAGGTCACTCGCTTGCTCAGCAGCGGAGTCTTTGGGCGCCATGTTCGTCCCGGATACCGCAACCGGAGGGGCGGATCCCAGCTTCAACTATCGGAGGCCATCCCCCCAGTCCCTCGGGGTGGGCGAGCGCTCCCTCCGTTCCTAACGTTGACAGGCCAACGCGACCGGACGGCGCCCATCTTCAATCAACAACACCCGCGCAATGCCGCCTGGAGCCACTGACTCAGAGTCCTATAAGGGGCCGCCAGCCGATATGACCGAACGACTCGGAAGCGTGTTCATCGAGAACGTCCAGCCGGAGCTGGACGCCGGGCGCTACGCCATCAAGCGCGTCGCCGGAGAGACCCTCACCGTCCGCGCGGACATCTTCAAGGAAGGCCACGACGTCCTCGTGGCCGTCGCGCGCTGGCGCCAGGTCACCCCCGCCGCGCAGAAGACGGACTGGGCGGAGGTCCCCCTCACCTTCAAGAACAACGACGCGTGGGAAGGCTCCATCCCCCTCGCGAACAACGGCCGCTACGAATACACGATTGAAGCCTGGCCGGATCTCTTCCGCACCTGGGCGCACGAGCTGAAGCGCAAGGTGGACGCCGGCCGCGACGTGAAGAGCGAGCTGCTGGAAGGCGCCGCGCTGCTGGAGGGCGCCGCCGCGCGCGCCAAGGGCAAGTCCGCGGAGGACCACCGCGTGCTGGCCGAGGCCGGGGCCCGTCTGCGCACGCCGCCCTCGCCGGACCACCTCCTCGCCGCGCTGTCCTCCGAGCTGGCGGACGCCGCGTCACGGCACCCGGACCGCACGCTTGCTCGCCGGTACGACAAGGTGCTGGAGGTGTTCGTGGACCGGGAGAAGGCGCGCAACGCCGCCTGGTACGAGTTCTTCCCCCGCTCCGCGAAGCGCGACGGCAAGACGCACGGCACCTTCAAGGATGCGCAGGCCTGGCTGCCGTACGTGCAGAAGCTCGGCTTCGACACCGTCTACCTCCCGCCCATCCACCCCATTGGCCGCACCGCGCGCAAGGGCAAGAACAACAGCCTGCGCGCGGAGCCCGGTGACGTGGGCAGCCCGTGGGCCATTGGCGCCGCGGAGGGCGGCCACAAGGCCGTGCACCCGGAGCTGGGCACGCTCGCGGACTTCCGCGCGTTCGTGGACGCGGCGAAGGCGCACGGCATCGAAGTGGCGCTGGACCTGGCCTTCCAGTGCTCGCCGGACCACCCGTACGTGAAGGAGCATCCGGAGTGGTTCCAGCACCGCCCGGACGGCACCATCAAGACGGCGGAGAACCCGCCCAAGCGCTACGAGGACATCGTCAACTTCGACTGGATGGGCCCCGCGCGTGACGCCCTCTGGAAGGAGCTCAAGTCCGTCGTCCTGTACTGGGTGGACAACGGCGTGCGGACCTTCCGCGTGGACAACCCGCACACCAAGCCCATGCAGTTCTGGCACTGGCTCATCCGCGAGGTGCAGGACCTGCACCCGGACGTGCTCTTCCTGTCGGAGGCCTTCACCCGCCCCAAGGTGATGAAGGCCCTGGGCAAGGTGGGCTTCACCCAGTCGTACACGTACTTCACCTGGCGCCTCTTCAAGGACGAGATTCGCAGCTACCTGGAGGAGATCACCAGCCCGCCCGTGTCGGACTACTTCCGCGGCAACCTCTGGCCCAACACGCCGGACATCCTCCCGGAGAACCTCCAGAACGCGGGCCCCGGCGCCTTCCGCTTGCGCGTCGCGCTGGCCGCCACGCTGTCGTCCGTGTGGGGCATGTACTCCGGCTATGAGCTGTGCGAGGGCCGTCCGGTGCCGGGCAAGGAGGAGTACCTGGACTCGGAGAAGTACCAGCTGGTTGCCTGGGACTGGGACCGGCCGGGCAACATCTCCGAATGGATTGCGAAGCTCAACGCCGTCCGCAAGGCGCACCCCGCGCTCCAGCAGTACCAGGGCCTGCGCTTCTTCGAGTCCGACAACGAGCGCGTCCTCTTCTACGGCAAGCGCTCGCCGGATGGCCTCAGCACGGTGCTGGTGGCGGTGAGCCTGGATCCGTACGCGCCCCAGGAGGCGCTCCTGCGCGTGCCCATGGAGTGGCTGGGCGTCACCGCGGAGGAGACCTACCAGGTGCATGAACTGATGGCCGACCAGCGCTCCCTGTGGCAGGGCCCGGACGTGCAGGTGCGCCTGACGCCCGAACAGCCCGCGGCAATCTTCGCCGTCTACCGCTACCGCCGCACCGAACACGCGTTCGACTACTTCGAGTGACTCCCTCCGAGAGGCGTATGGACCTGGATCCGCTTTGGTACAAAAAAGCGCTCATCTACGAGCTGCACATCCGCGCATTCCATGACTCGAATGGTGACGGCCACGGGGACATCCCGGGCCTGATTGAGAAGCTGCCGTACCTCCAGGACCTGGGCGTGGACTGCCTGTGGCTGCTGCCGCACTACCCGTCCCCGCTGCGCGACGACGGCTACGACATCGCGGACTACTACGGCATCCACCCGGACTACGGCACGCTGGCGGACTTCCAGCGCCTGGTGGAAGAGGCGCACAAGCGGGGCTTGCGCATCATCATCGAGCTGGTGGTCAACCACACCAGTGATCAGCACCCCTGGTTCCAGGAGGCGCGGCGCGACCCCAAGAGCCCCAAGCGCAACTGGTACGTCTGGAGCGACACGGACGAGTCCTACAAGGGCGCGCGCATCATCTTCACCGACACGGAGCGCTCCAACTGGACGTGGGATCCGGTGGCCAAGCAGTACTTCTGGCACCGCTTCTTCAGCCACCAGCCGGACCTGAACTACGACAACCCCGAAGTGCAGGAAGCCATGCTGGACGTCATGCGCTTCTGGCTCAACATGGGCGTGGACGGGTTCCGCTGCGACGCCGTGCCCTACCTCTTCGAGCGCGAGGGCACCAACTGCGAGAACCTCCCGGAGACGCACGCGTTCCTGAAGCGCCTGCGCAAAACCATCGACTCCGAGTACCAGGGCAAGGTGCTGCTCGCGGAGGCCAACCAGTGGCCCGCCGACGTGCGCGTGTACTTTGGCGAGGGCGACGAGTTCCACATGGGCTTCCACTTCCCGGTGATGCCCCGCCTCTTCATGGCGGTGCGCCGCGAGGACCGCACGCCCATCGTGGAGATCATGCAGCAGACGCCGGACATCCCGGAGTCCTGCCAGTGGGCCATCTTCCTGCGCAACCACGATGAGCTGACGCTGGAGATGGTGACGGACGAGGACCGGGACTACATGTACCGGGAGTACGCCACCGACCCGCGCATGCGCATCAACCTGGGCATCCGCCGCCGCCTGGCGCCGCTGATGGACAACGGCCGGCGCCGCATCGAGCTGATGCACAGCCTGCTCTTCACGCTGCCCGGCACGCCGGTCCTCTACTACGGGGACGAGATCGGCATGGGCGACAACATCTACCTGGGCGACCGCAACGGCGTGCGCACGCCCATGCAGTGGACCGGGGATCGCAACGCGGGCTTCAGCCGCGCGGACTACGCGCGCCTCTTCGCGCCCGTCATCGCGGACCCCGTCTACGGCTACCAGTCCATCAACGTGGAGGCCCAGGAGCGGCAGAAGTCCAGCCTGCTGCAGTGGGTGAAGCGGATGATTGGCATCCGCCAGCGCTACCCCGTGTTCGCCATGGGCAGCTTGCGCTTCCTCACCACGGAGAACCGCAAGGTGCTGGCCTTCGTGCGCGAGTGGCAGGGGCAGACGGTGCTCGTGGTCTGCAACCTGTCGCGCTTCGCGCAGCCGGGCGTGCTGGACCTGCGCGAGTTCGAAGGCAGCATCCCCGTGGAGTTGATTGGAGAGACGCCGTTCCCCCGCATCAGCGAACTGCCCTATCAGCTGTCGATGGGGCCCTACATGTTCCTGTGGTTCCGGTTGGACAAGCCACTGCAGGCGAAGGAGTAACCCCGCGTGACGCCCCTGGACCTGACCAAGCTGCCTGACTTCCTCAAGACCCAGCGCTGGTTCGCTGGAAAGGCCTGGCCCATCAAGAGCGTCGGCGTGGCGGACCACGTGACCATGGAGCTGGGTACGTGTGCCTTCACCCTGGCCATCATCGAGGTCATCTACGAGCTGGGCAATCCGGAGCGCTACCAGATCATGGCCCGGCAGACGCCGGAGGGGCTGGTGAGCGCGCTGGAGGACGACGACTGCGTGCGCGCCCTCTTCAACCTGGCCCGGGAGGGCAAGGTGGTGTCGTCCGGCTCCGGCCGCGTGGTGGGAGAGTGGATCGCCTCCACGGACAGCGGCGTGGCCCTGCCGGATCCGCTCTCCGTGCGCCGGCTCAACGTGGAGCAGAGCAACACGTCGCTGGTGCTGGGCGAGCGGGTCATCGTCAAGGTCATCCGCAAGCTGGAGGCCGGCGTGAACCCCGAATACGAGGTGGGCCGCTTCCTCGCCACGAAGACGAACTTCCGCGCGACGCCGCAGCTGGTGGGCGCGCTGAACCTGGAGGGCCCCGCGGGCGCGACGCTCGCGCTGGCGCACCGCTTCGTGCCGGACGCCGTGGACGGCTGGAAGTACACGCTGGAGCGGCTGCGTCAGGAGAAGGCGCTCTCCGAGCGCTTCCTCGGGGAGATGCGCGAGCTGGGCGCCCGGCTGGGAGAGCTGCACAAGGCCTTCGCCTCCGCGGGCCCGGACGACCTGGCGTTCTCCCCGGAGCCGCTGCTCCAGGAGGACCTGCAGCGCTGGAGCGCGTCCATCGTGGGCGAGCTGGGCGTGACGCTGGCGGACGCCGGGCGGCTGCACGCGGACCTGGAGCACAAGCGAGAGGGGCTCATCGCGTACGCGAAGCGGCTGGCGCAGGTGGCGCCCTCCGGCCAGAAGGTCCGCATCCACGGCGACCTGCACCTGGGCCAGGTGCTGCGCTCGGAGAACCAGTGGCTGTTCTTCGACTTCGAGGGCGAGCCGTCCCGTTCCTTCACCGCGCGCCGGGAGAAGTACAGCGCCCTGCGCGACGTGGCGGGGATGATCCGCTCGTTCGACTACGCGGAGGCCACCGTGTCGCTGGAGGGCGGCCAGCCGCGCGGGCGCGTGGGCCCCACCCGGGACGCGTTCCTGGAGGGCTACCGCCAGGCGACGCGCGGCGCGGCCTTCCTGCCCGACAGTGATGAAGCCTTTGACGTGATGTTGCGCGCCTTCGAGCTGGAGAAGCTGTTGTACGAAGTGCGCTACGAACTCGCCAACCGGCCGGACTGGGTGCGCATCCCCGTCGAGGCCCTGCTGCGGATGGAGGATGCCCAGTGAGGAAGCCTGCGGACAGAGCACAGGTGGACGCGGAGCTGCAACGCGTGGTGGAGCTGCGCCATCCGGAGCCCCACTCCATGTTGGGCGTCCACCCGGACGGCGACGCGGTGGTGGTGCGCGCCTACCGCCCGGAGGCCGTGGCCATCCACGTCCTGCCGGAGTTCGGCGGCAAGGTGCCCATGCAGCACCGCACCGGCGGCGTCTTCGAGGCGCGCATCAACGGCCGCACGGAGCCCTTCAGCTACCTCCTGGAGGTGGAGTACCCGGGCAAGAAGGTCTTCACGCTGCGCGACCCGTACAGCTTCCTGCCCACCATTGGTGAGATGGACCTGTACTTCGCCGGCGAGGGCCGCCACGAGCGGCTCTGGGAGCGCATGGGCGCGCACCTCATCCACCACAACGGCGTGAAGGGCACGTCGTTCGCCGTCTGGGCGCCCACCGCCCGGGGCGTGTCCGTGGTGGGTGACTTCAACGGCTGGGACGGCCGCCTGCACGCCATGCGGCGCATGGGGTCCTCCGGCATCTGGGAGCTGTTCGTCCCGGAGGTGGGTGAAGGCGCCCGGTACAAGTTCGAGATCCGCCCCGGCCACGGCGGCGGTCCGCTGCTCAAGGCGGACCCCTTCGCCTTCCGCACGGAGACGCCGCCCGCCACCGCGTCCGTGGTGCATGACCTGCAGCGCTACGCGTGGGGCGACAGCGCGTGGCTGGAGGCGCGGGAGAAGCACGTGGACGCGGCCCACCACCCGTGGAGCGTCTACGAGGTGCACCTGGGCAGCTGGCGCCGCGTGGTGGAGGACGGCGACCGGCCCATGACGTACCGCGAGCTGGCCCCGGAGCTGTCGCGCTACGTGAAGGAGACGGGCTTCACGCACGTGGAGCTGCTGCCCGTGTCGGAGCACCCCTACGGCGGCTCCTGGGGCTACCAGGTGGGCGGCTACTACTCGCCCACCGCGCGCTTCGGGCACCCGGACGACTTCCGCTACCTGGTGGACTACCTGCACCAGGAGGGCATCGGCGTCATCGTGGACTGGGTGCCGGGCCACTTCCCGCGCGACAGCCACGCGCTGGGCAGCTTCGACGGCACGTCCCTCTACGAGCACTCCGATCCACGCCAGGGGTCGCAGCCGGACTGGGGCACGCTCGTCTTCAACTTCGGGCGCAACGAGGTGCGCAACTTCCTCATCGCCAACGCGCTGTTCTGGCTGGAGGAGTACCACATCGACGGGCTGCGCGTGGACGCCGTGGCCTCCATGCTCTACCTGGACTACAGCCGCAAGCAGGGCGAGTGGGTCCCCAACCGCTGGGGCGGCCGAGAGAACGAAGAGGCCATCCAGTTCCTGCGCGAGCTCAACGACACCGTGCGCCGCAAGCACCCGGGCGTGGTGGTCATCGCGGAGGAGTCCACGGCGTGGCCCAAGGTGTCCCAGCCCGTCAGCGAGGGCGGCCTGGGCTTCCACTTCAAGTGGAACATGGGCTGGATGCACGACACGCTGTCGTACTTCTCCAAGGACGCCGTCTACCGGCAGTTCCACCACAACCAGCTCACCTTCGGCCTGCTGTACGCGTTCAGCGAGCACTTCATGCTGCCGCTCAGCCACGACGAGGTGGTGCACGGCAAGGGCAGCCTCTACGGGCGCATGCCGGGCGACCCATGGCAGAAGCGCGCCAACCTGCGCGCGCTGTTCGCGTGGATGTGGGCCCACCCGGGCAAGAAGCTGCTCTTCATGGGCGGCGAGTTCGGCCAGCCGGCGGAGTGGAACCACGACAAGAGCCTGGACTGGCACCTGCTCCACGACCCGGGCCACAAGGGCATCCAGAAGCTGGTGAGCGACCTGAACCGCCTCTACCGCGACCTGCCCGCGCTCTATGACTCGGACAGCGAGCCGGTGGGCTTCCAGTGGCTGCAGCCGGACGCGTCCGCGGCGAACGTGCTGGCCTTCGTGCGGCGCTCGCGCACGCCGGGCCGTCACGTGGTGTGCGTGGCCAACATGTCTCCGGTGCCGCGCGAGGACTATCGCGTGGGCTTCCCGCTCCACGGCCGTTATGTGGAGCTGGTCAACACCGACGCCGGGGAGTACGGCGGCAGCGGCATGGGCAACCGGGGCCAGGTGCACACGGAGGCAACGGGCTGGGATGGCCAGCCGGCGTCCGCGACGCTCACCCTGCCCCCGCTGTCGGTGGTGTGGTTCACGCCGGGGTAGCACGCCCCGGCCTCACCGAAAGGACCTGGGGCATGGCGGCAGCGAAGCGGAAGCTGGGAGCGACGGGCCTGGAGGTGTTCCCGCTGTGTCTGGGCGGGAACGTCTTCGGCTGGACGGCGGACGAGGCCACCTCGTTCGCCGTGCTCGACGCCTTCGTGGAGGGCGGCGGCGACTTCGTGGACACCGCGGACGTGTACTCGCGGTGGGTTCCCGGCCACGTGGGCGGTGAGTCGGAGACGGTGCTGGGCAAATGGATTGCCTCGCGCAAGGCGAAGGACCGCCTCGTCATCGCCACGAAGGTCGGCGCGGAGACGGCGCTGGGCAAGGGCCTCACGCGCGAGCACATCGAGAAGAGCGTGGACGCGTCCCTGCGCCGCCTGGGCGTGGAGCGCATCGACCTGTACTACGCGCACTACGACGACCCGAACACGCCCTTCGAGGAGACGCTGCGCGCCTTCGACGCGCTGGTGAAGGCGGGCAAGGTGAAGGCGCTGGGCCTGAGCAACCACACCGCGGAGCGCGCGCAGCAGGCGCTGGACACGCAGAAGCGGCTGGGGCTTGCGCGCTACACCGTCCTCCAACCGGAGTACAACCTGGTGGAGCGCCCGAAGTTCGAGGGCGCGCTCCAGAAGGTGAGTGAGAAGGAGGGGCTGGCCGTGGCGCCCTACTTCGGGCTCGCCGCGGGCTTCCTCACCGGCAAGTACCAGGAGGGCCAGCCGGCACCGGCGTCCGCGCGCGCGGGCAACGTGCTCAAGAAGTACGGCAACGCGCGGGGCTGGGGCGTCGTCGCCGCGCTGAAGAAGGTGGCGGAGCGCCGGGGCGCCACGCCGTCGCAGGTGGCGCTGGCGTGGCTGGAGACGCGGCCCACGGTGGTGGCGCCCATCGCCAGCGCCACGTCCGTGCCGCAGGTGAAGGAGCTGCTCGGGTCCTTCTCCCTGAAGCTGGAGGCGGACGACCTGCGCGAGCTGGAGCGCGCGTCGTCGTAAATCAAGTTTCATCCGCGACGAGCACGGTCTTCAGCCTCTCCAGCACGGGCTCCGGCACGTCGATGAAGGACAGGCCCACCTCGAAGCGGGCCACGGCGTCCTTGGGTAACTTGATGGCCCAGACGATGCGCGCGGTACATTCCACCGAGCTGCCGTCCGGGAGGAACAGCTCCAGGTCCAGGCGCGAACCCACGTCCTGCGGGTCGTCCGAGTAGATGCGCGCGCCCCCGAGGCTGACGTCGAGCACCTGCTTCTTTTCGCCCACCTTCATTCGCGCGGGGCGCGAGTAGAGGGGCGCATGGATGCGGGGAAACGCACGGCGATCAATGGGAGAGGTCATCTGGAGTGCCACGTTCCGCCATCCTAGCGTGACTGTCACGAAACGGCACGGGGCCGCCCCGTCGGGGAGGTGACCCGTGGGGTCGGGGCCACCCTACCCGGCGCTCCCGCCCGGCCCGTCGAGCTCCGGTGCGTCGCGCGCCAGCTCGTCGCAGATGAGCGTCTGGATGCGGAAGGCCAGCCGCGCCTCCTGCACCACCTCCTGGGCCTCGCCCTCCGTCAGCTGCACCTCGTCCAGCCGGGCCACCAGCCGGGCCTGGAAGGCGAGCAGCTCCGCGGCGGACACCGCGTTGTAGAAGGCCGTGCCCCGGCCGTTCTCCAGCTCGAACGCCCGCGCGATGAGCTCCGAGCGCCGGGGGGCGGTGAAGAGGTCCTGCGCGCACCGGGCATACGCATGCGCGATGAGCAGGTGCGGGGCCTCCGCCGCCACCTCGCGGATCCGCTCCGCGTGCAGCCGCGTGTCCTCGCAGGCGAAGGGCTTCGTGCGCGTGTCGCCGCAGAACCAGTCCAGGTCCGCCAGGAGCGCGGAGGCGCGCCGCAGCTCCGGCAGCCGCAGCACGCGCGCGAGCGGTCCGTCCTTCAGCCCCGGCAGCACGGACTCCAGCGCCTCGTAGACGACGTGCAGCTGGCGCAGGTGGTTCACGTAGTGGCGCGCGCGCACGAACTGGCCATAGACGCCGCCGTTCCACGAGCCGTGGAAGAGCGCCTCCAGGAACGTGGACTGCTCCGCCTGGCGCCGGGCCATCCCCGTCCCCTCCTCCAGCCGCAGCGACAGCCGCTGCATGGACGGCAGGCCCGAGGGGGCCGTGGACGCGGACGGCAGCCGCCGGTCCCTCGCGGAGCGATCGAGGCCGCCCCAGCGGAGGGTGCCCCGGACGGTGCTCACTGCTTCCACCCGCCGGTGGACGCCCCGTGGGCGGCGGGAGCCTGCTCCTGCGACTCGGCGTCGTGCGGCAGCTCCAGCTGGTGGATGGCCTCCACCAGCGTGTGCCCCAGCTCGCGCAGGACGTCCTCCTCCAGGCGAAGCGTCACCGGCCCCACCGCCAGGTGGATGTGCCCACAGCTGCACCGCGTCACCTCGGCGCACGGGCCTCGCGCCAGCACCGACCTGCAGCATCCCTGACCGATCATCGCGCTCTCCAGATGATTTTGATTATCGGAATCAAAATCATGAAGCCACAACGCGCTTTCGCCGTCAAGCCCGGTCCGCCCTCAAAGACAGACACGAGACCTCCAATAAAAGACAATCAATATCAACGTCTGCATTTATTTGTTTCATGCTTCACGATATCTGTACTTTTGTTCATGTAGGCACGACGCCTCGCGAGCAGGGCGAAAAATGGCTGAAGGTTTGTTCAGGTCCGCTCAGGGATGCTCGAGGCCGCGAGAAAACTGCCTGAAGGTTTGTTCAGGTCGCGGCATCCTGAAAAGGCCGGGTGGAATCCGGTTGGAAAAACGGACCCTGCGGCCACCACTCGTGCTGACGGCCATCCTGGGGCTGGCGTGCTTGCAGTCCAGGTTCCGGAGGGCATGTGGGGCGAAACGTTCGACGTGCCGCGCTCCCTGAACATCCCAGCAGGCATGCCGGTGCCGGTCTGGGCCTGCCCCACGACATCATCTTCCACGAGCGCGTGGGCAGATGTGGATCGACGACGCGCGGCGAGGTGGAGACGGTCACCTCCGGGCTGCCGGACGCGTCCCTGCCGGAGCTGCGCGGCGCCATCTACCGGTGGGACTGGAGCGGCGGCTCGCGCGAGCTGTTCGCTCGGGGCCTGCACAACACGGAGGGTCTGGCGTGGGGGCCGGGCACGGACACGCGGTGGGGGCCGTCAACAACCGCGACGACACGCCCTACCCGTTCGACGACGGCACCGGCCAGTACGGCAAGGTCATTCCGGAGAACGTGGGCAACCACCCGCCGGAGGCCCCGGCGTCCGTGCGCCAGGGCGGCTACTACGGCTGGGCTTTATGCAACGCCAACCCGGACCCACCGAGCGGCCTGAAGCACATGACGCTGGACCGCATCGCCCCCACCGCGCGGCCATGAGACAGGCTCCCACGCGGCGAGGACGTGCTCAGCGCGACTCGCCGCGCGCCAGCTTCTCCACGTAATCCGCGGGCAGCCCGGCGCTCTTCGCGCCGCGCACCAGCGCCTCCACGAAGCGTGGGCTCACCGGCCCGTCCGACGACGCGCGGCGCGGGTTGGTCACGAACGCGGTGGCCTCCACCTCCTGGCCGTCCACGCGCACGCGCACCGTGCGCTCCACGCACATGCTGGTGACGAAGCCCTCCTTGTGCTGGACGATGGGCCAGTCCCTGCCGGGAATCTCGAAGAGCCGCCCGTACACGCGCGCGCCCGGAGCGTCCGTCAGGCCCGCCACCCGGCCGCCCCACCAGCGCGAGGGGAAGTCGTAGACGAGGTCCACGTCCAGCGCCTCGGCGAGCCGGCCTTCCGGCAGCTCGAAGAAGCCGTAGCTGTGCTGGTGCTTCCACTCGTCGAAGGCGGCCCGGTCCAGGATGGTCGAGTACGCGAAGTACCGCCGGGGCGCGTTCGCGTCCGCCTGCTCGCGCGCCTTCATCACCTGGTCGTAGTGCGAATCCATGTGCGTCTCCTCCCGCCGCTACCGCTCGCCTTTGCTCCGCGCCAGGGCGCCGTCGCGGAACGCGCCCAGCACCCCGCCCACGTCCAGGCGGGACGTCTTGATGAACAGCCGCAGCGCGCGCTCCACGTGCTCGGCCAGGACGGCCATGCGCTCCAGCCGCCGCAGCCTCTCCGGCGGCAGGCCGCCCGTGGCCTCCGCCAGCCGGCGCGCTTCGGACAGGTCCGCGCGGATGCGGGTGACGAAGGCCGCCTCGCGCTCCTCCACCACGTGCGTCACCATCCGCACCAGGTCCGTCTCCGCCGCGTAGCGCCACACCGTGTCCTGCGGCACGCGCACCCGCTGGATGACGCCCCAGTGCTCCAGGTCGCGCAGCAGCATGGACACGCCGCCCTTGGACAGGTCCAGCTCGCGCTCAATCTCGCCCGCGGTCAGGGGTTCACCGCGCAGGTAGAGCAGGCCCCACACCCGGCCCTGGTTGCGCTTGAAGCCCCAGAACTCGATGACGTTGCCCACCGCCTCCACCGCGATGGCTTCCCATGGCGCCAGCCTTCCGTGCTCCGGCGGCGCGACGGGCTTGTGGCTCCCGGGATCCCCCCCTGTCCACAGGTAGCCCTTCACGCAGCGCGTCCCTTCACCTGTTCCGCGATGCCCGCGGACAGCCGGTGCGCCCAGCTCATCAACTCCGCGCCCGCGGCGTCGTTGGCGAAGGGCCCCAGGCGGTCGAGCGCCGCGCCAATCTCCGCGTTCATCCGCTCCATGGACGCCTCCACCGCGCCGGTGGCCTCGATGGCGGCGCCAATCTCCCGGGTGCGCTCCGGGGTGATGACGGAGAACGCCCACGCGTCCTTGAGCTTGCGGCGCAGGGACTCGTCGCGCGACACCGCCAGCAGGATGGGCAGCGACGGCGTGCGCGAGTGCACGTCCGCGTACCGGGGCTTGCCCACGTCCGTGCCCAGGATGTCGCGAATGTCGTCGGCGATCTGGAACGCCACGCCCAGGTGCCGGCCAAAGGCGTCGAAGCGCTCCCGCGCCTCCGGCTGATCCGCCAGCGTCGCGGCCGCCTTGCCGCACCAGCCGAACAGCGAGCCCGTCTTGCCCTCGGCGATGTAGCGCAGCCGCGTGAGCGGCAGGTTCAGGTCCCCGCGCGCCTCCACCTCCGCGATGGCCGCGCGGGTCATCTCCGTGACGATGGACAGGCCGCTCTGCACCAGCCGCGCGTCCAGCTCCGACAGCCGCGACAGCGCCGTGGACAGGATGAGGTCGCCGCTCATCACCGCGACGATGTTGCCCCAGCGCGCGTTCACCGTCGGGCGGCCCCGGCGGAACATGCCCGCGTCCACCACGTCGTCATGCAGCAGGCTGGCCGAGTGGATCATCTCCGCCGCCACGCCCACGTCCACCAGCCGGGCGGCCGGCACTCCCACCACGCCGCCAAACAGCCGGACGAGCATGGGCCGCGCCCGCTTGCCTCCAGCGCCCAGGCACAGGTGACGCGCCGCATCCATCAGCGTGTCGCCCTTCACGTCCGGACCGACGTCGCCATCCGCGAGCAAGTCGGTCAGACGTTGCTCCACCTGCCCCAGAAACTCCGTCAGCTCGTGAGCGACATCCATGTGCGCGGTCTCCTTCCGGGCCGTTCATATAGTTCAAGACCGCGTGAACTGCACCTGAATCCCTTCTGCCCACCAGGCGGGCGGACAGCAGGTGGAAAGCGGTGGATAAGCCCGGTTGGTGTCCGGCCGGGCCCGGGCGAGTCCTTGGAGGTCCGATTGAGAGGGAATGCGAGGCCATGGGACACGAATCACCGTGTCCGCCGCCTTCCGCCGCCGCCTCGTCCAGAGCTTCGCGTCCCTCGCCACCGGCGTCCCCCTCTTCCGCCCTGGCGCCTCGCTGCCCGGCTCGTCCGCGCCCCTCCTGGGGGCCCCCCCGCCGCCGGACGGCCACCGGGGCCCGCCCCTGCACAAGCGCCTGAGGGCGTCCCTGCGGGTGTCCATCGTGGAGGGCATGTTCGCGGAGGTGTTCACCGCGTGCGCGGGCCCCACCGTGCTCACCGCGTGGGCCATCGCGCTGAAGCTGGGGCCCTTCCTCGTCGGCGTGATGACGGCGCTGCCCTTCTTCGCGCAGTTCGTGCAGTTCCCCGCCGCGTGGCTCACCCTCTGCTTCGGCCACCGGCGGGTGGCGCTGACGGCGGTGTGCCTGTCCCGGCTCGCCCTGCTGCCCCTGGCCGTCCTGCCCTGGCTGGGCCTGTCCTTCGAATCCCAGCAGCACCTGCTGCTCGCCGTGGCCGGGGCGTCCGCGCTGCTGGCCGTGGTGGGCAACAACGCGTGGGTGGCGTGGATGGGGGAGCTGGTCCCCGGCGCCGTGCGGGGCCGCTTCTTCGGCAAGCGCACCGCGCTCACCACGCTGATGGGCACCGCCGCGTCGCTCACCGCGGGCCTGCTGATGGACCGCCTCAAGGGCGGCGCGGGCGTGGGGCTGGCCCTGCCCGTGCTGGCGCTCGCCGCGTGCGTCATGGGCGTCGTCACCACGCTGATGATGGCCGCGCAGCATGACCCGGCGCCCCCGGGCACCTCTCCGAAGCTGGAGCTCAAGGCGGCGCTCCTGCCCTGGAAGGACGACGGCGCCCGGCGGGTGCTCCTGTACCAGGTGGCGTGGAACGCGGCGGTGGGCGTGTCCGCGCCCTTCTTCGCGCTGCACAGCCTGCAGAACCTCAAGATGACCTTCGTCATCATGGCCCTGCACGCGGCGGCGGTGGCGGGCGTGCGCGTGCTGACGGCGCCCCTGTGGGGCCGCGCCATCGACAGGCTGGGCGCACAGCCGGTGCTGATGCTCTGCTCGCTGGGCATCAGCGCCATCCCCATGCTGTGGCTGCTGCCCTCGGCGGGGACGCTCTGGCCGCTGCTCTTCGACGTGCTCCTGGCGGGCTCGCTGTGGAGCGGCCACGGCCTGGCCATCTTCGCGCTGCCCCTCACGGTGGCGCCGCGCCACGGCCGGCCCTTCTACCTGGCGGCGTTCGCCACCGCGGGCGGGCTGGCCTACGCGGCGGCGGCGGCCCTGGGCGGAGCGCTGGCGGCCCAGGTGCCCCAGCAGTTCATGCTGGGCGGCCACCTGTGGGTGAACCTGCACGTGCTCTTCGTCGTGTCGTCGGTGGCCCGGCTGGGGGCCGCCTTCCTCGCGGCCCGGGTGAACGAACCCGGCGCCGCCACCACGCGCACCGTGGCCCAGGTGGTGGAGCGCTTCGTGCCCCGCCTCCGCCCGGCTACAGCCGGTAGTCGCGCACCATCGCCGCCACGCGCTCCGACAGGAGCTTGAGCGACACGGCGGACTCACTGGTGGTGGCGATGCGCTTCACCGTGTCGCCCATCACCGTGTTGAGCTCGTTGACGGCGGTGAAGATCTGCTCGATGCCGGTGGCCTGCTGGTTCACCGTGTTGGAGATCTGCCGGGCGGACACCACGCTGTCGCGCACGATGGAGGACAGCTGGCGCAGCGTGTCCCCGGACGTGCGCACCTGGGCCAGGCCCGCCTCCATGCGCTGCGTGCCCGCGGCGGTGATCTCCACCGTGGCGAAGATGGCGGTGCTGATGTCCGCCAGGATGCCGCGCACCTGGTTCGTCGCGCGGATGGACTGGTCCGCCAGGCCGCGGATCTCCCGGGCCACCACCGCGAAGCCCTTGCCGTGCTCCCCGGAGCGCGCCGCCTCGATGGCCGCGTTCACCGCGAGCAGGTGGGACTGGTCCGCCAGGTCCTTCACCGTCTCCGTGATGCCGGAGATCTGCTCGGTGCGCTCGCCCAGGGCCATGATGCGCTCGGCGATCTGCTCCACCTGCGCGCGCAGGGCCACCATGCCCTCGATGCTCTCGGTGATGGCGACCTCGCCCGTCTTGCCCAGCACCTCCGCGCGCTCGGCCACGTCGATGACCGTCTCCGCCGCGCGGGACGCCACCACGGACGTCTGGCGGATCTCCTGCGCCGTCACCTGCGTCTCCTGGAGCGCGGCGGCGTGGCGCGACACCATCTCGTTCTGCCGGCCCGCGGAGTCGTTCAGGTGGTCCACCGAACCGCGCAGCAGGTCCGAGGACGCCTGCAGCTGCTGCAGCAGGTCCTTCACCTTGGACGTCATCATGGAGAAGGCCTTCGCCAGCTGGGCCACCTCGTCGCTTCCCTCCACGCGCACCGTCTCGCGCAGGTCGCCGTGCTCCGCGATGCGCTGGGCGGCCTCCGTCAGCTGCACCAGCGGCGCCGCCACCCGGCGCGCCAGCACGATGCCCACCACCACGAACGCCGACAGCGCCAGCAGCATCACCACGCTCACGCCCGTGGTGATGGCCTTCACCTGCGCGCGAGCCGCCGTGCGGTTGAAGCCCACGTGCACGCTGCCCGCGCCGTTCGCGAAGCGCGAGCTGACGTCCAACAGCTCCGAGTCCCGCACGTAGAACGTCGCCTCACCCTGCGCGCGGCCCAGCCTGTCGCGCAGCTCGCGCATCGCGGTGGCGTACTCGCCCGCCACCGCGCGCATCTGCCCCGCGCCGTCGAAGACGGCCACGTAGGCCACCTGGTGGTGGCGCACCGTCTGGTCCAGCACGGACTGGAGCGCCTCCGTCTGCCCCCCCGGCATCGCCGCGGGCAGCGTGGCCGCCAGCGCCGTGGGCAGCGCGCTGCCCACCTCGCGGCCCTGCGCCTCGAAGGCGGAGCTGACGCGCGGGATGAGGTACCCGAAGAAGAGGACGATGAAGAACAGCGCCACCAACAGCGGCGCGAGCGTGAGCTTCTGGGACAGGGAGAGTCGCATCCGGGAGCGGCGCCAAATCCAGAGGAAGTCTGGGAAACGAAGCCCCCCTGGACCATCCAGTGAGGTGCCGCATTTTGGACTTTCCAGAGGAGCCTGCGCAATGGCTCAGCGCGTCCCAGCCCTTGAAAGTCAGACACCGCGCCCTGGGTAACGGCGAACCCGGGGCGCGGGGGTCAGGTCATCCCGGCCGTGTCAGCCGGCCTTGCGGTTGTTGGAGGGGGCGCTCTCGTCCCACTTCTCCATCAGGGTGTTGGACGGGAGGGTCTCATCCAGCAGCTTGCGCGCGGCCTCGGCCCCGGTGACGGGCAGGCCCTTGCGGTCGATGAGGCCCAGCTGCACCAGCACCGACGCCTGATCCCAGTAGATGTGCTCGTGGTAGAGCTTGTCGCCGCGGAAGTTGACCACCGCGACGAAGGCCGCCTCCACGTACTTCCCGGTGGGCGGGATGCCCGGGAGCATCCAGTCCATCTCGATGTCGTGGGTGAAGCTGAAGATGAACTCGTCCACCACGCGGTCCGCACCCACGGTGCGCGACAGCAGGGTCATCTTCGTGTCCTTGGGGTTCGCGTGGACGAAGTGGTTCGCGTAGAAGCGGTGCAGGTACTCCGCGCCCACGCCGCCCGTCATCACCGGCACGCTGTTGACGTACGGGTGCGCCACCATGGTCTCCATGGTCGCGGCGGCATCCCGCGCGGCGAACTCCAGCTCCGTGTGCTTGTCCCACAGCGCGGCCAGGTCGTAGCGCGGCCCCATCACCTTCTTGAGCAGCCCGAGCGTCCGCGAGTGCGCCGTCATCTGCGAGGGCCGGTGATAGGCCGGGGACCCCTCGCGGAAGAAGCCATGGCGCACGCCCTGGTACACGTACAGCTCCACGTCCACGCCCACGTACTGCTTCACCCGCGCCACCGCGGACGGGGGCACGAAGCCGTCCCACTCCGCGAAGTGGACCACCATGGGGGCCGCGTTCTCACCGCCCTGCGAGAGCACGTCCTCCATCCCCGGTGAGCAGTAGGTCACCGCGCAGTCCACGTGACCGTGCGCCGCCAGCTGCGCGGCCAGCGTCCCGCCCAGCCCGTAGCCCAGCGCGCCGACCTGCTTCTTGCCCTTGAGGCCCACGATCTCCGGCAGCGAGCGCGCCCAGGCCACCACCGGCTTCAGGTCCATCTCCTCCGGCTCTCCGCGCGAGGCGAGGTCCGGCACCACGACCACGTACCCCTCTTCACTGAAGCGCTCGGCCATCAGCTTCAGGTGGGCGTTTCCCTCGAACGCCTCCACCATCAGCAGCAGCAGGCCGGGACCCGTCCCACAGGCGGGGCGTCGCACCCACGCACGCATCGGGTCGCTTCCATCCACGGGAATCCACGTCGAGTTGTCGTTCATTTGTCGCGCACCCTCCCCAAAGCGGACACTTTTTGCGTCCGGACGGATCGCCTCCCGGACGTCTGGCATTGTAGCAAACCGTCCACATACTTACCTCATCCCTTGAGAGGTTTTGATGTGGATGGATTGTTGTATGCCTTTCATGTGGACTTATCAGCCCGCACTGCAATGCCTTGCCCGTGACGCGACGAGCCTTGTGTTTCAGGCCGTCAGCGGCGCGCACAGGGAGTGCGCACGCGCTTCGACCAAAGCCTGACGTGGAAGGCAGAGGGAGAAGATCGTACCCACGTCCGGGGTGGATTCCACCCGGAGGGTCCCGCCGTGCGCTTCAACAATGCTGCGCGCGATGTAGAGCCCCAGGCCCAGGCTCTCGCGCTTGCCGGGGCCGTCGCCGCGACGGAAGGGCTCGAAGAGCGTGGGCAACAGCTGCGCGGGGATGGGGGCCCCGGCGTTCTGCACTTCCAGATACACGGAGTCGACGCCCTGCTCGTAGGTGCGCAGGCGCACGGGGGTGTCTCGCGGGCTGTACTTGAGCGCATTGTCCAGCAGGTTCGCCACCACCTGCGCCATGCGGTCCAGGTCCCACACACCGGGGAGGCTGTCGCGCACGAAGTCGCACAGGATGGAGCGCTCCGGCCGCGCCGCGCGCAGCTCGTCCACGAGCTTGCGGCACAGCTCGTTCAAGTCGCCCGCGCCCGGCACCACCGGGATGCCGCCGCCCACGCGCGCGCGGGTGAAGTCCAGCAGCTGGTCCACGATGCCCTGGATGCGCTCGCCGCCGCGGGCCACGCGCTCGAAGGCCTTGCGCTGGCCTTCCGGCAGCGCCTCGCGTGACAGCTGCGCGTTGGCGGTGGTGAGGATGGCGGCCAGCGGCGTGCGGATGTCGTGGCCCACGATTCCCACCAGCTGCTGCTCCAGCTCCGTCGCGCGCTGCAGCTCCTCCTCCACGCGCCGGCGCTCCGCCAGCTCCAGCGCCTGTTCCCGCAGCTTCTCTCCGCGCAGGTACAGCTCCACGAACACGGACACCTTGGCGCGCAGGATGTCCGGATCCACGGGCTTGAGCAGGTAGTCCACCGCGCCGTATTCGTAGCCCCGGGTGACGTAGGCCGCCTCGCGGCTGAGCGCGGTGATGAAAATGATGGGCAGGTGCTTCGTGCGCTCGCGGGTGCGCACCAGGCGCGCCGTCTCCAGGCCGTCCAGCCCCGGCATCTGCACGTCCATCAGCACGCACGCGTATTCGTCCAGCAGCAGCGCCTTCAGCGCCTCGTCACCGGAGCGCACCGACACCACGTGCTGCCCCAGCGGCTCCAGGATGGCCTCCAGCGCCAGCAGGTTCGACGGCGTGTCGTCCACCAGCAGGATGCGCGCGCGAGGAGCGTCGGAGGAGCCATCGGTGGAGCGTCGGGGAGACGCGTCGGAGACGGCGGCGAGGACGGGCGTCCTGGGACCGGAGGGCTTCAAGGCGGCGTTCACTCGGGCGTTGGGGTGGTGTGCAGGGCGGGCAGGAGACCGGGGCCACGGAGGTTCACCGGATGTCGAGCGCCCGCATCCAACACAACCCCTTCGCCACCTTGTTCCCTGCACCTGTATTCAAAACCCACAGCAAGACAGGAATTCGTAATCAAAACTGACCCGTTGCAATTCCTGTCAGGGGCGTAGACTCCGCGCGCATGACGCTCCCGGTTCTCCGCACCCTGCTGCTCGGTCCCACTGACTTGCGCGCGCTCGTGGAGGGCGTGGGTCTGGACGTCCTGATGGACGAGCTCATCCACGCGCTGACCGTGGCGCTGCGGGAATTCGACGAATCCGTCCTGCAGGTCCCCAAGCGGGAGGGCTTCCAGGTGGCGGGCGAGTCCCGGCCTTCCGGGACGATGGGCTGGATGCCCGCCCTGCGGCGCGGGGACAGCCTGACCGTGCGCGTGTCCGCCTCCCTTCCGGGCAACCGGGGGGACTCGAAGCTGCCCACGCTGGTCGCGTCCCACAGCGTCTACGACGTGAAGACGGGCCACCTGCTGGCGGTGATGGACGGCGTGTTCGCCACGGCGCTGCGCACCGGCGCCGCGTCCGCGGTGGCCAGCCGCTACCTCGCGCATCCGGACAGCCGGGTGCTGGGGCTGGTGGGCTGCGGCGCGCAGGCCGTGTCGCAGCTGCACGCGCTCAGCCGCGTGTTCCGGCTGGAGCAGGTCCTGGTGCACGACGTTGATCCGGACGCGACGCGCTCCTTCGTGCGGCGCGTGGCGTTCCTGGGGCTGGACGTGCGGCCCACGCCGCTGCCGGACCTGGAGGCGCGCGCCGACATCCTCTGCACCGCGACCACCGTCGCTCCGGGCGCGGGGGCCGTCATCTCCGGCCACGCGTTGCAGCCGCACGCGCACGTCAATGCCGTGGGCGCGGATCAGCCGGGCAAGGCGGAGCTGCCGCTGGCGCTCTTGCGCCGCAGCCTCGTGGTGCCGGACTTCCCCGCCCAGGCGCGCCTGGAGGGTGAGTGCCAGCAGCTCCACCCGGACCAGATTGGCCCGGACCTGGCCACCGTGGTGCAGCAGCCGGAGGAGTTCCTCGGCTGGCGCGAGCGCAACACGGTGTTCGACTCCACCGGCCACGCGCTGGAGGACCACGTGGTGACGCGCCTCCTGCTGGACCACGCGCGGCGCATGGGCCTGGGCACGTGGGTGGAGCTGGAGTCGCTGGGAGGGGATCCGCTGGACCCCTACTCCCAGGTGCGCGGTGACACAGCCGCGCACACCGAGTCGCCGCGCCGGGCCACGGGGAGCTGACACCGGGCCGGTTTCGTTTCACGCCCGGCACACAACTTCCGGACGCCCCGGTCGATAATCGCGGAAGAAACAACTGTCCAATCTTCCTGGAATCATACGCCATGACCGTCCGCGCCCCCTCCACCCGCGCCACCGCCTCCGCGCCCGCGAGCACCGCCGCCACGGCCCCCCGCACCGCCGCCGCTCCTCGCGCCGCGGCCGCGTCCACCGCCCTGACGGCGCCGGCGGCCGGGCTGGGCAAGGGTGACTCCGGGGCCAAGGTGAAGCAGCTGCAGCAGGGGCTGGTGAAGCTGGGCTACATGACCCAGGCGCAGATGAACTCGGGCGCCGGCTCCTTCGGGCCGCAGACCGAGACGGCGGTGAAGAAGTTCCAGGCGGACCACAAGATCTCCGCCACCGGCTACTACGGGACGCAGACGGCGGCGGCGCTGGCCAAGGCGCTGAAGACGACGACGCCTCCGCCCACCCAGCCCGGGAAGTTCACCAAGCCCGCGGTGGTGAGCGCGCCCTCGCCCAACAGCGACTCGCGCAACGGCGCGGACATCGACGCCATCGTGCTGCACCACACCGGCACCAACAACGGCTCCGGGGACCTGGCGTGGATGCGCAACAAGGACAGCAAGGTGTCCGCGCACTACATGCTGGACCGCGACGGGAAGATCTACCAGCTGGTCGGTGACGACAAGCGCGCGTGGCACGCGGGCAAGGGTGAGCTGCACGGCGTGCCCACGGACGTGAACGCGCGCTCCATCGGCATCGAGATCGTCAACGACGGCAGCGGCAAGACGGCCTTCACGGAGGCGCAGTACAAGTCGCTGACGAAGCTCGTGGGCTACCTGAAGCAGGAGTACGACGTGCCCATGAAGAACATCGTCGGGCACAAGGACGTGGCCGTGCCCAAGGGCCGCAAGGACGACCCGGCGGCCAACTTCGACTGGGCCCGCCTGCGCAAGGGCATTGGCGGCTGAGCAGCGGCCGTCTCGCCACCCTGCCCCACTGGCGGCATGCACACGCGCGCCGGAAGGTGCTAGAAGAGCGCCCCGGTGCTTCGACTCTGGCTCATCCTCTGCCTGGTCCTGCTCGCTCCCATCGGGGGCGGGCTCGCGCATGCCTTCGGGCCGGCGCAGCAGGCGGAGACGTGCCTCACGGGCTGCGCGGATGACGACGCGCAGGGCCAGTGCGCTCCCACCTGCGTGGACTGCACCTGCTGCACGCACGTGAAGCCCCTGGCCGTCGCCGTACCGCTGCCGGGGCTCATGAGTTCTCGGGGACAGGAGCTCCCCATCGTGCTCGAAGCCTCCGAGCCGTCGTCCGCGGACGCGGATGACATCCTGCATCCCCCGATAGTCCCTCTCGTTTAAGGCCCGCGTCCTTCGTCGTTCGCACGCGCCCCGCCACCGGTGTGCCCGGCCACATGCCCGGGCGCATGGATGCGCGGCCGCCTTCTTCCGAAGAGGTCTTCCTCCGTGTCCATCCGCCCCGCGACGGCCGCCCTCGGGCTGGCCGCCGCCCTGTTATGGCCGCGCCCCGGTGGCGCGGATCCCTCCCGCATCACGCTCCAGGACGCCTTCACCCTCGCGCGCCAGCACGCCCCTGCCTTGGTGGAGGCCCGGGCCCGCGTGCGCGCCGCCCAGGGCCCCCTGGCGAGCGCCGCGCCGCTCTTGCGTGAGAACCCCCAGCTCGATGTCCAGGTAGGTCCGCGACGGCTCCCCAATGGCGACCACGGTCTGGACGTCGCGGTGGGCCTGTCGCAGCCCTTCGAGTTGGGCGGCAAGCAGGGCCTGCGGCGGGAGGCGGCGCGCGCCGGCCTGTCCATGGAAGAGGCCCGCCTGCGCGACGCGGAGCGGCTCGTCCTGGGAGACGTGGCCGCCGCCTACCTGCGCCTGTTGCAGGCCCGCGAGCGGCGGAAGCTGGTGGCCGCCGTGGAGGAGGCAACGGCGCGCACGGTCCAGGCCACGGAGAAGCGCTACGCGGCCGGTGACGTGCCGGCGGTGGACGTCAACGTGGCCAAGGTCGCGCACGCCCGGGCCCGCTCGGAGGTCCAGGTCGCGTCGGGTGAAGTCGACGCGCTGCGGGCGGAGCTGGAGGGGCAGCTGGGCTACCGCGCGGCGGCCCCGGCCTCCTTCGAGGATGATCTGCGGTCGCTGGCCCTGGCGCCTCCACGCGCGCCACCGGACGGAGGTGGAACGCGCCCGGACGTGGTGGCCCTGGAGCAGGAGCAGGCCCGGGCGAAGGCCGCCGCGACGCTGGGCCGGCGGCAGGTGCTGCCGGACGTGACCGTGGGCGCGCGCTACCAGAAGGAGGCGGACGAGACGGTGTTCCTGGGAACGCTGAGCGTCCCCCTGCCCCTCTTCGCCCGGGGACAGGAAGCGCGCCTCGTGAGCGAAGCGGACGCAAGCCGCGCCGAAGGAGAGCTTCGCGCCGCGCGACTGGTGGTCCCCGCCCGGGTCCAGGCCGCGACCGACCGCTACCGCGCGAGCCGCGACGCGCTCGGCGTCCTGCAGGAGGTGCTGCCGCTCCTGGACGACAACGAGGCGCTGGCGCAGCGCTCCTATGACGCCGGGGAGATGGACCTCGCGGCCTTCCTCCTCGTCCGGCGCGACACGCTGGAGGCGCGGGCCGCGTGGCTCGATGGACTCCTGCGGCTGGCCCTTGCCCGAGTGCAGCTCGAAGTGGAAACCGGAGTCCTGCCATGAAGCCCACCCTGCTGCTGATGATTGCCGTGCTCGTGGGCTTCACCGCCTGCAAGTCCTCCAAGGCGGAACACGACGACGCGCACGACGAACACGGGCACGACGAGGGGGCCGAGGAGAAGCTCCACGTCGAGTCCGGCGACGTCATCCACGTGCACGTCCCCAAGGAGATGCTGCGCGACCTGCGCGTCACCACCGCGAAGGTGGAGGCCCGTCCGGGCGGAGAGAGCGTCACCGCGCTGGGCGAGCTGTCCTTCAGCGAGGACGCGTACGCGGAGGTGACCTCGCCTGTCTCCGCGCGCGTGGCCTCCGTGGCCGTGACGACAGGCCAGGCGGTGAAGCAGGGCCAGCGGCTGGCGGAGCTCCAGAGTCCGGAGCTGGGCCGTGCCCGCGCGGAGCTCCAGGCCTCGCAGGCCCGCGCCACCGCCGCCCGTCAGGCCGCGGACCGCAAGCGCTCGCTCGCGGATGAACGCATCGTCGCGCGCAAGGACGCGCAGGCCGCCGAAGCGGACGCCGCCGCCGCGGAGGCGGACGTGGCCGCCGCGAAGGCCGCGCTCACGTCCCTGGGCGCGGGCGGTGCCGGAGGTGACGGCACGTCCGGCTTCGTGCTCAAGGCGCCCATCGACGGCACCGTCGTGGAGCGCACCGCGCGGCTGGGACAGATGGCGGATCCGTCGCAGGCGCTCTTCCGCATTGGAGACCTGTCGTCGCTGTGGCTCATCGTGCACGCGTTCGAGCGGGACGCCGTGCGCCTGCAACCCGGAGCAGAGGCGCGCGTCACCTTCGCCGCGTTCCCCGGCCAGGAGTTCGCCGCGAAGGTGGGCCACGTGGGCCAGGGCGTGGATCCGCGCAGCCGCACCATCCCCGTGCGCCTGGAGCTGGACAACGCCAAGGGGCTCCTGAGGCCGGGCATGTCCGCGTCGGCGTCCATCCCGCTGGGAGACCCCGGCGCCACGCTCACGGCCGTGCCGGCGGCGGCGCTCCAGCGGCTGGAGAACGGCTGGGTGGTGTTCCTGCCCACGCCGGAGGCCGGCGTCTTCGAGCAGCGCGAGGTCGGCCGGGGCCGCAGCCTGGGCACGCAGGTGGAGGTCCTGAAGGGGCTCGCCGTGGGCGACGAGGTGGTGGTGGAGGGCGCGTTCCTGCTCAAGGCCGAGGTCGAGAAGTCCCAGGGCGGAGGCGACGAGCATGGACACTGATGCCCGCACGACGCTGCCGGGGCGCATCCTGCGCGCGTCGTTCTCCCGGCCGGGGCTGACGGTCGTCATCGTCCTGGCGCTGGCGGCCTTTGGCGCGGTGGCGCTGCGCAACCTGCGCCAGGACGTGTTCCCGGACCTGTCCGCCCCCATCTTCAACGTCATCGTGCAGAACCCGGCCATGGGCGCCGAGGAGCTGGAGACCGCGGTGGCCATCCCCATGGAGGTGGCGCTGGCGGGCCTGCCCCAGGTGCGCCGCATCCGCTCCACGTCGCAGCTGGGCGTCACCCAGGTGACGGTGGAGTTCGAACCGGACGCGGACTACTTCCGCAGCCGCCAGTACGTGGTGGAGCGCGTGGCGCAGGCGGAGGGCGAGCTGCCGCCCGGCACCGACGCGCCGCTGGTGTCCAGCCTCACCGGCCGGCTCAACGAAGTCTTCGAGTTCACGCTGGAGGCCCAGCCCGGCACCGCGGACCTGATGGCGCTGCGCGACCTGGCGGAGTTCGACATCAAGAACCGGCTGCTCGCGGTGCCCGGCGTCGCGGGCGTGGAGCGGCTGGGCGGCTACCTGCGCCAGTTCCAGGTGCTGCTGGATCCGGATCAGCTGGTGGCGCGAGGCATCACCCTGGACGAGGTCCAGCACGGCCTGGAGGGCGCCAGCGTCAACGCGTCCGGCGGCTTCGTCACGCAGGGGCCCATGGAATGGACCGTGCGCGCGCTGGGCCGGGCGGAGACGGTGGAGGACCTGAGCAACACGGTGGTCGCGCTGCGGGACGGCACGCCGGTGCTGCTGGGAGACGTGGCGGACGTGCGCGAGGCCCCCGCGGTGCGCCGGGGCATGGCGCACCGGCTCCAGGGGGAGGTCGTCAGCTGCCGCGTGAGCAAGCAGTTCGGCGCGGACACCGTGCGCGTGGCCGAAGGCGTGCGCGCGGCCATCGAGGAGCTGCGCCGCTCGCTGCCTCCGGGCGTGAGCCTGCGCGTCGTCTACGATCAGTCGGAGCTGGTGGGCTCCGCGCTGGGCGGCGTGGGCCGGGCCATCCTGCTGGGCGCGTTCCTGGTGGTGTGCGTGCTCTTCCTGCTGCTCGGGGACTGGCGCGCGGCGCTCATCGTCACGCTCACCCTGCCCCTGTCGCTGGCGCTGGCGGGGCTGCTGCTCAAGGCGGCGGGCATCGGGTTGAACACGATGACGCTGGGAGGCCTGGCCATCGCGGTGGGCCTGCTGGTGGACGCGGCCATCATCGTCGTGGAGAACGTCATCCACGACCTGCGCGAGGGCAAGGGCCGCCGCCCGGTGCGCGACGAGGCGCTGGCGGCGGCGATGGAGGTGGGCCGCCCCATCGCCTTCGCCACGCTCATCGTCGTCTCGGTGTTCATCCCGCTGTTCGCGATGACGGGCATCGAGGGCCGCATGTACCAGCCGCTCGCGGCGGCGGTGGTGGCGTGCCTGGCCGCGTCGCTCGCGCTGGCGCTCACGCTGGTGCCGGTGGTGTCCGGCCTCCTCCTGCGCGCGCCGGAGGAGGACTCGCCGGAGGACGTGTGGATCATCCGCAAGGTGAAGGCCGCGTACGCGCCCGTCCTGGAGAAGTGCATGCGCCACGCGGGGCTGGTGCGCGTGGTGGCGCTGGCCATCACCGTGCCCGCGCTGGGGCTGGCCTTCATGGTGGGCAGTGACTTCATGCCCCGCCTGGACGAGGGCGCGTTCCTGCTCCAGACGGTGCTGCCGCCGGAGGCGTCGCTGGACGAGGTGGACCGCCTCAACCACCGCGTGGAGGACGTGCTGCGCCAGTTCCCGGAGGTGGAGGACGTGGTGCGGCGCACCGGCCGCGCCGAGCGCACCGAGGACCCGATGCCCCACACCCTGTCCGACGTGCTGGTGGTCCTCAAGAAGGACTCCACGGGCGGCCGCGAGGGGCTGGAGTCGCGGATGCGCGAGGCGCTGGAGAAGGTGCCCGGCGTGTCGGTGCTCTTCACCACGCCGCTGGGGATGCGCATCGACGAGGGCCTGGGAGGCAGCCCCGCGGACCTCTCCGTGCGCGTCTTCGGGCCGGACCTGGACACGCTGGCGGAGCTCGCGGAGCGCACGCGCGCGCTGATGGCGAAGGTGGACGGCGTGGAGGACCTGCGGGTGGAGCGGCTGAGCGGCCTGCCCCAGCTGCGCGTCACGGTGAACCGCGCCGCGGTGGCGCGCGTGGGGCTCACGCCCGGGGATGTCATCCGGGCCATCCGTGTCGGGCTGGTGGGCGAGGAGTTCGCGCAGATCTGGCGCGGCCAGCGCCGCTACGACCTGGTGCTCCGGCTGGCGGATCACCGCCGGGGTGACGTGAACGCCCTGCGCAACCTGCTGGTGGACGGGCACGACGGCACGCGCATCCCGCTGAGCCAGCTGGCCACCATCGAGGAGACCTCCGGCGCGGGCAGCGTGCGCCGCGAGGCGGGCAGCCGGCGCATCGCGGTGGAGGCCGGTGTGTCCGGCCGTGACCTGGGCAGCACGGCGGCGGAGGTGCGCGAGGTGCTGGCCACGCAGCTCAAGCTGCCCACGGGCTACTTCGTGGACGTGGGCGGCAAGGTGGAGAGCCAGGAGCGCGCGGCGCAGGCGCTGACGGTGGCCATCGCCCTGGCGCTGCTCGCGGTGTTCGTGCTGCTCTACCTCGCGCTGGACTCCGTGGCGGAGGCGCTGGTCATCCTGGCCACGCTGCCGGACGCGTTCGTGGGCGGCATCCTCGCGCTGCTGATCGCAGGAGAGACGTGGAACGTGTCCAGCCTGGTGGGGCTCATTGGCCTGTTCGGCATCGCGGTGCAGAACGGCCTGGTGCTGGTGGCGCAGACGAAGGACCTGATGCGCCGGGGCAAGCCCTTCGCGGAGGCCGTGCGCGAGGCGAGCCTCGGCCGCGTGCGGCCCAAGCTGATGACCGCGGGCACGGCCATCCTCGGGCTGCTGCCGCTGCTGGTGCTGCCGCTGCATGGGACGGAGATTGAGCGTCCGCTGGCGGTGGTGATGGTGGGCGGGCTCGTCACGTCCACCCTCTTCACGCTGCTGGCCCTGCCCACGTTCTACGCGCTGGTGCATGGCTTCCAGGAGCGCGTCGCGGCGCGGCGGGCTGCTAGAAAGCACTCCGCATGAGCTTGTCACCGGAAGCGCTGGACGCGCTGCTGCGCCATCACCATGCGTTCCTCGCGTTCCTCACGCCGCGTGTGGGGAGCCAGGAGGCGGCGCGCGAGGTGCTTCAGGCCGCGTTCGTGAAGGGCATGGAACAGGGAGGCTCCCTGCGCGAGGAGCAGAGCGCGGTGGCCTGGTTCTACCGGCTCTTGCGCAACGCGCTGGTGGACCGCCACCGCCGGGGCCAGCGGGAGGTCACCGCGCTGGAGTCCCTGTCCCACGAACAGCCGCTGTCCACCGAGGACGCGAGCGGCCTGGAGGCGACGGTGTGCGGCTGCGTGGCGGGGCTCGCGGGGACGCTCAAGCCCGAGTACGCGGAGGCCGTGCGCCGGGTGGACCTGGAGGGGCTGTCCGTGGCCCAGTACGCCGAGGAGGCGGGCATCTCCGCCAACAACGCGGCCGTGCGCCTGCACCGCGCGCGCAAGGCCCTGGGCCAGCAGCTGGTGGAGCTGTGCGGCCACTGCTGCGCGGAGGGCTGCGTGGACTGCGACTGCGCGCCCGCGTGAAAAATCCGCTGTAAGAGCGCGCGGGGCCGGGCGTCAGCGTGGGGGAACGCAGCTGGAGGTCATCCTCATGGACGTCGCCACCTTCACCCGGCCGGCCCTGCCCGCCGCCACCCTCGCCTTCCTCCTCTTCGCCATGGTGTTGCCGTCGGTGCGACTGCGCCGCCGCACCGGCCGCCCGGCGCTGGTGCTGCACCGCTCCGGCCCGCCGCTCCAGCGCGTCATCGGCGTGGGCATGGCGCTGTTCATGGGCGCCATCGTGCTCTGGAGCGCGGCGCACCTGGCCTTGGGTGAGTCCGCGCTGGGCGTGTGGCACGTGCCCGCCGCGCTCCGGTGGAGCGGCTGGGCACTGGTGGCCGTGGGCTTCATCGTCACCGTGCGGGCGCAGGTGGAGATGGGCGCGTCGTGGCGCATCGGCATCGACTCGGACCGGACGGAGCTGGTGACGGATGGCCTCTTCGGCGTCGTGCGCAACCCCATCTTCAGCGGGATGCTCGTGGTGGTGACGGGCATGGCGCTCGCGACGCCGAGCGCGTGGACCGTGATGGGCTGGCTCGACTACGTGCTGCTGGTGTCGCTCCAGGTGCGGCTGGAGGAGGACCACCTCTTGCGCCTGCACGGCGGCGCGTATCAGCGCTACGCGGCGCGCGTGGGCCGCTTCATCCCGGGGGTGGGCCGGCTCGAAGCCCCCGGCCTGGACGCCGCTTCGCGCATCACAGTGTGACGTCGGCGGTCACACCTCGCACGAAGCGCCCATGCGAACGTGCGCCGCCTGACGCTGTCATTCCACGTGGTTGCGATTTCAAACGTCGTGGCCCGGCCCTTGCTCGACAGGCGCCGGTGTCCTGGCTGCCGTACGGGCACGCCCATTTCGAGGTCTCGAGTGCACTGGAAATCTCCCTGGCTCCCCATGGTTCTGCTGCTCGGTGGTTGCGCGTCCGTGCAGAAGGAGCGCGGCCACATGGAAGTGGCCGCGCTCGTGGAGGAGCGGACAGGGTTGAAGACGCGCTGGAATCAGGGAACGCCGGAGGACGCACAGGTGCAGCAGCACCTGGACGCCCTGCTGGCCGGCGGCCTCACGTCGGACCACGCCGTGGAGGTGGCGCTGCTCAACAACCCCGCGCTCCAGGGGACGTACGAGGAGCTGGGCGTGTCCCAGGCGGACATGGTGCAGGCCGGGCTGCTCACCAACCCCTCCTTCGACGGGAGCATCGGCTTCCCGCTGTCCTCGGAGGGCGGCATCGAGCACGAGTTCTCCATCGTCCAGAGCTTCGTGGACCTCTTCACGCTGCCCCTGCGCAAGCGCGTGGCGAAGGAGCAGTTCCTGGCGGACACGCTGCGCGTCGCGCACGAAGCGCTGGTCACCACGGCGGAGGTCCGCCAGACGTTCACGGAGGTGCAGGCCCGGCAGCAGCTGGTCGCGCTGCGCCGTGAGGTGCTCCAGGCCGCGGACGCGGCGGCGGACCTGTCCCAGCGGCAGCGCGCCGCGGGCAACATCACGGTGCTGGCCCTGGCCACGGAGCAGGCCGCGCTGGAGCAGGCGCGCCTGGAGCTGGCCCAGGACGAGCTGGCGCTCGTTGAAGCGCGCGAACACCTCAACCGCCTGATGGGCCTCTACGGGCCGAGGGTGGCCTGGACGCTCACCGGGAAGCTGCCGGAGGTCCCCGCCTCCGAGGCGTCGCTGGAACGCCTGGAGACGCGCGCCATCGAGCAGCGGCTGGACATCGACGCGGCCCGCAAGCAGGTCTCGCTGTTGTGGAACGCGCTGGAGCTGGCGCGCAGCACGCGCTTCTTCGGCCGCGTGGAGGTGGGCGTGCACACGCACCAGGACGCGAACGGGCCGCGCCTGCTGGGCCCCACGCTGTCACTGGAGCTGCCCATCTTCGATCAGCGTCAGGCGCTGATCGCCAAACTGGAAGCGCAGCACCGCCAGGGCGAGGACCGGCTGATGGAGCTGGCCGTCAACGCCCGCTCGGAGGTGCGCGCGGCGAGGGCGAAGCTGGTGACGCTGCGGAACATGGCGGAGCGCTACCAGAAGGTCGTGCTCCCGCTGCGCACCACCATCCTCGATGAGTCCCAGCGCCAGTACAACGCCATGCAGATTGGCCTCCCGGCCCTCCTCCTCGCGCGGCGCGAGCAGGTGGAGGCCTGGAGGGCCTACCTGGAGACGGTCCGCGACTACTGGATGGCGCGGGCCGACCTGGAGCGGCTGGTGGGCGGACGCTTGCCTGTGCCCGTGTCCGCCCCGTCGCCTGAACCCACGCCTACGCCCGAACCCACCCATGAGCACCATGAAGCCCACTGACGAAACCGAAGACACCCACCCGGCCCCGGTGCTCACGCGTCGCGGACTGCTCGCGCGCACGGGCGCCACGCTGGCGACGGGTGCCCTGCTGATGCATGGCCGCACCGCGCAGGCGCAATCCAGCGTGCCCGGCGCGAAGGGCCCGCGTGAAGGGTCCGCCGCGGACACGGGCGGCAAGACCGCCCGCCAGTCGCATCTGCCGCCCGGAAGGGAGGGCCGCGACTACCGGCCCGTCGTCGTGCCCAACGGCGCGAAGCTGCCGTGGAAGGATGTAGGCGGCGTGAAGGTCTTCCACCTGGTGGCCCAGGAGGTGGAGCACGAGTTCGCCCCCGGCCTCAAGGCGCTGTGCTGGGGCTACAACGGCCACGTGCACGGGCCCACCATCGAGGTGGTGGAGGGCGACCGCGTGCGCTTCTACGTCACGAACCGGCTGCCCGCGTCCACCACGGTGCACTGGCACGGCATCCTGCTTCCCAGCGGCATGGACGGCGTGGGCGGGCTGAACCAGAAGGCCATCGCGCCGGGAGAGACCTACAAGTACGAGTTCACGGTGCGGCAGTCGGGGACGGGGATGTATCACTCGCACCACGACGAGATGACGCAGATGGCGATGGGCATGGTGGGGATGTTCGTCATCCACCCGCGCAAGCCGGTGGGGCCGCGCATCGACCGGGACTTCGCCATCATGCTGCACGAGTGGCGCATCGATCCGGGCACGCGGCGTCCGGACCCCAACGAGATGACGGACTTCAACATCCTGACGATGAACGCGAAGGCGTTCCCCGGCACGGAGCCGCTGGTGGTGCGCAAGGGCGAGCGGGTGCGGATCCGCTTCGGCAACCTGAGCGCGATGGACCACCACCCCATCCACCTGCACGGCTTCCAGTTCCGCATCACGGAGACGGACGGAGGCCGCATCCAGGAGAGCGCGCAGTGGCCGGAGACGACGGTGCTGGTGCCCACGGGGAGCACGCGCACCATCGAGTTCGTGGCGGACGAACCCGGCGACTGGGCCATGCACTGTCACATGACCCACCACGTGATGAACCAGATGGGCCACGACATCCCGAACATGATCGGCGTGAAGCCCGGAGGCCTGGACGCGAAGGTGCGCCCGCTGCTGCCCGGCTACATGACCATGGGACAGACGGGCATGGGAGACATGGGAGGCATGCACCACATGCCCATGCCCGCGAACTCCATCCCCATGGTGGGAGGCAAGGGCCCCTATGATGAGATCACCATGGGCGGCATGTTCACCATCCTCAAGGTGAGGGACCGGTTGGATGGCTACGGCGATCCAGGCTGGTACACGGCGCCTCCGGGAACGCTGGCGCAGCTCGCCCATGACGACGAACTGCGCCGGGACGGCATCGACGTGGGGACGCCATGACGAACGGTTTCTGCTGGTACGAGCTGCGGTCTCCCAGGCCCGAGGAGGCGCGGCGCTTCTACGCGAACGTGCTGGGCGCGGACGTCACGCAGGAGGTGTCCCCGCTGCCCGAAGCCGCCGCCGCCCGAGGTGCCCCGAGCCACTGGCTGGGGCACCTCCACGTGCCCGACCTGGACTCCGCCGTGCAACAGTTCGCCGCGCGGGGGGCCGAGCGGCTGGGACCACCGCGCAAGTCCAGCGAGGGCATCGCCTCCACCGTGCTGCGGGATCCGCTGGGCGCGGTGGTCGCACTGACCTCCAGGACCGGGCGGGCCACGCACCCGGAGCTGGCGTGGCATGAGTTGCACACGGCCGACCACGGCCGGGCGTTGGCTCACTACATCGACCTCTTCGGCTGGCGGCCCACCGAGGCCCTTCAGCTGTCCCCCGAGGTCGGGACGTATCAACAGTTCACCTGGCGCGAGGACGGGCGCGGCGTGGGAGCCGCATGCAGCACCGCGCGCCTCCCGCACATCCATCCGCACTGGCTCTTCTACTTCGCCGTCGATGACCTGGACCGGGCCCTCGCGGCGGTCGTCGAAGGTGGAGGCCGGGTGGCTGGCGGCCCGCACGTCATGCCGGAGGGAACACGCGTCGCGCCCTGCGAGGACCTGCACCGGGCCGCGTTCGGCCTGCGTCAGGCCCTGTAACCTGGAAGAACATGAAGCCCTGTTCAGCTTCACGGGCGTGATGGAGTAGATTGGCGGTCCCCTTGGAGGCCTCCATGACCGCCCCTCTGCCGACGCTGGAACGCCTTCCTCGCGGAGCGCTCACGCTGTTCCGCATCCGGGCGCTCCTGCGCATGGCCATCTTCGGCGCAATCGCCTTCGCCGTGGCGCTGGGGTTGAACTTCGCGGGCAACGAGCACTGGCCGTTCCTGCTGCCGTGCGCGGTGGTCCTGGGCTTGAGCGTGTTGACGGCGTGGTATCCGCAGCGCGCGCACGAGCGCTGGGGCTGGGCGCTGCGCGAGCACGACCTGGTCATCTCCCACGGCGTGCTCCTGCATGAGGTGGTGTCCATCCCGGCGGGGCGCATCCAGCACGTGGACGTGCATCAGGGCCCCATCGAGCGCTCGCTGGGGCTCGCGCGCCTGCAGATCTACACGGCCGCGGGCAGCGGCGCGGACGGAGAGATTCCCGGCCTGACGCGAGAGACCGCGGATGCCCTGCGCGAGCGGCTGGTGCGGCGCGAGGCCGACGATGTCGTCTGAGCCGGTGGCGCTGGCCTCGCCGGAAGAAGTGTCCTGGAAGCGTCTGAGCCCGAAGGCGCCGCTCGCGGCCCTGGTGCCGTTGTCGGGGATGATCGGACGCGTGTTGCTGGGCGCGCTCCTGCCCACGTACTTCGCGCATGAGCGCGGCCTGCCGGCGTTCGTCTGGGTCATCGTGATGGGCATGGCCCTGTCGCTGCTGGCGGCCGGGCTCTACGAAGTGGCCACGACGAGCTACCGCGTGGTGGATGCCCAGCTGGAGATCCGCTCCGGCGTCTTCACGAAGACGTCCCGCTTCATCGAAGCCGCGCGGGTGCAGAACACGGAGGTCTTGCAGCCCTTCGTGTCGAAGCTGCTCGGGCTGGTGGAGGTGAAGGTGGAGACGGCCTCCGGAGGCAAGGCGGACGGCCATCTGCGCGGACTGGCGCCGGAGGACGCCCAGGCGTTGATCCAATCCCTCCAGGTCATCCGGGGCGAAGGTCCTGCCGCGCTGCCCGGCGCGGAAGTCCCGGCGGAGCGGGTGCTCTCCGAAGCGAGCCTGGGAGGCCTGCTGCTCTACGGCGCGACCGCGCTGGGCGTCGGTGTCATCGCGGTGGTGATGGGCGCGATGCACGAAATCATGGAGACCTTCCACAAGCTGCTGCTGCCGTGGATGGAGGCGCACTGGGAAGCGCTGGCGGCGCCGGGAATGGTCTGGCTGTCCGCGGCGGTGGCGGCGCTCGCGGGGCTGTTCGGCCTCTGGCTGGTGAGTGGCGCGCGAGCGGTGTTGCGGTTCCATGGCTTCCGGCTGGTGGACACGGGCACGCACCTGCGAGCGGTGGGAGGGCTGATCACCCGCCGGCAGGTGACGGTGCGAAGGGCACGCGTCCAGCAGGTGGTGCTGGACGAACCGCTGCTGCGCCGCACGTTGGGCTTCGGTTCGGTGGAGGTGGAGACGGCGGGCGTCCGCACGGGGAAGGAAGCCGCGGACCGCGCGGAGCTGCTGGTGCCGGTGGTGCCCACGGCGCGCATGCCGGAGCTGCTGCGGGAGTTCGTGCCGGAGCTGCCCGACACCCTGCCCTTCCGGGGCGCGCATCCCAAGGCGCTCCTGCGAGCACGAATTCGCGCGGTGGGCCTGAGCGTGCTGGTGGCGGCGCCCGCGACCTGGTTCATGGGAGCCTGGGGCGCGGTCGCCTGGCTCCTGCTCCCCGCGCAGCTGTTTGGCGCCTGGTTCGACTGGCGCTTCCAGGGATGGCTCGTCACGGAGACCCTGGTGGTGGTGCGCCAGGGCTTCTGGCGAAGGCGCACGACGGTGGTGCAGCGCTCCCGCATCCAGTCCGTGCGAGCGAGACAGGGACCGCTGGAGCGGGGCTACGGGATCGGCCACGTGCGCATCGACGTAGCGGGCTCACACGTCGTCCTGCCCAGCGTGGGCTGGGAGGAAGCCCAGGCCCTCATCGACGTGCTCCCGGCCCGCCGTGTGTCTCGAGCACCGCGACCGGCTGCCCGGCTTCCCGCGTAGCCGCCGCGTCAGCCCAGCGCCTTCATCCAGATGACCACGGCCACGGCCCCCGCGTCCGGAACCCCCTTCGCGCGCTCACCCAGGTAGCTGGCCCGGCCCAGTCGCGGCGACATGCTGGCCGTCGCCTCCGCGCCCTGCTCCGCCGCGCGAACCGCCTCCGCCCACGCCTCCCCCAGCCCCTTGCCCTCGCGAACGGCCCGCGTGAGCACCACCGACGCCGGGTGCAGCGCGTCCACCATCGTCCGGTCCCCGGGCTTCGCTCCGCCCAGCTCCGACACCGCCTCCACGCCCACCTCGAACGCCTTCGCCCAGGCCAGCGCATCCACCGGCTTGCTCGCCAGGAAGCGCGCCGCTCGCAGCAGCGCCGTCGCGTAGAACGGCCCGGAGCTGCCTCCGATGTTCCGGCGCAACGCCTGCCCCAGCTCCGTCAACGCGCTCGACGGCGTGGCCCACGCCTTCTCCGGCAACGCGCGGATCGCCGCCGCGCCACGCGCCAGGCTCAATCCCAGATCACCATCCCCCGCCTTGCTGTCCAGCTCCGTCAGCCGGGCCTCCGCAGCGTCCCACGCGTCCGCCACCGCGAGCGCCGCGGCGCGCACCCGCGCCATCACGGGCTGCGGCTTCGGGTGCCCCTCCACCGTCGGCAGCGCGGCTCGAGTGGGCACCACCTGCCGCTGCTTCACCACCTGCCCCCGCCCCGGCCACGCCGGCGCCTCCGTGGGCGCGTCCAACCGCGCGAGCCGCGCGTCATCCACCTTCAACACCGTCAGCGAGCACCCCGGCATCTCCAACGCCGACAGGAACGTGCCCTGCCACGCCCGCTCCACCTTCACGCCCCGCTCCGCCAGGAACGCCAGCGCCCGGCGCGTCACGATGGCCAGCTCCATGGGCGGCGTGCCTCCCAACCCGTTCACCATCAACGCCACCCGGTCGCCCCGGCCCACCTTCCGGTCCTCCACGATGATGGACAGCATCGTGTCCGCCAGCGCGTCCGCCGGCTGCAGCTCCACGCGGCGCACGCCCTGCTCGCCGTGGATGCCCAGTCCCAGCTCCACCTCGCCCTCCCCCAGCGAGAAGCCCGGCCGGCCCGCCGCGGGCACCGTGCACGGCCCCAGCGCCACGCCCATGCTGCCCAGCGCCGCCGCCGCTTCCGCCGCCTCGCGCGCCACCTCCGCCAGCGACGCACCCGCCGCCGCGGCGGCGCCCGCGACCTTGTGCACCAGCACCACGCCGGCGATGCCCCGGCGCCGCTCGGGCTCCACCGTGTCCCGCAGCGCCACGTCGTCCGCCACCACCACCACTTCCGTCGGAATCCCCTCGGCGCGCGCCAGCTCCGCCGCGAGCCCGAAGTTGAGCCGGTCCCCCGTGTAGTTCTTCACGATGAGCAGCGCCCCCGCCGTCCCCGCCACCGCGCGGATCGCCGCCAGCACCGCGTCCGTGCTGGGTGACGTGAACACGTCCCCCGCCACCGCCGCGTGCAGCATCCCCGTCCCCACGTAGCCCGCGTGCGCCGGTTCGTGCCCGCTGCCCCCGCCCGACAACACCGCCACCTTCCGCGCCCCCAGCGCCGCCGGCACGTCCGCGCGCACCACCACCGTCTCCCCCTCCAGCAACGCCTGGCCCGGCGCCAGCGCCACCAGTCCCTCCAACATCTCCTGCACCACCGCGCGCGGCGCGTTGACGAGCTTCTTCACCAGCGACTCCTTGGACGGAATGAACAGGGGCGGACTGCGCTCGGCGCCCACCCTTCCGCCGCCCCCGCAACCCGTCAAGCCGCGCGAACGTCACCAGCCCGCCGGGAGACGGATGCGTCACGGAACCCGCTTTCCCATTGACTCCAGAGGCCTCATGATGTTGATTCTCATTATCATTCTCTTGGTCGCGGTAAGTCACGGCGGGCCAACACCAAACGTGTCAGGTCCCGGCGAAGCCCTGCCTGGCATCCCCGGGCCGAGCCAGGGCCGTCGTGTGTCTGGGTTCAGGTGATTGTCTTGAGTGCTCCATCCCCCGCCCCGCGTGAGCGCACGCTGTTGTGGCTCCTCGCGGCGGTGCAGTTCACCCACGTCGTCGACTTCATGATGCTGATGCCGCTGGGCCCGCTGCTGATGCAGCGGCTCTCGCTGTCGGCGACGCGGTTCGGAGCGCTGGTGTCCGCGTACACGCTCGCGTCCGCGGCCATGGGCGTGCTGGGGGTCTTCTGGTTGGACCGCCTGGAGCGCAAGCGCACCCTGCTCATGCTCTACGCGGGCTTCATCGCCGCCACGCTGCTGTGCGGCGCGGCCACCGGGGCCACGGGCCTGCTCATCGCTCGCACCGTGGCGGGTGGCTGCGCGGGGTTGATGGGCGCGGTCGTCATCGCCATCGTCAGCGACGCGGTACCAGCGGAGCGCCGGGGCCAGGCCATTGGCACCGTGATGACGGCCTACGCGCTGTCCGCCGTGGCCGGCGTGCCGCTGGGCCTGGGCCTCGCGAACCTGGGCGGCTGGCGCTCGCCGTTCATCGCGCTCGCGGGACTCGCGGGCATCGTGTGGCTGCTGTTGCTCCGCTTCCTGCCTCGCATGGATGGGCACCTGTCCCAGAGATCCGGCACCGCGGGCTTCACGCCCCGGCTGGCGCTGGGCTGGGGCCTCACCTTCACCGTGGTGTTCGCCAGCTTCCTGCTCATCCCCTATCTGGGCGCCTTCATGGTGGGCAACGTGGGCCTGTCCCTCACGGACCTGCCGTGGGTGTACCTGGCGGGCGGCGCGGCCACCTTCGTGAGCTCGCGCTGGATTGGCCGCATGGCGGACCGGCTGGGCCCTGCTCGCGCGCTGGCGTTGCTGCTCGTCGCCACCATGGCGCCGCACCTGCTCTTCACGCACCTGCCGCCCTCCCCGCTGCCGGTGGTGGCCGTCGTGTTCGTGCTCTTCATGACGCTCACCTCCGGCCGTGCCATCCCCACCATGGCGCTGGTCGCTTCGCAGGTGCCGCCGTCGCTCCGCGGCCGCTACCTCGCGGTGAACATGGCCGCCAGCGACGGCGCCTCCGGGCTCGGCGCGTGGATGGGCGGCCTGCTGCTCACCTCCGCTCCGGACGGCACGCTCCTGGGCTTCGCGCGGCTGGGCTGGCTGGCCGTGGCCGTCTCCGCGCTCGCGCTCGGGCTGCTCTGGACCTTCGTGGGCCGCGCAGTGCGGCTGGACGCGACACCCGCGCCCTGAATCCCTCTCAACCCCTCACCAGGACCCTTGCATGTCCCAGACAGCACCCCGTCATCCGTCCCTGCCTCGCCCCATCGTCGGTGAGCTCAAGCTGGAGCGCTCCAACCAGCTGCTCGCCGAGGCCCGCAAGTGGGTCCCCGGCGTCACCCAGACGATGATGAAGAAGCCGGACCACTTCGCGCCCGGCGCCTTCCCGGTGTTCCTCGCGAAGGGCCACGGCGCGCTGGTCGAGGACGCGGACGGCCAGGAGTACATCGACTTCATCCAGGCGCTGGGCGCCAACATGCTGGGCCACAACCACCCGGCCGTGGTGGAGACAATCCGCAAGCATCTGACGGAGGGCATCATCCACTCGCTGCCCACGCCCGTGGAGGTCTCCTCCGTGAAGGCGCTGGTGGAGGTGATTCCGGGCGCGGAGATGGCCCGCTTCTTCAAGACGGGCGCGGACGCCACCTCCGCCGCCGTGCGCCTGTCGCGCCACCTCACCGGCCGCGAGCACATCGTCACCGTGGGCTACAACGGTTGGCACGACCACTTCATGTATGACACCCCGGGCGTGCCCCCGACGGTGGCGAAGCTCACCACGCGCCTGCCCCTGTTCACGCCGCCGGACGAGCCCGCGCTCATCGAGCACATCGAGAAGCACGGCGCCCAGCTGGCCTGCGTGCTGCTGGCCTTCCCGTACAACCGCCCCGTCACCCGCGAGTTCCTCCTCCAGGTGAAACAGACGTGCGCGAAGCACGGCGTGCTGTTCGTCCTGGACGAGGTCGTCACCGGCTTCCGCCTGGCCCTGGGCGGCGCGCAGCAGTTCTTCGACATCCAGGCGGACTTCGTCACCGTGTCCAAGGCGCTCGCCGCGGGCATGCCCCTGTCCGCCATCGCCGGCCCGGAGAAGTACCTCTCCCGCCTGAGCGAGCTGCAGGTGTCCACGACCTTCGGCGGAGAGATGCTCTCTCTCGCCGTCTGCGAGGCCGTCATCCACGAGTACCGCCGCACCAACCACGTGGAGCACATCGCCAGCCTGGGCCGCCGCCTGCGCGACGGCGTCAACGCCCACGCGCGCGAGACGGGCTCCAGCCTGGAGGTCATCGGCTACGACGCCGTGCCCTTCTTCCGCTTCAGCAAGGCCGTCCCCGAGCACATCGAGAAGATGATCCCCTTCCAGGCCGGCATGGCCCGCCGGGGCGTCATCCTCCGCCGCGACCTGAACTTCATCAGCGCCGTGCACACCGTGGAGCAGATCGATCACACCATCGCCGCCGCCGGCGAGGTGCTCCGCGAGACGGCCGCGCACGCCAAGGCCAGCGCGGCCTGAGCCTGAAACATTCCGCGCGTGAAGTCAGACATCTGCGGTTCCATGCTTGAGCCTCCTTGACAGGAATTCATGACCATGGCACTTCCCGGCCTCAAAAATGAGAATGGTTCTCATTTTCATTCAAAGAATCAGGACGAGCGGCAGATGTCCTCGACGACGGGATACGCGGTGGTGACGGGCGCGGCGCAAGGCATTGGCGCGGCGGTCGCGCGCAAGCTGGCGCGCACGATGCCCGTCGCGGTGTTCGACCAGAACGCCGCCGGACTGGAGCTGCTGGTGGCGGAGCTGCGCCAGCAGGGTCTGAAGGCCGCCGCGTTCCGCGTGGACGTGCGCGACAAGGACGGCATCGAGGACGCCATCGCGTCCATCGAGTCCAGGCTGGGCCCCATCCAGGTGCTGGCCAACGTGGCGGGCATCCTGCGCATGGGCTCCGTGCTCACGCAGAGCGACGAGGACTGGCTGTCCACCTTCGCGGTCAACACCCACGGCGTGTTCCATGTGTCGCGAGCGGTGGCGAAGCACATGGTGCCCCGCCGCTCGGGCGCCATCGTGACGGTGGGCTCCAACGCGGCCGGCGTGCCGCGCATGCAGATGGCGGCCTACGCGGCGTCCAAGGCCGCCTCCACCATGTTCACCAAGTGCCTGGGATTGGAGCTGGCCCAGCACGGCATCCGCTGCAACGTCGTGTCGCCCGGCTCCACCGACACCGCCATGCAGCGGGGCATGTGGACGGACGAGTCCGGCCCCGAGCGCGTCATCCAGGGCTCGCTGGACACCTACCGCACGGGCATCCCGCTGCGCCGCATCGCCACGCCGGAGGACATCGCGGAGGCCGTGGTGTTCCTCGCGTCCGAGCAGGCCCGGCACATCACGATGCACGACTTGTGTATCGACGGCGGCGCCACGCTGGGCGTCTAGCCCGCGACGTCCGCCTCCCTGAAGCAGCCCTTCCCTCCCCCGGGACGGACACCCGTCTGTCCCGCCATCGCCCCGAGTTGAGAATGATTCCTGATACCAAAATCACTGAGCGGCAGCCGGACGCGCGGACGGTGGACGGCGTGGTGGGCGCGCCGGCCGTGGCGCGGGAGCCGGAGCAGGAGGCGCTCTCGTCGCGGCTGTTGCGTGACTACGACGCGGGCGCGTTCTTCTTCGCGTCCCCCAAGCGCACCATGCTGGCGCGCGGTGTGTTCGCGACGGTGCCGGACGCGGGCGGGGGGAACTCGCTGGACGGCCTGCCGGAGCGCGTGACCTCGGTGCTCAACGCCTCGCGGGACGCGGCGCATGACATCCCGGTGGCGGAGGGGGCGGTGCCCTTCGACGGCAAGGTGGCGGCTCACCTGGTGGTCCCCATGACCCTCCAGCGCGCGGGGCCCATGGTGTTCGATGGGGCCAACACCGCCCGGTCTCCCCTGGCCGGCCAGTACACGCTGCGGCCCGTGCCGGAGCCCTCCGCGTACAAGGACGGCGTGGCGGCGGCGCTGAAGCTCATGCAGCAGGGCCCGCTGCGCAAGGTGGTGTTGTCGCGCTCGCTTCACGTGGACACGGCGGCGCCGGTGGACCTGCGCCAGCTGCTGCACAACCTGGCCCGGCGCAACCCGCATGGGTACACGTTCGCGGTGGACCTGCCGCAGCGCGCGGACGCGGCCCCCGGCGTGGGCCGGCGCACGCTCATCGGCGCGAGCCCGGAGCTGCTGGTGGCGCGCTCGGGCCTCCAGGTCTTGGCCAATCCGCTGGCGGGCTCCGCCGCGCGCAGCCTGGACCCCGTGGAGGACCAGGCGCGGGCCACGCGGCTGATGGCGTCCCCCAAGGACCTGCACGAGCACGCGGTCGTCATCGACGCGGTGGCGGAGGCGCTGCGGCCCTTCTGCAAGACGCTGGATGTGCCCAGGGGCCCGTCGCTCGTGAGCACCCAGACGATGTGGCACCTGTCCACCCGCATCACGGGTGAGCTGAAGGATCCGTCCATCACCTCGCTGACGCTGGCGCTGGCCATGCACCCCACCCCGGCGGTGTGTGGCCATCCGACGGCGCTGGCGCACGAGGCCATCGGGAACCTCGAGCCGTTCCACCGTGGCTACTTCACGGGCACCGTGGGCTGGTGCGACGCGAACGGCGACGGTCAGTGGGCCGTCACCATCCGTTGCGCGGAGGCCGACGAGCGCACCCTGCGGCTGTTCGCGGGCGCGGGCATCGTGGTGGGCTCCACGCCGGAGGCGGAGCTCGCGGAGACCGAGGCCAAGTTCCGCACCATGCTCCAGGCCATGGGCCTGGGCCTCGAGGTGCAGCCGTGAGCACCTCTCGGGAACACCTGCCCGGCTGCCCCACCTGGCCGGAGGACTTCGCCCGGCGCTATCGCGAGGCGGGCTACTGGCGCGGGGAGACCTTCGGCCAGCTCCTGCGCGACCGCGCGCGGGACTTCGGGACGCGCACGGCGCTGGTCGGCGGCGCGCACCGCTGGACGTACGCGGAGCTGGACGCGCGCGTGGACCGCATGGCCGCGGGTTTCCACGGACTGGGCATCCGCTCGCGCGACCGCGTGGTGGTGCAGCTGCCCAACGTGCCGGAGTTCTACGAGGTCATCTTCGCGCTGTTCCGCATGGGCGCGCTGCCGGTGTTCGCGCTGCCCGCGCACCGCGCGTCGGAGATCGGCTACTTCTGCGCCTTCACTGAAGCCGTCGCGTACGTCATCCCGGACCGCTTCGGCGGCTTCGACTACCGGGGTCTCGCGGATCAGGTGAAGGCCGCCACGCCCACGCTGAAGCACGTGCTGGTGCTGGGGGCCGCGGGCCACCACACCGCGCTCACCTCCGTGCCCGCCGAGCCCATGGCGCTGAAGGGCCCGTCGCCTTCGGACGTGGCTTTCTTCCAGCTGTCCGGTGGCAGCACGGGCGTGCCCAAGCTGATTCCGCGCACGCACGACGACTACATCTACAGCCTGCGCGCCAGCGTGGACGTGTGCCGGTTCACCCCGGAGACGGTGTACCTGTGCGCGCTGCCGGCGGCGCACAACTTCCCGCTGTCCTCCCCGGGTGTGCTGGGCACCTTCCAAGCCGGTGGCACGGCGGTCATGGCGCTGAACCCCAGCCCGGACGTGGCCTTCCCGCTCATCGAGCGTGAGCGCGTCACCGTCACGGCGCTGGTGCCGCCGCTGACCATGGTGTGGCTGGACTCGTCGTTGGCGAAGAAGCACGACCTGTCCAGCCTGAAGGTCCTCCAGGTGGGCGGTGCGCGCTTGAGCGACGAGGCCGCCGCGCGCGTGCGCCCCACGCTGGGCTGCGCGCTCCAGCAGGTCTTCGGCATGGCCGAGGGACTGGTGAACTACACGCGGCTGGACGACCCGGAGACGCGCATCGTCACCACGCAGGGCCGCCCCATGTCGGACGCGGACGAACTGCGCGTGGTGGACGACGACGACGTGCCGGTGGCGCCCGGCGAGACGGGGCACCTGCTCACGCGCGGGCCGTACACCATCCGCGGCTACTACAAGGCGGACGCGCACAACGCCAAGGCGTTCACGACGGACGGCTTCTACCGCACGGGCGACCTGGTGCGCCTGACGCCCGAGGGCGACCTCGTGGTGGAGGGGCGCGCGAAGGATCAGATCAACCGGGGCGGCGACAAGGTCGCGGCGGAGGAGGTGGAGAACCATCTCCTCGCCCACCCTTCCGTGAGCGACGCCGCGGTGGTGGCCATCCCAGACAAGTTCCTGGGAGAGCGCACCTGCGCCGTCGTCATCCCCCGAGGCGAGGCCCCCGCCCCCTCCGCGCTCAACGCCTTCCTGCGCCAGCGCGGCCTGGCGTCGTTCAAGATCCCCGACCGCATCGAGTTCGTCGCGTCCTTCCCCCAGACGGGCGTCGGCAAGGTCAGCAAGAAGGCGCTGCGCGACAGCCTGCGCCAGTCCCTCTCCACTCCTTCTCCCTGAAACAGGAGCCCTTCATGGCACTGCCTGCCATTGCCCCCTATTCCATGCCCGGAGCCGCGGACCTGCCCCGGAACAAGCTCGCCTGGACGCCGGAGCCCCAGCGCTGCGTGCTGCTCATCCACGACATGCAGCACTACTTCGTGGACGCCTTCACGCAGGGCCAGTCTCCGGTGACGGAGCTGGTGGCCAACATCCAGCGCCTGCGCGAGCACGCGGTGAAGCTGGGCGTCCCCGTCGTCTACTCCGCGCAGCCGGGAGACCAGACGCCGGAGCAGCGCGGCCTCCAGCTGGAGTTCTGGGGCCCGGGTGTCCGCGCCGGTCCGAAGCAGCAGATCATCGAAGCGCTCACCCCGGCCGAGGGCGACACCGTCCTCACCAAGTGGCGCTACAGCGCGTTCCGCAACACGCGCCTGATGGACCTGATGCGGGACATGGGCCGCGATCAGCTCATCATCTGCGGCATCTACGCGCACATCGGCTGCCTGCAGACGGCGAGCGACGGCTCCATGAGTGAGATCCGTCCGTTCCTCGTCGCGGACGCGGTGGCGGACTTCTCGCTGGAGAAGCACCGGATGGCGCTGGACTACGCGTCGCAGCTGGTCGCGTTTGTCGCCACCACGCAGCAGGTCATCGACGCGATGCCCGTGCAGGCGGCTGTTCCAGCGGTGGACCGCGAGCAGCTTCGCGCGGCCGTGGCGGAGCTGCTGATGGAGTCCGCTTCCGCGATTGGCGAGGACGACAACCTGCTGGAGCGCGGCATGGACTCCATCCGCCTGATGAGCCTGGTGGAGCGTTGGCGGCAGGGCGGCACGGAGGTGTCCTTCGTGGAGCTCGCGGAGAAGCCGACGCTCACGGACTGGTACGCGCTGCTCGCCGCGAAGCAGCCGGTCGCGATGGCCCCTGGCGCTCGCGTCTCATAACCCGCCCTTCTTCCACTTCGGAGTTCCCCCCGTCATGCACCCATCCCAGGACAACCGCCCGCTGACCGCGGCCCAGCACGGCATCTGGGTGGGGCAACAGCTCGACCTGAAGAGCCCCGTCTACAACGCCGGGGAGTGCATCGAGTTCCGGGGCGCCGTGGATCCGGTGCGCTTCGAGTCCGCGCTTCGCAAGGCGGTGGCGGACGCGGACGCGCTGCACTCGCGCTTCGTCGCGGGTGGGGACGGTCCGGTCCAGCGCATCGACGCGGGGACGGACTGGACGCTCCAGCGCGTGGACCTGAGCGGCGAGGCCGACCCATGGGCCGCCGCTCAGGAGTGGATGTGGAAGGACCTGGGCCGCACGGTGGACCTGGGCACGGGGCCGCTGTTCGCGCAGGCGCTGCTCACGGTGGGGCCGGAGCGGTCGTTCTGGTTCCAGCGCATCCATCACATCGCCATGGATGGGTATGGCTTCTCGCTGCTCGCGCGGCGGGTGGCGGAGCTCTACACGGCGGAGGTGACGGGCAAGGCGGCGCCGGCGGGGTTCAGCCGGTTGGGTCCTGTGCTGGATGAGGACGTCGCGTACCGGAACGGCCCGCAGCTTCAGAAGGACCGCGACTTCTGGGTGGGGAGATTCGAGGACGCGCCGGTGCCCGCGCTGCTCGCGGAGGCGGCGCCCATGTCGTCGCGGTTCCTGCGGCGGTCGGAGCACCTGCGGCCGGAGCTGATGGCGGCGTTGCAGGCGGGCGCGAAGCAGGCGGGCGTGAGCTGGTCCGACCTGGTGCTGGCCGTGACGGCCATCTACCTGCACCAGCGCACGGGTGCGCCGGAGGCCGTGCTGGGACTGCCGGTGATGGGCCGCCTGGGTTCGGCGTCGCTGCGCGTGCCGTGCATGGCGATGAACATCGTGCCGCTGCGCATCGCCGTGCGTCCGGACGCGGGGCTGTACGCGCTGGCGCGCGACGTGGCGGCGGAAATGAAGGCCGCGCGGCCGCACCTGCGCTATCGCTACGAACAGCTCCGGCGAGACCTGCGGCTCGTGGGTGGGCAGCGAAAGCTGTTCGGTCCCGTCGTCAACATCATGCCGTTCGACTACGCACTGGACTTCGCGGGCGTGCCGGGCACGGCGCACAACATCTCCGCGGGTCCGGTGGAGGACCTGTCGTTCGGTTTCCATGCGCGTTCGGGAGGGACGGCGCTGCGCGTGGACCTGGACGCGAACCCCGCCTGCTACACGGAGGCATCGCTCGAGGAGCACCAGCGAGGATTCCTCCAGTTGCTGGAGTCGTTGCTCGCCCAGCCTGAGCAGCCGGTGCGGCGGGCGGCGGCGGGCGCGGTGGGCTCCGTGCTGGACGGCGGTCCGGTGCCAACGGTGCGCCCGGTGCTGGAGCTGCTGAAGGCGCAGGCCGAGGTCCGTCCGGGCGCGATTGCGCTGGAGCACGGCTGCTGGAGGATGACCTACCGCGAGCTGGTGACGGCATCGCAGGCACTGGCGTCGCGGCTGGTCGAAGCAGGCGTACGGCCCGACACGGCGGTGGCGGTGAAGGTTCCGCGAGGCATCGACGCCATCGTGTCCAGCCTGGGGATCCTGTTCGCGGGCGCGGGCTACCTGCCCATCGACCCAACCGGTCCGGCCACGCGCAACGCGGCCATCCTCCAGGACGCACGGCCCGCCGTGATGGTGATGTCCGAGCGCCCCTCGCCCGACACGGATCCGACCGCACCGGGCGTCCTCGTCGTGCAGCGCCTGGAGCAACAAGACGCCACCGATCCCTCTTCCAACCCGGAGGCCCGGCTCGCGTACGTCATCTACACGTCCGGCTCCACGGGCCAACCGAACGGCGTGCAGATCACGCACGGGGCCCTGGCCCACTTCGTCGCGGGTGCGACGCAGCGCTACGGCGTCGGTCCCGAAGACCGAGTGCTCCAGTTCGCCCCGCTCCACTTCGATGCCAGCGTGGAGGAGATCTTCGTCACGCTGTGCGCGGGTGGACGGCTGGTGCTGCGCACGGATGAGATGCTCCAGTCCGTGCCGCGCCTCATGGAGTCCTGCGCCGAAGCAGGCATCACCCTGCTCGATCTGCCCACGGCCTTCTGGCACGAGCTGGCCTACAGCCTGTCCACCGGCGCCGCCCGGCTGCCCGACGCGCTTCGCACCGTCATCATCGGTGGCGAAGCCGCGCTCCCGGAGCGCATCGCCCGCTGGCGGGACGTCGCGGGCGACCGCGTGCACCTGCTCAACACCTACGGCCCCACCGAGGCCACCGTCGTCGCCACCGTCGCCGAAATCGCGGGCCCGAACGCCCTGCCCTCCGGTGACGAAGTCCCCATCGGCCGCCCGCTGCCCGGAGTTGTCGCCGCCGTCATCACGCCGCAGGGCCGGCTGGCCGCTCCCGGCAAGGAAGGCGAGCTGTGCTTGATGGGCGGCGCGCTCGCTCGCGGCTACCTGGGCCGCCCGGAGCTGGACGACGCCCGCTTCACCCGCTTGGACGCAGTGGACGGCTCCCCCCGCGCCTACCGCACCGGCGACAAGGTGCGCGTGCGCGACGACGGCCAGCTGGTGTTCGTGGGCCGCGTGGATGACGAGTTCAAGATCAGCGGCCACCGCATCGACCCGGGCGAAGTCGAAACCGTGTTGCTGAAGTACCCCGGTGTCCGTGAGGCCGCCGTCGTCGGCCAGGTGCTGCCGGGCGGGCCCCGCCGGCTGTGCGCGCACCTCGTTGCCTCGCCCGAGCCCTCGCCCGCGGAGCTGCGCAAGCACCTGCTCACGGCGCTCCCCGCCCCCATGGTGCCCAGCGCCTTCGCCTTCGCGGAGCGGCTGCCTCGCACCAGCACCGGGAAGATCGACCGCAAGGCCCTCCAGAACGCGATGCCCGCGGACGAGAGCGCCGCGCTGCTCGCCTCCGCGACGCCCATGGAGCGCACGGTGCTGGAGGTCTGGGAACAGGTCCTGGGCCGCGCCGCCACGTCACTTCAGGATGACTTCTTCGAGCTGGGCGGCCAGTCCCTCCAGAGCATCCAGGTGGCCAACCGCCTGGGCATCGCCGTGGGCCGCGACGTCCCCGTCGCCACCGTCTTCAAGCACCCCACCGTGTCCGGCCTCGCCCAGGCGCTCCAGGGCGGAAGCACGGGCGGCGTGGAGACCGGTGGCCTCACACCCGCCATGCTCGCGGACGCGGAGCTGGGCGAGGACATCGTCCCCTCCTCCACGGCCGAAGCCTGGGCGCGCGAGCTGCCGCGCCGGTCCCAGGGCTTCCGTCAGGTCCTCCTCACGGGCGCCACCGGCTTCGTCGGCGCGCACCTGCTGCACCAGCTCCTCACCCGCACGGACGCGCGCGTCATCTGCCCCGTCCGCGCGAAGGACGAAGCGCAGGCCATGGAGCGGCTGCGCTCGGCGCTGACCGGCCAGAAGCTGCCCACGGAGGGACTGGAGGCGCGGGTGCTCGCGCTGCCGGCGGACCTCTCCCAGCCGATGCTCGGCCTGGACGCCACGCGCTTCCGCAACCTGGCCGCCGAATGCGACGCCGTCATCCACAACGCCGCCGTGGTCAGCGTCGTGCGCGAGTACGGCAGCCTCCAGGGCGTCAACGTGCGCGGCACGCGCGAACTGCTCAAACTGGCCGCCGCCGTCCGCCCCAAGCCCTTCCACTACGTGTCCACGCTCGCGGTGGCTCCGCAGGCGAACCTGTCCCCGGACGTGCCGGAGGCGTTCGTCCCCGCGCACCCCGGCCTTCGCGACGGCTACCAGCAGTCCAAGTGGATCGCGGAGCGGCTGGTGCAACAGGCCTCCGAGCGCGGCCTGCCCGCGACGGTGTACCGCCTGGGCCGCGTGGTGGGCGCGCCAGACACCGCGCTCGTCAATACGCAGGACCTGGTGTGGCGCATCGTGCTCGCGGGCCTGCCCGTGCGTGCCCTGCCACTGCTGGACGTGGGCGAGGTCTGGACGCCCGTGGACTTCGTGGCCAGCGCCATCGTGCAGCTCGCCCGCGCGTCGCATCCTGGCGCCGTGTTCAACGTGACGCCCGCCGAGGAGGTGCGCCTGTCCGAGCTGTTCGGCTGGGTGCGCGACTACGGCTACCCGCTGGACCTGTGCCCCGTCCCGGAGTGGCGCGACCGCGTCGCGAAGGGCTCCGGCGGCCACGACGCCACGCTCGCGTTCTTCGACCTGCGCAGCGGGGACTCCACCCCGGCCTTCGGCCTGGGCCCCATCCGCTGTGAACGGCTGCTGGCCGCGCTGGAGGGCACCGGCGTCCGCTGCCCGCCCACCGACCGGAAGCTCCTCTACCGCTATCTCGACTCCTGCGTCGCGCAGGGAATCCTGCCCCCGAAAGTGACGGCGCTCCCGTGACGAACAGCCCCTGGTCCCCCTCCTCCTGGCGGGCAAAGCCGGTCCGCTACATCCCCGACGACTACCCCGACCTCGGAGCCCTCGCGCGCGTGGAGGCGGAGCTCGCGCGGCTGCCGCCCCTGGTGCACGCCGAGGAGGTCCGCCGCCTGCGCGAGGCCCTGGGCCAGGTCGCCGAGGGCAAGGCCTTCCTCCTCCAGGGTGGCGACTGCGCGGAGAGCTTCAAGGAGTTCTCCGCCGCGAACGTGCGCGGCACCTTCCAGCTGCTGCTCCAGATGGCGGGCGTGCTCACCTTCGCGGGCGGCTGCCCCGTGGTGAAGGTGGGCCGCATCGCGGGCCAGTTCGCCAAGCCGCGCTCCAACGCCACGGAGACCCTCAACGGCGTCACCCTGCCCAGCTACCGGGGCGACATCATCAACGGCATGGAGTTCGACGCGCGCGAGCGCACGCCGGACCCCCAGCGCCTGCTGCGCGCCTACCACCAGTCCGCGGAGACGATGCAGCTGGTCCGGGACTTCGCGCGCGAGGGATACACGGACCTGACGCGGCTGCTGGGACACCGGCCGGAGTCCGAAGGCGCCGTGCGCCCCGTGGACTTCTTCACCAGCCACGAAGCCCTGCTCCTCAACGTCGAACAGGCGATGACCCGCGCCGATGAAGCCACAGGCGGCTGGTACGACACGTCCGCGCACATGCTCTGGATTGGCGAGCGCACCCGCCAGCTGGACGGCGGCCACGTGGAGTTCATGCGCGGCATCCAGAACCCCATCGGGCTCAAGTGCGGTCCCACGATGGAGCCGGACGACCTGGTGCGCCTCATCGACACGCTCAACCCCCAGGGCATCCCGGGCAAGCTCACGCTCATCGGGCGCTTCGGTTCGGATCAGGTCGCCGCGCGCCTGCCCCGCCTGATGGCCGCCACCCGGCGCCACGGCAGCCCCGTGGTGTGGTCCATCGACCCGATGCACGGCAACACGCACAAGGCCAGCAACGGCTACAAGACGCGCTCGCTGGAGCGGATCCTCGCGGAGGTGATGGGCTTCCTCCAGGTCGCCGCCGCCGAGGGCGTCCACCCCGGAGGCCTCCACCTGGAGATGACCGGCCAGGACGTCACCGAATGCCTGGGCGGCCCGCTGGACGTGTCCGAGGACGACCTCTCCGACCGCTATCACACGCACTGCGATCCGCGGCTCAACGCGGACCAATCCCTCCAGCTCGCGTTCCGCGTCGCGGACGGCCTTCACACGACGGTGAAGGCTCCCCAGGACCGCGCTGCCTGATTGCCATGGAGCCTTGACAGCCCAGACAGCGTGCGGCTAAACGTCGCGCCGTTGAAAATGATAACCATTTTCATAATCGCAATCGAAGCGAAGCGCAGGTGGCGGTCCCGGGCGGGCGTGGCCCTGCTGTCGTCGGTCTTTCTCGGCACCCCTGCATCCGCGGGCCAGGAGCAGCCGGAGCCCCCGCCTCCCGCGACGGAAGCCGCGCCAGCGGAACCCGTCATCGAGCTGCCGAAGCTGCTCCACGCCGTGGAGGCGCCCTACCCCCCGGAGGCGGAGAGCGCCCAGCTGGAGGCGAACGTCCGCCTGCGCCTGCGCGTGGACACGCAGGGCGTGGTGACGCAGGCGGAGGTGATGGAGCCCGTGGGCCACGGCTTCGACGAGGCCGCGCGCACCGCCGCGCTCCAGTTCCGCTTCACGCCCGCGAAGCGCAACGGCGTCCCTGCCCCCGCGCGCGTCACGTACACCTACGTCTTCCAGCTCCCCGGCCGCTCCAGGGCCGTGGCCGCGACGCCGCCGCCCGCCCTGTCCAGCGCCCCCCAAGCCACACAGGCGCAGGACGAAGCCCCGGCGGAATACCAGGAGGACGTCGAGGTCACCGCCGTGGGCGAGACGCGCGCGGAGCGCCGCCGCAAGTCCGCGGAGGCCGTGCAGGTCATCGAGCTGGAGCAGGCCGGCATGGAGTCCGCCGACCTGGGCACCACGCTGTCGCGCACGGAGGGCGTGGACGTGCGCCGCACGGGCGGCCTGGGCAGCGGCGCGCGCATCTCCATCGCGGGCCTGTCGGATGATCAGGTGCGCTTCTTCATCGACGGCGTCCCGCTGGAGTTCGCGGGCTACGGCCCGGGCCTGGCGAACGTGCCGGTGAACCTGGTGCAGCAGATGGAGGTCTACACCGGCGTCGTTCCCATCCGCTTCGGCGCGGACGTGCTGGGCGGCGCGGTGGAGCTCGTCACCGACCAGGACGTGCGCGGCTCGGCCGTGGCGGGTTCCTACGAGCTGGCCTCCTTCAACACGAACCGCTTCACCGCGAGCGCCCGCCACTACCAGGAGTCCACCGGCCTGCTGATGCGCGCGCACGGCTTCTACGACGACGCGCGCAACGACTACCCCGTCAACGTGGAGGTGGCCAACGACCTGGGCAAGCTCGCGCCCGTGGAGGTGCGGCGCTTCCACGACGGCTACCGCGCGGGAGGCGCCAGCGTCGAGGCGGGCTTCGTGGACAAGCCCTGGGCCCGGCGCCTGCTCGTGCGCGGCTTCTTCAACGCCGCCGGCCGCGACATCCAGAACGACGTCACCATGGAGTCCCCCTACGGCGAGGTGACCACCACCGAGGGCTCCGCGGGCGCCACGCTGCGCTACTCGCAGACCTACGATCCGGGCGTCACCGTGGACGCGGTGGGCGGGTACACGTTCCGCCGCAACCGGTTCCTGGACATCGGCTCGTGCGCCTACGACTGGTACGGCCGCTGCTTCATCACCCTGCCCCAGCCGGGAGAGATCACCGAAGGGGGCACGGAGCGCTACGTCAACCAGCACACCGCGTTCGCGCGCCTCAACGCGGCCTGGACGCCCGTGCCCGGCGGCGCGCACACGCTGCGGCTCGCCGTCTCGCCCACCGTCGTGGCGCGAACGGGCGAGGACCGCCGGCTCGAAGCCAACAACCAGCCGGACCCGCTCTCCGCGCCCCGGGGCGTGACGTCGGTGGTGACGGGCCTGGAGTACCAGGCCGATGCCTTCGACGGGCGGCTGCAGAACATCGCCTTCGTGAAGGACTACCTCCAGGACGTGCGCGCGCAGAAGCTCCTGGCCAGCGCGGAGTTCCTGGACCTGGGCCGCACCGCGCACGAATTCGGCGCCGGTGACAGCCTGCGCTTCCGCATCACGAACGCGCTCAGCGCCAAGGCCTCCTACGAGTGGGCCACGCGGCTGCCCCGCCCGGACGAGCTCTTCGGCGACGGCCTGCTCATCGAGGACAACCTGGAGCTCCAGCCGGAGACCAGCCACAACTTCAACCTGGGGCTGGGCTACACCTCCGAGCCGGGCCGCGCCGGAAGCTTTCGCGTCAACGTGGGCGGCTTCGCCCGGCTGGCGGATCAGCTCATCTTCCTCACGCCGCAGGGCAGCTTCTACACCTACGAGAACGTCATCGCGGCGCGCTCGCTGGGGGTGCTCGGCTCAGCCGGTTGGACGTCACCGGGCCGCTACCTGAGCCTGGACGCCAACGCCACGTGGCAGGACCTGCGCAACACGTCCACCGAAGGCCGCTACGCCGACTTCAACGGACAGCGCATCCCCAACCGCCCCTACCTCACCGCCAACGCCAGCGCGCAGGGGCGGCTGACGGGGCTGCTGCGCTTCCAGGACGAGCTGCTCGTCACCTGGCGCACGCGCTTCATGGATGACTTCCTGCTCGCGTGGGAGGGGCTGGGGAACCAGGACTCCAAGCTGCGCATCGACTCGCAGCTCACGCACGCGCTGGCGCTCACCTACGTCATCCGAGACATGACGACGCGGCTGAGCTGGACGCTGGACTTCCAGAACCTCACCAACGCCCGGACCTTCGACTTCTACGGGGTCCAGCGCCCCGGGCGGATCATCGCCGCCAAGTTCACGCTGGAGCGCTGAGCCGCGCGCTTCCGTTCTTCGCAGCCCTCCACCCCCCCACTGAAAGGGAAGTCCTTGAAGCCTTCACCCTTCTTCCGCCCCTCCGCGCGCCTGCTGCTCACGCTCTCCCTCGCCTTCACGGCGGCCTGTGGCGACGACGATGACGACAACAAGACCCCGGACGCGGGCACGCAGACGTCGCTGTACGCCTTCGTCGCGCAGGTGAGCACCGACACCGCGTCCACGAGCTACGTCGTCCTGACGGACAAGCTGGACCCGGCCACGCCGCTGTCGCTGACGAACGCCACGGAGATCAACGGCCGCGCGCTGGGCTCCGGCATCCCGAAGTCGGGCGCCATCTTCGTCTCCAGCAGCGCTGGCGGCACCGTCACCCGCTACAACGTGACGGCCAACAACACGCTGGAGAAGGCGGGCGAGGTCAGCTTCGCGGGCAAGGGCGTCACCGCCATCAGCGAGTACCAGAACCAGTTCCAGTTCGTGTCCGAGACCAAGGCCTACTACTTCGACGGCCGCGGCTCACAGGTCATCATCTGGAACCCGAAGGACATGACGGTGACGAACAGCATCTCGCTGCCGGACATGACCTTCGCCGGGAGCACGACGACCTTCGCCTCCAACCCGCTGCGCGTGGGCACCAAGGTGCTGATGCCGCTGGGCTGGCGCGCGGGCGCCGCCGTCACCAAACAGGCGGGCATCATCGTGGTGGACACCGCGGACGACAGCGCGGTGGTGGTGCGGGATGATCGCTGCGGCTACGTGCGTGACGGCATCGTGGGCACGGACGGCCAGGTGTACCTGGCGACGGAGGCGTACGGGGCCGCGGAGAAGCGCGTGTCCGGCGGCAACCCCAGCGTGCCCACCCCGTGCCTGCTGAAGTTCGACCCGGCGACGAACACCTACGACAAGACCTTCTTCAAGGAGCTGAGCGCGCTGACGAACAACGGCGCCACGGGCTCGCTGCTCGCGGGCCCCAACGGCACGGGCTACCTGCGCGTGCTGGACGAGACGGCGTACGCGGTCCAGCCGGACACGGCCGCGCGCGCCCTGGCGAGCGCGGTGGCCTGGAAGTGGTGGAAGATCGACCCGGCCGCCGGCACCCCCGCGACGCTGGTGGACACGCTGCCGGCCAGCACGGGCAGCTCGTTCCTGTACGAGGTCGACGGCCGCACGGTGTTCAGCGAGTTCACCAACAGCGGCAGCACCACGAACTACCGCGAGCTGACGGACCTGAGCGGCAAGCTGGTGGCGACGCACCAGGGCCTGTCGTTCTCCTTCCTCCAGGTCCGCTAGCCAGTCGGCCTTGAGGAAGCATCCGGCCCCCGGGACTCCAGAGTCCCGGGGGCCGTTTCACTGCGGGGGAATCAGGTGCACATCAGCCACGAGCACTTGCCGGACTGGCACTCGCGGCCGGAGGAGCACAGCGAGCCCTTGGGCCGCTTGTTCACGCACTTGCCGTCGTTGGTGCCCCAGCCGCAGAACTGGCCCGTGGCGCAGTGCGAGTCCGACGAGCAGGTGCAGACGCCCGGCACGTCACCGCAGTCATCCCACGCGCTGCACAGGCTGGACTTGCACTCGGCGTCGAAGCGGCACGTCTCCGACACCAGCTTGGTGCTGGGGGCGTAGGCCTTGCCGCAGATCTTCGGGTACGCCGCCTCACGGGTGGCCTTGGCGACGTAGGGGTCGACGCCGCTCGTGTCGATGTCGTTGGCCGCGTCCGCCATGCCGGTGCGGGTGCCGTTGGCGCGCTCCCACATCTGGATGAACTTCTCCGCGGAGCCCTCCAGGCCCGTGGTGTTGACGCCCAGCTGCTTCAGGTCCTTCACCACGTCCGGCAGCAGGCCCACGTGGGCCAGGCCGTACACGTCGAAGTCGGTGCCCAGCGGCGGCGGGCCGGACACGCGCTGCTGCTCCTCCTGCGCGTCCGCCTCCGCGCGGAAGCCCGCGGAGCACGCGCCGAAGTCACCGAAGCGCGGGCGCGTCTGCTGGATGAAGCCGTTCAGGTCCGCGCCGAAGCCCATGTTGACCTTGAGGCCCTGGCGGCCGAACTCGTACGCCTGCGCGAGCGAGCGCGTGGAGCCCTGGCAGGTGTTGGCCACCGGCGTGCGGTTGTAGTTGCGCGTCTCGTCGTGCGCGGTGCGCAGGCCGAACATGCCGCCCGTCTGGCGCACGTAGCGGACCACCCACGACGGCGTCGTCTTCTCGTTGGCGGCCAGCTCCGGGTTCATCACCTCGCGGAAGTGGCCGTGGGAGATGAACAGCGGGTAGTACGTGCGGCCCTGGGACAGGGCATACGCGTCCTGGACGCTCTTCTCGGACATGTGGGCCATGTCGATGAGCATCCCCTTGTTCATCATCTCCTGGACCAGCGCCTTGCCGTCCGCGGTGAGGCCCTTGGTGTTCTTGCAGTTGGCGTCCACGTCGAAGCCCAGCGTGAAGCCGTTGCCGGTGAGGCCGCAGTCCGTGTCGATGTGACAGTTCTCCAGGAACTGGGCCACCTGGAAGATGGCGTTGTGCGGGGCCGCGCCGCCAAAGCGGTTGTCCAGCTGGTGCACGGGCTGCAGCGAGCGCACGCCCAGCGAATGGACGCGGTTCAGCTCCGCGCGCCAGTCCTTGGTGCCAAAGAGCTTGCTGGACTCGATGGAGAGCACCATCGCGAGCTTGCCCTGCGAGATGATCTGCCGGGCGTGCGCGGGCGACAGGGCGATCTCCGCCCAGTCCGTGCGCGCGTCGAAGTCGCGGGCCATCTGGAGCTGGACGTCCACGTCCATCATCTCGTCACAGGGCCGCTTGAGGTTCTGGTACGGCAGCGCCTTGCAGAGGAACTCGTTGCTGACCAGCGACACCATGACCAGGGACATGCCGCCCTGGCGGGCCTTGTTGAGCCAGCCCTCCCACGCCTGCTGATGCGCGATGGTGTCCCAGCGCGGCCACTGGGTGGGCGTCTCCATGCGGCCCAGGTGCAGGCCGGTGTCGCCCTCGGTGCCCTCCACCTGGCCGATGACCTCCGACGCCACCGCGCCGCCCACGCCGAAGACGTCCGACAGGATGGGGATGCCGCCCAGGTTCACGCTGCCGGCGTTGGGACACAGGTTCAGCATGTCGCGCAGGTCCATGCGGACGCGCGCATGGTCGCTCTCCGGCATGCCGCCGTCACAGCTCGCCAGCGTGCCGGTGTGGCCGCCATGGAACCACCCGCCGCCGAAGGCCTCTTCCGCGAACATGTGGTGGTGCATCTCCGCGAAGCCGCTCACCGCCAGCGGCTGGGCCACCTGGGCGGGCGCTTCCACGGGCGCGGCCGGTTCGTCGGTGACGGGGCCGCAGGCCAGGGCGAGCAGCGGCGAGAACAGGAATCTTGAGACAATTCGGGAGCGACGCGACATGCGATGCACCTTTCCGGGTGGAGGTGCAGCGGGCGTATCAGCACCCGTTCGAGCTAATCAAATCTCGCTGTCTAAACACGGTGACGCATGACATTGACGCACTGCGCGGCCCGGCTGGGTTGTCACCTGCCCGCGCCGTGGCCATGTGTCCCTCATGGCGGCCACCGACACGCTCCCAGACCATCCGTTCCCGGAGCTGCTGAAGCGCGTGGGCTTCCAGCGGAGGCGGCGGGGGTTCGGCTCGGCCACCCAGCTGCTCTGGAACAGGGTGGAGAGCAACGACTCGCTCCTGGAGCTGTGCCGGATTCGCACGGACCTCAACGACGAGGACCTGGCCATCCTGAAGCAATGCGAGGAGAGGCTGGCTGCCGCCCGGTGGTGCCTGGACAAGCCCGCGGGGCGCTGGTCCTTCTCCTTCTGGGAGCTCATTCACGATGTGGACGGGCTGCTCCTGCTGGTGATGCCGCCGCACATGCTGGTGCCCAGGGCGCTGGAGATCGAACAGCAGTTCGGGCGCCGGGTGGCGGACACGGCGCGGGCCCTGCTCTGGCTGGGCGCGGACAAGGTGAGCGGCCCCCTGCCCCGGTGCGTGCGCAGGCTCACCCAGGAGGACGGAGCCGACGCGGACCGGTACTGCCGCAACGTGCTGCGCGGGGCGCTCGACACGGTCAACCAGCAGGTGGACAAGACGTTCTGGCAGCTCTCCATCAACGTCACGCTTCAGGTTTTCAGCACGCTGTTGTTGCTGGCGGTCTTCCTCGTCTCCTTCCTGCTGCTCTCCCGGGAGCTGATCCAAGCCTGGCCGAGCGACCTGGTGCCCCGGGGCCTGCTGCTGGTGGGCTTCGCGGGGGCCTCCGGGGCCATCATCTCCAACATGTTATCGAAGGAGCGCTTCGTCGTCGCCACGGGGGCGACGGGCCGCTTCTTCGCCTACCACCTGCTGGTAAAGCCCGTCATCGGCGCGTTCGCGGCGCTGATGCTCCTGTTCCTGGAGCAGTCCCGCATGCTGCTGTCCGTGGACACGCGGACGGGGAGCACGGGCGTGGACCCCAGCCCCGCGCTCTTCCACATCGTCGTCAGCGACAACCAGGCCGTGTTCTTCACGCTGATGGCGCTGGCCGTCGTCGCGGGCTGGTCCGCGGACAAGCTGCTGAGCTCCATCATGGACAAGGTGCTGGGCCGGCTCCTCGGTCAGTCGGAGAAGGTGCTGCCTCCGTCCAGCCCCGCGGGCACGACGGCGCCCCGCCCGCAGGTGCCAGCGCCCCGGTGACGCTCAAGCGGGCGTGGGGGCTTCGTGACGGGTGACGATCCGCCGGGCGAAGCGGGCCAGCGCTTCCAGCAGCTCGTCCGCCATGTGCAAGGCATTGGGCCGCCAGGGGGCGGTGAAGCGCGCGTCCATGCTCGTCTGGCGGATGTTGGACAGCCATTCGTGCACCACCCGCTCGGAATAGCCCGCGCTGCGCGCCGCCTCGTGCAGCAGGGAGTATTCACGCAGGAGGAAGGTGGAGAACGTGACGGGGTCGTCCGCGCCCACGGCGATGGGCACCGGCGGCGGCGCGCCGTCCTCCGCGATGGGAGGATTGAGCCGCAGGATGGGATGGTTGCGCAGGTCCAGCAGGTTGCCGATGAGCAGGTTGCTGGACGGGTTCACCTCCACGACCGTCCCCCGCGCGCCCACGTGCCGGCGCATCGCGTCCTGCACGGACCGGAGCGCGTCCACCTCCGATGCGTCCAGCGGGATGTCCACCAGCTGCTGCCCGCGCTGGAACACGCGCTCGTCCTCCCGGTAGGCGATGAGCAGACCGCGGACCTGCTCCGCGTTGAGCACCCGGCTCCAGTCCAGCCGGCGGAAGGTGCGGCTGAAGGCATCCAGCCCCACGCCGCCCTCCTCCCGCGCCAGCGGCGGACACCAGAGGTTGTGCAGCACGTGGTGCGCTTCGGCCATCACGTGCGGCGCGATGCAGTCTCCGAAGACGGACTCGGACAGCTCGCGCAGCATGTTCTCCACGCGCTGCGGGCGTCCCGGAGGTGCCACCGCGGCCAGGGCCGGTGGCAGCCGGTAGTCGCTGTAGAGGCGCCACTCGAAGACCAGGTCCCACAGCCGGTCCTCGGCGGGCATCATCACCGCGCCCACGGACTCCGCCCACGTGCCGGGCTCGACTCCCAGCGCGGTGGCGTGGCCCAGCCGCCCTCCGGTGCGGTCCAGCAGGTAGTGCACGCTCTCGTAGATGCGGCGCAGGCCCTCCATCAGGTGCCGGTAGTCCTCGCCCACGTGCGACGTCAGCCGGAGCGGTGGAGCGCCCCGGGCCTCCCGCTTCGTCGCGGCGCGAGCGGCGCCCCAGCGCACGTAGCGGTACAGCGGCGCCAGCACCCACGTGGGCACGCTCAGTTCGTCCGACGCCACGTCCAGCCCCCGCACCAGCCAGAGTGACAGCGGCACCGCCCGCAGCAGGTCCACCAGCGCCTCCACCTGCACCGACTGCGAGGCGAAGTAGTCCGAGAACCGTCCGCCCAGCCGCACCCGTCCCTCCGGCACCGGCTCCGCGTACGTGCCCATGCCGTGCGCGGGCGGCTGCCCCAGCGTCCAGTGACGGGCCGGGTCGCGGGCCTTGATGAGGTGCATCACCACGCCGAACTCCGGCGGACGCCCACCGCTGGCGCGCTCGCCCGTGCGGCCCAGCACGGCCCGCCAGGAGTGTGTGAGCGAGGCCAGCTCCTCGGCGATGCGGATGGGATCATTCGCCAGGCTCGTGCGGACCTCCAGCGCGGCGATGGACTGGTCCCCCCCCGCGACCGCATAGGACACCTCCGCGCGCACGGCGCGCAGGGGCCGCTTCATCGCGCCGGGGCGGCCATAGAAGCGGATGAACCACTGGAGGCCCGCGGTCAGCGGCCGCTGCACATAGGCGCGGTAGGCGATGCACCGCACCCGCTGGACCTGCCAGAAGAGGCGGTCGAAGTGCACGTCGTGGACGCCTGCGTGCTCCATGCTTGCCAGGTGCTTCAGGCCCGCGCGCACCAGCCAGCGCTCCCCTCCGTTGGGCGTGCTCAGGCGCAGCCGCAAGGCAATGGGATCGCACCGCCGCCACACCTCGTCGAGCGTGTCGGGAGGTTCGGACACGTTGCGGGACGCCAGCGGATGGAGGTCTTCGTAGAGGCCGCGCAGCTCATCCAGCGCGGGAAGGACGTCCCGCCTGCCGCGCGAAAGCGCCTCCAGCGTCCGCGAGAGCACGCGGCGCCGCTGCGGCAGCCACGCCTTGGACTCCGAGAGCCCGCGCACGAACTCCAGCACGGGCGGCGTCTCGTGGCGCAGCAGGACCTCCGCGAGGACACAGCGGGTCACCCCGGTCGCCAGGAACCAGCGCAGCAGCAGCTCCCCTTCGTCGAAGGGAAGCCCCGGCCCGGTGAGCGTGCGCGGATCCAGGCCCACGTCCCCGATGGCCGACAGCAGCGAGGCCCACAGCAGCGGAAAATCCATGCCCGCGCCGACGTGGTGATGGACCTCCGCCACGCCGCGGTCGAGCAGGTGGCGCACCAGGAGCGGCGGCTCGATGTCCACGCGAGTGGGAGGCGGCTCCACCGGCACGGCGGCCAGCAGCAGGTCCTCCGGCATCGCGAACGTCAGCCAGCGGTAGTGCGTCAGGGCCTCCACGGCCTCCGCGCCCGTGCCCTGGAAGATGACGGTGACGCCGGGCCGGCGCTCCAGGTGGGTGTCCGCCAGGTGCCGCAGGTAGTGGAACATCGACACGGCCTGGCGCGGGGCGCGCCGGTGGCTGACGTGTCCTCGCGAGGGGAACCAGAACGCGTCGCGCACGGCGATGATCCGGTCCAACGACCAGCCGCTGGCGTGCTCCGACAGGCTCCTCTCGCACTCGCGCCAGAGCTCCCGCGTGGGAGCCCCGGCCTCCGCGTCCAGCGACGGCACCAGCTCCGTCACCGCTGACCGGAAGCCCCCGAGGCTCGTCAGCGGGAAGCTGGCCACCTCCGCGCGCACGTAGGCCTCCGGGACGCGGCGAGGGGCCAGGCTGCCCTGCGGTGGGCGCGGGCCCTCGCGGCTCACGGGTGCTCATCCGTGGATGCGGGCCCCAGGCGGGGCGTCAAGCCCAGCACCACGCCCGCCAGCGGATCCCCGTCGTGATCCACCACCGCGAACCAGGCCTCCACCACGGTGTCGAGCCAGCCGTAATACGCCGCCGACGCGCGCCCTCCCCCCGCGCCGAGCGCCTGGCGGAGCGACCCGGCCGCGCTGGAGAGGTTCATCACGTCGCGCACCCGCTGCTGCCGGAAGGCCACCAGCCGGGGCGCCTGCGCGCGCCAGTCCTTCACCAGGGCCTCCCAGCCTCCGTCCTCGCTGGCGGCGCCAGGCGGCTGGCGCAGCAGGCTGCGCGCATCGGACGCGAGCGCGAACTCCGGCAGCACCTGGAGCGGCAGCTCGTTGCGAAGCCAGGTCCACGCCGTCCAGAGCCGGTCATACCCGGCGCTGCGCTCCTGGATCCGGGTCACGAGGTGCGCCACCGTGTCGCGCACCTGTTGTTCATAGCGCTCCAGCGCGGCGTCCAGTTGGGAGGCGCGCAGCACGGACACGACGCCCTGGCGCTCATCGCCCCAGTCCCACCGGCCCAGCGTCAGCCCGGCCACGGAGCAGACGTTCTCCACCCACGCGGCCTGGATGAAGCGCGCGCGCAGGGAGACGTCCTGCCCGCCACTGGCGGAGAGGAACCCCTTGGAGAGCCGCACGAGGAACGCGCGCCACTGCGCGGTGAGGACGGCGAACTCGATGAAGGTGTTCCACGACGGAGGTGGCCACCAGAACGCGGCCTGGACGAACGGCTCTCCGCGCGCGCGGCCCGCCCAGAGCTCATGCACGGTGACGAGCATCTCCGGGCTCATCTCCAGGGCCGTCACGTCCGCGCTGAGCACGCGGGGCTGCTCGAAGAGCATCAGCACGTCATGCAGGAGCATGAACCAGCCGCTGACGTTCGAGGGCAGCGGTGCTTCGCGGCCGCGCTCCTCCAGGTCCTCCAGCACCAGCACCACTTCGTGGAAGCGGCGCAGGTGCACCTCCGTGCCCAGGACCCGGGCGTGGGCGCCCGTCCCGTTTCCGCCGGGGTCGCTCGGCGGCCCCTGGAGCACGCCGTGGAGGCTGGTGCGCTTGGAGCGGCGGATGGGCCTGCCCGTCAGGTCCAGGCAGATGCGGCCCTGGTCGTCCGGCCGGACGATGCGGTGGTGCAGTTGCTCGCTGGCCCAGGCAGGCAGGTCGCTCTCGTCGATGGCGTTGCGAAGCATCTCCGCGGCCACCCGGACGGCGGCCTCGCCCTGCTCCTCCTCGGAGTGCAGGCCCGACAGGACCTCGCGGCGGACGGCGAGCCAGAGGTCCTGCAGGGTCCGCGCGGGCAACTTGAGCGCGAGCCTTCCCACGTGCTGGAGCAGCGGCTCATCCGGGCGCGCGTCGGTGTCGCGTGACTCCGCGCCATCGGTGCGCAGGGCTTCGCGGTAGCAGCGCGCCACGTCGGGCATGAGCCGGCCGTTCAGGTCGAGCAGGTCGGCGAAGGTGTCCAGGACGCGCGACTCGGTCCGCTTGCCGGTCGGCAGGCGCAGGCGCCGCAGGAGCGAGCCCAGCGATTCCTCCTTCCCGTCCACGGGGAAGCGCCAGGCCTCGTGGGGCTCCACCGGAGCCAGCGCGATGCGGTAGCTGGGAGGCAGCGCGCGGCGCAGCGTGGTGGCCGCCTGGCGCCGGGCGATGGCCAGCGTCTCCTCCTGGCCTCGCGAACCGATGCCGGCCTGGCCCGAGACGATGAGCTCCCGCTGGAAGGAGCGCTCCATGAAGCGCTGGAACTCCTGGTGACCCGCGGCGAGCACGAACCAGAGGTGACGGCTGGCCACCATGCGCGTGAGCTTCACGATGTTGTAGAGGTGCTCGATGCTGCGGTCCACGTTGTCGATGGGCAGCACGAGCAGCACCTGCTCACCGCCGGACGCGCCGAAGCGAGGCATGGACAGGGTGCGGGCGACGTCCTCCATGGCGTCGGCGAAGCGAGGCTGGAAGTTGGCGTAGATCTCCGACGCGCGGATCTGCTGCTCCGCGCGCACGCGGGCATCGGTGGTGGACGGGATGTCCTCCCACATGAACGACGCGTCGCGGATGAGGTGATCCAGCTTCCCCCACGTCTCCTCCGCGCCCTCCTCCAGGATGGATGAGGCCCACCGGGCGGATTCACCGCGAGCCCCCTTCGCATGCCGGGAATGGTCCAGCGCGGCCCGCACGCGGACCAGCAGCGTGGCCAGCAGGTTGGCCTGGGAGGGAACGGGCTCCAGGTCGAGCGGTTCCAGCCAGAGGACCCGCCGCTCCAGCCGTTCGAGCGTCCGGGACAGCGAGGCCACCTCGGGGCTGGGAGGCCCGCGCACGAAGGACTTCCAGTCCCGCAGTGCCTGCACGGCGCTGAGCAGGAGCGTCGTCTTGCCGGAGCCCCGGGCCCCGGAGACGAGGAGGCTGGTGGACAGGTGTTCGGAGCTGATGCCCGCCCCACTCGCGTTGTCCTCGCAGGCGGCCTCCAGCCAGGAGAAGAGCTCCTGGAGGCCCCGGCGGGTGGGAGTCAGCAGGTCGGCCCAGGCAAAGGCCCGGGCCTCCGCGAGCGGGGTGGGCAGGTACTGCGGGCCCGCCTCCGGGGCCTCATGCGGTGTCGTGGCCATGGCCCCGGAAGGTGGGGCGGACGCCACCGCCGTGCGAATCGCCCTGGAGTCAGGGGGGATGTCGAGCGCCCTACTCCGTCGCCTCGAAGCGCTGCGCGAGGGCCTCCGCGAGCTCGGCGTCGCAATGACGCTGGGCCTCCCGGAGGAAGCGGCGGATGGAGTGTTCCGAAACGGACCGGGGACCGCCCTTCAGCGCGGCGGCCAGCTCGTCCCGGGTCAGGTGCACGGGGGCCTCACCCGCATCCAGGGTGTCCACCGGGGTGTCGCGTTGCGCGCACCGCCAGTAGGCCTCCGTGACCGCGACCTCCAGGTCCGAGCCCGAGAAGAAGCGCTGGCCCTTCCGTTTCTCCAGGAACAGCGGAGCCAGGACGTCGTTCAGCTCGGCATCGCTGGGAACGAAGACCCGCGGCCCGCCGCGCTTCAGCCGCTTCAGGTAGTAGGAGACGATCTCGACCGCCTCCTTCAGGTCCGGAGGCGGCACGGGGACGTAGCGCCCGAACCGGCCACTGCGAATGACCGCTTCATCCAGCGCGCCCAGGAAGTTCGTCGTGCCCACGATGATCCTGCGCAGCCGGCCCGCGCGATCCAGCTGGACGAGGAGCTCGTTTACATCCGCCTTCTCGTCGCTGTGCATCTGGCCGTTGCGCCGCGAACGCGCCACCGCGTCCAGTTCGTCCAGCACGAGCATCCGCTTCTCCTGCTCCACGACCCAGTCGAACTGTTCGCGGATCATCAGGGAGCCCCAGCCAAGGTACGGCCCCCGCAGGTCCGACGGAGAGAGCAGGCGCACCTCCTGTTCGAGCTCGCCCGCGATGGCCCGGGCCAGCAGTGACTTGCCGCATCCCGGAGGCCCGAAGAAGAGGATGCCCGAGGCCCGCGAGACATTGCGCAGCAGCGCGCTCCTGCGCTCCGGCCAGATGATGTCGCGCTGGATGCGCTGCTTGACGGCGGTGTAGCCCGCGACGTCCTCGAGCTTCGGCAGCCGGTCCACGTCACGCTCCACCAGCTCGATGGTGGACTCACGCCGGGCCTCTTGAGGGTCCTTCACCTCCGAGGCGTTCTCCGTCAGCGGCCGCGGTTCGAGCCGCGCGAAGGCCGTCCCCGCCGCGGGGATCAGCACCGCGCCTTCATCCCCCAGGTGATGGGCGATGTCCGCCAGGAAGGGGCCCGCCCAGAGCAGGGCCTCGCCAGGCACGACGAGCGAGAAGGACTCTCCCGCCTTGCGCCGCGAGAAGATCTTCCGGTGATAGAAGGTCTCCATCGGCCCGCTCCCCACCAGGGTCTCGACCTCGAAGCTCCCCAGCGCCTCCACATGAAGGTCGGTCCGGGTCACCTCCTGCGTGGAGCCATCCTCGTCCGGGACCTCCTCGCGGCGGTGTTCGAACTCAAGCTCCAAGTTGGGATGGCGCAAGCCTACCCACTGCGCCAGGCGAGCCTTCAGCGACAGCGCCGTGGCGCTTTCATTGCTGCCCTTGAACCGGGAGAAGGGAGCGCGCTTCAGCGTCTCTCCCCAGGAGTTCATCGCCTGCGCGGCGCCGTGAGCACAGGCCTCGCGGCTCCACAGCACCAGCTTCAACGGCGACAGGTCCGCCACGAAGTCATCCGTGGCCTTCTCGTGCTTGCCACCGACCATCAGCAGGAGCCGCGACACGGGCGTGCCCTCGCTGGAGATCGCCGTGGCATCGAACTCGAAGACGGGGCCCGGCCAGGTGGAGAGCAGCCGCTGATGATCCACGGGGGCGTCCGCGTCACGGCGGAGCGCGACGAGGTTGAGCGTGCGCGGACCGTCCTGCAGCCGGGGCCCCTCCGAGGCCAGGACGGACGGCCGGAGATAGCCGTGCAGCAGCGTGGGCGGCCCGCGGACGACCTCCGGTGCGGGAGGCTCGCCGCCGCCCGGTGAGCGGATGAAGCGCTGGGCCGAGCGATACGCCCACCCCATCACGCCTTCCCACGTGGCCTGCAGCCAGTCCGCGGCGCCGCGGCTGTCAGGCAGGTAGAGGAGCGCGAGGATGGGCTCCGGAGCGGTCAGTGCCCGCAGGAAGGCGACCTCCCGTTCCTGGGACAGGCCCAGGGCGCTGGGCCAGAAGGGCTGGGGCAGCGCGAAGGAGAAGGGCAGGCCCGGCGCCTCCTCATCCGCCTCGTCGTCGTCGGGCTCGGGAGGCTCCAGCAGGGCGTTCTTCAGCCCCAGGACGAACGGCGCGTAGCGATCCCAGCTGCCGGTCGTCGGTTTGACCTCCAGGCCCGCCCGCTCGAGCTGACGCACGACATTGCCCAGCGACGAGCGCTGCATCTTGACATCCGAGGCATAGCCAAACGCCTTGACCAGCTCCGCGAGCGACGACTGGCCCGCCAGACTCAGCGAGTTGCTGAACTTCGCCTGCCGCATGCGCGCATCCGCCATCCCCACGGCCAGCGGCTCCACGTCGGACCGGGACACGCGTTCCAGCGCGTTGTCCTGCCAGGGCAACCGGACCGTGAGCGTGTTGCCATTGCGCCGGGTCACAATGCCAATGGGATTGCCCGCCTGCTGCTTGAGGACGACGGTGTCTCCAATCAGGACCTTCATGACGCTCCCCCCTCGGGTCGAGAGATGGGCATGCGCGGCGGGCATGCCTTCCAGGAAGAGCATCACATCCCGCGAGGCGGGAGCCAGGCCATCCCCCAGAAGAGGGATGCTCTCGGTCACGTCATCGTCGAACCAAGGCCTGCCTGCTATACGGCCTTGCTTTACTTCACGCTGATGACTGGTTTTCTGAACGCCGCACCGGATTGCAGCCAAGGGTGGATGATGCGCGCTGACACCGTCTTGCTGGCCATGGTGCTGCTGATCACGGGATGCGCCTCCGTGCCGCAGGCGCCTGGGGATGGCCACAGCTTGAGCTACACCCCGCGAGAAGCGTCCTCCTCCGCGTGGATGGAGGCGCCAGGCGATGAGCCCCCGCGCAGCAGGACCTCCCGCCCGCTCAGCGTCTCCGGGCCTGAGCAGCGGCTCCTGCGCCGCCAGCCACGTGACGACGCAACAGCAGTGGGAAGCGGCGGTAGGGAGGGTGCTGTCGGGGGTGGGGCCCGGAGCGCTGCACTGACGCGACAGGCAGTCCTCGACGCCACGGATGAGGTGAAGGGGTCCCTGCGCCGCGTCGAAGCCGCGTTCACCAGGCTGGCGGCCCGTCCTCCAGACCTCTGGGGTTGGAGCCTCACCGGCGTGTTCACGCGCTACCTCGACCAGGGCTCCAAGCAGGTGACGTGGCTCCATGGCGCGCTGGGGAGCGCCACCGCGGTGACAAAGGCAGCCTCGCAAGTTGGCGACGCGGACATGGAGCTGGGCCTGCTGCGCATGACGGGGCCGAAGCTCCAGGCGGCTCAGTTCGGGACCCTCCTCCTGGCCACCTGGGTGGACATCCTGCACCTCGGGGACGCTGTCCTCCGCAACTGCACCATGTGCAGCGCCGAGAAGCTCTTCACGGACCTGCATCGCATTCAGGGGCTGATGGAGCCCACGCTCACGGACCTCGCCTCGCTGAACCGCGAACGGGTGGAGGCGGCGACGACCGCGATGCCCGAGCTGATGGGAAAGCTGACGCGTGAGTTCGACACGCTCCAGCGGGAGACCCGCGCGACCATGAAGCTTGGCGGGCAGATCATCGCCGCGATGCAGGCGGTGGAGATGGTCACGATGATTTCCACCCTGAAGCTGTCCCTGCCACGCGTGCCCCCCGCGGCGCTTGGCGTGGGGCTCGCGATGAGTTCGGGCGGAGTCGTGGTGGGCTCGCGGATGGTCGTCTCAGCCGAGTGGGTGGAGATGATGCGGAGGCTCGTGCAGGCGGGCGTCATCTCCGTTCCCGCCGTCAGCGCGGCCGTCCTGATTCAAGGTGGGCAGGTCATGATGGCCCAGGCGCATCGGGACCTGCCCAAGGGGGTGCGCGAAGCGCTGGGGGACAGCCCCGAGGTGCGCGCCATGCACGAAACCGGCAGAGCGGGGGCGGGCATGTCGGACGGACCGAAGCACCACGTGCTGCCGCAAGAGCATCGCGAGTGGTTCGAGCAACGCGGCTTCAAGGGCGACATGGACATCGACCAGTTCTGCGTCCGGTTGGAGCAGGCCCACCATGAGGCGATTCACGGTGGGGGGAACTGGAAGCTGGGACGCACGTGGCCCGGTGAATGGAACCGGATGATCATGAAGGTTCTAGACGCTGCGGAGGTTGAAGCCGGCCGGAGACTGACCCGAAACGAGATCTTGAAGCTCGTCGCGGGGTATCTGAAGGAGTACGACATTCCGATGAACTTCATCTCTGGGAGGAGGCGATGACCGACGGACGTTCGTGGCAGGGTAACTGGAAGGCCCGCCTGTACGAGCGCGTCCGCGAACGCGGCTATGGCTCGCTTACCGCCTTTGCCGAAGCACGTCCTACCGCATCACTGGTGGCGTTGGCCGAGGAACTTGGAGCGGACGACATCGCCGGGGTGCAGGTGTTCAGCGGGTTGGTAGCGGAGGCGGAGCAGCGCAAGCAGGTCACACGCTTGGTTCGAGGGCAGTTCGTGCGCGAACTGTTCCAGCATTTTCCAGATGGATGGCCATCCGTGCTGGACGACTCAAACCGATTCGATGTTGCTCAGGTGCTCGCCCGCTGGAGTAGCTATACCCCCGAGACTCATGAGGCGCGCGTAAAGCAGGCTAGAGCTGCGCTCCGCGCCAACCCTCCCCCTGCTGGATGGCGCCCGCTCGGTCCCGACGACGCGCTTCTCCTCACGCTCCTGCCAGACGAGGAAGCCTGAGCGACAGCGACGGCCCAGCCAGCCAGGGCCGCCATGTCGCACGCAATGCCTACTCGTCGTAGCAGGGGCCGCACTGGCGGACTTCGACCGTGGACCACTCCGCCGCGGGGCACTGCGTCGCGAGCTCCACCGCCTCTTCGCGCGTCTTCACGTCGATGAGGAAGAAGCCGCCGATGATCTCCTTGGACTCGGTGAACGGCCCGTCCATGAAGCTCAGCTTGCCTTCGCGCCGCTCCACCCGGATGCCCTCCTCATCCGAACGCAGGGACTCCGCTGCCAGGAGGATGCCGCGCGCCTGAAGCGCCGCGCCAAAGCCCAGCATCCGCTTCATCCGGTCCGCCGAGACGCGCTTCTCTTCCGCCGTCTGGGCCTTCCCACCAATGGTCTGCCTCACCGCCAGCATGTACGACATGGCCTGCTCCTTGTTGGGACGCAGCCTATGCCACGGGTCCGACGCGGCCTACCACTGCCCGGAGGCCCCTGGATGACGGACCTGGGCGAAGCCACGGAGCGAACGCGACGCTGCTGCCGCGGTCCCAGCCGCAGGGCCCGCTGCTCTCCCAGGCACGGGGCTCACGCCGGAAGGCGTGCACACGTTGTGGGTGAAGTCCTCGTGCACACGGGGGAGCACCCACCATGGAACCCACGACCCGAGCCGCCGCCCTCCTGCCCGGCCAGGTGGTCGTCTCGCTGAACTTCGACGACTGCCTGGCCTCCCAGCTCATCGCGGCCTCCGCCCTGGAGGCCCGAGGCATGCGAGGCACGTTCTTCATCAACAGCAGCAGGCTCGGGCAGTCCGGCCGGCTCACGCTCGCCCAGGTGCGAGCGCTCCGGGACAAGGGGCACGAGATTGGCGGACACACGCTGACCCATCCGCACCTCACGCAGCTTTCGGCGGATGCGCAGCGCAAGGAGATCTGCAACGACCGGGTCGCGCTGCTGAACGCGGGCTTCCGGGTGACGTCGTTCGCCTATCCCTTCGGAGACAAGGACGCGACCACGCGGCAGATCGTCATCGACTGCAACTACAACTCCGCGAGGGAGAGCGGAGGACTGAGGACCACCTCCACCGGAAGCAGCCCGGCCGCGGAGCCCGTGCCACCCGCGGACAAATACGCCATCCGGACCCACGGTTCGGTGCAGGCGACGACCCCGCTCACGGACCTGAAGAACTACGTCCTGCGAGCCGAGGAGTCCGGAGGCGGCTGGATCCCCATCGTCTTCCACCACATCTGCGGGCCCTGCGATCCACCGCAGACCTATTCCATCGCACCCGCGACGCTGACGGCGTTCCTCGACTGGCTGGCACCTCGCGCCTCACGGGGAACGACGGTGGCCACGATGGACGCGATCATCGGCGGAGTGCTCAAGCCGCCGGTGAGCTGGCCCCCCGCGCAGCTCTTGAAGAACCCGTCGCTCGAAGCGGACAGCAATGGAGATGGGACGCCGGACTGCTGGCAGCGAGGCGGCTTCGGGAACAACACCTTCACGTGGACGCGGACGCCGGACGCGCACGGAGGGAGCTGGGCCCAGCAGGTGCGCATCACGCAGATCACCGACGGAGACCGGAAGCTCATCACCCGGCAGGACGACAGCAGCTGCACGCCCACGCCGGTGACGGGGCATCACTACCGGATCACCGCCTGGTACAAGGCGACGACGCAGGTGCGGTTCAAGGCGTACTACCGGGACAGCGCGGGAGCCTGGACCTACTGGTCCCAGGGTCCGCTGCTGCCTCCGAAGAGCAGCTACACCTTCGCGGAATGGACCACGCCCGCGACCCCGTCCGCGGCGAAGGCCCTCAGCGTGGGCCTGTCCATCGACCAGGTGGGGACGCTGACGATGGACGACTTCACGCTCGCCGACATGGAGGCGGCCGCGCCAGCGTAGGGCCCAGGGGACGCATGACCGGAGTGCACGGCGATCGGCGCGTGCGCGGAGACAGGCCTCAACGCCTTCATCGTTCCGCATCAAGCCGCGTACACCCGCACGCCCTCCTACAAGGCCACCGCTGTTCGCGTGGAGCGCGCGACCTACCCTCTTCTTCAAAGAGCCTGGACTCTTGATCCGGAGGAGCCGTGACCGCCGCACCGCCCCAGACCTCGTTGAGCGTGTTGCGCATCGACCGCTCCGCCGCCCCCATGAAACGCCGGCGCAAGCTGCGCTGGATCCTTCCCGCGGCGGTGCTGCTCGCCGTGCTCGTGCTGGTGGGGGCCGCCGTCGCGCGCCGCACCCCCACCGTGCGCGTGGCCGAGGTGCGCCAGCCTCTCCCCGGCGAGCAGCAGACGGAGCTGTCCGCCTCCGGGTACGTCGACTCGCGACGCCGCTCGGTCATCGCGCCGCTCATCGCGGGCCAGCTCGTGGAGGTCACCGTCGAGGAAGGCGAGGCCGTGCGGCAGGGACAGGTGATTGCCCGCCTGGATGACCGGGATGCCCGCGTGGTGTTCGACCGCGCCCAGGCCGCCGTGCGGTCCTCCGAGGCACAGCTCGCCGCCACCGAGGCCCAGGCCGTCAACGCGGAGCGCACCACCCAGCGCACGCGCAACCTCGCCCGCCAGGGCGTCATCCCCCGGGCCCAGCTGCAGGACGTGGAGACCGCGGGCCGCGCCACGCAGGAGACCCTCAACCAGGCCCGGGCACAGCTCGCCGTCGCCCGCCGGGCGAGCGAGGCGGCCCGCCTCCAGCTTGCGCACACCGTGGTGCGCGCGCCGTTCGACGGCACCGTGTCGAAGAAGCTCGCGAACGAAGGCGCGGTGCTCGCGCCGGCCGCGCTCACCGGAACCAACCTGGGCGGCATCGTGGAGCTGGTGGACCTCCACGCCCTGGAGGTCGAAGCCGAGGTCAGCGAGGAGCAGCTCTCCCGCATCCACCCGGGCCAGCCCGCGCTCATCTTCCTGGATGCCCTGCCGGAGCGCGCCTTCCCCGGGACGGCGACCACGGTGCGCCCCGCCATCGACCGCTCCAAGGCCACCGCCACGGTGCTGGTGCGCTTCCAGTCCGTCCCCCAGGGCGCGCTGCCGGACATGGGCGCCAAGGTGTCCTTCCTCCGCCAGCCGCTGCCCCCGGAGGCGCTGGACGCGCACGGGCAGCCTCCGCGCGTGCCCGCCAGCGCGGTGGTGCGCGACGCGGAAGGCAGCGCGGTGTGGGTGGTGAGGGACGGACGGCTCGTGCGCCAGCCGGTGCTCGTGGGTGAGCGCGTGGGAGACGAGCTGTCCCTGAAGCAAGGGCCGGGCGCGGGCACGCAGGTGGTGGTGGCGCCGGATCCGAAGCGGATGCACGACGGCCGGCGCGTGAAGGTGGAATCGGGGGGCGGATGAACCTGGATGCGCGGCCAGCTCCGGCCCCCATGGTGCGCCTCAGGGGCGTGTCCAAGACGTACCGGCGCGGCACGGTGGAGGTGCCCGTGCTGGCCGGCGTGGACCTGACCATCGCCACCGGCGCCTTCGAGGCCTTCATGGGCCCATCCGGCTCCGGCAAGTCCACGCTGCTCAACCTCGTCTCCGGGCTGGACCGGCCCACCACCGGCGTCGTCGAGGTGGCCGGCCGCGACCTCGCCTTGCTGGATGACCGCGAGCTGAGCGACTGGCGCGCCGCCCACGTGGGCTTCGTCTTCCAGCTCTACAACCTCATCCCCGTGCTCACCGCGGCGGAGAACGTGGAGCTGCCCCTGCTGCTCACGCCGCTCTCGCGCGGAGAGCGGCGCCGCCACGTGGCCGCCGCGCTGGAGCTGGTGGGGCTGGGCCACCGCGTGGGCCACCGCCCGCCGCAGATGTCCGGCGGCGAGCAGCAGCGCGTGGCCATCGCCCGCGCCATCGTCTCCGACCCGGACCTCATCATCGCGGACGAGCCCACGGGAGACCTGGACCGCAAGGGGGCGGAGGCCGTGCTGGATCTCTTCGGCGTGCTGCACCGCGACCTGCACAAGACGCTCGTCATGGTGACGCACGATCCGCACGCCGCGGAGCGCGCGGGCCGTGTGCACCACCTGGACAAGGGGGTGCTCCAGTGAACTACGCGGGACTGGCGGCGCGCGACCTCATGCGAAACCCGCTGCGGATGACGCTCACCATCCTCGCGGGTGCGGTCGGCGTGACGGCGTTCATCTTCCTGAGCACCGTCATCGACCTCTTCTATTACAACGCGAGGGCCGCGCAGGTGGACCGGCTCATCGTCCGCAACAAGGTGTCATTCACCCAGCCGCTGCCGCTGTCCTATTACGCGCGCATCGCCGCGCTGCCGGGCGTCACCGCCGTCACGCACCAGGAGTGGTTCGGCGGCAAGGTGGGTGACTCGCAGAAGGACTTCTTCGCCAACTTCGCCGTCGACGCGCGCACCTTCCTGGACGTCTTCCCGGAGTTCGTCGTCCCGCCCGCGCAGCTGGCCGCCTTCCGGGGCGACCCCTGCGGCGCGCTCGTGGGCGAGCAGCTGGCCCAGCGCTTCGGATGGAAGGTGGGAGACCGCGTGACGCTCAAGGGGCAGCTCTACCCCGGCGACTGGACGTTCAACGTGCACGGCGTCTACCGCGGCGCGCGCCCTGGCGTGGACACCACCACGCTGGTGTTCGGCTACCGCTGCCTCAACGAGAGCGACCGGCTGACCGAGGCGATGAAGGACAAGGTCGGCATCTACGCGGTGCGCGTGGACGACCCGGCGCGCTCGGCCGAGGTGGCGGCGGCCATCGACCGCCTGTTCGACAACAGCCCGTACCCGACGAAGACGGAGAGCGAGAAGGCCTTCCAGATGGGCTTCGTGGCCATGTCCTCGGCCATCGTCACCGCGGTGCGGGTGGTGTCCAGCGTCATCCTGCTCATCATCCTGCTCGTCATCGGCAACACGCTGGCCATGGGCGTGCGCGAGCGGACCCGGGACTTCGCCACCCTGCGTGCGCTGGGCTTCCGTCCACGCACCGTGGTGGGGCTGGTGCTGGCCGAGTCCAGCTTCATCGGGCTGTGCTCCGCGGCGCTGGGCGTGACGGTCGCGCCGGTGCTGGTAGGCGTCTTCACGAAGCTCATCGCCGCGCGGTTCGGGCCCATGCCGGACAACCTCACGCGCGCGCACACGCTCTGGATCTCCGCGCTCGCGGCGGTGGTGGTGGCGCTGCTGGCGGGCGTGGGGCCGGCCCTGCGCGCGGTGCGGCTGCCCGTGGCGGAAGGCCTGCGAAAGGTGGCCTGAGCGATGGTGCCGCTCTTCTACAACACGCGCAGCCTGTGGGCGCGCCGGCTGTCCACGGGCCTCACGGTGGTGGGGCTGGGGCTCGTCGTCTTCGTCTTCTCCGCGGTGCTCATGCTGGCCAACGGCATCGAGTCCGCGCTGGCCTCCGGCGGGGACCCTTCCAACGTCGTCGTGCTGCGCAAGGGGGCCACCAGCGAGCTGGTCAGCGGCGTGGGGCGGGACGCGGTGCGGGTCCTCGCCACGGACCCGCAGGTGGCGTCCGGACCGGAAGGCCTGCCGCTGGTGGCCGGGGAGCGGGTGGTGCTGCTGTCGCTGCCCAGCGGACGCACGCAGGCGATGAACACCTCCGCGCGCGGCATCAGCGAGGCGAGCTTCGAGGCACGGCCGGAGATCCAGCTCATCTCCGGACGCAGGCCCCGGCCGGGCACCAACGAGGTGGTGCTGGGCCGCTCGCTCGTGGGCACATCGCCGGAGGCCACCCTGGGCGGCGAGCTGCGCTTCGCCCGGCAGCGCTGGCCCGTGGTGGGGGTCTTCGCCGCGCGGGGCGGGGCCTTCGAGTCCGAGGTGTGGGCGGACGGCATGCGCCTGGGCACGGCGTTCGGGCGCGAGGACTTCAGCTCCGTGCTCGTCCGGCTGCGCTCGCCCGCGCAGGTGGACGCCTTCGTGAACCGCGTGGCGGCCGACCCGCGCTTCACGCTGGAGGCCCGGCCGGAGCCGGCCTACTGGGCGGATCAGGCCAGCGGGCTGGCGGCCTTCATCCGCGTGCTGGGCCTCTTCGTGTCCTTCGTCTTCAGCATCGGCGCGGTGCTGGGGGCGATGATCACCATGTACGCCCAGGTGGCGACGCGCGTGGCGGAGCTGGGGATGCTGCGCGCGGTGGGCTTCCGGCGGCGCAGCGTGCTGGCCAGCGTGGTGGTGGAGTCCGCCATGCTGGGCGCGGCCGGCGGCGTGCTGGGCGCCCTGGGGGCGCTGGCGACGCGGTGGATCCACGTGCGCACGCTCAACTTCCAGACGTTCGCGGCGGTGAGCTTCGGCTTCTCCCCCACCCCGGCCATCCTGCTGGGCGCGCTGCTGTTCGGCACGGGGATGGGGCTGCTGGGAGGGTTGTTGCCCGCGCTGCGCGCCTCGCGCCTGTCCATCCTGGACGCGCTGCGCGCCTGAGCGCCCGCCTCAGCCCTCCAGCTGCTCCGCGGTGAGGCAGCCCGCCGCGAGGTCCAGGTCCTCCAGGGAGATGCGCTGGATGTGCTCACGGGGCTCGTCCACGTTGTCGCGGTACTTGTGCGAGCCGCTCTCGTAGGTGACCCAGATCTCACCATCGATGATGTTGACGCCCTGGGCGTACGGGTCGATGAGCCCGTTGCCGATGTCCACCCGCTGCTCGATGTCCGCGGAGAACGTGTCCTCGGTGGACGTGAACGGCTGGTAGATGAGCTTCTTGTCCCCCGTGGTGAAGATGATGCCGTCGTCGGTGACGGTCATCCCCTGCGCGCGGTCCGGGGCACGGATGGGGCCCTCGCGAGAGTCCTCGATGAGGGCACCGGTCTTCTCGTCGAGCTTGTAACGCCAGACGGCGCCCGCCTTGCCGTCGCCATCCGGGCTGTAGCCGCCGACGTACGCGTAGCCGTCCTTGACGGTCATGTAGCTGCCCGAGGACACGAGCCCGATGCCCGTGGCCGGATCCGTCAGCCCCTCGGGCTTGGGGACATCCATGACCTGGGAAGGCATGGCCTCGCGGCACTCGTTCTGGGCCGCTTCAATCTCTTCCCGCGTGTAGACGTACACGTGGTCCGTGTCGGAGACGTAGACGTGGTCACTGTCCGTCGAGACGCCGCCACCGTGGCTGGGAGGGCCCGCCGGAGGAGGTCCCCCAAGCACGGCCTGGTGCGTCTCCTTCCCCGAGTCCTTGTCCTGCACGGACAGGAGCACGCGGTGGTCGTCGTTGTAATAGGTCGTGAGCACTTCACCGCGCCTGGCGTCGTATCCCTGCCCCTGGGGAGTCCACCCGGCGTCCAGGTGGATGAACTCCGGGCCGACCTTCTCCCCGCTGCTCGCCTTCGTGAGAGGCGAGTCCACGCTCGCGGCAGCCGACGTGTTCCCATGGCCGCTGAGGTTCACGGGGCTGGCCTTCGCCGGGTCCATCCCGTCCTTGAAATAGGGAGCGGCGGGAGGAGGCGCGGGCGGAGGCGGGGCCACGGGAGGCTTCGAGATCGCCGTCTGGACGGTGCTGACGACCTGGCGGATGAGGGAGCTGATCAAGGGCCTGTCTCCGGCTGAAGGTGCTTGAGGCCAAGAATCCTACATGGCGGGATGGTGACATCTCACCCACCGCCCCGGGGGAATTCTCGGCATTCAACAGCCTGGAGTTTCCACTTCCCTATCCATTCGAATGTTCCGGGCAACCCAGGAGTGGCCAGAAGGGGCCAGCACGCCGGCGGGTGGATGGCGCCTCGTGACCTGCAAGCTGCCGACGGCGGACCGCATCCTGCCTGGAAAGGGGGACCACGCCATGCCCATCTATGAGTTCTTCTGCCGCAAGTGCCAGGAGCCCTTCACCGCGCTCATGACCATCCAGGAGCACGACAAGCAAGCCCCCGAGTGCCCGCGTTGCCACGACACGAAGGAGGTGGAGAAGCGCATCTCTCCCGCCCATGCCGTGACCACCAGGAAGTCGCTCACCTACTGATACCAGCGAGACAAGCGGTTGCTCTCCCTCTTCCTCTGCGGCGACGTGATGACCGGCAGGGGCATTGATCAGGTCCTGCCCCACCCTGCGCCCCCAGGCCTGCACGAGGCCTACGTGCATGACGCCCGGGACTACGTAGCGCTGGCCGAAGAGCGCAACGGCCCCATCCGAAAGCCCGTCGGCTACAGCGAAATCTGGGGAGACGCGCTTGCGGCACTGGAGCAGGCCGCGCCCGACGTCCGGCTCATCAACCTGGAGACAAGCCTCACCACAAGCGAGCAGTGGTGGCCCGACAAGGGAATCCACTACCGCATGCATCCGGACAACGCCGCTTGTCTCACGGCGGCGCGAATCGGCTGCTGCGCGCTGGCGAACAACCACGTGCTGGACTGGGGTTACCCGGGACTGACGGAAACGCTGACGACGCTCCGGCGCCTGGGAATCGCCACCGCGGGACTGGGCGAGGATCTGGAGGCAGCCCAGCGGCCCGCGGTCCTGGACGCAGGGGCCGGAAGACGGGTCGTCGTGTTCTCGTTCGGAGACGTCAGCAGTGGCATTCCGCCAGCGTGGGCGGCGGGGATGAACAGGCCGGGAGTGGACCTGCTGCCCGACCTGTCCTCCCTCACCGCGAGGCGCCTGGGCAACCGGGTGGCGGCCATCAAGCGCGAGGGCGACGTCGTCATCGCCTCCATCCACTGGGGCGAAAACTGGGGCTACGCGGTGCCACGGGCGCAGCAGGACTTCGCCCATGCACTCATCGACGAGGCTGGCGTGGACCTCGTCCATGGCCACTCCTCGCACCACCCTCGCGGCATCGAAGTCCACCACGGCCACCTCATCCTCCATGGCTGCGGCGACTTCCTGAATGACTACGAGGGCATCCTTGGCCACGTGGGCGTGATCCGCTCTCGTGGACAGGTTGACTATGCCGCTGCCCGTTCGAACTCGGCTGGCGCAGCGTAACCGATTGCCGAGTGCATGCGTTGCTGGTTGTAGAAGACCTCGATGTAGTCGAACA
>NZ_RAWM01000199.1 GCF_003668875.1 Corallococcus interemptor | reverse complement strand
CACGGCACCCACCCCGCCGCCGGTGTCCGCCGCCCTCGATGCCCGCTGCTACTACCAGCTGACGAACCTGTGGCGGGGCGAAGGCATGGCGTTGGACGTCTTCTCTGACGGCAAGGCCAACGTGCCCATGCTCGCCAGGGCGGGCTACGCCTCGGGGCAGCGGTGGAAGCTGACTCCGGAGGCCAACGGCTACTACCGGCTGACGACCCAGTGGCTTGGGACCAGCCTGTCCCTGGCCAGCACCGCCGGCAATCGCACCCTCCTCGTCGAATCGGCGGATGTTCCGGAGCAGCGATGGAAGCTGAATCCGGAGCCCAACGGCATCTACCGGCTGACGACCCAGGCGCAGGGAGACGCGCTGTCATTGGACCTCGTCAATGACAACAAGGCCAACAACATCCCCGCGCTCGACAAGACAGGCTGCAATGACTCGGGGCAACTCTGGAAGGTGACACCCATCGGTCCAGCCTTGGAGCCTGAAGTGACGGAATCGCCGTGAGCCCGGAATCGGCACGGCTTCACGCCAAGGATGGAAGACGATTCTGTCCGGGCCCGTCCCGCGCTTCTTGACAGCGTCGCTTGCACGCGGGGAACGTGCGCGCCCCAGCCCCAGCCCCCCTCTCCTGAAAGGTCCCGCGTGTCCGACTTCTCCGCCGCCCACCTCGCCACCCTGGGGCTGCTGCTGCTCTCCACGCCCCCGGCCCGCGCCCAGGCGACCGAGCCCCCCAGCGTCCAGCTCTCCGAGGAGGGCTACATCCTCTCCACCGCCGACAAGGCCTTCGTGCTGAAGATCCGCGGACAGCTCCAGGGAGACGGCCGCTTCTACGTGGCGGACTCGGACCGCAGCGGCACCAACACGTTCCTCATCCGGCGCCTGCGCCCCTTCCTGGACGGGACGCTGTTCGGCTTCGTGGACTTCCGGCTCATGCCGGACTTCGGCGTCGGCCAGCCGCTCATCCAGGACGCGTACATCGACCTGCGCCCCGTTGAATGGCTCCGCCTGCGCGCCGGCCGCTTCAAGACGCCCTTCGGGCTGGAGCTGCTCCAGGCCAACACGGACGTGCCCTTCATCGAACGCTCGCTCACCTTCGACCTGGTCCCCGTCCGCGACGAGGGCCTGCAGCTGCACGGCGACATCGCCGGGGGGCGCCTCTCCTATGCGTTCGCGGTGGTCAACGGCGCTCCCGACGGCGCCAGCATCGACGTCAACACCGACGACAGCTTCGACCTGGTGGCGCGCGTCTTCGCCCAGCCCTTCAAGGGCGACGCGGACTCCGCGCTCCAGGGCCTGGGCGTGGGCGTGGCCGTCTCCCGGGGCCTCCAGTTCGGCACGCCCTCCACCACTCCCGCCAACACGGCCCTGGTGCCCCAGCGCAGCACCGGCCAGGAGGTCATCTTCAGCTTCCTGAACAACGGGACCCCTGGAGGGACCGCCGTCGCGGACGGAGAGCACGTGCGCCTCTCACCGCAGGGCCACTTCTACTGGGGCCCGGTGGGGCTGCTCGCGGAGTACGTCCTGTCGTCACAGGAGGTGCGCACCGGTGACCGGCGCGCGCGCCTGCGCCACCACGCGTGGCAGGCGTATGCGTCCTACGTGCTGGGCGGGGACGCGTCCTTCACGGGCCCCAAGCCCCACCGCCCCTTCGACCCCAAGACGGGCAAGGGCGGCGCGCTGGAGATCTCCGCGCGCTACCAGGGCCTGGACATGGACGACGACGCGTTTCCCCGCTTCGCGGACCCCGCCCGCTCGGTGAGCCAGGCCCGGGGCTTCGGCGTCGCGACCGTCTTCGCCTTCAACCGGCGCGTGCGCTTCGCGTTGAACTACCACCACACGGACTTCGTGGGCGGCGCTCCGGAAGGTGACCGCGAGGCGGAGAACGTCGTGATGTCCCGCTTCCAGGTCGCGTTCTGAGACACGGAGCCTGCCGGGGTGTGAACGGCCCGGTATGATCCACCGCGAATTTTGACGACCTCGACTTCTTCAAGGAGGTCGCGGCGCACTGGGTGACCGAATACAAGATCGACGGCTGGCGCCTGGATCAGGCCCACCAGGTTCCGGTGCAGTACTGGGACGACCTGCGGAGCGCCGTCGCCACCGCCGCGGCGGACGTGAGCTACACGAACGCGGCGGGACAGAGCGTCCATCCGCTGGGCTACATGGTGGCGGAGATCTGGAGCGGGCCGGCGGACATCGCCAGCAAGGGCTACGGCACCACCGCGAGCCCCGCGCTGCTGTCCGCGTTCGACTTCCCCATGCGCTACAGCCTGGTGCAGACGCTGGCCGTCGAGGAGTCCGGCACGGGCAACCGTGGAGCGAACAACCTCCAGGCCGGGTATCAGAACCAGCTGGCCTATCCGGCCCACGCCATGCCGAACCTGATGCTGACCAACCACGACCTGGTCCGCTTCGGCGACCTGCTCCAGCGAGGCGGCCTGGCGGAGCCCGGGGACAACGCCTGGTGGGCGCGCCACAAGGCCGCCTTCAGCGTCATGGCCGGTTACAGCGGCCCCATCACCCTCTACTGCGGTGACGAGATCGGACAGGAGCTGCCGGGCTTCGCGGCCAGGGAGGACAACTCCACCTGCGCCGTCCGGGGCGTCTGCGACGACCACGTCTCCCGGACCTCCGCCATCGTGGAGGGGATCCCGACGACGGTGGGCGCCCCCGCCACGGTGCTCACGCCCGCGCAGGCGGACCTGAAGCACCACGTCGCGTCCCTGATGGCGCTGCGCGACGCCCACCCGGCGCTGGCGAATGGCAGCCGGACGCACATCTACTCGGATGACCACGTCTTCATCGACCGCAAGGACAAGGGCACGGACCACGTCCTGTATGTGTTGAACGCGAAGGCGGAGCCCGCGCTCATCACCGTGGCGGGGACGGCCGTGGGCAGCGCGGGGACGCTCGTCGCGCTGCTGGGCGGCGAGGACGTGGCCCTCTCGGGTGGGGACCACGCGATCGCGCTGAAGCCGTTCGAGGCCCGGTTCTTCGTCATCGCTTCGCCGACGGCGGAAGGGCCGCGGACAGGCCCCGGCGGCGGGCTCTCCGGTCAGGGACCGCTGGCCCGTTGCGACGCGCCGACGGTCGAGGGGACGGGCCCGCTCGGCAAGGAGCTGTTCATCCGGGGCAGCTACGTCGGTGGCGACAACTTCGGTGCGACGCCCGCCAGCCGCCGGTTCGCCTACAAGGGCGACAACATCTACCAGGTGGTGGTCAACGAGCCGGACGTCACCGCGTACACCTTCAAGTTCGCCAGCGCGGACTGGTCGAAGGAGCTCGCGGTGACGGGCGGGAATCCGGTGGTGATCGCGGCGGAGCAGTCCATGTCGATCGCCGCGGGGCCCGGCAAGGAGTCCTCCATCGCCATTCCGGAGGCCGGCAACTACGTGTTCAGCTTCCGCATCAACGCGGGCCTCGACGGCGGCGAGCTGATGGTGAGCAGGTGCCCGTGACGGGCTGACACGCCGGCAGGGCTCCCCATCCTCCGAGGCCTCTGTATGCTCGGAGGATGTCCATGTCCTTCCTGGTGTTGTTGGGGATCGCGGTGTTGGTGGGAGCCATCGTGGGGCTCTGGTGGCGCTCCACCCACGGCGAGCAGCCCCCGGCGCGGCCCATCGATTCAGCTCCGGAGGACGGGGAGAAGGTCCTCGCGGAGTTGATCCAGTCCGGGCAGATGATCAACGCCATCAAGCTCCACCGGACGCTCTACGGCAGTGGCTTGAAGGACGCGAAGGACGCCGTGGAGGCGATGCGGGACGGCCGGATGCCCGTGGGCCCTCCTGCGCGCCGTGAGGCATCCGATCCGGACGCCCACGCCGCCATGGAGCGTGCCGTTCGGGACAACAACCTCATCCAGGCCATCAAGTACCACCGGGCGATCTACGGCAGCGGCCTGAAGGAGGCGAAGGACGCCGTGGAGGCGATGCGGGCGGGCAGGGCGTCTCCGGAGCGACCGGAGGTGTCCGGCTCGGACCTGAGCGCCGACATCGAGCGCGCCATCTGGGACAACAACCTCATCCAGGCCATCAAGCTCTACCGCGACCAGCACGGCGTGGGCCTGAAGGAGGCCAAGGACGCGGTGGAGGAGATGCGCGCCGACCTGCTCCGGCGGCGGGGCTGAGACGCCGCCGGACGCGGGAGTCCTTCACGGCGCGCGGCCCGGCGTGAGCTTCCACAGGCGGCCGTTCGAGTCATCCGTGAGCAGGTAGAGCGCGCCGTCAGGCCCCTGGACCACCTCGCGGATGCGCGCGTTGCGCTCCGTGAGCAGGCGCTCCTCGCCGACCACGCGGTCGTCTTTCAATACCAGCCGCACCAGCGCCTGGCTGGACAGGCCGCCGATGAAGAAGTTCCCCTTCCACTCCGGGAAGAGCGACCCCGAGTAGATGGTGAGCCCCGACGGCGAGATGACCGGATCCCAATAATAGACAGGCTGCTCCATGCCGGCGGCCTGCGTCGTCTTGTGGATGGGCTCGCCGGAGTATTCCTCGCCATAGCCAATGGTGGGCCAGCCGTAGTCCTTGCCGGCCTCGGGACGGTTGAGTTCGTCACCGCCGCGCGGTCCCATCTCCACGATCCACAGCCGCTGCTGCGCGTCCAGGGCCGCGGAGAGGATGTTGCGGTGGCCGGAGGACCAGATCTCCGGCCGGGCGTCCTTCCTGCCCACGAAGGGATTGTCCTGGGGGATGGAGCCATCCGGGAGGATGCGGACCACCTTCCCGAAGTCGCTCTTGAGGTCCTGCGCCTGCACGCGGCCCGGGAGGATGGAGCGCTCACCGAGCGTGACGAAGAGCTTGCCGTCCGGCGTGAAGACGAGCCGTCCACCCGCGTGCAGCGTGGACTCGAGCGTGGGCTGCATGCGGAAGATGACCTGGAGCCCTTCGATGCGCGGCTTCGGGCCGTCCACCAGCTTCGCGCGCGCCACCGCGAGCCCGTTGCCGCCCTCGCGCGGCTCGTAATAGGTCCAGTAGATGAGCCCGCTCTTCGCGTAGTCGGGCCCCACCTCCACGTCGAGCAGCCCGCCCTGGCCCCGGCCATCCACCTTGGGGAGGCCCGCCACCGCCGGCGACTTCTTGCCCGCGGCGGTGACGATGTAGAGCGAGCCCGTGGGCTTCTCCGTGACGAGGAAGCGGCCATCCGGCAGGAACGCGATGGCCCACGGCTTGTTGAAGCCAGAGGCGATCTCCGTCACGACAAGCGGCGTGCGCGTCTTCACCGCCGGGGCGCGCGTCTGCTGCGGGAACGCGGGCTTGAACTCCGGGACGTTGGGGGGCGCGGTCTCCACGGGCGCGCCCTGGGGGATGTCGCCCTTCCGGGGCACGGACTGCTGACTCTCACCGCCACGCCCCGGGGCCAGGTTGCCTTCCTGCCGCGAGGGCGGCCGGGGCGTCTGGGCCTGTGCTCCGGGGACGGCGCTCAGCAGGAGGGAAGCGAGGAGGGGGGGAACGAGTCCATGGCGCATGGGGTGACTCTCCGCCGAGTCGCGCGTGCCGTCACCCGCCCACGGCCACGCGGCGCCCGCTCAGGTGCCTGGGTGAACAGTCGCGCCGCCGCCCACCGTGAAGTCGATGACCCGTTCCCACATCGCCTGGAACTGCGGCTCCTGGAAGTGGGAGCCGGAGGACAGCCAGCTGATGTACTCCGGCGGCTGGTCGAAGTGGCCCGCGACGTCCAGGTGGTCTCCGAGCGCGACGTGGATCACCTCGCCCCAGACCTGGGAGCGGCTGGGGACGATGCCGTCGCTCCGGGATTCGAAGTTCCGGCCCAGGACGTCCTGGAGGGCCTGGGACTGGGCCGCCGTGAACCCGGGCACCTGGAGCTCCCGGGACCGGGGCGCGCTCTTCGCGTACAGGAAGGCGAAGATTCCCTGGAGGAGCGCGTGGGGCGTGGGCAGCAGCGGCAGGCGCGGCCTGGGTGGCGGAGCGCCGGTGACGACGCAGCCGTAGCGCACGTCCTCCCGGTCCGGGGTGCGCGCGTTGAAGGCCCGCGTGCTGGCGGGCATGAGGTCGTGGATCAGCTCCTGGTGCTCGCCCACCTGGCTGAAGAACCGGATGAGCTCTTCGCGCTCCTGTTCGGAGAGGTCCGCGGTCAGCCGGAAGATCTGATTGAAGAGGGTGGGGGGAAGCTTCGCGTCTTCGCTGCGCAGGACGAGCCAGTAGCAGGCCTGGAGCACGGCGGTCCGCAGCGGCATGACCTTGCGGTGCAGGGTGAAGAAGGTGAAGAGCCACAGGTAGCGCAGCAGCGTCTTTCCGACGTGGCCCTCGTGGAAGAAGCTGGCCAGCGGGGTGCCGTAATGCGGCGTGGAGATGCTCACGACCGAGCGCACGCGCTTCACGAAGTCCGGGGCCTCCCGGGCCATGCGCGGAGAGACGACGCTGCGTGCATCCAGCCCGCCCGTGGAGTGTCCGACGAGGTGGAGCTGCGCGTCGTCCTCGTTCGCGGTCCGGGCCATCTCCCGGAACACGTCATGGGCCCGGGGCCCCAGCCCGGAGGTGGGGGAGGAGGCCAGGGGATGCACCCGCGCATCGATGCCGCGCTCCTTGAAGCGCTGCTCCAGCAACCGGGGGACGTTCTGGAAGTAGGCGATGCGCTCCGTTTCCTTGTCGCCCAGCTGGGTAAAGCCAAAGAAGCCGGGGACCAGATAGACGCGGTGCTGGGTGGCCATGCGGGCAAGCCTAGCGTGCGGAATACCCCCGGCGCCGGGGCCCGGGCCCAACGTGAAGTCCCGAACCCTTGCCCCGGACGGCAGGCCGAGCAAGCGGGCAGCTGCCGCGCGCAGGACTCCTGGCGGCGTGTCAGCGGGGGAGGGTATGAGGAGTGCCCATGAGCAACGAGAACACGCCGGCCGAACCCGAAGTGATGGAGCCCACGTTCTGGCGCAAGAACGGCTGGTCGGCCCGGGTCATCAAGAACGAGGAGGACGACGGCTGGGCCGTGGAGATCCGCAAGCAGGGGCTCTCCGAGCCTGCCCTCGTCAGCCCCTGGGTGATGGGCCGCGACAAGAAGAACCCCAAGCCCTTCGACGCGACGGCGTTCGCCACGTTCGTGAAGACGGCCTCGGAGGTCCTGGATCGCTCCGCCCGGCAGCGCGACCAGGCCCTGACCAAGAAGCTCTCCATCGCCTGGGAGGGCCGCTGGTACGAGGTCCGGCTGGAGCTCGTGCCGGATGAGTACGACCCCCACGCGCTGCTCTCGGCCATCGATGACGCGGGCGCGACCGTCGCCAAGCACCGCGCGCCGGTGAACTTCAAGTTCACCCGGGACGCCGCCAACGCATGGGTGCGCGGCGGCTTCCAGGAGCCCTGAGGCCTAGCAGGTCTTGTTGTACAGGGCGATGCAGTTGTCCTTGAACTGCTGCAGGCTGCACTTGCCGTTCTGCTGACAGGTCGCCCAGCCGTTGTAACGCGGGTCCCGACAGTACAGGAGCGTGACCCAGCAGCCGGCGCCCATCGCGGAGACGTCGCCGCTCGAATCGCCCATCGACGCCAGCGGCTCTTCCGAGCTCATGGGGCCGAAGTCCAGGTTGAGGCTCTGGCCGGACTCGGTCACCACCGTCTGCACGGAGTCGGGCGAGGACTCTTCCATCCCCGCGCCACAGCCCATGAGCGGAACCGCGGCCAGCATGAGTCCCAGGAGCAACTTCTTCATTGGTGTTCTTTCTCCCTCAGAGAATTCAAGAACGCTGAGGGGGCGTCGTCGTGTGGAGGGACAGCCTCCACACCCGGCATCCTAGAACAGAGTAAGAGCGAATATCTCTGTAAAACGAGAAATGTAAGACAGGACACATAAAGCCGTGCCGTCACCCGAGCGTGCGCAGCGTGTCCGCCGCCCGGCGCAGATCCTCCTCGAAGTGGATGCGCGCCTGGGCCCGCGCCCGCTCGTCCGGCATGCGCAGGAGCGCTGACGGATGGAAGGTCGCCATCCACGCCTTCGCCCAGTGCGTTTCGAAGATCTGCCCCCGGCTCAGGTTGATGCGGAATCCCGGCCCCAGGAACGCCTGCGCCGCCGTGGCCCCGAGGCAGAGGATCATGCCCGAGCCATCGAAGAGTTCCTGGGCGCTGACACGTCAACGCCACGTCAGTGACATGTCAGCCGGGATGTATCGGACGGTGCTCCCGGGGCACCCCGGTGCTCCCGGTCCTGGCACGGGCCCTGCTGTCTCACGCACGAACCCATCCAAGGATTCTGCGTGTCCACGTCCCACACCGCTTCCCAGCCCCTTCACCCAGAGACCTGGGGCCTGACGCGAGCCGAAGCCGGGCTGTGCCTGGAGGGAAGGCCGCTCGCGAGCCTGACGGAGCGCTGGGGGAGCCCGCTCTTCGTCGTCCATGGCGCCCGGCTCGCCGAGAACGTCCGGCGCTTCCAGCAGACGCCCGAGGGCCGGAGGCGGGGCGCCGAGATCTTCTATTCGTACAAGACCAACCCGATTCCCGCCGTGCTCCAGCGGCTGTCACAACTCGGGGTCGGCGCCGAGGTCGTCTCTCCGTATGAACTGTGGCTCGCCCAGCGGCTCGGGGTCGCGCCCGAGCGGATCATCTACAACGGCCCGGGCAAGACGCCGAGCGTGGCCCGCACGGTGGTCCAGAGCGAGCTGCTGCTCACCCACCTGAACCACCGTGAGGAGATCCCGATCGTCGCGGCGGCCGCCGCGGAGCTTGGCAAGCGCCCGCGGGTGGGGATTCGCGTGGCCACCTCGGACAGCTGGTCCGGCAAGTTCGGCATTCCGATCGCCGGAGGCCAGGCGCTGGCGGCCTACGAGGAGGCGATGATGCATTCCTCGCTGCGGGTCGTCGGGCTGCACGCGCACCGGGGCGTGGCCATCGAGGATGCCGGGACGCTGGAGCGCTTCGTTCAAGAGGTGCTGGAGTTCTGCGACACGCTGCACGCACGGCTCGGGCTCGAAGTGGAGATGCTCGACCTGGGTGGGAGCCTCGCGGTCCCGACGGTGCTGCCTCTGAACGACTCACCCGTGCCGCTCGAGGAGCGGGTCCGCCAGCGGCTCACGATTGAACGCTACCTGGCGCTGCTCATCGGCAGGGTCGAGTCCCACTTCCGTCGCGCCGGCCGTCCCGCGCCTCGCATCTTCCTGGAGCCCGGACGCGCGATGACCGGGAACACCCAGCTGCTGCTCTGCCAGGTCAGCAGCCTCAATGAGGCCGGAGCCGCGCCCGCGCACGCCATCCTGGATGCCGGCGAGAACATCGCCCACATCCTGCACCGCGAGTATCACGAGATCTTCCACGTCGAGCGGTGGGGAGAATCGCCCAGCGGGACGTACTCGCTCGACGGCCCCACCTGCAGCCCCATGGACCGCCTCCGGACGGAGATCGAGCTCCCCCGGCTCCGCGTGGGCGACACGCTCGCGGTCATGGACGCGGGGGCGTATCTGGTGTCCTTCTCGAATTCCTTCTGCTTCCCACAGCCCGGCATCGTGATCCTGGACGAGGGCCGCGCGACGCTCGCCCGTCGCGCGGAAACCTACGAAGACATGACCGCGCGCGACCCGCCGTGACGTCGGCCCCCGGTCGGGGCTAGCGTGGCTTCCGAATGGCCATGCCCCCCGTCCGCGTCTTCTGTCTTTGCCTGCTCGCGCTCTTCGCCTCCAGTTGCTCCAGCGACTCCTGCGAGGATTTGAAGTGCGTGGACAACCCACCCAATCCCTGCGGGTCCGCTCCGGATTGTGGCTGGCAGGGCCTGGGCTATGAACCGCTGGCCGTGCCCACCGCGCCCCGCACGGGTGAAATCGTCGCGGTGGGCGGCACCGTCCAGTCCCGCGCCTTCGCGCTCAAGGTGGACAAGGGCGTCATCCACACCTTCACCTGCACCGCGGAAGGCTTCGAGGCCTGTGAGGTGAAGTTCCTGGGCGCGGTGGGAGATGAGTCCGCGTTCATTGAACACGAGGGACGCACGACCCGCGTGCATTTCCGCGTGGTTGACGACCAGGGCGCCGCCGCCATCGTGACCGCGCTGCCCGCCGGGAGTACCGGCAGCTTCCGGTACTCGCTGACCCGGCGCGAGGACGACCACGGCGAGGACGTGGCCGGGGCTACGCTCCTCACGCCGGGCGCGCCTCCGGTCGAAGGGCTGTTGCAGGCCGGCCCGGATACGGACACGTTCGTCTTCGACGCGTCCGCGGGACACTTCGTCATCGTGCGGTGCCTGGGGGATTTCACGTCGGGGGGCAGCGACCGCCTCCAGGGGCCGGACGGACAGGAACTGCTCACCCCTGGATTCCTCACGCTCACGATCCGAGGCCGGAGGTTCTGGGTCAGGAACACCGGCAGGCATGCCTTCATCCTCAGGGGGTTCCAACCCACCGCCATTCCCTACACCTGCGGCGTGGAGGACCTGGGGCCGGATGACCACGGCGACTCGCCGGACACCGCGACCGTATTGCCTGAGGGCGCCAGCGTTGCGCTGAAGGGAATGCTCGAGCTCGAGTCCGACAAGGACGTGTTCTCCTTCTTCGCTCGGGCGGGCCATGCGTACGCGCTGCGCTGTGACACCCCGGCGCTCAATGCCTGCCGCGACGCCCGCGTCCTCACGCCACGGGGCGAGGTCCTGTATCCCCCGGTGGGCATTGACCGGGATGCCTGGCTCCAGGTGCGCGTGGAGGGCGATAGAGAGTGGGGCGCGTATGCGCTCACGCTCCTGGACCTGGGCGAGGACCAGGGTTCGGGCCCCCAGGACGCGGTGCACCTCGTTGGCGACGCGCCGCTCACGGGCTACCTCACCTATACCGGTGACGTGGACTTCTTCCGCTTCGATGCCCTGGCGGGACACGTCTACAGCCTGGAGGCGGACGGCGTCTCGGTGGAGGCCTTCCACCTCGCGGCGCCGGGCTCCAGCCTCACCCGGAACGACGTCGCGAAGGTGCACCACTTCATGGTGGACGCGGACGGCTCCGTCTTGCTGCGCGTCTCGGGGCCACGGGCGCAGTACGGGTTGGGCGTGCGGGACGTGGGGGTGGACGACCACGCGGGCACCGCCGCGAACGCGACCGACCTGGGCGGCGCACTGAGCGCCACGGGCGTGCTGAACACCTCCACCGACGTGGACTGGTTCGCGCTGACGCTGGACGCGCGCCCCCACGCGCTGAGCCGCACGTCGCTCGACACGAAGTTCGACCTCTTCGAGGCCGACGGCGTGACGCCCGTCCCCTGGGATGCGGCGTCCAGCGCCTGGGTGCCTCGCGCCGCGGGACGCCACCTGTTGCGGGCCGACATGTTCGGACGCTTCCAGGGCCCGGATGCCTACCGCGTTGAACTCCTTCCCCGCTGAAGCCCACGACCATGCGTGCCTTCTTCTCCCTCTGCTTGCTGACCGCCCTCCTGTCCGGCTGCGGCACGGACGAAGTCCCCCCTCCCACCC
>NZ_RAWM01000198.1 GCF_003668875.1 Corallococcus interemptor | reverse complement strand
GCGCCGAGCGCCCCCGCGATGCTCGCGCCCGCCGCCGTGCCCGCGGCCCCCGCGCCGCCTCCGGCCCTGGACGCCAACGGGCAGGTGCGCCCCATCTACCTCACGCCGCCGCAGACGCTGGCCGGCACGGGCCCGGTCATCGGCATCGACCTGGGCACCACCAACTCCTGCGTGGCGCTCCTGTCCAACGGCCGCCCCGTCGTGCTGCGCTCGCGCGAGGGCTACAACACCATCCCGTCCGTCATCTCGCTGAGCGCGCAGAACAAGCTGCTCGTCAGCCACCGCGCGAAGAACCAGCTGGTGCTGCGGCCCACGCACACCATCTACGGCGCCAAGCGCCTCGTCGGCCGTCCCTACGACAGCGCCGTGGTGAAGCAGGTGCGCGAGCGCTTCCACTACGAAATCACCCCGGACGCCGCGGGCCGCGCCGCCGTGCGCCTGGGCAATGACGTGCTGTCGCTGGAAGAGGTGCAGGGCATCATCCTGCGCGAGTGCAAGGAGATGGCAGAGACCCACCTCAACCAGAAGGTGGAGCGCGCCGTGGTGACGGTGCCGGCCTACTACTCCGAGCCCCAGCGTGAAGCGGTCCGCAAGGCGGGCGCGATGGCCGGCCTCAAGGTGGAGCGCATCCTCAACGAGCCCACGTCCGCGGCGCTCGCGTACGGCCTCAACCGCGAGCTCAACAAGAAGGTGCTCGTCTACGACCTGGGCGGCGGCACCTTCGACGCGACCATCCTGCGCATCGAGAAGAACGTCTTCGAGGTGCTGGGCACCGGCGGCGACATCTTCCTGGGCGGTATCGACTTCGACAACCTCATCGTCGACTTCCTCCTGGAGCGCTTCCAGGAGAAGGAGGGCATCGCCTTCAACGGAGACGGCATCGCCCTGTCGCGCGTGGGCGACGCCGCCGAGCGCGCGAAGATGGCGCTGTCCGAGCGCAGCACCTTCGAGGTCCACATCCCCATGTTGATGATGGACGACGCGGGCCGTCCCCGGGACCTGCGCGTGATGATGTCGCGCCAGGACCTGGAGAAGATCTGCGACCCGCTGCTCAACCGCACCATCGACGTGGTGCGCGACGTGCTGCTGGACGCCAAGCTGAAGGCCTCGGAGGTGGACGACATCATCCTGGTGGGCGGCATGAGCCGCATGCCGCTGGTGCGCGACAAGCTCAAGGGCCTCTTCGGCAAGAACGCGCAGGCGAGCGTCAACGCGGACGAGGCCGTGGCGCTGGGCGCGGCGCTGTACTCGGGCTCGGTGGACAAGGTGAGCAGCGTGGTGCTCATCGACGTGCTGCCCATGACCATTGGCGTGGCCATGCCCGGTGGCGGCTTCAAGCGCGTCATCGAGCGCAACAGCCCGCTGCCCACGCAGCGCTCGTTCGCCATCAGCACGTCGCAGGACAACGAGGAGCGGATGGAGCTGTCCGTCTTCCAGGGCGAGGACAACCACATCTCCGCCAACGAGTACCTGGGCACCGTGCGCATGGAAGGTCTGCCACGGGGCCCCAAGGGCTCCGTGCGCGTGGCGGTGACGCTGAAGCTCGACTCCGAATGCGTGCTGCACGTGGAGGCGCGGGAGTACTCGACGCGCAAGGAAGTGAAGGCGACGCTCGCCACGCGTTACTCGCCGGAGGAGCTCCAGAAGCAGCTCCAGGTGAGCAAGGAGGCGGTGAGCGCCGCGGAGGAGCGCCGGGGCGCGGACCTGAAGGATCGCGCGGGCCGTTTCTGGGGGTTCGTGAAGAAGGCGCTGGGACGCAAGTAGACTCAGCGCCCATGACGGCCTCCGCCCCCCGCTACATGGCGCGCTTCCGCTGCATCGCGGAGGCGTGCGAGGACACCTGCTGCGCGGGGCTGACGGTGCCCATCAGCGAGTCGCGCTGGAGCCTGCTGCGCCAGAAGGTCGCGGGCACGCCGGACGAAGCGCGCGTCGCGGCGCTGATTACCCCCAACCCGGACGGAGCCACGGGGCAGCAGGCGGGCATCCTGGGCAAGAGAGCGGACGGGCACTGCGCCTTCCTGGATGAAGCGAAGCTGTGCTCGCTCCAGCGCCGGTATGGCGAAGCGGTGCTGCCGGACGGCTGCTCCGTCTTCCCGCGAGTCCTCACGCGCTGGGCCGCGCAGGTGGAGATGGCGGGGTCGCTCGCATGTCCGGAGACGGCGCGCCTGTGCCTGCTGGCGGAGGACGCGCTGGTGCGCGAGCCCGTGCCCGAGGAACAGGCCCTGCGTCCCCAGGTCGCGCGGCAGGTGGCGGCGGGGGACGACGCATGGACCGCGCACGCGGACACCGTGCGCGAAGCGATGCTGCGGCTCCTGAATCGCCGCGAGGTCCCGTACGCCGCGAGGCTGTACGCGCTGGGCCGCATGGCGCTGGACCTGGGTGGCTTCTACTTCCCTGGGACGACCGCCGACGACACGGAGCGGCTTGCCGGCATCCTGCGCGAATACGAATCCGCGGACACGCTCGCGTCCCTGCACACGCAGCTCGAAGCGCTGGAGCTGCCCGGTGGCCCGTGGGCGGGCATCTGCGCCGCCGTGCTCCGCTCACGCGAGGCCGCCGTGAGCAGCCCGCGCTTCCTCGCGCTCATGAACGCCGTGCGCGCGTCCTACGGTGGCGCCGACACGCATCCGGACAGGGCCTGGGAACTCCATGCCGCGCGGCGCTCCGCGCTGGAGTCCCTGCACGGCGAGCGCGTGCACCAGTACTTCCTGCACCACGCGCTCAACCACGTCCTGCGCCACCCGTTCACGGAAGGCCCGAGCCTCCTGAACGCCGTGTTCCTGCTCGTGCTGCGCGCGTCCGTGGTGCGCTGGGTGCTGCTCGGGCATCCGGCCGTGGTGGCGCTGCTGGACGCCCCAGGCACGCCCGTGGCCACGCTGGACGCCGCCGCCGTGGAGGCGTTCCAGGTCGTCGCCAAGCACGTGGAGCAGGCGCCCACGTTCCTGGACTTCGCCAAGGGGCTGGCCGGCGAAGGTCCGGAGACCTTCGCGCGGCTGCTCATCCTGGTGAAGGGCCTGTAGCGCCCGGCTTCAGCCCTGCTGCTTCGGCTTCGCGCCCAGCTGCTGCATGGCCCGCTGGAATGACGGGTACTCGTGCGCGCCCTGGATGGCCAGCCGGTCCCCCAGGATGAAGGTCGGCACCGCGCGGATGCCCATCTCCTGGGCCTCGCGCACGGACTCCTCCACCACCTGACGGTAGCGGCCTTCCTCCACCGCGCGCTGGAGTTCGTCCGGATCCAACCCGGCCTCCACGCCCGCCGCCCGCAGCGTGTCCCACTGCCAGAGGTCCTGCCCCTCACTCCAGTAGCGCCGCAGGATGGCGGCCTGGAAGGGCTCCAGCCTGCCTTGCGCGCGCGCGTACTCCGCCGCCTCGTGCGCACGGCGCGTGGACGGGATGAGGTCCCGCTGCACCATCGTCAGCCCGGCCTTCGCGGCGCGGAGCTTCAACGGATTGTTCGGGTCCTTCATCCCCTGGCGCACGTACTCGGGCAGCGGCAGCCCTTCCGGAGGCGTCTCCGGGCGCAGGAAGTAGGGGTGCCACTCCACCTGGACGTCGTATTCCTTCTTCAGCTTCTCGACCTCACCGAGGCCGACGTAACACCAGGGTCAAACGAAGTCGGACCAGATGTGGACGACGATGGGTGCGCTCATGGGCTGAATCTCTAGCACCGTGCGTCAGTGCCTTCCAACTGTTCCACCGGGGCCCAAATCCATCGGTGGACAGTCCGCCCTCCCGAGGGCACGGTCCGGGTTCCCTCTCTTCCGGAAGGAACCTCTCCGTGCCCCTGTCGCTCCTCGCGGCCCTGGCGCTCGGCGCAAGCCCCGCGTCCGCGCCCCATCCGTTCAATCAACAGGACCTGGTCACGCTGCGCCGGCTCAGCAGCCCGCGCGTCTCGCCCGACGGCCGCCAGGTCGCCTACGTCCTGCGCTCCACCGACCTGGAGGCGAACCGGGGCCGCACCGACCTGTGGCTCGTCAACCTGGACGGAAGCGCGCCGCGCCAGCTCACCTCCCACCCGGACAGCGACAGCGACCCCGTCTGGGCCCCGGACGGCAAGAGCCTCTTCTTCCTGTCGTCGCGCGGCGGTTCATCGCAGGTGTGGCGCCTGCCTTTGGACGGCGGCGAGCCGCTGCCCGTGACGAAGCTGCCGCTCGACGTGAACAGCTTCGCGGTGTCGCGTGACGGCCAGCGGCTCGCGGTGGCGCTGGACGCGCGCCCGGACTGCGCGGACCTCGCGTGCAACACCCAGCGCGCCGCGGAGGCCTCCAAGAAGAAGACCACCGGCCGCGCGTATGATCAGCTCTTCGCGCGCCACTGGGATACGTGGAAGGACGGCACGCGTTCGCACCTGTTCGTCGTCCCCGTGGCCGGCGGCACGGCCGTGGACGTGATGAAGGGCATGGACGCGGACGCGCCCAGCAAGCCCTTTGGCGGCGCGGAGGAGTTCACCTTCACGCCGGACGGCAAGGGCATCGTCTTCGCGGCGCGCGACGTGGGCCCCACCGAGTCGTGGTCCACCGACCTGGACCTGTTCCTCGCGCCCGTCGACGGCAAGACGAAGCCGCGCAAGCTCACGGAGAAGAACCGCGCCACGGACACCAGCCCCGTGTTCAGCCCGGACGGCAAGACGCTCGCGTACGTGGCCATGTCCCGCCCCGGCTACGAGGCCGACCGCTACCGCGTCATCCTGCGCACGTGGCCGGGCGGCCAGGAGCGCGTGCTGACCCAGGACTGGGATCGCTCCGCCGGCTCGCTCGCGTGGAGCAAGGACGGCGCCACGCTCTACACCACCGCCAACGACGTGGGGCAGAGCACCGTGTTCGCCCTGGACGTGGCCACCGGCAAGGCGCGCGCCCTCACCCAGGGCGGCAGCGCGGATGGCGCCCAGCCCGCGGCGGACGGCCAGGTCGTCTACGCGATGGATGACCTGGACTCGCCCTCGGACCTGTACGCGATGAAGGCGGACGGCACCGGCGCGCGTCAGCTCACCCAGGTGAACAAGGACGCGCTCGCGGGCATCAAGTTCGGCGCCTTCGAGCAGTTCAACTTCCCGGGCTGGAACAACGAGACGGTGCACGGCTACGTGGTGAAGCCCGTGGACTTCGACCCGAAGCGCCAGTACCCGCTGGCCTTCCTCATCCACGGCGGACCGCAGGGCAGCTTCGGCAACCACTTCCATTACCGGTGGAACCCGCAGGTGTACGCGGGCCGCGGCTACGTGGCCGTGATGATCGACTTCCACGGCTCCACCGGCTACGGCCAGGCCTTCACGGACTCCATCGCCGGGGACTGGGGCGGCAAGCCGCTGGAGGACCTGCAGAAGGGCCTCAACGCCGCGCTCCAGAAGTACCCCTTCATCCACAAGACGAAGCGGTGCGCGCTGGGCGGCAGCTACGGCGGGTACATGATCAACTGGATCGCCGGTAACTGGGCGGATGGCTTCCAGTGCCTCGTGAACCACGACGGCATCTTCGACGAGCGCGCCGCCTACTACGACACCGAGGAGCTGTGGTTCCCCGAGTGGGAGCACAAGGCGCTGCCCTGGGAGAAGCCGGAGGCGTACGAGAAGTTCAACCCGGTGAACCAGGTGGCGAAGTGGAAGACGCCCATGCTCGTCATCCACGGCGGCAAGGACTACCGCGTGGTGGACACGCAGGGCATCGCCACCTTCACCGCGCTCCAGCGCCGCGGCATCCCGTCACGGTTCCTGTACTTCCCGGACGAGAACCACTGGGTGCTCAAGCCCCAGAACAGCATCCAGTGGCACGACGAGGTGCTGGGCTGGCTGGACCGCTGGACGCGCAAGTAGCGCGCGTCCAGCCAAGGCCTTCCCTGGGGCGTGAGCCTACGCCTCAGGGAATGCCGAAGCAGTCGTCGATGCAGCTGGAGATGACCTCCGCGCAGGTGCGGTCCGCGATGCACTCCGAGCACTCCGCGGTGCGCGCGCGGCGGTTGTCCTGCTCGCTCTCCTTCTCATCCTCCCAGGCGCCAATCTTCTCGGCGCACTTGCCGGTGTCCAGGTCGGAGTCGAAGCACTCCTTGCGGCGGTCGCAGATGGCGTCGGCGTCGTTGGAGCAGCCGGTGAGGAGCAGCACGGAGACACAGGAGGCCAGGGCAATCAGTCGTGACATGACGCGGCACTATGCACGCGAAAACGCCCCCCGGGAATGTGCTTCCCGGGAGGCGTTGGGATGATTCACCACCGCTGCATTACTTCGTCTTCGTCGCACCGCCCATGGAGCCGGAGCCGCTCGGCGGGGTGGCGCCGTGGTTCATGGAGCCGTGGTCCATGGTGCCGTCCTGCATGCCGGCGCCGCCCACGCCCATGGCGTCGTCCAGCTTGCCCAGGGTCTGGTAGGCCATGTCGCGGTGCTTGGGCAGCTCCTGGGACAGCTGCGTCAGCATGGTGGTCATCTCCGCGGGCGCGGAGGTCATGCCCTGCTTGGCGGCCATCACCTTGCCAATGGCCTCGTCATGGGCGCCGACCTGATTGGCCATGTAACACGAGTCGAACGGCGCGCCCTTGAGCGACTGGAGCTTCTCCATCAGGGCCTTGTCCGCGGCCATGGCCTTCTTCTCCATGTCGTTGGAGGGCTTGGGCATGTCCGACAGGGTCATCTTCTGCGTCTTCGCCATGTCCATCAGCTGCTTGTCCGCGGCCGTGTGCGAATCAATCATCATCTTCGCATAGCTCTTCACGTCCGGGTTCTCGGAGGCCTTCTGCGCGAGCTCGGCCTGCTTGATCTCCGACTGGTTGATGTAGTGCAGGCGCTCCATGAAGGCCTTCGGATCCGAAGGCGCCATGAAGCCCTTGAACTCCACCATGCCCTTGGGCGTGGGGGTGGCCATCTTCGTGCCGGCCGGAGGGTTGGCGGACGTGGCGCTCTGGGCCATCGAGACGCCGCCGGTGAAGAGGACCGCGGCGAGGGTGACTCCGTGCAGGGTGCGCTTCATGGGTGCTGCTCCTTTTCAGGGCCTCGAAGTGAGGCGGGACAGGTCGGTTGGACCGGAGACCTCCGGATCCGCGCGGCGCACGTTGGAGCAGGGCGCCACAGCGGACCCAGAGGGCAGGAAGGAGGACGTGTGCCAATTCACGTTGCGCCCACGCACCGGTGCGCCAGTGGACAGCGCCACTGACCCCGGGACGGGGCGCGGACGTTCAGCACCGCACGACTGTCTGGGAACGCCATCCCGTCCTCCTCGTGCCCGAAAAGCTAGGCATCCCCGGAGGGCGGGAAGGGAACGGAGGCAACTCCCCGGCTGGCTGGCCGCCGGGGAGGGTGGCTACTTCGCGGGCTTGGGCGCCGGGGAAGATTTCGGCGCGGCCTTCGGCGCATCGGGCGTGCCGGCGGGGACGTTCTTCGTCTCCGACAGCTCGTCCTCGGCGCGCAGGAAGGCCTGGGCGGCGCGGTCCACGTCGTCGGGCTTGAGGCCCGTGAGGTTGGCGGCGGCCACGCGCGTGCGCGACGCGAGCGCCGTCTCCCCCAGCGCGCCGTGGATGCGCGTGAGGGCCACGTGGATTTCGGGGTCGAACGGGTCGGAGGCCAGCGCCTCCAGGTACGCCGTCTTCGCCTTCGGGTAGTCCTTGCGGAACAGCAGGATGCGGCCCAGGTGCACGTTGGTGGACGGCGAACCCGGGTGCATGCGCAGCGAGCCGCGCAGCACGGCCTCCGCCTCATCCAGCCGGCGCAGCTCCAGCAGCGCGAGCGCGAACTTGTTGGAGACGGACTCGTACTTGTCGCCCACCAGCTTGTGCGCCCGCGCGTACTCCTCCGCGGCGGCCTTCACGCGGTTTCTCTCGCGCAACAGCTCGCCCAGGTGCGCGAACTTGCGCGCGGGCACCTCCGTCACCTCGTTGAAGCCGCCGAAGGAGATTTCACGCCCCTTCTTCTCGCTGTCCTTCTTGTCGCCCTTGGCGTCCTCCTTGAGCACCACGCGGTCGTCGCGCGGCACCAGCTCCTGGGGGAAGGGCTGCTTCTTCACGTAGGACAGCCACGTCTTCTCGAAGAGGGGGAAGGCCATGCCCGTCGCCGCCTCCACCGCCTTCTTGTCCGGCTGGCCCGCCTTCAGCTCCTGCAACAGCGTGCGCAGGCCCGCGGTGCCGTGGGTGCCGTGGATGTAGTCGATGGCGTAGAACACCTCCGCGAACGCGGTGGCCGCGTCCTCCGCCGTGGGCAGCATGGCGATGGAGGGGTGCATCTTCTCGAAGGGGATGAGCTTGTCCTCCTTCACGCGCTTGCCCAGGAGGGCCTGCGTGGAGGGCGTCATGGCCAGGCCGCCCTTGCCGCGCCAGCGCGACTCCAGGAACTTGGCCAGGCCCTCGTGCAGCCAGATGGGCACGGTGTTGTGGGACAGCTGGCTGACCACCAGGTGCACGTACTCGTGCGCCAGCGTGTCCTGCCAGTCGTAGCCCTGCGCCACGGCCTTGGGGCTCGTCACCATCAGCTTGTTGAACTTGCAGATGGCGATGGTGCCGGTGGTGCGGATCTGCTTCTCCGTCAGGGTGCTGACGCGCGACAGCTCGCGCGCGTTGTTCACCACCTCCACGCGCACCTTGCCCGGCGGCGTCCAGCCCAGGTCCTCCGCCAGGGCGCGGTGGATGGACTCCAGCGTCTCCAGCGCGTAGGGCACCAGCACCTCTTCCTTGCCCTTCGGGTAGAAGAAGATGAAGTGCTCGCTCTCCGCGCGCAGGTGGTCCTTCGTGATGGCGCGCGTGTCCTTGGCGAGCCGCAGGTAGCTGCCCGGCTTGTCCTCGATGTTGGCGCCTTCCAGCAGCGTCACCGCGTCGTCGTACTGGCCCTCCTCGAAGGCCACGCGCCCCTGGAAGTACTTCAGGGGCTCCAGCTCGGACGGCACGCGCTTCTCGACCTCGGCCAGCTCGCGGCGCGCGCCTCCCACGTCCCAGTCATCCAGGGACTGCTCCACCTTGCCCAGCCGCTGCTTCACCTCTTCCTTGAGGGCCGCGTCCGGCGGCTGCGCGAGGGCAGGGGGGACGGCGAGGAGGAGGGCGCACAGGACGCCCAGGGCCGGGAAATGCGTGTGCGTGCGGCGGCTCACTTCACCAGCTCCTCGTAGTAGCGCTTCACCTGCTCGCGGTACTTCTCCGGCGCGCCCTGCTTCATGGCATCCAGCAGGTCCTTGCGGAACTCGCGAGGCGCCTGGAACGCGTCCTCGTCCGGCAGCTCCACCTTGTCCTGCGGGTTGCGGCCGTTGCCCTCCTGGCGCCGGCCGGAGCCCATGGGCATGGGCAGCCCGCGGCCGCCCTTGCGGCCCTGCTGACTCTGCTGCATCTGCTGCTGGAAGCGCTTGAGGCCTTCCATGGCGGCCTGCTGCTCGCCGTAGCCGCGGCCCGGGTCCTTGCCCTGCATGCGCTGGGAGGCCTCGCCCATGCGCTGGCCAATCTCGTCCATCTGCTGGCCGGCCTCCTCCCCGAACAGCGGCGCCGTCTGCTCCATGTCCTCCATCTGCTGGCGCAGGCCCTGCGCGCGCTGCTCCAATTGCTGCTGGCGCTGGCCCAGCTGCTGGAGCTGCTGCTTCTCCTGCTGCGACAGCTGCGAGCCCGGCGGCGGGAAGAGGTTCTGCAGCTGCTGGCTCACGTCCGCCACGTCGCGCGCGTCCTTCTTGAGCTGCTCCGCGAGCTTCGCGGACTGCTGGCGCACCTCCGGCGGGTTGCCGAACATCTCATCCAGCTGGCGCTGCTGCTCGCCCATGCTGGACAGCTGGCGCGCGGCGTCCTCGGCTCTCGCGGCGGACTCCGCGGCCAGGTCGAAGTCGTCCACCTTGAGCGCGTTCTCCACGTTGCGCAGCTCGGACTGGGCCTCCTCCAGCGGGCGGGCCGCGCGGCTGTTGAGCCGGCCTGGGTCGAGCTTCTGGTAGTGCTCCTGCACCTGCTGCAGCTTGCGGTTGAGCTCGTCCTTGAGGGCCTGGCCCTTCTCCTTCAGCCGCTCGCGGTTCTGACCGCGGGCCTGGTCGCGCAGGGCGCGCGTCTGCTCGGCGACCTTCTGCTGTTCGTCCATGGTGCCCTGCAGGTCGTCCATGAACTTGCCGAACTTCTCCGCCAGCTCCGGGTACTGCTCCGCGCCGAAGTCCTCCTGGGACTTGTCCATGGACTCGAGCATCTCGTCCATCTGCATGCCCAGCTCCTGGAGCTTCGCCAGCGCCTCGTCCGCCTTGCCCTCCTGCATCAGGCGCTCCACTTCATCCATGGCGCCCTGCATGTCCTCCTGCTGCATCATCTCCGACAGCGCCTCGGCGTTGAGGTGCTCGTCGCGGATGCCCTTGCGCAGCTCCGCCATGCGCTGCATCAGCTCCTGGATGCGCGACTTGAGCTGTTGGATCTGCTGCATCACCTGCTCGCGCGCGGCCTCGTCCGGGTTGGCCTTGAACTGCTCGATGAGGCGCGACAGGTCGCGGCGCTCGTTGGCCAGCTGCTTCGTCAGCTCCTGGAGCGCCTCCAGCTTCTGCCGGTCCAGCAGCGACTCCAGGTAGAGGATGTCGCGCTCCAGGCCCTCGATTTCGTCCTCCACCACGGCGGTGAGCCGGGTGCCGGTGCCCCAGTCCTCGCCGCGCGCGCGCTGGGTGCGCAGGTACAGGCGGCGGAAGTCGGAGGTGGTGCTCACGCTGCGCTTGAGCTCCCCGCCGATGTTCAGGAGCGCGGAGATGATCTCCTTGGGCACGTCCTTCTCGCGCGACAGCTCGGAGCCCTGGGCGCGGAAGTCGTCCGCGAGCTGCTGGCCGCTTCCGTCCACGGACTTCGCGCTCTCCACGGCGGCCGCGTCCTTCTGCTTCGCGCGGTCGGGGCCCTCCAGGCGGTCCGCCAGGTGGTCCACGAGGCGGCCCCACAGGGCCTCCGCCTTCTCCAGGGCGGCGCGGCGGTGCTCGGCGGCGCTGTAGACGCGCAGGGTCTGCGTGCGGCTGACGCCCTTCTTGGGGCCCTCCACCGCGTCGTTGTCCTTCGCCTCGATGTAGTAGGTGATGCGGTCGCCGGGGGCGGGCTTGAGCGGGCCCAGGTCCCAGTTGAAGGTGCCCCGGCTGCGGCGGCTGTCCTCGCGCGGCAGGTTCACGCGCGTCTCCTGCTTCGCGCCGGGCATGCGGTACACCAGCGCCAGGCCGGACAGGCCGTAGTCGTCGGTGGCCTCGTACTTGAGCGTCACCGTCTGGCCGGGGTCGACTTCAATCTCCGTGGACGGCGTGAGCAGCGTCACCTGGGGCGCCTTGTCCGCCTCCACGGTGAGCGGGATGTCCGGGCCCACCGCGAGCGGCTTCGCGCGCGAGGCATAGAAGACGAAGTGGTAGGTGCCGCCCTGCTTCGCGACGAAGCTGCCGGTGAGTTCGCGGCCGCCGGTGACGGTGAGGGGCAGCGTCTGGCCGTTGACGACGACCTCCGCGCGCTCGACGGGGCGGTCCGAGCGCGTCTTCAGCACCACCTCGGTGCCCGCGGGCGCGCTGACCTCGCCGTTGGTGCCGGGCACGGTGCGCGGCGCCAGGCCCGTGTAGGCCGGATAGCGGTAGGTGAGCTCGATGTCACCGGTGATGGGCTCCGCCTGCGCGGCGGTCTCCGGGCGCGCGGCCTGCTCGCGCAGGTGCTTCCAGCCCGCGGCCCACCGGCCGCCCACGAAGAACATCAGCACCGCGAGCAGCAGCACCGCGCCACCGGACGCCAGGGCCACGCGGCGCAGCGGCTGGCGGTCCACCACGAGCCCGGGGTCCACCGTGCGGGCCCGCTCGTCCATCTGCTTGAGGAACGCGTCGGCCAGCTGGGGGGACCAGCCGGCCTCCTCCCGGCGCTCGCGCGAAAGCTCCACCGCCGCGAGCACGTCCAGGGACAGCTCCGGACGGCGCTGGCCCACGAGCCGGGCGGTGCGCGCGTCGTCGCCCACCTGACGGTGCGCGAGCACGACGCCGAAGCCGTACGCCACCGCCGCGCCCACCGGCACGGCGAGCCACATCAGGACCTGCGCGAGCCCCGGCAGCGCCCGGCCCAACAGGCCCGTGGCGAACAGGAGCACGAGGGCCGCGACGCCGCCCAGGAGCAGGCCCTGGGCCCAGAGCTGGCGGCGCTGGCGGGCGCGCACCTGGGCGAGCAGGTCCGCCACGCCCTTGGAGCGCGCTTCACGCCGGGCCTGGGGAGGCGGGGCCGGAGGAGGCGGCGGGGGCGGCAGCTCGGGGGCTGGGCTCTGCGGTGTCTCGAGGTTCACGCTGGCTTGTCCGCTCGTCGGTCGCGAGCCAACCCCGGACGGGGCGGGCTATTTCCCAATTGTGGCGCACTCCCGCCGTCTTCGCGCGTGCATCTCCAGAGAGG
>NZ_RAWM01000197.1 GCF_003668875.1 Corallococcus interemptor | reverse complement strand
GGCTGGGGGTGGGCTTCGCCAGCGTCGTGGCGCCCACGTACATCGCGGAGATCGCCCCGGCGTACCTGCGCGGCCGCCTGGCGTCCCTGCAACAGCTGGCCATCGTGTCCGGCATCTTCGTGGCCCTGCTGGGGGACTTCGCCATCGCGCTCTACGCGGGCTCCGCGTCCAACCCCACCTGGCTGGGCCTCACCGCGTGGCGGTGGATGTTCTTCAGCGGTCTGCCCCCCGCGCTCTTCTACGGCATCGGCGCCATCTTCATCTCGGAGTCCCCGCGCTTCCTCGTCGCGAAGGGCCGTGAGCAGGAGGCATTGGGCGTGCTGCGCGACATCGAGGGGGACGCCGCGCCGTCCAAGGTCGTGGAGATCCGCCGCTCGCTGCGGGCGAACTACACGCCGCACCTGGTGGACCTGAAGGGCGGCCGCTTCGGGTTCCTGCCCATCGTGTGGGTCGGCATCGTGCTCGCGATGCTCCAGCAGCTCGTGGGCATCAACGTCATCTTCTACTACTCCAGCGTGCTCTGGCAGGCGGTGGGCTTCACCGAGCACAACTCGCTGGCCATCACCGTCATCACCAGCGTCACCAACATCCTCACCACGCTCGTGGCCATCGGGTTCGTGGACAGGGTGGGCCGCAAGCCGCTGCTGCTCATCGGCTCCGTGGGCATGGCGCTCACGCTGGGGCTGATGGCGTACCTCTTCGGCACCGCGCCGCTGGACGCCGCGGGCAAGCCCGTGCTGCAGGGCGCGGCCGGCACCACGGCGCTCGTCGCCGCGAACCTCTACGTCGTCTTCTTCGGCTTCTCGTGGGGGCCCGTCGTCTGGGTGCTCCTGGGAGAGATGTTCCCCAACAGCATCCGCGCGCTCGCGCTGTCCATCGCGGCCATGGCGCAGTGGCTGGCCAACTTCCTGGTGTCCGCCACGTTCCCGTCACTGCAGGCCGCCGGGTTGGGCTGGGCGTACGGCCTGTACGCCACGGCCGCCGTCTTCTCCATCTTCTTCGCCGCCAGGTACATCCACGAGACGAAGGGTCGGGAGCTGGAACAGATGTAGCCCTGGGAGACGGGGCGACGCAGGAAGCCCGTACACCCATACGGGCTTTCTGCATTTTTACGCATTGGCTGGGTGGGAAATCACCTGATCCATTTGACACCTGGGGGTACGGGCTTTCAGCATCTGCGTCATGCTGAAACATTCTCCCCGCATCCCCCGACTCGCGAGCGTCGTGCTCGCTTCACTCCTCCTGACGCTGACAGCCTGTCCCGGCAACGAGGGCCCGGACGAAGACGGCGGCACGAATGTCACGGACGGTGGCACCGATGGTGGCTCCACCGACGGGGGCGACAAGCAGCCCGACGGCGGTTCGTATGATCCGGGTCCCAAGGTCTGTGGCGACGGCAAGGTCCAGAAGGGCGAGGCCTGTGACGACGCCAACACCGTGAGTGGCGACGGCTGCAAGAACGACTGCGCAGAGGTGGAGGTCGGCTTCGAGTGTCCCGTGTCGGGACGGCCCTGCGTCGTGGCGACGGCGTGCGGCAACGGCATCGTCGAGGAGGGCGAGGTTTGCGACGACCGCAATACAGCATCCGGCGACGGCTGCAACGCGGACTGCTCCGTCGTGGAGACCGGCTGGTCCTGCCCCTTCCAGGGTCAGCGCTGCCGCGCGGCCCAGTGCAATGACGGCATCCTCGCGGGCGAGGAGGAGTGCGAGGACGGCAACCTCACGAAGGGTGACGGCTGCAGCGACACCTGCCGTCTGGAGCCCGGCTACAAGTGCGAGAAAGTGGGCCAGCCGTGCACGACGACGAAGTGCGGCGACGGCATCCCGGAGGGCACCGAGCAGTGCGACGACGGCAACCACGACATGGGCGACGGCTGCTCGCCGCTGTGCGTGCTGGAGCCCAAGTGCGTGAACGGCACCTGCGAGGCCCGCTGCGGCGACGGCGTCATCCTCCCCGGTGACACCACCGAGGAGTGCGACGACGGCAACAAGCGCAACAACGACGGCTGCTCGTCCGAGTGCAAGCTGGAGGACGGCTTCGCCTGCTACAACGTCAAGGGCACCCTGCCGAACGAGGTGGAGATCCCGGTGGTCTACCGCGACTTCTGCGGAGCGAGTTCGGGCTGCAAGTCCCCCGCGATCCTGCACCCGGACTTCAACGATGCGAACGGCGCGGAGCAGGGCATCGTCGGGCCGAAGTTCGCCGCGCTCGGCGCCAACGGCAAGCCCGTCTACGCGAAGGGCGGCGTGGCCTCCGGCACCACCCACGGCAAGACGGCCTTCGACCAGTGGTACGTCGACACGCTCGACGTCAACGTCACCGAGGTCAGCACGCTGAAGCTCACCAAGCAGGCCAACGGCTCCTACCTGTTCGATGACCAGACCTTCTTCCCGCTCGACAACAGCGGCTGGGTGGGTCAGGGCAAGGAGAACCGCCTCAACGACAACACCGGCACCCCGCGCAACTTCAGCTTCACCAGCGAGACGCGCTACTGGTTCGAGTTCAAGGGCAACGAAGTCCTGACGTTCCTGGGCGACGACGACGTGTGGGTGTACATCAACCGCAAGCTCGCCCTGGACCTGGGCGGAGTGCACGGCGCCACGTCCGGCACGGTGTCCCTGTCGGACGCGGCCACCGTCTCCGGCCTGGGGCTGGTGAAGGGGAAGATCTACGAGGTCGTCGTGTTCCAGGCGGAGCGCCACACGTCCCAGTCCTCGTACAAGCTGACCCTGAACAACTTCGAGACCCAGCGCACCGTTTGCGAGTCCACCTGCGGCAACGGCAAGGTGGACCGGGGTGAGCAGTGCGACAACGGCAACAACAACGGCCCGGGCTACGGCAAGTGCAGCCTCAGCTGCATCTGGAACGCACGCTGCGGTGACGGCATCCCGCAGTACGACTTCGGCGAGACGTGCGACGACGGCAACGACGTCAACACCGACGCCTGCCCGAACAACTGCCAGATCGATCCGGGGTAGCCGCTGAAACCCGCCCGGACCTCACAGGGTCCGGGCGAGCATGAACACGGCGGCCAGGGACAGCGCCCCGGCCGCCGCGAAGTGCCTCCAGGCCCGGCGGGACAACACCCCGCCGGTGCCGGTGGCTCCCTCCCCCAGCACCACCAGCGCCGGACGCCCGCCGCGACCGCGCAGTGCGTAGGTGCCGTCGCAGGGACCGCGCGAAAGCTCTCCCACCACCAGGCACGCCTCTCCCGGGACGCCCACGCGCTCCCAGGACAGCGCCTGCGCGGGTTCACCCAACAGCTCCGCCTGGGTGAGCGCGGGCGGCGCCACGCACCGGCGCACCGCCACCGGCGCCAGCAGCGCGGACGGCGCGAAGCCCACCGCCGCGCTCGTGCGCTCGCCCTTCAAGAGCAGCACCGGCGAATACGCGCGCTCGCGCGACAGGAGCGGCCCCTTGTGGCCCCGCGCCCCCACCGCGTGCACCGCCGCGTCGTAGAAGGCGCACGGCACGCCCCCTGGCGACGTCAGCGTCTCCAGGCACTCCAGCCGGCCCCGGTACACGCCAAAGCCCGGAGGCCGCCCTTCACGGAAGGCCGCCACCGCCTCATCCAGGGGCATGGGCGCCGCGCCACGCAGCGCATCCGCCCGCAGGCGCACCCGGGCCCCCCGCGCGGACACCCCCGCGGCCAGCACCAGCAGCCCACCGCCCAGCGCCTTCACCAGCACGTCCGGCGACACGGGCACCAGCGCCGTCCCGCGCATCCAGGGGACGAAGAGCACCAGCCCCAGGGCCAGCGCCCCGAAGCCCGCGAGCATCCAGCGGGGCCGCGCGCCCGAGGGCGTCCGTCCAAGGTTGAACGTCGCCCAGAGCAGCAGCGCCAGCCCCACGCCGCAGAGCGGCAGCAGGAGCACGCGCCCCAGGTCCAGGTCCACGCCCATGCCCCACCCCCGCCCTCGCGCCTTGACGGCCCCGCGATGCACGGAGCCCGGCGGGAGCAAGGTGGGAACGCTCGGACGGAGCGGCAAGCCCCGCCCCCGGGCCGGAGAAGCGGTGGACTACTCCGGCGGGCTGCGGCGCGCGGGGCGCTCCTGCAGCGGCCCCACGACCTTCAGGTCATCGAAGGTGCACTGGAGGTTGCGGCAGCCCAGGGCCAGCTTGCCCACGCGGCCGTCGAAGCCCGGCAGGACCTTGGAGGCGAAGAGCTTCTTGTTGAGGAACGCGTCCACGCGCACGCCGCTCTTCTGCTTGCGCAACTGGAGCCGCACCAGGAAGGGACCGTGCTTGGGCACCGGCATCTCGTCCTGGACCAGGTTCTTGGTGTCCTCCGCGCTGTTGCCCACCACCTCGTGCCCGTCGTCCGGGGAGAAGTAGCGCCACGACAGGCGCATGCCCGCGTCGGGGATGGCGAAGACGGACACCTGCACGTCGCGGATGCGGAACGCCAGCTCGCCAAAGTGCTGGCCGTCCTCCTCCACCGACCACTCCTTCCCCAGCGGCTTCACGTCCATCAGCACTTCCGCCGTGAAGTCGTCGCTCGTGAAGTAGCGGTGCGCCAGGTACGCGCGCGGCACCAGCTTGTTGCCGTCCGCCTCGCGGCCGGCCTGCACCGCGCGCAGCTCGCCCTGGTCCATGGTCCAGGTGCCGCTGTGGACGTTGATCTCCTCCTCGCCCGGCTCGAAGCCCAGCTCCAGCGTGGCGTCCTCCGACCCGGGCGCGGGGGGCGTGAGCTTCAGGCCGGCGAACACCTCCCCCTCCGTGTTGGCCGGGAAGTGCACCGGGGCGGGCGGAGGCGGCGACACGACGGTCAGCCCTCCGAAGCCCACGAAGGCGCGCACCGCGAAGCCCAGCACGGCCAGGCCGCCCACGATGGACAGGCCCGTGCGCACGCGGCCCCAGCCGGCGTGCAGCGCCTCCAGCACGGCGGCCTCCGGGGCCGTGATGGCCTTCATGGGGGCCACGTGCGACGGCTGCGCGCGCGCCAGCGCCGACGCGGGCGCCACGTGCGGCGACGACGTGGCGGACACCAGCCCCTCCAGCGCCTCGCACACCTCCGTGGCGGTGGCGTAGCGGGCCTCGCGGTCCGTCTCCAGCAGCTTCTCCACCACGGGGTCCAGGCGCGGGTCCAGGCCGCGCACGCGCTCGGACGGGAGCTTGAAGCGGCCCACGGGAAGCTCGCCCGTGAGCGACTCGTACATCATCACGCCCAGGGAGAAGAGGTCCGCCCGGCCGTCCACGTTCTTCGCGTCCCGGCGCTGCTCCGGGGCCATGTAGTTGAGCGTGCCCATGGCCACCGCCGTCGCGGTGAGCTGCTTCTCCGAGTCCGGCTCGCGGATGCCCGCCAGGCCAAAGTCCGCCACCTTCGCGTGCAGCCGCCCGTCCAGCAGGATGTTCTCCGGCTTCAGGTCGCGGTGGATGATGTTCTTGGCGTGCGCGCACTCCACGGCGCGCGCCACCTGGAGCAGCACCTTCAGCGCCTGCGCGGGTGTGATGGGCTCCCGGCCGCTCAGCGCGTGGCGCAGCGACTGGCCCTCCACGTACTCCATGACGAAGTAGTAGTGCTCGCCCGCCACACCCCGGTCGATGATCTGCACGATGTTGGGGTGGCTCAAGGACGCGAGCGCGGTCGCCTCCTTGTCGAAGCGCGACACGAACTCCTCGTCCTTCGCCAGCCGGGGCGGCAGCACCTTCACCGCCACCGTGCGGCCCAGGGAGCGCTGGCGGGCAAGCCACACCTCGCCCATGCCGCCGCGCCCCAGGATCTCCAGCAACTCCAGGCCGGGGAGCTCGGGCTTCGCGCCCGTGAGCATCGTCTCCGCGTTCTCGATCTCGCGGATGGCCGTGTTCACCGGCGGGCGCGGGGCCTTCACGCCCGGCGCCCCCGAGCGCACCAGCGTGGCCGCGACGAGCTCCGCGGCCCCCGGGTCCGCCTCGGGCACTGCCACTCCGGCTGAAGGCGCGTCGAGGCCCCCCGCGGGAGCGTCGCTCTCACTCGCCTTCCCCACGCCATCCGGTCGCGGGATGCTCATCTCGATGCCCCCTGGGACGGAGCCGGCCCTGATCTCCTGCCCCACCGCGTCCACCCTGACCGCTCCAACACCCGGAGCAGACGGAGGTGACGCCAAGTCTTGCGGATCTTCCGCCGCGCGCGGCGTGAACGTCACCGCGATGCCTGCTTCGTCCTCGGCCCTGTTGGCCGGGCGCACGCCCGACGGCTCGGACGGGCGGTGGATGCCGGACACGTCCGCGCGCCGCACCTCGAACCGGATGCCGCAGCGGCACGTGGCCTTCTGGCCGCTCACGTACACCCGGGTGTCGTGCACCGTGCCGCAGTTGGGGCACGACTGGGTGGTCGTCATGGCCGGGGGGCGCACCGTCAGCGCACCTTGCGGGAGGTGGAAGTGGTCAGCTCCGCGCCGTGGACGCGGAAGGTCTGCACGCCCTTCTCCTTGCCCTTCACCTGCAGCACCGGCAGCTCCTCCACGTCGAAGCCCGGTCCGGACTTGCGCACCGTGGCCTCCGACGCCAGCACCTCGCCGCTCTTGGCGATGCCGCACAGCCGCGACGCCGTATTCACGGTGTCGCCGATGGCGGTGAACTCGTGCCGCTCCGCGCTGCCCATGTAGCCCACGACGGCCTGGCCGGTGTTGACGCCAATGCCCACTTCAATGGGCTTCTTGCCGTCCAGCACGCGCTGCCGGTTGAGCTCCGTGACGGCGTCCTGCATCTCCAGCGCGGCGCGCAGGGCGCGGGCCGGATCATCCGGGTGCGACGACGGCGGACCCCACACCGCCATCACGCAGTCCCCGATGAACTTGTCCAGGTTGCCCTCGTAGCGGAACACCACGTCCGCCATGGCGGTGAAGAAGCTGTTGAGCATGGACACCACCTCCTGCGGCGAGTCGCTCTCCGCCAGGGTGGTGAAGCCACGGATGTCCGCGAACAGGCAGCTCACCTCCGCGAGCCGGCTCTGGCGCAGGTCCTCCGTGCCGCCGTTGATCACCGCGTCCGCCACCGCCTTGGACAGGAAGCGCGACAGCTCCGCGCGCGTCACGGCTTCATTCCGGATCTGCTCCGCCAGGGCCGCGTTCTCCAGCGCGATGCCCGCCTGCGCGGCGATGCCGGACAGGATGGTCAGGTCCTTCTCCGAGAAGGCGTTGATCTGCTGGCGGCTGTCCAGGAACAGCACCGCCATGATGTCGCCGTTGACCAGCAGCGGCACGGCCATGGCCGAGCGGATGCCCTGCGCCACGATGCTCTCCGCGGCGGAGAAGCGCTCGTCGATGATGGCGTCCGCCGTGAGCACCGCCTTGCCCGTCTCCACCACGCGCTTGAGCACGGTGTCCGACAGCATGACGTTCACCTGCTTGCCCTGCCGGTGGTGCACCGCGGCCGGGATGAACTCCCCCTGCGGGCCCACCTTCAGGATGACGCCGTGGTCGGCCGCGAGCAGCTCGAAGGCCACCTTGAGAATCTGTTCGAACAGGTCGTCCTGGGTGCCCTTGAGGCTCACCTGCCGGTGGAACTCGTGGACGATGCGCAGCTTCTCGTAGTCCCGGCGCAGGGCGGCGACGTCCGTCACCTGGTCCGCCGGGCGGAAGTTCTGCGGCACCTGGTCCATCTGCGCCAGGAAGGCCGGCATGGAGACGGCGTTGGCCACCACCGTCACGCCCGGCAGCGTGGGCGGGTTGTTGCCGCCCGCTTGCGCCTCGCCGCTGTGGAAGACGAGCCGCGAGGAGCCCAGGGCAATCTCATCCCCGTCCTTCAGCCGCATCTCCCCCGACACCCGGCGCCCGTTGACGAAGGTGCCGTTGGACGAGTTCAGGTCGCGCAGCACGAAGTCACGCCCCACCTTTTCGATGGTGGCGTGCTCCTTGGAGACCTCCCGGTCCACCAGCCGCAGCGTGTTGGACGGGTGGCGGCCGAGCGACGTGGTGGGGCCCAGGGGAAACTCCCCCAACGTCCCGTCCGCGAACCGCCCCGTCAGGTGCGGCCCGCGCGGGTGCGACCCGGACCTGGGCGGGAATGGGGCGGGTGCCTGGTTCACGCGCGAATCCTCACCGGCCCGGACACTACCAGAGCCTTCCGCCCCAAAGGAACGCTCGCGACGCTGCCCGGGTTCCAGGACGCCGGTGGCCTGCACGGCCGGTCAGTCCCCGCCCCCTGCCAAAGGCTCATGTGGACGGCGGTGCCAGCGTCCCCGGGGCCGCCGGATCCGCTGACGCGGCCGGCCGGCGCTCCGGGGCCCTGAATCCCAGGCCAATGGACGGCAGGAAGGTCATCCCGCCCAGGTCCCGCTTCTGCCCGAAGACGTGGGGGTTGCAGAAGACGTAGCCCCCGGTGAGCTCCGCGTAGAAGTGCACGTACTTGTAGCCCACCGCGAACCCCACCGTGGAGCCCACGAAGTGGCTGTTCACCGTGGACGGAAGGCTCGCGTCGAAGCCCGTGACGGGCTTGCCCTGCTTGCTGAAGTCCACCAGCTGGGCGTCCAGGCTCGTGTGGCTGAAGACGTACTTGGGGGCGCCGTAGAGCTTGAACACGTCGCCGTACTCCGCGCTCAGGTACAGCGGAATCTCCACGTCCGTCCGGCTGAAGTCCCCCAGCTGGACGACCTCCAGGACGTCCATCACCGCCCCGGAGAACAGGTACTTGGACACCCCCACCCCCAGCGCCAGGTCATAGGAGCGGCGAGGCCCCGGCCCGCCGTGGGCCAGGCGCACCTTGCCGTCGAAGCGCAGCGAGTTGCCGTTGTAGCGCCCGCCCACGTCGAACCCGTCCAGCAGGCCCACCCGCACCATCAGCTCCGGGTTCACCCCCGGCGGCGCCACCACCAGGGCCAGGCCCGCCGTCAGCAGGCGCTGCTGGTCCTCCTCCGTGAGGGTGTAGGGCGTGTCCTCGTCAATGGCCCGCTTCGCCGCGCGCCCCTGGTCGATGCCCACGTCCACCACCGACGCCAGCGTCCCCACCGGGACGAACACCCCCATGCTGCCGTTCACCTGGACCTGGCCCGGCGCCAGCGTCTTCGCCGTCTGCATGGTGGAGAGAGGGGTCGCGCACCCCACGACGAGGCCGGCGAGCCCCAGGAGGAACAGGGCGGGAAGGTTTCTCATGGGGTTGCAGGTTAAGCCCATTTCAGGCGCGAACGCTTCTATCCGCGCGTCCACGCTGGTAAGGGGGCTGTCGTGCGAATCAAGCAAAAACCCGAGGACTTCTCCGTGAAGGAGTCCTACCGCTTCGACGAAGTCGCTAGCGGAAAGCATCGCGTCTACCTGATGGACAAGCAGAAGCTGTCCACCTTCGACGCGGTGAATCGTATCCGTGACGCGTTCGGGCTGAAGCCCGGCGCCATCAGCTACTGCGGCCTGAAGGACAAGCAGGGCCGCACCGAGCAGATCATCGCCGTGGATGGCGCGGACGTGGACATGCAGGAGCCCGACCTGCGCCTGAAGTTCCTGGGCCGGACGGACAAGCCGCTGTCCGCGAGGAACATCACCTCCAACCGCTTCTCCGTCACCGTGCGCGCCCTCACGCACGACTCGCTGGCGCCCTTGAACCTGGCCGCCGCGGAGGTGAACCGGCTGGGCGTGGTGAACTACTTCGACAGCCAGCGCTTCGGCGCCATCAAGCACGGCCAGGGCTTCATCGCCAAGGACCTCATCCGGGGCGACTTCGAGGCCGCGCTGCACAACTACTTCGCCCGCCCCTCGGACCTGGACCGCACCGAGGACGCCAAGGTGAAGGGCTTCTGGCGCGACAACTGGGGCAAGTGGGACGCGCGCGTGCCCTTCGAGGGCGCGAAGAAGTACCACCGCATCCTGCGCAGCCTGCGTGAGCACCCGGGCGACTGGCTCCGGGCGTTCCTGCAGATCGACTCGGACTACCGGGCGATGATCCTCTTCGAGTACCAGAGCTTCCTCTGGAACGAGGGCGTCCGGCGCTACCTCCAGCTGATGCTGCCGCGCGAAGCCATGTTCCCCATGCGCTACCAGGCCGGCACGCTGCTGCACTACCGGGACGCGACGCCGGACGTGCTCCACATCCTGCGCGAGAAGACCTTCCCGCTCGTGGGGCCGGACTCCACCTTCGAGGATCCGAAGGTGGCCGAGGCCATGACGTGGGTGCTGGGCAAGGAGAAGCTCAAGCTCCCCGACCTGCGCATCAAGGGCGCGGAGCGGATGCTCTACTTCAAGGAGGAGCAGCGCCCGCTGGTGATGTTCCCGCACAAGCTCGTCGTGGGCCGCACGCAGCACGACGACGTGAACCGCGGCGACATCAAGGTCAACGTGGCCTTCACGCTGCCCCCGGGCGCGTACGCCACGCTGGTCATCAAGCGCCTGTTCCACTTCGAGTACACGGAGGACTCCAAGGAGGACATCCGCACCTCGCAGCGTCCTCGCCTGGTCACCACCGAGCGCGAGGAGGAGCGGGTGCAAGAGGCCCGGAGCGCCGCGCGTGCCTCCGAAGGCCCTTCGCGCCACCGCACCCTGGCGGACCGCGCCGCGCCCCGCACCACGCGCCCGGCCTCGTCCGAGCGCCCCGCCCGTCCGGCCACCTCCCGTCGCGACGACCGGGCTGCCACGCCAGGCAAGGACGCCCGTCCTCCCAGCCGCATTGGCCGGCCGGCGCGCGCTCCCCGCGAGGCGCTGCCGGACCTGGATGAGGTCAAGGCTGCCCCCCCGCCTGCCCCGGAGGCTGAGATTCCGCTGGGCTTCCGGGCGAAGCAGAAGCAGCGCAAGCAGGTGAAGGCCGAAGGGCGGGCGGAAAAGGCCGAAAAGCAGCGCCTGGCCGCCGCCAAGTCCGCGAAAAAACAGAAGCGGAAGTGATGTTCAGGGGCGGCGCAATGGGGTTTCGCCGCGCCCGTAGTCCAGGGTGTGAACGCTCTTGCCCTCGACTCGCTCCCCATGGCCATCGGAATGCTGATGGCTGAGGACGCCGCCCCGCTCCCCTGGCAGGCGGACGTGCAGGCCGCCCGCAAGGGGGACCCGTCCGCCTTCGAAGCGCTGGTTCGCAGCGTGCAGCGCCCGGTGTACGGCCTGGCGCTGCGCCTGTTGCAGAGCGAGGCGGAGGCCGCCGAGGTCGCGCAGGAGGCCCTGCTCCGCGCGTACCAGAACCTCCACCGCTACGACGACGCGCGCCCGTTCGACCTCTGGGTGCTCGCCATCACCCGCAACCTCTGCCTGGACCTGCTCCGCCGCCGCACCAAGGTGCGCACGGAGGAGCTGGAGCCCATGAAGGAGGTGCTCCCCAGCAACGAGGCGTCCCAGGAGGACGGGGCCATCGCGCGCGAGGAGCGGCAGTCGCTGGAGGCCGCCATGGAGACGCTCTCCGTGGACGACCGTGAAGTGCTGGCGCTCTATTACGTCCAGAAGCGCACCACGAAGGAGATCGCGCAGATCATGGGCTGCGCGCCCGGGACCATCATGGCGCGCCTGTTCCGCGCCCGTGAAAAGCTTCGCAAGAAGATGACTCCCGCCGAGGAGGAGACGAAATGAGCCCCACCCCCTGCCCCGACCTGGAAGTCCTCTTCGCGGAGCTGGAGGCCGGTGAGGGCCCCGCGCTGGATCACGCCGCGGAGTGCGAGGCGTGCGCCGCCGTGATGGAGGAGCACCGGCTGCTGGAGAACGACCTGTACCGGCTGGCGGATCCGCTGCCGCCTCCGTCGCTGGTCGTCAACGTGATGGCCCGCGTCGCGGAGAGCCCCGTGCCCCAGCGCCGCGAGGTGTGGACGGGCCTGGCCATCCTGCTCACGTCCCTGGGCGTGGGGCTGGGCTTCCTGTTCACCAATGACAGGGCGCTCGGACGCATGGGCACCGCGTTCGCGGCCAGCGTGCGCGACGGCCGGATGTTCGTCGAAGGGTTGTTCAGCGGTGCGCACGCCCTGTGGAGCACCGCGGGGCTGGCGGTGGCCTGCATCGTCGCCTTCGTCGTCTTCACGTCGCTGTTCGGCCTGAAGCGCCTGGTTGGTTCCCCTCCTCCGTCCCTCTCCGAAGCCTGAGCGTGACCATGAAGATCCTCCCCCGCCTGTTGCTTCCGACCCTCCTCCTCTGCGCCCCCGTGGCGCTCGCGGAAGGCACCCCGGCCCCCGCCGCTGCCGCCGCGGCTCCGGCCCGCACCATCGACGTGAGCTTCCGAGGCTCGCTGCGCGATGCGCTCAAGACCATCGCGGAGAAGGGCGGCCTGAACCTGGTCGTCACCGGCGACCTGGACACGCCCGCGGAGGTGCGGCTGCGCGGCATCAGCGCCGAGCAGGCCCTGCGCACCGTGGCCCGCGCCTACTCGCTCCACCTGGAGCAGGACGGCTCCATCTTCACGCTGCGCCCGCTGACCGCGAAGGAGAAGGAGTCCGGTCCGGCGACGGCGGCCACCC
>NZ_RAWM01000196.1 GCF_003668875.1 Corallococcus interemptor | reverse complement strand
CGTCCCGCCCCCGGGGCCGTGCCGGATGTCCGTGGCCGCACGGACCCACCCGGGTCGGGAATAAATGAGACGGCAATTTCTCCCCGACGTTCACTCATTGCACGCATCCGCCGACAGGTACTTCAGCCATGAAGTAGCCGCCTAACCGGTTTGAAGCATCCACCCCGTTCCCGCGGGCTGCGTGAGTCCCTCCGTCATTTCAAGCAGTTGCGAGATAGTCTCGAAGTCTGAGAAGCGATGTAAAAGTGGAAATCTCGCCTGTACTTGAAATACGCGCAACTCTTGTGGCACAGTCGTTTCTAATCTCTCCCCTTAGGAGGCTTGCATGTACGAGAAGCGAGTTCGCGGCGCCCTGGGTGCCGCTGCCCTGTCCCTGATGGTTGGCGCTTGCACCGATGGCGCCCCTGCCTCGAACACGGAGGACGCGAACGTCCAGAAGGCTTCCGCCAACCTGACGGCGGGCCAGAAGGTCATCGCGGCTGACTCCGACGCGGTCCCCACCTTCGTCACCGGTTCCTTTGGTTCCGTCCCCGCGCCGTCCGCCATCCAGGGCATCGCGGCCCAGCAGCAGCTGGCGCCGGTGCTCGCGAGCGTGGCGCCGCTGTTCCGCCTGAACCCGAGCGACCTGTTCCTGAAGAAGGCCTACGTCGGCTTCGACGGTGACACGCACTACCGCTACGGCGTGACCAAGAACGGCATCCTGGTGCAGGGCGCCGAGGTCCGTCTGCACGCGCGCAACGGCTCCGTGTTCGCGGTGAACACCAACGCCCGCGGCGACCTGCAGGCCGAGGCCAAGGCCTCCATCGCCTCCGAGGCGGCCATCGCGGCGGCCATCGGTGATCGCGGCTCCCCGGAGCGCGCGGACACCAAGGGCGAGCCCCAGCTCGTGTACCGCCGCTCTGGCAACGAGCTCATCCTGGCGTACGAAGTTCGCGTCCAGGGCGAGCTGGCGGACACCACCCCGGTGGATGACTCCGTGTACGTGAACGCCAAGACGGGCGACGTCTTCGAGCGCGTTCCGCACATCCACTCGGCGAAGAACCGCCAGGTCAACGACATGCAGCACCGCACGAACGTCCCCACGGGCGGCGTGCGCGCCCGGTGGGAGGGTGATGCCGCCCACGCCGACCCGGTCGTGAACAACAACTACGACCACCTGGGCACGGTCTACGACTGCTACCAGAACCTGTTCGGCCGCGACTCCATCAACAACGCGGGCGCGACGCTGAAGAGCTTCGTGCACTACAGCAACAACTACGTGAACGCCTACTGGGACGGCACCCAGATGGTGTACGGCGATGGCGACGGCGTGAACGCCTCCAACCTGGCGAACTCGCTGGACGTGACGGCGCACGAGCTGACGCACGCCGTGACGGAGAACGAGTCCGACCTCACCTACTCCGGTGAGTCCGGCGGCCTGAACGAGTCGCTCTCCGACATCTTCGGCGCGGTCTGCGAGTGGTACAGCAAGGGCAAGGTCATCGACGCCAACACCTGGATCGTCGGCGACGACGTCTGGACCCCGAACATCCCGGGCGACGGCCTGCGCTACATGGACAACCCCACGAAGGATGGGGACTCGCTCGACTACTACCCGGACTACAGCTCCGGCGTGGACGTGCACTACAGCTCGGGTATCTCCAACTACGCGTTCTACCTGATGTCCCAGGGTGGCACGCACGTGCGCGGCAAGACGACCCAGGTCGTCACCGGCATCGGCTTCGAGAAGGCCGCCCGCGTCTTCTACAAGATCAACACCGACCTGCTGACCGCGTCCTCCAACTTCGAGGCGGCGAAGACCGCGTCGGAGCAGGCCGCGACGCAGCTGGGCTTCACCGCGGCGGAGATCGCCTCGGTGGGCAACGCCTGGAAGGCCGTGGGCGTGGGCGTGCCCGTGCCTCCTCCGGTCACCACGCCGATCGAGAAGGGCGTGCCCGTGACGGACATCTCCGGCACCTCCGGCAGCAAGCAGTACTACTCCGTGACGATCCCCGAGGGCGCCACGGACGTGACCTTCACGCTGTCCGGTGGCACGGGTGACGCGGACCTCTACGTCCGCAAGAACAACGCCCCGACGGACTCCCTGTACGACTGCCGTCCGTACAAGTCCGGCAACAGCGAGGTCTGCACGTTCGCCAGCTCCGGCCCCAAGGGCATCTGGTACGTGATGATCAAGGGCTTCACGTCCTTCTCCGGCACCAGCCTCTCCGTGACCTGGAAGGGCGGCTACGTGGACATCGGCAACGAGACCCGCATCGAGAACCTCTCGGGCGTGCCGGGCTCCGTGCAGACGTTCATCATCGACGTGCCCGAGTTCAAGAAGGACTCCGGCATCAACACCCTGTCCGTCGTCCTGGGCGAGGGTGAGGGCAACGCCGACCTCTACGTCCGCGCCGCCGCCGCCCCGACCCAGTTCGAGTACAACTGCCGTGGCGTCCGCGAGAGCGCGACGGAGAGCTGCATCCTGCGCAACATCCCGGTGGGCAAGTACTACATCAGCGTGGTCGGTGTGCCGAGCCTGGTGGACACCACGGTCGACGGCTACATCAAGACCGTGATGGCGGCCTCCTACAAGGTCAAGTAGTACCTGAAGGACTGGGGCGCGGCGAAGCCGCCGCGCTCCGCTCCTGAAAGACCCCGGGCTCCCGCCTCCTCGCGGGACCCGGGGTTCTTTTTTGTCCCGCGTGCCGCCCCTTCAGTTCGCCGCGGACGCCGGGCTGGAAACCCCGCGCAGGGACTGCATGCGGCCGTAGGTGAGCGAGCGCCACAGCCACTCCACCGGGCCGAAGCGGAAGCGCGCCAGCCACCAGTGGCTGAAGGCCACCTGCCCCGCGAACAGCACGACGCTCAGGAGCGCCGTGAGCGACGGCGGCGTGCGGCCCACCATCCCCAGGCCCCAGCCGTCATACAGGCACAGGCTCAGGACGGACTGCATGAGGTAGAGCGTCAGGGCCATGCGGCCCGCGGGCGTGAAGACGCCCAGCACCTTCTTCCAGCGCTCCTTCTGGAAGAGGAGCGCGAAGGCCGCCGCGTAGCCCACGCCCAGGAAGAGGATGCCCACGTCCTTCACGACGCGCATCCACACCACCCAGCCCGGCACGCTCGTCGCGCCCAGGAGCGCCAGGTTGATGCCCATCACGACGAGCCCGATGACGCCGCCCACCCCCATCCCCCAGGCGGTGAGCTTGCGCAAGAGCGGCCGGTGACGCTCCACGTCCTGCAGGAGCCCCCGGCGTCCGGCCCACACGCCCAGGAGGAAGCGGCCCAGGATGATGGACAGCAGCACCGGGCGGTTGGGGTTGGGGATGCTGTCCCAGCCGTAGCGCGCGTTGGCCTGCTGGGTGGTCACCACCGAGTCGCTGGACAGCCCGGCGAGGTACGCCGCGCGGCGCCGCGCCTCCTCCTCGCGCGTGGCCTTCTGGGCGCGCTCCACCTCCGCCGCGCCGCCCGTCAGCGCCGGGAGCACCCGCTGCCCGACGGAGAAGCCGATGGGCACCACGAACAGGAACAGCGCCGCGCAGACGAGCACCGTCTTTTCCGAGCGCTGGCGGAACAGCAGCAGCAGGAAGCCCACCACCGCGTAGGTGGTGAGGATGTCGCCAAACCAGATGGCGAACATGTGCACCAGGCCAATGCCCATCAGCACCAGCAGTCGGCGCCGGTACACCGGCACGACGGAGGTGCCCCGGCCTTCCGCGCGCGACATCTGCAGCGCGAAGCCCAGGCCGAAGAGGAGGGTGAAGAGGGTGACGAACTTCTGTTCGACGAGGAGCGCGAAGAGCGAATTGACCGCCACCTCCAGCGGCGGCGCGCCCAGCGCCAGGGCCTGCTCGCGCGGCAGGAGCAGCCGGCCGTTGAACCAGTTCAGGCTGTTGGAGAGGAAGACACCCAGCAGCGCGAAGCCGCGCAGCGCGTCCAGGACGTGGACGCGCTCGGAGTTGTCAATGGGGCCTGCGGCGGGGGGGGATTCGGACATGTCCGGAACTACACGCTTTCGCGTGGAGCTGCGTCAAATCCGGGCCCCCTGGAATGACTCAGTGCGCCGGGCGCGCCTCTCCAGCGGGGACCAGGCGCATGGGCTGGGCGCGGCCGTAGGTGAGCGAGCGCCACAGCCACTCCACCGGACCGAAGCGGAAGCGCGCCAGCCACCAGTGGCTGAAGGCCACCTGGAGCGCGAAGACGCCCAGGCACATGAGCACCGTGCGCGACGGGGGCGTGTGGCCCACGAGCCCCAGGCCCCAGCCGTCATACAGCGTGATGCTGATGACGGACTGCATGAGGTAGAGCGTCAGGGCCATGCGGCCCGCGGGCGTGAGCACGCCCAGCACCTTCTTCCAGCGCTCCTTCTGGAAGAGCAGCGCGAAGGCCGCCGCGTAGCCACAGCCCATGAAGAGGTAGCCCACCTCCCGCAGGGTGCGCATGCCCACCATCCACGCGGGCGGGTTGGGCGGCGGGCCAGGGACGCCCTGCCTCTTCAGGAAGAGCACCAGCGACAGGGTGGCGATGGCGCTGCCCACGCCCAGCCCCCACGCCAGCACCCGCACCAGCAGCTTGCGGTGGCGCTCCACGTCCTGCAGAAGCCCCCGGCGCCCCACCCACAGGCCCAGGAGGAAGCGGCCCAGGATGATGGACAGCCAGACGGGACGGCCCGGGTTGGGCAGGCTCTGCCAGGCGTAGACGGCGTTGGCCTGCTGTGACGCCAGCACGGAGTGGCTGGACAGGCCGGTGAAGAACGCCGTGCGGTGCGCGAGCTCCTCCTCGCGCGAGGCCTTGGCGGCGGCCTCCGCGGCCTCCTTGCCGTGCAGCCACTCCGGGCCGAAGCGCTGCGCGATGGACAGCGTGAGCGGCAGGACGACGAAGAGCACCGCCACCCAGGTGAGCACCGTCCTGTCGGAGCGTTTGCGGAAGAGCAGCAGCGCGAAGCCCACCAGCGCATAGGTGCCGAGGATGTCCCCCACCCAGATGGCGAACATGTGCACCAGGCCCAGCCCCAGCAGCACCAGCAACCGCCGCCGGTACACCGGCACGATGGAGGCGCCGCGTCCCTCCGCGCGCGACATCTGCAATGAGAAGCCCAGGCCGAAGAGGAGGGCGAAGAGGGTGATGAACTTCTGATCCACGAAGAAGGCGTAGAGCTGGGCGACCCACTTCTCCAGGGGCGCGGCGGCCAGCGCCTGTGACTGTTCGGGCGGCAGGAGCGACCGGCCGCTGAACCAGCTCAGGCTGTTGGAGAGGAAGACGCCCAGGAGCGCGAAGCCGCGCAGGGCGTCCAGCAGGTGCACGCGCTCGGAGAGCTCGACGGGGCCTGGGGTGGAGGGCTCGGTCATGGCGCGCCACTACACGCCCGCGTGCACCACACCGTCAAACGCACGGCGGTGTGACTCAAGCCGTCACGGCGACGGAGCGGATTTCTCCGGGCCGGGCAGAACCTCGCGCAGGCAGCGCTCCAGGCCGCCGCGGTGGCGCCACTGGCTGGGGTAGCCCAGGGACACCTCCTCGAAGCGCACGCCGTCACGCCACAGCGTGGCGGGCATGTGCAGGTGCCCCGTCACCACCACCTCCGCGCGGTAGCGCGTGTGCCAGTCCTCGGTGAGGCGCGTGCCGCACCAGATGGAGAAGCGCGGGATGCGCGGCAGCCGCACGTGCTCGTAGCGCAGCGGGTAGTGGTTGATGAGGATGGTGGAGCAGCCCTCGGGCAGCCGCTCCAGCCGCGCGCGGGTGCGCTCCACGCGCGCGTGGCACCAGGCCTGACGGGTGGGGTAGGGCTCCGGGTGGAGCAGCACCTCGTCCGTGCACATCAGGTCGTCCTCCCACGCCCACTCCAGCGCCTTGTCCGCGGGCACGGTGTCCGGGCGGAAGGAGTAGTCGTAGCCCAGGAACATGGGGACGACGACGCGGTGCGGGCCCTCGCCGGGCCAGCGCGGATACGGGTCCTCCGGCGTGAGCGCGCCGTAGCGGTGGCACAGGTCCACCATGCGCAGGTAGCGCGCCTCGCCTTTCAGCGGGGGCTGTTCGGAGGGCATGGTCCACAGCTCGTGGTTGCCGGGCACCCAGACGACCTGGCGGAAGCGCGCGGTGAGCGTGCGCAGCATCAGCTCCATGTCCGCGAGCGTTTCGCCCACGTCCCCCCCGACGATGAGCCAGTCGTCCGGACGCGGCGTCAGGGCCGCCAGCGCCTCGTGGTTCTCCTTGTGCCGCAGGTGCAGGTCGCTGATGGCGTAGAGCTTCATTTCGTCCGTGGGGGAGTCCCTACCTTAACGCGCACCGCCGCACGCGCCATGGGAACGCCCGGCCGTCAGCTCCCCCTTCAACTCAAAGACTCAAGGAGCGCCAGCACCTGCTGCGGCGGCGCGGCGCGGTCCACCCAGGTGATGCCCTGCTCCCGCAGAGAGCACGCCGGAGGCAGCGACGTGTGCAGCGCGCACGCGGCGCCGGGATGCCGGGCCCGCACGCACGTGAGCAGGCACAGCCCGTCACCATCCGGAAGGCCCTGGCCGCTCACCACCACGGACGGCGCCGCTTCCCCCATCAGCCGCTCCGCTTCGCGTACGCCCAGGGCGAAGCGCTTGTCGCCGGGCAGGTGCCTGCACAACCGCCGCAGCGCCGCGAGCGCGCGTGGATCCGCGTCCACGAACAGGAAGCTGGGAGGGGGGCTGGACGGCTCTCGCATGAAGGCAGTGGGTGGTGCGGACAGGCTTGACGCAAGAGGTTGTGTCGCGAAAAGCCTACCCCGGAAGTTCTTGGAAGCCAACCTCTCAAGTCATATCGACATGGGCGAACCCGGTAGGTTAACGACCCCATGGAAAAGACCCTCGCAACCCGGCTCGGAGGCGCGGCCCGCGTCGCCCGCACCCGCCTGAACCTGACCCAGGCGGACGTGGCGGAGCGCATCGGCATCGCCAGTGAGGTCTATGGGCGGCTGGAGCGCGGACACATGCTGCCCAGCATCCAGACCTTCCGCCGGTTGTGCGTGGTGCTGTCCATCTCCGCGGACGAGGCGCTGGGGCTCAAGCCGTCGCAGGACGTGAAGTGGGCCGCGGAGCCTCCGTCCGACTACGGCGAGTCCGCGGAGCTGCGCCGGCTCATGCGCCGCGCGAAGCAGCTGGACCGGGGCTCCGTGCGCATCCTCAGCGTGCTGGCCTCGCAGTTCAAACCCCGGAGCTGAAGCCGTTCAGCCGCTCCCGCAGCTTGCGGACGGAGGGAAAGCCGTTGAAGAGCACCACCTGCGGGTGCTCCTCCAGCACCTGCCGCTCCGCCGACTCCTTCGCCAGCGCCCGGTCCACGCCCAGAAGCAGCCCCAGGTCCGGGCGCGCGCGCAGCTCCGCCAGCCTCCGTGACAGCGGCGCCGCGTGCCAGGGGTGGAACAGCTCCAGCGCGACCTCCTGGCCCGTCTTCCGGTGGCGGAAGGTGACGTCGGGCACGCACAGGCCGGCGGCGCCGGTGTGGCGGGGCAGGGGCGTCAGGTCCAGCTCCCAGGCCGCGTCCTCGAAGCCCTGCGCCAGCGCGGCCACCTCCGGCGGCACGTGCCCCAGCGCGGCGGGCAGCGGGGACACCAGCGGATCTTCATGGGACAGCTGGAGCGTGGAGACCTTGCGCGCGTCCTCCAGCACGGCGGACAGCTCCCAGCGCTCCAGGATGGGGACCACGGAGAGGAAGCTCGCGAGCTGCAGGCCGTACTTCTTCTGCAGGGCCAGCATGGCGCCGGGGCCCTCCACCTCCAGGGACCAGTCCTCGCCCTCGCGCCGCACCTCCGCCACCAGCCGGCAGAACTTCAGCCAGCGAAGCAGCTTGCGCACGCGCAACAGCTCCGGCGACCGCGCGCGCAGGGTGAGGCGCCGGGCGTTGAGCAGCGGCCCCTGCGCGAGCGCCAGGTTGTAGCGGTCCAACAGCCCCTGCGGCGTGAGCGCATCGCCGTCCCACCCCAGCAGCTTCCGGTTGCCGGGCAGGTCCGAGTAGAGCGCCTCGCGCGTGTCGGAGAGCGGCGCGTCCAGGGACTCGCCAAGGCGCGCTTCGTAGGCCTCCAGCGTCGTGCCCGGCGCGAGGGTCCGCAGCACCTTCGCGCCCACGAGCAGCGTGCGCCAGCGCGCGTCCAGGGCGCCTTCCCCGGCCTCGTCGAAGAGGAGCCGGTCGAGCAGCAGCTTCACCAGCCCGCGCGCGACCTTGGGGCGGCTGAACGCGCCGGCCTTGAGGCTGAAGGCCTCCTCCACGCCGTCGCGGCTCTGGCCCCGGAAGGCCTCCGCGTCCGCGAGCAGTTCCTTCGCGAGCGCCTGGAGGGACGGGTCGTGCGTCTTCACGAACGACGGGCGCAGGATGCCTTCGCGCACGCGCGAGGCGAGCAGCTCACGCGTCAGCATCGGGCGGGCCCTCCGGTTCCTGGTAGGCGCGGTGCTGCCGGCGCCTCTCGCTGATGCCGCTCTCCGCGGTCTGCGCGGAGCAGACCTCGTACAGGAGGGCGCGCTTGCCCGGGCGCTTTCGCAGGATGCGGCCCAGGCGCTGCACGTGTTCGCGTACGCTGCCGCTGCCGCTGAGCACCACGCCCACGCGGGCGTCGGGCACGTCCACGCCTTCGTTGAGCACCCGGGAGGTCAGCAGCACCGGCAGCTCCGCGCTGGCGAACGCGGCCAGCAGCGCCTTGCGCTCCGGCAGCGGCGTGTGGTGCGTGAGCGCGGGCAAGAGCAGCTTCTTCGCCAGCGTGTAGACCGTCTCGTTGTCGTCCGTGAAGACGATGACGCGGTCCTCGCGGTGCTCCAGCAATATCTTCCAGAGCGCGTCCAGCTTGCCGCTGGAGGTGAGCGCGATGCGGCGCTGCTCCCGGTAGCCCCGGTAGGCAGCTCTCCCTTCGTCGCTGCGCTGGCTCTGCGCCAGGAAGCGCGCCCAGCCCTCGGGTGACGCGAGCGGCACGCCCAGCCTCCTCACGAACGTGAGGTATCTGCCCCGCGCCTCGTCGTAGCGCGTCTTCTCGTCGGGCGTGAGCGGCACCTCGATGCGGCGGACTTCGTAGGGCGCCAGGTACTGGCCCTGGAGCTCGTCGATGCCGGTGCGGTGCACCAGCGGGCCCAGGAGCTCCTCGCACACGCGCTCGCCGCCGTCCGCGCGCTCCAGCGTCGCCGTGAGCCCCAGCCGGTAGGGCGCGAGCGTCCCCTCCGCGATGAATCGGTAGCTGGGCGCGGGCAGGTGGTGGCACTCGTCGCAGATGAGCAGGCCGAAGCGGTTGCCCGTGAACTCCATCTGCATCGCCGCGGAGTCGTACGTCGTCACCGTGAGCGTCCGCCGGTCGTTGACGCCGCCGCCCACCATGCCCACCGGCGTGGCGAAGTGCTTCACCAGCACGCCCTGCCACTGCGCCATCAGGTCCAGCGTGGGCACCACCACCAGCGTGGGCCGCTTCACCCACGCGATGGCCAGCACCGCGAGCAGCGTCTTGCCCGCGCCCGTGGGCAGCTCCACCAGGCCCCGGCCTCCCGCGCGCGTCCAGGCAGCCAGCGCCGCGCGCTGATGTGGAAACGGCTCGATGGGCACCGCGAGGGGCAGCTCCACCGGCTCGAAGCGCTTCGCGCGGTCTTCGTAGGGCAGCCCCTGGTCGCGCAGGCGCAGCACGACGTCGCGGTAGTGCAGCGCGGGCGCGCGGAAGACGCCCGTGCGCCCGTCCTTCTGGAAGAGCGCGTGCAGGCGCTCGTCGTCCGGCAGCGTCGGCGCCACCAGCGTGCCGCTGTCGTAGTGCAGCTCGGTGAGGGGGGAGGTCAGGGGCTCGATGGCGGACGCTCGCGACTCTGGGGAACCGACGTGGGAGGGGACTCGCGCGGGATGGGAAGTAGCGGGTCGGAAGGCGCTTCGCCACTCTGGCCCGCGCGGCCGGAAGAAGCCACGGGCGCGAACGACTGGCTGCCTGGCTGCACGGCATGCCTTCTGGATGCAGGGCACATTGCCTTGAAGGGGGCCCGGGCGTTAGCTGCTCACTCCATGCCCAGGATCCGCCCCGCCCCCGTCCGCCGTGTCCGTTCCGCCTCCTGCCTGGCGTCGGCGCGCTGATGCGGGTCCTCGTCGTCAGCCCGCATCCGGCGTCCCGTGCGCTGCTCAGCCGCTTCCTGGACGCGGAGCCGGACGTGGAGGTGTCCGCCACGGGCGAGCCCGATGACGCCTTCGCCTCCATCAAGGAGAACAAGCCCGCGCTGGTGGTGGTGGACCTGCGCCGCCCGGACGAGGACCACCCGCTGTTCCTGGGACTGTTGCGCAAGCGGCACCCGTCGCTGCCGGTCATCTCGCTGGTGCCCGGCCGGCTGCGCATCTTCGACGGCCGCTCGGAACGCGTGCGCGAAGCCCACGGCGACACCGCGGAGGCGCTGCACCACCTGATGGGGTCGGTGCTCCAGGCCACGCGCGACCTGTTGGCCCAGCACCTGTTGCGGATGCTGCGCCCGCCCGTGGGACGGGCCTGAGCTACAGGCGCAGCCGGTAGCCCAGGGCCGCGAGCACCGCGCCCGCGTTCACGTCGCCCGTGGTGAGGAAGTCCACCGGAGCGAAGTGGTACTTCGCTTCCAGGAAGAGCCCGCCCGGTCCCATCGGCAGCTCCGCGCCCGCCAGCGCCTGGAAGCCCAGCCCGCCGCCGCTCTCCGACGTGGTGCTGTCGAAGGACTCCACCGTCGCGCGGTGCAGGTACAGGCCGGGGCCCGCGCCCACGTAGGGCGTGAGCGGCCCCAGCGCGCGAGGGAAGCGGAACACGGCGGACAGCTGGATGGCCACCTCGCGCTCGGCGAGCGTGAACGGGGCTTCAATGGGCTGGCCCAGGTTGTCCAGCTGGGGGCCGCGCAGCGTCCCCGACGTGGAGGGCCGGTGGTAGTTCACCTCCAGCACCAGCGCGAGGCGCCGCTGGAGCAGGGGCGTGAGGTAGCCCACCTCGCCGCCCAGGAACAGGTCGCCGCCCAGCGACGTGACGGGCTTGATGAAGCCCACCTTGGGCGCGATGAAGATGGGGCCTCCGTTGTCCTTCTTGGAGGCGGAAGGGGCGGCGGCCAGCGCCGCGGCCGCGAGCAGGGCGAAGGCGTTCATGGGGACACGGTGAAGCCGGAGGGAAGGGTTCCGAAGGCGCCGCTGGGGTCCGTGACGATGAGCCCGTAGGTGCCGGGCACGACGCCGCCGGGACACGCCGGATCCGTGACGGGCCGCGAGTCGAAGCCGGAGCACGTGGGCACGGTGGCGCGCAGCTGCGTCGGGGAGATGAGTTTCACGTCGTACAGCGGGATGTTCACCGTCTGGCCCGGATCCGTCTTCACGGGCGCGACGAGGTACACCTCGTGGGGCTGGGGCTGGGGCCCGGACGTGAAGGCCGCCGGGCCGCTGGACGCGGTGTTGGTGAGGGTGATGACCGTGTCGCTGTGGGCGGGGCCGCTCGCGGGCGACGCGGAGAGGGTGCCCAGCCGCGGATAGGTGACGGTGAGCGCCTGGGGCCGGGTGACGGAGCAGCCCTCGGGGTTGGTGAGGGTGAGCGCGTAGGTGCCTTCCGGCGTCGCGGGGGGCACTTCGGTTTCGATGCGCGTGTCGGAGACGACGGTGACGGTGAAGAGGGGCTGGTCCTCTTCTCCGTCGCGCTGGAGGACGATGAGCGGCAGCGCGTCCGAGCGGAAGCCACTGCCTTCGATGACGAGAGGACTGCCGCCGCCGTAGTTGAAGCCCCCGGGCGTGGAGAGGTTCGTGATGGCCGGAGGTGGCACGACGCGCAGGGCGTCCTCGAGCTCGGAGGTTCCGCCGAGCGGGTTGGTCACGGACACGCGATAGGTGCCGGGCGGGAGCGAGCTCGACGGCGTGGTGTCGCGGGTGGGCAGGTCCATCCGCATGAGCTCGGTGCGCGCGAAGAAGACGTGGTCGGCGGGGACGGTGTAGTCGGCGGGGCCGCTCAGCGAGACCTGGGGCAGCTCCACGGAAGGCGTGTCGGTGAGCGCGTCGCGAGGCACCGGGGTGAAGCGGCTGCCGATGAGCTCCAGGCGCCATCCCGCGGTGCCGCCACCGGCGTTGCACACGCGTGGGGGGGTGATGAGCCGCTGCAGCGGATTGATGAGGCCCTCGAGCTTCGGGGTGGTGCCTTCAGTCGACTCGGAGCAGGCGACCAGGCTGAGCAGTGCGGCGGCGACCGGAAGGCGCACGGGTTCCTCCATCATCCCGTCAACAAGGCTGTCACACGTTAGGCCGGGGCCCAGAAGGGTCAGGAGTTTTTTCCGGCTCCGAGCCCACAGACCAGGCCCATCCGTGGGGTTCTGGATCTTAAGTGTCTGATATTGCAGGGGAATATTTGCCGAGGGAGCCTCGGCACGCCGAATGCTTAGGCACCCCGGCAGCAGGGACGGGCAGCGCGGCGGGGGGACGGAGTCGGTG
>NZ_RAWM01000195.1 GCF_003668875.1 Corallococcus interemptor | reverse complement strand
AGACAGCGCCCGCCCGGTTTGACAGGGAACCGGAGCGGCTGCCAAACAAGGACCCCATGGACCCCACCGCCTGGCAGCTCTGGCTCATCGCCGCCATCGTCCTGGGCGCGCTGGAGATCAAGCTCTCCGGCTTCGTGACGCTCTGGTTCGCCGTGGGCGCGCTGATGGCCTCCCTGATGGCCGGGGCGGGCCTGGGCTTCAACAGCCAGCTCTTCGTCTTCACGCTGGTGTCCGCCGCCCTGTTCGGCGCGTCCCGCACCCTCTTCAAGAACGTTTTCATGCGGGACGCCGTGCACTTGAAGACGGGCGCGGAGGCGATGCTGGGCCAGGAGGCCGTGGTGACGGAGGCGCTGGCGGAGGGGCACGGGGGCATCGTGCGCATCAACGGCGAGCTGTGGATGGCCCGCTCCCTGTCCGGGCCCCTGCCCGAGGGCGAGCGCGTCACCGTGGAGCAGATTGAAGGCCTCAAACTGTGGGTGCGACGCCCGTCTGCGTCCCCCGAAGTCGCGCTGCAGCAACCGGCGCGTCGCAAGTCGAAGGAGAACGCATCATGGGACTGACCATTGTTCTGCTGTTCCTGGCCGCCGCCGTCGTGTTCGCGATGGTCACCGGGGTGCGCATCGTTCCCCAGGCCAAGGTGATGGTCGTGGAGCGGCTGGGGAAGTTCCACCGCGTGGCCTCCAGCGGCCTCAACATCCTCATCCCCTTCATGGACAGCCCGCGCGCCATGGAGATGCGCGCCGGCAACCGCTTCACGCGCAACACGCTGGTGGACCTGCGCGAGCAGGTCATGGGCTTCGAGACCGTCCAGGTCATCACCCATGACAACGTCAACATGGAGGTCGGCTCGGTCATCTACTACCAGATCGTCGACCCCGGCCGGGCGCTCTACCAGGTGGAGAACCTGGCGCTCGCCATCGAGCAGCTCACCATGACGAACCTGCGCAACGTCATGGGCGGCCTCACCCTGGATCAGACGCTCACCAGCCGCGAGACGGTCAACACCAAGCTGCGCATGGTGCTGGACGAGGCCACGGAGAAGTGGGGCGTGAAGGTCACCCGCGTGGAGCTGCGCGAGATTGAGCCGCCCCAGGCCATCAAGTCCGCCATGGCCAAGCAGATGACCGCCGAGCGCGAGCGCCGCGCGGAGGTCACCAAGGCCGAGGGCGACAAGGCCGCCGCCATCCTCCAGGCCGAGGGCGAGAAGATCTCCCGCATCCTGCGCGCGGAGGCCGAGCGCGACGCGGAGATCGCCCGCGCGGAGGGCCACAAGCGCGCCGTGATGCTGGAGGCCGAGGGCAAGGCCGAGGCCACGCGCCTCACCTTCGAGGCCATCCACACCGGCCGGGCCACGCCGGAGGTGCTGGCGCTGCGCTACCTGGAGACGCTCCAGGAGCTGGGCAAGGGCGACAACAAGATGTTCGTCCCCTACGAGGCCACCGCCGCGCTGGGCTCCATCGCCACGCTGAAGGAGGTGTTCGCCAAGGACGACGCCCCGGCCGCCGCGCCCCAGCCCCAGCTTCCGGCCCGCGCCCCGTCGGCCGCCGCGCTGAGCGCCCAGGCCCTGGCCCGCAACGCGGCCGCGAGCGCCACCCTCCCCGCCACGCGCCGGGTGCAGCCGCCCCCGTCGGACGAGTAACGCGGGAATCGTTGTCAGGGCACCGGCGTTTCCGAAGTCGGTGCCCTTGGTGTGCGGGCCCGGGCCTTGTCTTCAGCCCGGGCCGTGCCGCAAGCTGCACCTGAAGCACCGGCTGTCGGCTGTCCACGTGGGGAGATGTCAGAGGTCTTCCCCTGAACGAGGTTCGCAGATCCTTGAAGCTGTTCGCCTGAAACCCCGGTCCCCAGCTGTCCCCCGCCGCCGCGCGTCCTGACCGACGTGTGCGCTGGCTTCCGGTTTCAGGAGTCGCTTCAACATGCCCTCGTCCTCTTCCTCCGTGCGCGCGCACGACGTGTGCTTTTCGTTCACCGATGCCATCCCCGTCCTCACCGACGTGGAGTTCCACCTCACCCCGGGCTGGACGGGCCTCGTCGGTCCCAACGGCGCCGGCAAGTCCACCCTCTTGCGCCTGTTGTCCGGGGAGCTGACGCCCACGTCCGGGCAGCTCCAGTTCGAGCCGGACTCGCCGATCGTGTGCCTGTGTCCGCAGGGCGTGGAGGCGCTCACGCCGGACATCACCGCCTTCGCGGACGCGTGGGACGCGCTGGCGCGCAGGCTCCAGGGCCAGCTGGGCCTGGACGTCACGGCGCTGGAGCGCTGGCCCACGTTGTCTCCGGGAGAGCGCAAGCGCTGGCAGGTGGGCGCGGCGCTCGCCCGCGATCCGGACGTGCTGCTGCTGGATGAGCCCACCAACCACCTGGACGCGGAGGCACGCGCGTGGCTGGTGGCCGCGCTGCGCCGCTTCCGGGGCGTGGGCGTCGTCGTGTCCCATGACCGCGAGCTGCTGGAGACGCTCACCCAGGCCACGCTGCGCGTGCACGGCGGCGAGGCCCACCTGTACCCGGGCGCCTACTCCGCCGCGAAGGGCCACTGGGAAGCGGAGCGCGAGGCGGAGGTCGCCGCCCACCAGCAGTCCAAGGCGGAGCGGGACCGGGCCGCGCAGCTCCTGGCCAACGCCCGGCGCGAACACCAGGGCGCCACCCTGTCGCGCAGCACCGGGCGGCGCATGCGCAACAAGAACGACAGCGACGCGCGCGGCCTGGGCCCGTCCACACTGGCCGGTTGGGCCGAGGCCCGCCTGGGGCACCAGGTCACCGTGAAGCGGCGCGAGCTGGAGCGCGCCGAGGCAGCGGTGGGCACCTTCACCGCGGACAAGACCGTGGGCCGCTCCGTGTTCGTGGACTACGTGCGCTCGCCCAACCCGTGGCTCTTCACCTTCGACACGCCGGGGCTGAAGGCCGGCGACGTGGAGGTGCTGGGACCCACGCACCTGGACGTGGACCGCGAGGCGCGCATCCGCATCGAGGGTCCCAACGGCGCCGGCAAGACGACGCTCCTGAAGGCCCTGCTGGAGCAGGCGCGCGTGCCCCGCGACAAGCTGCTGTACCTGCCCCAGGACCTGGGCGTGGAGGAGACGCGGGCGATGCTCGAGGAGGTGCGCGAGCTGCCCCCGGAGGAGCGCGGCCGGGTGATGTCCCTGGTGGCCGCGCTGGGCGTGGATCCGCACCGGCTGCTCGCGTCCGGACAGCCGTCACCCGGCGAGGCGCGCAAGCTGGCCATCGCGCGCGGCCTGGGTCAGCACGCCTGGGCCCTGGTGCTGGACGAACCCACCAACCACCTGGACCTGCCGTCCATCGAGCGGCTGGAGGCGGCGCTGCACGACTACCCGGGCGCGCTGCTGCTCGTCACCCACGACGCGCCCTTCGCGCGCGCCTGTACCACCACGCGGTGGCGCGTCGCGAACGGACGCGTGGAGGTCGAGTAGAGACAGTGTCCGTCGGGGAAACACTGAAACAGGTTTCCCCGCCGGCTTCCGCTCCTAGAAAAGACATGCACGCCCGGTGGATGTCACACCGGGCCTGTATCGTCTGTCTCCCCCCATTCCAGGAGTCCGTATGTCTCGGCGTACGCCGCCATGGCGGCATTCGTGTCTCTTCATCACGGGCGCGCTCGCGCTCACCGGTTGCACGGGCGGTTCCGTGCCAGAGGAAGCGCCCGCGCTGGAGCAGCAGGCCGCCGCGCTCGTGCCCGGGCCGGACCTGCGCATCACGGAGCTGCAGGCTCCGGAGAACGCGAAGCCCGGCCAGTCCGTCACCGTCACCGCGAAGGTCTGCAACGCCGGTGAGCAGACCGTGTACTCCAGCCCCCTGCTCCAGGTGTACCTGTCCACCACGGCCACGCAGCAGGTGCCGGGGTCGGGGACGCAGCCGCCCACCAGCCAGCAGCTCACCCAGGGCCAGACGAGCGTGGGCACGGTGTACGCGGGCCAGTGCGTGTCCCGTTCGCTGAACATCACCGTCAGCCCGCCCTCGGGCTTCACGGGCAACGGCGTCTACTACCTGGGCGCCAGCATCGACACGCAGAAGGTGGTGCCGGAGCCGGATGAGACGAACAACGGCTTCGTCCGCGGCCGCATGGGCGTGGGCAGCCGGCCGGACCTGGTCGTCACGAAGGTGGACGCGCCAGCGAACCTGGCGCCGGGCCAGCTGTTCGACGCGTCCGTGACGGTGTGCAACGTGGGCACGGAGCCCAGCTCCAGCGGCGCCGTGCAGCTGTACCTGTCCACGGTCAACGCGATGACGATGCCGCCCCAGCCCGGCTCGCAGACCACCCTCCAGTTCCCGCTCGGCAGCATCCCCGTGGGTGGACTGGCCACGGGCCAGTGCCGCGTGGTGCCCTACTCCGGCACCGCGCAGCCGCCGTCCACGCCCGTGGCGCCCGGCACGCCCTACTACCTGGGCGGCATCGTGGATTGGACGGGGAGCGTGCTGGAGCTGCGCGAGGACAACAACACGTTCGTGCAGGGCCCGGTGGGCGTGGGTAACGCCCCGGACCTGACCCTCCGCTCCGTGACGGGGCCCGCGAGCGTGCGCGAGGGCGACCCGCTCCAGGCGACCGCGACGGTGTGCAACACGGGCTTCACGACCTCCGGTCCGGCCGACGTGAGGGTGGTGCTGTCCCCGGTGCCGTCGCTGGCGGCTCCGTCGTCCCAGCCCCGCCCCATGACCGAGCTGCCGCTGGGAACCCTCAACGTGCCGCCGCTGGCGGCGGGCCAGTGCGCCGCTCGCACGGTGCAGGGCCCCGCCAACCGCCCGCCCTCTTCCACGTATTCGCAGCCCCTGTACCTGGGCGCAATCGTGGACATGAACCAGGGCGTGATGGAGCTGCGCGAGGACAACAACACCCGCGCGGACACGCTGGTGGGTGTGGGCAATGCGCCGGACCTCACCGTCGTCGCGATGGACGTCCCCTCCAATTCGTCGCCCTATGCCCCGTTCACGGTGTCCGCGAAGGTCTGCAACGTGGGCACGGCGCGCTCCATGAGCGTGCCGCTGGACGTCTACGTCACGAACGAGCCCTCGCTCTCCATCACGCCGTCGGGCCCGCCGCCCATGTCCGCCATGATTCTGGGGGGAGGTCCGCTGCCGCAGCTGGAGCCGCGCGAGTGCGTCACCCGCGTCGTGACCGGCAACGTCAACCCGCCCGGCGGGACGATCATGCCGAACCCGACGCTGTACGTGGGCGCGGTCGTGGACGTGCCCGCGCTGCTTCAGGAGCTGCGCGAGGACAACAACGTGTCCGCGCTGTCCCGCATCGGGCATGGGAGCGGTCCGGACCTCGTCGTGCGCACGCTGACGGCGCCCGCGAGCGTCAAGCCCGGCACGTCGCTGTGGACGGACGTGAAGGTCTGCAACGAAGGCACCCAGCCCGCGCCGGCCTCCACGGTGGGCCTCTTCCTGTCCCTCACGCCCTCGGCGGTGTCACCGGTGCAGGGCCCGCCTCCGCCGACCCAGTCACCGGTGGGCACGGTGGAGGTGTCCTCGCTCCAGCCGGGTGCCTGCGCGCTGTACCCGAAGACGGTCTACGCCGCGCCTCCGCCGTACGCCCTGCCGTCGCAGCCGCTGTACCTGGTGGCCCTGGCGGACGTGAACCAGCAGCATCAGGAGCTGCGCGAGGACAACAACGTGCGCGTCGCCGGCCCGCTCTTCCTGGGCAACGGCCCGGACCTCGTGGTGACGGACGTCACCGGCCCCTCCAGCGCCATCCCCAACGGTCCCCTCACGCTGAAGGTGACGGTCTGCAACGCGGGGACGGAGCCGGCGGGGCCCTCGCAGGTGATGGGCGTCCTCGCGATGGAGGAGACGCTGTCCACGCAGTCTCCGCCCCCCGCGCCGTCGGAGTTCGTGGCGGGCGTGGTGTCGCTGCCGCCGCTGGCCGTGGGCCAGTGCCTGACGGCGCCCATCAACGGCCAGGCGGGCGCGCCCTATCTCGCCGACCCCAACAGCCCCCTCTTCCTGGGCGCCCGCGTGGACAGCGGCCTCCAGGTGATGGAACTGAACGAGGACAACAACACCCGCGTGACGTCGCGCCTTGTCCGGGGCAGCGGCCCGGACCTGGTGGTGCGCTCGGTGACGGTGGCGTCCGCGCCCGTGCCGCAGAACACCCGCTTCACCGCGCAGGTGGACATCTGCAACGAGGGGAACGTGTCCGTGTACGGCTCCGTGCCGATGGATCTCATCGTCACCACGGAGACGTCCCTCTACGTGCCCGGCCAGGGAATGCCGCCGTATACCCAGGTGCAGAGCCCCATCCCCGGAGGCAGCCTCTGGGCGTCCCCGCTGATGCCGGGCCAGTGCACCGTGCTGTGGGTCGAGGCCGAGGCCCTGCGTCCTCCCTCCTCCATGCCCGGCCAGCCCATCTACCTGGGCGCCATCATCGACACGCCGAACGCGTGGCAGGAGCTCATCGAGGACAACAACGCGCGGCTGATGGCCACGCCCATCAGCCAGGCGCAGTAGGGGCTTCCCGCTCGGGATTCCCCATCCGTTGAGATGGAGTTCGCCGGCCGGAGGGCCTTCACGCCTCGCGGCCGGCGATTGTCTTTTCCGGACCTGTCCGCCAATACGATGGGTTCGCGTCGTACTGCTTTTCGTCTTGGAGCGAGTCGCTTAAGGCTTCTCACGGCGTCGGCCGGCCCCGCTGGCGCCTCGTAGACCACCCATACCCCAAGGAGAACACATGCCACGGCTGTCGCCGTCATGGAGACACGCGTGTCTGCTCATCACGGGCACGCTCGTCATCACCGGCTGCGGAAGCGAAGGTGCGTCGCCCAGCGCGAAGCACGCCCGCGGTCAAACCCATTCATTGGATCAGGGCACGGACCTGGTCATCACCCGCCTGGACGCGCCCCAGAGCGTCCGCGACGGAAGCACGCTCACCGTCACCGCGCAGGTCTGCAACCGGGGCGACGCCTTCGCCGGCGGCAACGGGCCGACGCTCCTGCAGGTGTACCTGTCCACCTCCCCCACGCAGCAGGTGCCCGCGCCGGGGAGCCCGCCTCCCTCCGGACAGAGCACCGTGGGCGAGGTGGACGTGGGGCCGCTGGACCCTGGCGCGTGCGTCACGCGCACCGTGTCCGGCCCCGCGATTCCGCCCCCCGGCCCGCAGCCCGTCACCGCCCTCTACCTGGGCGCCAGCGTGGACACCGACCAGCAGGTGCAGGAGCTGGATGAGACCAACAACGGCTTCGTGAAGGGGCTGATGGGCGTGGGCACCGGGGCGGATCTGGTGGTCACCGAGGTGAAGGCCCCCGCCAACGTCCGCGACAACGCCTCCTTCCTCACGGAGGTGCGCGTCTGCAACGTGGGGACCGCGCCCTCCCCGACGACGCAGGCGGGCATCTACCTCTCCACGCAGACGGCCTTGAGCATCCCGGCGCCCGGCACCCCCTCCCTGTCGCAGATCAAGGTGGGCGAGGCGTTCGTGCCCGGGTTGGACGCGGGAGAATGCCTCCTGGTCCGGACCCAGGCCCACGCCCTGCGTCCCCCGAATGCCTCCCTGCCCACGCAGCCGCTGTACGTGGGCGCCATCGTCGATGACGCTGGAAATGCTCCGGAGCTGCGCGAGGACAACAACGCGCACGTCGCGGGCCGGATGGGCGTGGGCATGGGGCCCGACCTGACGGTGACCGGCGTGGTGGCGCCCGCCAACCTCCGCCATGGCGAGGAGGCCCGCACGTCCGTCACGGTGTGCAACGTGGGCACGGCGTACAGCTCGCCGGCGACCGTCGCGGTGCGCCTGGCCACCCAGCCGTCACTGACTCCGCTCCCGCAGCCCCCGTCACCCACCACCGAGACCGAGATCGGCACCACGCAGCTGCTGATGCCGCTGGCAGCCGGGCAGTGCACCCAGGTGAAGGTCTCCGGTCCCGCGTTCGCGCCTTCCGGCTGTCAGCCGGGCCAGCCCCTCTACCTGGGCGCGGCCGTGGGGGGCGGCTCTCCGTCCGAACCGGAGCTGCGCGAGGACAACAACACCTTCGTGAAGGGACTCGTGGGGCTGGGCAACGGCCCGGACCTGGTGATCCAGTCGCTGAAGGCGCCCGCCAACCTCCGGCCGTACGCCGGGTTCTCCGCCGAGGCGCGGGTCTGCAACGTGGGCACCGATTATCTGGCCGGCACCGCCCGCCTGGACCTGTTCCTCTCCACGCAGGACCCGGTGGTCCTCCCGGCGGCCTACCCCGGGCCGATCGCCACGCCCACCCAGACCCCCGTGGGCGGCGCGGACCTGTGGTTCCTGGAGGCCGGGCAGTGCACGACGGTGCCGGTGAACGCCAACGCCTCGCTGCCGCCCGAGTTCCAGCCGGGCAAGCCCCTGTACCTGGGCGCGGTCATCGACACGGTCCGGAACATCCAGGAGCTGCAGGAGGACAACAACGTCTTCACCCACGGACGGGTGGGCGTGGGAACGGCGCCGGACCTCGTCGTCACCGACGTGCAGGCACCCACGAACCTCCGGGACGGCCAGTCCTTCACCGCGAGCTACACGGTCTGCAACGTCGGCTTCGATCCCATCTCCGACTACGGCGTCTCGTTGTACCTCTCCCTGGACGCGGCGCCTCCGGTGCTGGGGCCCTCGCAGTACCCCAGCCCCCAGACCGGCTACGCCTTCCTGGGCCGCGCGTCGTCGTACGCGCACCTGGATTCCCAGCGGTGCGCCACGCGCAGCGCCACCTTCCACGCCATGCGTCCGTACCCGTCGGGCCCCTGGGATGTTCCCGGAACCTGGCACCTGAGCGCGGTCGTCGACACCGGGACGCAGGAGACGCGCCTGGACAACAACGGCTTCGCCGCGGGGCTGGTGGGCGTGGGTGACGGGCCCGACCTCGTCGTCACGGAGGTCCAGGGGCCCGCCAGCGTGCGGGAGAACGAGACCTTCACCACCCGCGTGAAGGTCTGCAACGTGGGCACGCAGCCGTCGAACGGCATGGCCCCCGTGGCGGTCTACGTGGGCACGGAGGCCGTGCTGCAGGCGCCTTCGCAGGGCGCTCCGCCTCCGCCCAATGACAGCCAGTTCCTGGTGGGCATGCTGGACGTGCCTCCGCTGGACACGGGCGCGTGCGACACGCAGGAGCTCAGCGGCCAGGCGTCGCGGCCGTACCGGGCGGCGCCGGACCAGCCGCTGTACCTGGGCGCCGTCGCCGACCCCCTGGCCCAGATGCAGGAGCTGCGCGAGGACAACAACACCCGCGTGGCGGGGGTGATCAGCGTGGGCAACGGCCCGGACCTGGTCATCACCTCGCTGGAGGCGCCGGACAGCGCCTCGACGTACGAGACGTTCATCGCCAGCGCGCGCGTCTGCAACGTGGGCACCGAGTCCTCGTACAGCGCGCGGGTCGCGTTCGTCCTGTCCGCGGAGGAGACCTGGGAGCTGCCACCGGAGGGGGCCCCGAGGCCGTTCCCTGCCCCCACCCAGCTCATCCTGACCGAAGGCTCCGTCCAGGATATCCCGGCGGGCGAGTGCAAGACCCTGACGCGGACCATGCGCCCCATGCCGCCGCCGGGGGCCTCTCCGGATCAGCCCGTGTACCTGAGCGCCGTCGTGGAGCCGTACGGGTGGTCCCAGGCCGAGCTGCGCCGGGACAACAACGTCCACGTCCGGGGACGGCTGGGCATTGGCAACGGGCCGGAGCTGATCGCCACGTCGGTGACGGCGCCCCCCGGCGTCCTGCCGTGGGTGCCCTTCACCACCTCCGTCACGGTCTGCAACCAGGGTGTGATGCCCTCGCCGAGCGGGGTCCGGGCGACGCTGCACATGCTGACGACGCCCTCGCTGCCGCTGCCCTCGCCGCAGAACTACCCGCCGTATGAAGAGCTGCTTGCGGACGGGATCCTCCCGCAGGTGGGACCGCACGCCTGCGTCACCTTCCCGATGGAGTCCATTGCCCGCAGCTACGGGGCGCAGCCGGAGGGCCAGCTGTTCTACGTCGGCATCACCCTGGATCCGAACGCGTACGTGATGGAGGAGGTGCGCAAGGACAACAACACGTTCATCAGTCCCCGGCGCATTGCCGTAGGGTCCGCGCCGGACCTCGTCATCACCGCCATGGGGGGACCGGCCAGCGTCCGGCCCGACATGGGGGGGATGACGGTGCCGGTGACGGTCTGCAACCAGGGCACGCAGCCCGCGCAGCCGCGGACGGTGTCCATCGTCCTGTCCACGGAGCCCACGCTGCCGCAGCCGCCGTCGCAGGGCGGGCCCATCCCGCCGTCCTCCCGCGTGGCGGTGCTGGGCCTGGTGGAGATTCCGGACCTGCCCGTGAACGCGTGCGCCACGCGTGAGGAGAACGTTCCGGTCAGCCTGCCGCAGGGGGCGTCGCCGGGCGCGGTCTTCTACCTGGGCGCCGCGGTGGACGGCGCGGGGCCGGGCGTCGAGCTGCGCACGGACAACGACACCTTCGTGCGGGGCCGCATCGGCGTGGGCAACGCGCCGGACCTGGTCATCACGAATGTCATCGCGCCGTTCTCCGTGCGGAGGGACGAGCCGTTCACCACCCAGGTGACGGTCTGCAACCAGGGCACCGAGAACTTCTACTGGGGCGCCCAGGTGGAGCTGTACCTCTCCACGCAGCCCACGCTGCGCTTCCCCGGCGCCGGGATGTCCACGTCCCAGGTCTTCCTGGGCAACCTGCCCATGGACTCGCTGCTCGCGGGACAGTGCACGACGAGCGCGCTCACCACGACGGCCTCCTGGCTGCCGGAGGGCCAGGGCTCCGGGCTGTTCTACCTGGGCGCGCTGGTGGATCCGTACCGCTCGGTGACGGAGCTGCGCGAGGACAACAACGCCTTCGTCGAGAGCTTCCTCGCGGTGCTGCCGTAGCCCTTCCACACGGCACGTAGGACACACAGGGCGCCGGCCAGGGTCTTCACGAGCCCCGGCCGGCGCCCATCCATTCGCGGTACCACGCCACCAGCCGGGCCACGCCCGCGTCCGCGGACACGCGCGGCCGGAAGCCCGTCTCCGCCTCCAGCCGCGTGGTGTCCGCCCACGTGGAGGCCATCTCCGCGGGCGCGGCGGGTACGGACGTCACGCGGGCCTTCGCGCCCCAGTGCCGCTCCAGCAGGCCCACGAAGTCCCCCAGCGCCACCGGCTCTCCGTGTCCCACGTTGAGCAGCCGGTGCGGCGGGCCGCCTCCCGAAGGCGGCCGGTCCAACACGCGCGTCACGGCCTCCGCCACGTCGTCCACGAAGGTGAAGTCGCGCCGCATGCGCCCGTCGCCGTGCAGCCGCAGGGGCTCGCCTCGAGCCAGCGCGCGCAGGAACAGGAGGGGCGCCATGTCCGGGCGCCCCCACGGGCCGTACACCGTGAAGAAGCGCAGGCCGCTGGCGGGCAGCCGGTGCAGGTGGCTGTACGCGTGGGCCATCAGCTCGTTGGCGCGCTTGGTGGCGCCGTAGAGGTTGAGCGGCTGATCCACCGGCGCGTCCTCGCGGAACGGAGCGGGCGTGGCCGCGCCATACACGGAGCTGGAGGACGCGTAGACCAGGTGCTGGACGCGCGCCTCGCGACAGGCCTCCAGCACGCGCACGAAGCCCGTCACGTTGGTGTCCGCGTACGCCGGAGCCTCCGCGTCCGGGGCCCGCACGCCCACGCGCGCGGCCAGGTGCACCACGCCCTCCGGACGGGCGGTGGTGAATGCCTCGCCCAGCCGGGCCGCGTCGGTGATGTCGCCGGCGAGGAAGGTGAAGCCGCGCGCACCCGTCAGCCGCTGGAGGCGGGAGCGTCGCAGCGCCACGTCCCCGGGAGCCGCGTCCAGTGCGTCCAGTCCCACCACCGTGTCGCCCCGGGCGAGGAGCCGCTCGCAGACGTGGGCGCCGATGAAGCCCGCCGCGCCCGTCACCAGGACCCGCATGCCCCCCTCTTCCCGCGCGAAAGGAGGACAGCCGTCACGGCACCACCTTCACCGCGTCGATGACGGCCCGGCGCAGGAACGAGTTCCAGTCCGTCGCGGACTGGTAGGCGCTCACGATGGGCTGCGAGCGGAACGTGTCCGTCCAGAGCACCTGGCCGTTGGGGTCCACCATGCCCAGCCGCAGCACCACGTCCACCCGGTTCAGCACCGACGCGCCGGACACGTCCAGCCAGTCCAGGATGACCACCACCGCGGCCTCGGCCTTGTTCTGCCTCACGAAGGACGACACCTCGTCCGTGAGCGGCACGGGGGCCTGGGACTGGCGGGTGGCCACGACCTCGAAGCCGCGCGAGAGGAGCTCGGCTTCCGCCTGGCGGACCAGCACCGTGCGCGGGTTGCCCTCTCCGATGATGTCCTGGCGGAAGGAGCCCGTGGGCAGCACGTCCACGCGCGAGCCCGCAATCACCACCACCTTGCGGATGGCTCCCTCCGGGCGCACCTGCCGGGCGGCGCAGGCCGGAAGGACGAGGGATACCAGGAGGAGTGAAAGGAGTCGTGCGGGGCGCATGCCGTCACGCTAGGCCACAAGCGGCGGGGCCTCCACCCCGACCGCACCTGCCCGCCCCTCAATCGAACAACCCCTGCAGGTAGTAGTCCCCGT
>NZ_RAWM01000194.1 GCF_003668875.1 Corallococcus interemptor | reverse complement strand
GCGCCACCGGTCTTCGCCAGCACCTTGGTGATGGCGGCGGTCAGCGACGTCTTGCCGTGGTCCACGTGCCCAATCGTTCCGATGTTCACGTGGGGCAGGCTGCGATCGAACTTTTCCTTGGACATGACACTCCTCGAAAAATGGAGCCCTGAACCAGGATTGAACTGGTGACCTCATCCTTACCAAGGATGCGCTCTGCCAACTGAGCTATCAGGGCTTGGCGATGCACTACAACGGTTGGAGCGGGAAATGGGATTCGAACCCACGACATTCAGCTTGGAAGGCTGACGCTCTACCAACTGAGCTATTCCCGCATTGCCGAGTGGAGAGAGGTGGATTCGAACCACCGTAGGCGTAGAGCCGGCAGATTTACAGTCTGCTCCCTTTGGCCGCTCGGGCATCTCTCCAGATATTCGCTTGTCGTGCTGCGTGCTGCTCACTACACCATTCTGCTGCGTCCCGGGCCCTTTTCCGCGGCCCGTCCTACCTGGCCGGCGGCGGGATTTGAACCCGCGACCTACTGATTACAAATCAGTTGCTCTACCGACTGAGCTACACCGGCATCCATCCAGCAACTGCCCCGCCCTACCTCTTCCCGAGCGGACCGTCAACCCCTCGGCAGCGGCTTGAGAGGCGCGACCTTTTAGAAGCCCCCACTCTCCAAGTCAAGGAGATTGATCCGGGGTTTTCAGCGGGAGGGACGGCCCCGTTGACGCGCGACCTCGTATAGCAGAATCGCGGCGGAAACCGACGCATTCAATGAACCGACCTGACCGCCCATGGGAATCCGGAGGCGGAAGTCGCAGTGCTTGAGGACTCCTTCCCGCACGCCCGCCCCCTCGGCGCCCACCACCAGCGCCAGGGGCCCGTCCAGCCGGGCGCTCCACAGGGGCTCGGCGCCCTCCACGTCCGCGGCCGCGACCCAGAGGCCCGCTTCCTTCAGTTCCTCCAGGGCGCGGGAGATGTTGGTGACGCGCGCGATGGGGCAGTACTCGACGGCGCCCGCGGAGGCCTTGGCCACCGTGCCCGTCACCTGCACTGCCCGGTCCTTGGCCAGCACGACGCCGTGGGCCCCGAGCGCGTGGGCCGAGCGGATGATGGCGCCCAGGTTGTGCGGGTCCTGGATGCCGTCGAGCACGACGACGAGCGCGGGCTGCTTCTTGGCCTTCGCCGCTTCGAGCACGTCCTGCAGCTCCACGTACTGGAAGCCGCGCAGCTCGGCGACGACGCCCTGGTGGACGCCGCCCTCCGCCATCGAGGTCAGCCGCTCGCGGCCGACCTTCTCCACCCGGACGCCCGCGTCGCGCGCGCGGCTGAGCAGCTCGCCCGCGGCCTTGGCGCCCACCTGCCCGTCGACGATGAAGAGGCGCTCCACCGCGTCGGGGTGGGCGCGCAGGGCCTCCAGCACGGGGTTGACGCCATGGACGTAGCGCGGGGCTTCGTGGCCGCCGCGGTCGCCACCGGAAGGCTTGGGGGTGCGCTCTCTCATGGGGGCTACTGGACCTCCACGGGCAGCGAGAAGGCCTTCTTCTGACGGGCGCAGATCTTCTCCGTGCAGATGAAGAAGGTCAGCGTCGCGTCCAGCGTGCCCTTGCCGGCGGACACCGCGGTGAAGGGGACTTCAAAGCGCGGGTCCACGAACTGCTGGCCGTCCGCCTTCTTCGCCACCGACTGTTCACGCGTCAGCGTCTTCTGGGCGGGCGTCAGCTGCGTGCCCTTCAGCTCCAGCTTCAACGGGGCCTCGTCGGAGACGTGGGCGCCGGGCTTGGACTTGATGGCGAGCACGAAGGTGCCCTGCCCTCCCGCCTTCACCTGCGTCGACGTGCCCTCGGTGGTGACTTCGTAGAGGGTGGCGGGGTCCACGTCCTGGGCCAGCACCGGCGCTCCGACGAGCGTCAGCAGCAAGGGTGCGAGGGTCGGGAGGCGGCGGGTGCTGGGCATGGGTGTCTCCAGGAAGGCGGCGTTCGTATACCGGGGCTTCGGACGCGCGGGGAGCGCTTTCTCTTCTAACTCCGCGGCGCGCTCACCTTCACGGCGCCCTTGCGCCCCGGTGGCGGGGGCAGGGCCTGGGGCGTCTCCAGGGCGGCGGTCCAGACGGGGGCGGCGCCGGCGACGAGGGCCTCCGCCCGCTCGATGATGGGCGAGGCCAGGTCCAGCCCCGTCGCGGCCTCCATCTCCAGGAGCGCGGGCGAGCTGTTCACCTCGAAGACCTTGGGCTGGCCCTGGACGTCCAGGATGTCCACCGCGGCCACCTCCAGGCCCACGAGCCGGGCGACCTTCTCCGCCGTGGCACGATGGCCGGGGGACAGCGGCAGGGCCTCCAGCCGGGCGCCCCGGTTCAGCGTGTGCGAGAGGCGGCCCGGGCGCGGCTTGCGCAGCACACAGGCAATGGCCTCTCCGCCCACCACGAGGACGCGGACGTCCTGGCCGGTGCTCCGGACGTACTCCTGCATGACGAGGTTGTGTCCCAGGCCCAGCACCGCCTCGAGCGCGGCCTCCAGCGACTGGAGGCTTTCGCAGACCATCACGCCGTGCTTCTCCTGGCCCTGGAGGAGCTTCACCAGCACGGGGACTCCGCCGACGAGGCCGACCATCTCCTTGAGCTGGGCCGCGTCCCGGGCCATCACGGTGGCGGGGACGTCGATGCCGTGGGCGGACAGCAGCTGGAGCGAGCGCATCTTGTTGCGCGACTGCGCGATGGCCTGGGCGTGGTTCACCAGGGGCACGCGCGCCAGACCGAACTGGTTCACCACCGCGAGCCCGTAGGTGCTGATGGACAGGGCGATGCGCGGGATGACGACGTCGGTGGGCGTGAGCTTCTTGCGGTCGTAGAAGAGGGTCGCCTGGCTGCCCCCGTCCAGATGCATCTGCACCCGGAGCGGGTTGAGCACGCGGACCCGGTGTCCCCTCGCCCGCCCTGCCTCGACGATCCGCCGCGTGGACGAGATGGAAGCGGAGCGCGAGAGGACAGTGATTTTCATGGCGGAGGCGACCGGCTCGGCGAGGACCCTATAATCCCCGCCCCTGCCCGCGTAAAGCCGCCTCCGCCTGCCTGCCGCCTAGAGCTGGCGGATGGCGCGCACTTCGACCTTGACGGGGTCCTCAGGGCGCGACGCCTCCAGCTTCGCGCAGGCGCTGCCGGTGAACCGCACGCCAAGCTTGTCGGGATCCGACAGGTCCAGCGACCAGGTGTCGGGGCCCGCGAGCGTGCGCTCGCCGTCGATGTAGACGACGATGAGCTTCTCATCGGAGGGCAGCTGGGTCGGCTCGAGTTCGGTGAAGCACGGCTCGCCCGGCTGGATCGCCTCGCTGATCTCCTTCAGGGCGTCCGCCAGTTCCTGGCGGTTGCCTGCCTGGTAGAACGACCGGTTGCAGAAGCCGGTGCTGAAGTCGCAGGTGTCCCCCGCGCCGCAGTCGGTGTTGACCTTGCAGTCACGTCCGAAGCCACCCGCGCGCGCCATCTCGTTGAGGACGCTGGGGCCGTCACCCACCGACGTCTCCGCGCCGAAGCCGATGACGATGGTGGAGATCTTGTTCCCCTTCAGCGCCTCCACCGCCGCCACGGAGGCGTCCTTGTCCAGGCAGCCACGGCGATGGTACGGGTTCAACGGGTCCACGCACGCGCTCGCGGGCTCGACCACGCAGCGGCACTCGGGGCTGCTGCCGTCGTTCACGTTCTTGTCATTGCAGTTCGGCAGACCGTCGGTCAGCAGGACGATGATGCGATCCCGGTTCCCGTCCGAGTTGTTGAAGAGCGTGCCCGTGAACTGCAGGCTCGCGCTCGTCGGCGTACCGCCTCGGGGCCGGCCCTGGCCGCCGTTGGGGATCGCCTGCAGCTTGGTGTTGACCTCGTTCGCGTAGGCCTGGAGCTCTTCGTCCGAATCCAGGTCCACCGGGAGCTGGGCGCGGACGCTTCCATCCTCCAGGCTGGCGGCGGGCGCGCACTGTTGAGTCGGGGTCGGATTGGCCCCCGGAGCCAGGACCGGCGGCGCCGGGTAGGTCGTGAGGCCGAAGCGGACCAGGTTGCCGCTCTCCGCGAGGAACGGACCCATGGCGCCCTGGAGCTCCGACCAGCGCGTGGGGCACTTCGTCGTGTCGCAGGGATTGCCCTCCTCACACGTGTAGAACTTGCCGTCCGGGCCTTGGAAGTCACACACGCGCGTGCCGCCGACGACAAGGTCCGCGTTGACCGGCTTCGTCATCGAGCCGGAGATGTCCACGAGGAGCATCACGTCCGGCTTGCTCTTGCGGGCGGTGATCACCGACTCCACAGTCGTCTGGGCGATCGCGAGCGGATCCACCGGCTCGAAGTCATAGGTCTGACAGCCGGCCATGACAGCGACACCGAGGGTGCCGGCCAGCAGTGCGCTCAGGGGGGTCGACTTGGCGCGCATAGGCTTTGAGGTTTTCCTTCCAGGGGGGAACAACGAACTGCGAATGCCCCAGCGTAACGCGTGGACGCCCACCGAGGCTACAGCGACTCGCAGCAGGCAGGTTGCATTCAGGTAGTGCTGCCAAGTTGCAACGACAGGCGATCCCCAAGTGCCGGTTCCCTTCCCCTGTCGGACATCCGCCTCCTTCCGGAGGGTGGGGGTCCGTTCAGAGCGTGAGGACGCGCGCGCCGTCGGTCAGCCTCCAGATGGAGGCCAGGCCCATGACTTCATCCAGGGTGCCGTTCAGCTCCTGGGGCGAGAAACCACAGATGCGCACCGTGGTGTCGCAGGCCACGAGCTTCGCGCCCAGGGCGCGGGCCTCCTCCAGCATGCGGGCCGGTGTGGGGACGTTGAGGCCATCGGCGCGGGCTGCCTCGGTGCGCTCGCGCTCCGTGTGGGCGAGCCCGAAGCCGCCGCGGATCAGCTGGCGCAGGGCCTCGAAGGCGAAGACGAAGTAGACGTCGTCGCCCATCGCTGCGGCGGTGATGCCCATGGAGGCCGCCTGATAGGCGGGCTCGTACGTGGCGTGTTGGAGGAAGAAGAAGACGCGTCCGGCCATGATGTCCGACCTTAGCGTTATCGAGTCCGGGCCGGCAGCCGTCGTATAACGGGGGCTCCCCTTCCCCACCGGGAGCCCCGCATGTCGAGCCAGCCGTCCAGCCCTCGCGGTGTTCGTCCCTCGCCGGCTCCGTCCCGCTTTGCCGCTTCGCGGTGGGTGGCGCTGACGGGCCTCGCCGTGCTCGCGGGCGCGGGGCCCGTGTCCGAAGCGGCTCCGGTCCGCGCCCAGGTCCTGCCCGCGGCTTCCATGTCGCCGGCCCCCTCCGTTCCCGGGCCGCTGCGCGCGGAGGCGCTGGGATTGCTCTCGCAGCCGAACGCCGCACCGGATGCGGCGTGGCGCAGGCTGGGGCCTGGAGTCGTGCCCGTGCTCGCGGCGCTGGCGGAGGACACGAGCGTCCCCGATGCGCAGCGGATGCGGGCCGTGACGGCGCTGGCGCGCGTGGAGACACCCGAGGCGGGACAGACGCTCCAGGCGATGCTGGAGGATCCGCACCGGCCTTCGGATGTGCGCTCGCAAGCCGCCGCCGCGTTGGGCCAGCGGCTGGGGTTCGAGGCCGTGAAGACGCTGCGGGCCCGCTTGGAGGACCATGACCTGCGGCTGCGCGAGGCCGTGGCCCAGGCGCTCGGCCGGCTGGGCGGTCAGCAGGTGCGCGAGGCGCTGGAGGAGCGGCTTCCCCTGGAGGACGTTCCCCAGGTGCGTGAGGCGCTTCAGCAGGGCCTCACGCTGGCGGAGCCCTGAGCCGGCCGTCTGGGGTGGACCGCTCGGGGCTCGCAACGCGCGGGGCCTTCCGTTAGATGGGTGGCCATGCGCCCCACCGTCCTCCTTTTCGATATCGATGGCACCCTCGTCACCACCGGCGGTGCCGGCCGCCGCGCCATGGGCCTGGCCTTCGACCAGCTCCACAAGCGCCGGGACGCGTGTGACGGCTTCAGCATGTCCGGGATGACGGACCGGGCCATCGTCCGCAAGGGGCTGGGCATCATCGGGCAGGCGGACACCGAGGACGCCATCAGCGCGGTCATCGACGCGTACGTCGCCCACCTGGGCCTGGAGGTGCCGAAGGTTGATGCGCGCGAGTACCGGCTGCATCCGGGCATGCGCGAGGCCGTGACGGAGGCGCGCTCGCGGCCGGGCTTCGCGGTGGGCCTGGGCACCGGCAACGTGCGCGCGGGCGCCAAGGTGAAGCTGGACCGCGTGAGCATCCACGACCAGTTCGCCTTCGGCGGCTTCGGCTGTGACTTCGAGGACCGCGTGGCCCTCATCCGGCATGGCGCGCAGGCCGGGGCGGCGCAGCTGGGCCACCCGTTGGAGGCTTGCCGGGTGGTGATCATCGGCGACACGCCCAAGGACGTCGCGGCCGCCAAGGGCATTGGCGCGGAGACGATTGGCGTGGGCACGGGCAACTTCACGCCCCAGGCGCTGCGTGACGCGGGGGCCGAGTGGGCCTTCGCGGATTTCGCCGCCCCGGGCGCCATGGAGGCCCTGCTCGTCGGCCGGTGAAGGTGTGGTATCTCCGCCGCCCCTCCGAGGAGTCGTCCACGCATGTCGTCCACGCTCGAATCGTATGAGCTGATCCGCTTCGCCGAGGCCTTCGAGGCCCGGCTCGCCACGGCGGAGGAGATGGTCGTCGGCAGGCCGGGGCTGGAGGCCGAGAAGCAGTGGCTGGCCTCCGCGCTGGAGCGCCTGCGCGAGGCCCGTGAGCCCGCGGGCGGCCTGCTGGAGCAGGTGAAGGACCTGCCGGAGCTCGACGAGGCCCGCGAGGAGTTCTCGTTCGATCAGCAGGGCCGCTGGGTGGATGCGCTGGAGAAGCTGCACGCCGGCATCACCTTCACCGCCAGCAGCCGCGCTCCCGTCATCGAGGCGCTCTTCCCGCACCTCAAGTTCCCGCAGCTGCGCCGGGCTCCCGTGGAGATGGTCAACGAGTACGCCACGTCGTACGAGCGGCGGCTCAAGAGCGCCTACGTCACCCGCATCTTCTCGCGCGATGACTTCGCCATGGTCCGCCCCGTCGTGGATCTGGTCGCCGCGACGTTCGCCGCGTGGACCGCGAGCCTGTCCCCCACCCCGCTGCCCCCGGATCAGGAGGCCGCCTTGCGCGAGGCGCTGGTCTCGCTGGGTCGGCGGCTGGATGTGGCGCTGCGACAGGGGCGACTGCTCGCCGAGGCCGCGCTCGTGCCCGTGCCTGGGGTCTTCGAGGCCGCGGGGCTCACCCTCAAGCCCCGGAAGCGCGCTGGCAAGTCGCTCGCGCTCTCCGCCGAGGAAGGGGCTTCGGAGCTCTTCGGTGAGGAGGGTGACTCCGGTCAGGAGGATGCGTTCGAAGGGGCCGAGGAGGCCTCCTCGGACGACGCTCTGGAGGCGGCTTCCGACGAATCGGAGACTCCGGTACCGGTGGAGGAGCCTGTGGCGGAGGTTGCCGCTGCCGAGGCTCTGGAGGAGGCCACCGCGGATCCGGAACCCGTCGCTCCGGAGGCTCCGGCCGTGGCGCGTCCCCGTCGGGGACGGCCTCCGAAGAATGCGGCTCCGGCCGTGGAGACCGCTCCTGCGGAGACGCCTTCGGACGCACCGGCTGCCGGTGCTCCGGAGGCCGTGCGCCCCAAGCGACGCAAGAAGACCGACCCGTCCGAGGCTGGCACGCCTTGAGACCCGACGCGCGGTGAGTCCCCCGCCGTGAAGAGGAACCCGGACATGGCGGACGTCGCCCTTCCCATTGATCCCCTCCTGCCGGACATCGTCTCCACGCTCCGGAGCTCGCGGTCGCTCGTGCTGGAGGCCCCTCCTGGCGCGGGCAAGACGACCCGCGTGCCCCGCGCACTGCTGGAGGCGGGGCTGGGCGCGGGCAAGGAGATCGTCGTCCTCCAGCCCCGGCGGCTGCCCACCCGGCTCGCCGCGCAGCGCGTGTCCGAGGAGATTGGCGAGCGCGTGGGCGAGACCGTCGGCTACCAGGTCCGCTTCGAGGACGTGCGTGGCCCCAAGACGCGCATGTCCTTCGTCACCGAGGGCGTGCTCGGCCGGCGCCTGCTCACCGACCCCACGTTGCGCGACGTCGGCATCGTCGTGCTCGACGAGTTCCATGAGCGGCACCTGTCCGCGGACATCTCGCTCGCGCTCCTGCGGCGGCTGCAGGAGACGGCCCGTCCCGATCTCAAGCTCGTGGTGATGTCCGCGACCCTGGAGGCCGAGCCCGTCCGCGCGTACCTGGGCGGTGCCCCTTCGCTTCGCTCCGAGGGCCGGCGCTTCGACGTCAGCGTCGAATACCTCTCCGCACCGGATGAGCGGCACCTGGATCAACAGGTGCTCTCCGCGCTCAAGCGCCTGTTCACCCAGGGCGTCGATGGCGACGTGCTCGTGTTCCTCCCCGGTGCCGGGGAGATCCGCCGCGCTCGCGACACCTGCGCGGAGTTCGCCGAGCGCCATGACGCCGACGTGCTCCCGCTCCATGGCGACCTGTCCCCCGCGGAGCAGGACCGCGCCGTGCGCCGCAGCTCGCGCCGGAAGATCATCCTGTCCACCAACGTCGCGGAGACGTCCGTCACCATCGACGGCGTCGCGGTCGTCATCGACAGCGGGCTTGCTCGCGTGGCGTCGCACTCGCCGTGGTCCGGCCTGCCGCAGCTCAAGCTGGGCAAGGTGAGCCGCGCCTCCGCCGTGCAGCGCGCCGGCCGCGCGGGCCGCACCCGTGCCGGCCACTGCGTGCGCCTCTACACCCAGCACGACTTCGACGGCCGGCCCGACCAGGAGGCTCCGGAGATCCGCCGCACCGACCTGGCCGAGACGGTGCTCTCGCTGCGCGCGTCGGGCGTGAAGGACCTGACGGCGTTCCCGTTCTTCGAGCCGCCCCCCGCCCCTGCCCTGGAGGCCGCGGAGACGCTGCTGCGCCGGCTGGGCGCGGTGGACTCGAAGGGCCAGGTGACGGACGTGGGCCAGCGGCTCCTGCGCTTCCCCGTCCACCCCCGCCAGGCGCGCGTCATCGTCGAGGGTGAGCGCCGCGGCGTGGGCGGGGATGCCGCCGTGCTGGCGGCCCTCATGGGCGAGCGCGACATCCGCCGTGAGGCCCGCGCCAACCTGGGTGGCGGTGGCCGGGCGTCCGCGCTCGTCAGTGGGCCCTCCGACCTGCTGGAGCTCCTGGAGCGCTTCCGCGAAGCAGGCCGCTCCGGCTTCGCGTCCGGCCGCATGCAGTCGCTGTCACTGGACGCGGGCGCGGTGCAGTCCGTGGAGCGCGTGCAGAAGCAGCTGCGGCGCACGGTTCGCGAACAGGGCTCGCGCCCGGGACGTCCCGAGGACGTGGAGCAGGCCCTGATGCTCAGCGTGCTCGCGGGCTACCCGGACCGTGTGGCCCGCAGGCGGCGGCCGCGCTCTCCGGAGCTGGTCATGTTCGGCGGCGGCACCACCAGCCTGTCCGAGTTCAGCGTCGTCCAGGACGCGGAGCTGATGGTCGCCGTGGACGCCGAGGAGCGCCCCGGCCGCGGCGCCGTGGTGCGGCTGGCCAGCGCCGTGGAGGCCGAGTGGCTGCTGGACCTCTACCCGGAGGCGCTGGAGGAGGTGGACACCCTCCAGTGGAACGCGGACGCGCGCCGCGTGGAGCGCCTCACGCGGCTGGCCTACGGCAACCTGGTGCTGGAGGAGACGCGCACGCCCGCGCCCCCGTCCGAGGAGGCCGCGCGCGTCCTGGCCGAGGCGGCGCTGGCCGCGGGCCCGGAGCGCTTCGCGGAGCCCGAGGCGCTGGAGCAGTGGCGCACCCGCGTGGAGCTCCTGGGCAAGGCGTTCCCCGAGGCGGGATTCCCCACCGTGGACGCGAACTTCATGCGCGACGCGCTGGCGTCCCTGTGCGTGGGCGCGCGCAGCTTCTCTGATCTGGAGGGCGTGTCGCTGCTGGACGCGCTCTACGCGCGGCTTACCTCCGAGCAGCAGCGCCTGCTGGCGAACCACGCCCCCGAGCGCGTCACCCTGCCCGGCGGGCGCGGCGTGAAGGTGCACTACGAGCCCAACAAGCCACCCTGGGTGGAGTCACGGCTGCAGGACTTCTTTGGCATGGCGCAGGGGCCCAGCGTGGGCGCGGGCCGCGTGCCGCTGGTGCTGCACCTGCTGGCCCCCAACATGCGCGCCGTGCAGGTGACCACCGACCTGGCGGGTTTCTGGGAGCGTCACTACCCGGCGATCCGCAAGGAGCTGTGCCGCAAGTATCCCCGGCACTCGTGGCCCGAGGATCCGCGTCACGCCGAGCCGCCCGCGCCCCGTCCTCCGAGGCGCTGAGGGCGGCGGCCGCGACTACAGCCGCTTGTGCATCTCCAGGTGGTCGATGCCGGCTTCGTCGAAGACGGCGCCGACGGGCTGGTAGCCGTGCTTCTTGTAGAAGTCGAGCGCGTAGAGCTGCGCGTGCAGCATGATGCCGTTGTAGCCGCGGCGGCGCGCCTCCTCCTCCAGCGTCGTGAGGAGCTTGGAGCCCACGCGGGACTTGCGGTGCGCCTGGAGCACCGCCATGCGGCCAATCTGGCCCCACGCTCCGGGCTGGCCGGCGGGAGGCTCCGGCAGCTTCACCAGGCGGCCGGTGCCGATGGCGTGGCCCCCCTGGTAGGCGAGCACGTGGTAGGCGTTGGCGTCCTCGGCGTCGCGCTCGATGCCCTCGGGAACGTGCTGTTCCTCGATGAACACCACCTCGCGGATGGCGAGGGCCTGCATGAGCTCCGCCTCGTCCTTGATCTGGGCGATGGTGACGGGTGCCGGGGATGTCTCGGGAGGCGTCGGCATGGCTGTGGGCAAGGTACACAAAAGCCCGCGCCGCCAACAGGCGGAAAAAACCACCGCTTCCGGCCCGGCGCGCCTCCCGCACGGGCGGCCCTTCCCCTGCCTCCTGACGGCGGGAGGGCATGGTAGGGTTCAAGGCGATGCGTACCCGTGCCCTCTTCGCCCTGTCCGTGGGCCTGCTGTCGACGCCCGCGCTCGCCCAGAAGGAGTTCTTTTTTGGAACGGGAGAGCCGCCCGTGTTCCGCGAGTCGGACATGGACAAGCGGTTCCTCCGCTCCCGCGTCAATCAGGCCCTGGTCCAAGGGACGAACGACGCGAACTGCGCCCAGCTCGTGGGCGCGCTGCTCACCCTGGTGGGCGAGTCCGCGCCGTACCTGCACAAGCGCGACGAGAACTTCTACCTGGACCCGGTGCTCATCCAGGCGCTGGGCACGCAGCTGTCCACGCCGCGCTTCCCGGCCAACATGTTCATGGTGTCGATGATCCGCCGGGTCCTCATCGACAAGCGGCTGCCGCCGGAGTGGATGCAGACGGCGGTGGCGCTCGCGCCGTACTACCCGCCGTTGGATTTGAGCAAGCTGCGCTTCATCGCGGACGGCGTGAAGCCCGTGGACAGCTTCTTCTTCACGCTGCCCGCCATCCTGGAGCGCTACGACGTGGAGGTCCTCAAGGCCAACGCCATGGCGGCCAGCGTGGCGGACGCGAAGTTCCGCGACGACTACCTCGACAAGGAGGTGGCCTTCGCGGGGCTGGAGTTCATCGACGCGAAGCTGGAGAAGCCCAAGAAGAAGAGCAAGAAGGGCCCGCCGCCGGAGCCTCCCGCGCTGGTGGCCCGGCTCGTCTACTACCTGCCGGATCCGGGCAACGACGGGCTGCTGTCGGGGCTCACCTACGGCAAGCCCAAGGTGCGGCCCGCGGTGACCATCACGGCGCGCCTCAAGGACGACCAGTACACGCAGCTGACGCAGCTGCCGAAGGGCTCGCGCGTGCTCCTGCGCGGCCGGTTCTGGGAGTACCGCAAGCAGGTCAAGGAGCTGGAGGTGCGCGACGCGTACCTCTTCCAGGACCGCGACTGGGCCCAGAACCCCGCGCTCGCGGATCCGAACGCCGTGGCGGCCTGTCCGCTGGCGTTCAACGACCTGACGGGCACTGCGCCCGTGCAGCCGGGCGGCTTCGGCGGCAAGCGCTAAAGCGCCGTCCCGCGTTCCGCACGCCCATCCCGGGGGCGGCACCCCTGACGTGCCGCCCTCACCGCGCGCTCCTCCCGGGAACGCGCTCCGCCTGACTGGCACGGCCGCTGCTCATGTCCGCGCATCCCTTGCGCGCGAGGCATGCCATGAAGGTCGAAGGTCAGGACGCCCCTTCCGGAAACGAGAAGGCTTCTCCAGAGAAGGGCGCGTTCAAACAGGTCCTCCAGCGGACCTCCGGCCGGCCCGACGCCCCACTGCGTCCCGGGGCCCGCCGAGAGCCGCTGTCCCCAGGGCCGGCCCCGAAGCCGGGCCTCCTCCGGGCCGGAGGCCCCGTGGCCCGGACCACCCCGGCGCTTCCCGGCGTCCGTGCCGCGGGGGTCGTCCTCTCCACGACGCGCAGCGCGCTGGGGAGTCCCGAGACGCTCCGTCAGGCCCGGCAGGGCATGCACGTGGAGGCGCAGCGGCTGGGGACGGTGCGCCACGAGGCGCTGGCGGAAGGCGGGACGCAGGCCTCCCACCGGGCATCGGAGCTGCTGGCCCGCGAGGTGGAACGCTCGTTCCGCCCGGAACCCCGCCCGGCGTCGCCTCCCCTTCCC
>NZ_RAWM01000193.1 GCF_003668875.1 Corallococcus interemptor | reverse complement strand
GCCCGGGTCCGAAACCGGACACCCCGCTGGCCAGGCGGCCCCTCCAGCCCCCGTCCGCCCGGTGACGCTGGTGGTGGGCGGCGACGTGACGGTGGGCTACCACTACGAGGAGTACTTCGACGATCAGGTGGCCAAGGGCAAGACGCGCGAGGAGATGTTCGCGTACGGCTTCCGCGAGGTGATGCCCATCGTGGACTCCGGCGACCTGTTCGTCGTGAACCTGGAGTGCCCGTACACGGACAGCACGGTGAAGCTGCCCAAGAACTTCAACTTCCGGGCGCGCCCGGAGCTAGTGAACGTGCTCACCGCGGGCCGCGTGGGCGTGGTGAGCCTGGCCAACAACCACATGATGGACTACGGCGCGCAGGGGCTGCTGGACACCCTCACCTCCCTGGAGGCCGCGCGCATCCCCTACTTCGGGGCGGGCCGCACCCTGGCGGAGGCGCGCCGCCCGGCCCTCCTCACCGTGGGGGGCCTGAAGGTCGCGTTCCTGGGCTACTTCTTCCTGGGCACGCGCAACATCGAGCCCCGGGAGGTCTACGCCACGGACACCACGCCGGGCGTGGCCGGGCACTTCTCCGACGTGGACGAGATGGAGCGGATGCTGCGCGAGGACATCTCCAGCGCGAAGGCCCAGGCGGACGTCGTATTGCCCTTCTTCCACTGGGGCATCGAGGGCAACACCACCCCGGAGCCGTACCAGGTGCGCCTGGCGCACGCGGCCATCGACGCGGGGGCAGCGGGGGTGCTGGGGAGCCACCCGCACGTGCTCCAGTCCATGGAGCTGTACCGGGGCAGGCCGGTGCTCTACTCGCTGGGCAACTTCGTGTTCGGCGGGAACTGGAACCCCCGGGACAAGCGCAGCGTCCTGTGGCGGGCGCGCTTCGACTCCACGGGTTATCTCTCCAGTGACGTGCTGCCCCTCAGGACCGACCGCTACCCCGAGTTCCCCGTCCAGCCGGTGCCCGTGACGGGTGCCGAGGCCGAAGGGGTGATGACGCTGCTGCGCACCGCGTCGCAGGGGACGCCGGGGCTGGAGCGGATGCTCCCTGCGTTGGAGCCGACGGAGCCGACGGAAGCAGGGGGAGCAGGGAGCCCACCGCCCCCCTCCTCCAATGTGAGAGGGGGGCAGTAGCTTCCGGCACTACTTGTTGTTGCGCTGGCCGCGCTTGAAGCGCGTGCGGCGGCGCTTCAGCTGCGCCTTCCGGGTCTTGGCGCGGTTCTTCAGCTTCTTCTTGGAACGATTCCCCTTCTGTGCGGCCATGTGAAGGACTCCGTGTTGAGCGTGATTCGAGCCGCACCGGGCGGCGACGGGGGCCGTTCTTACATGCCACTGCCCGCACGGCCAAGGTTTTCCTTGACGCCCTCGGGCCTTGCCACGGGGCAGCCAAAGGGGCAAGACGCCCCGGGAACCACGCATGATTGACAAACTGGAAGAGGTCGAGCGCCGTTTCGAGCGGCTCACGGCCGACCTGTCGAACCCCGATATCCTCGCCGACACGGCGAAGCTCCAGAAGGTCTCCAAGGAGCGAGCCGCGCTGGAGCGGCTCGTGGAGACGTTCCGCGGCTACCGCAAGGTGCTGGCGGACCTCAACGAGGTGGAGGCGTGGCTGTCCAGCGCCGACCCCGACGAGAAGGCCTACGCCAAGGAGGCCCTGCCCGGGCTGAAGGCGCAGCGCGAGGAGCTGGAGTCCGCGCTCAAGATCCTCCTGCTGCCCAAGGACCCCAATGACGAGAAGAACGTCATCCTGGAGATCCGCGCGGGCGCGGGCGGCGACGAGGCGGCCCTCTTCGCCGAGGAGGTCATGCAGATGTACCTGCGCTACGCGGACCGCCGGGGCTGGAAGGCGGACATCCTGGACATGAGCGCGGGCAACGCCGGCGGCGTGAAGGACGCCACGGTGACGCTGTCCGGCGACGCGGTGTTCAGCAACCTGAAGTACGAGTCCGGCGTTCACAGAGTGCAGCGCGTGCCGGCCACGGAGACGCAAGGGCGCATCCACACCTCCACCATCACCGTGTCGGTGATGCCGGAGGCGGAGGACGTGGACGTGCAGATCAACCCGGCGGACATCGAGATGCAGGTGATGCGCTCCACGGGCGCCGGCGGCCAGAGCGTCAACACCACGGACTCCGCGGTGCGCCTCATCCACAAGCCGTCCGGCATCGTGGTGAAGTGCCAGCAGGAGAAGAGCCAGGGGAAGAACCGCGCCATGGCCCTGCGCATGCTGCGCGCGAAGCTCTACGACATGGAGCAGGAGCGCATCCGCAACGAGCGCGACTCCATGCGCCGCGGCCAGGTGGGCACGGGCGACCGCAGCGAGAAGATCCGCACCTACAACTTCCCGCAGGACCGGCTCACCGACCACCGCATCGGGCTCACCGTGCACAACCTGCCGGCCATCATGGTGGGCAACGTGGACGAGGTCATCACCGCCTGCCGCACGCACTACCAGGCGGAGGCCCTCAAGGCGCAGACGGGTGGCGGGCGGCCCCCCAGCGAATCATGAGCGACGTCTGGACCATCCGTCGCATCCTCACCTGGACGACGGGGCACTTCGAGAAGCGCGGGGTGGACGCCCCCCGGCTCACGACGGAGATCCTGCTGGCGCACGTGCTCAAGACGGGCCGCGTGCGCCTGTACGTGGACCTGGACCGGCCCCTGTCCAAGGACGAGCTGGCCGCCTTCAAGGCGCTCATCGAGCGCAGGATGGCGGGCGAGCCCACCAACTACCTGACGGGCGCGAAGGAGTTCTACAACCGCCCGTTCAAGGTGGACGCGCGCGTGCTCATCCCCCGGCCGGAGACGGAGCTGCTGGTGGAGGCGGTGCTGCACGCGGTGCCCAGGGACGCCCCCAGCCGCGTGCTGGATGTCTGCACGGGCTCCGGCTGCATCGCCATCAGCATCGCGGCGGAGCGGCCGCAGGCGACGGTGGTGGCCACGGACCTGTCGAAGGACGCGTGCGCACTGGCGCGTGAGAACGCGCAGGCCCTGGGCGTGGCGGACCGCGTGAGCGTGCTGGAGGGAGACCTCTTCTCTCCCCTGCCCCCGGGCGACACGTTCCGGGTGGTGGTGTCCAACCCGCCGTACATCGACTCGGGCGACATCGCCGGGCTGTCCGCCGAGGTGCGGCGCGAGCCCCGGCTGGCGCTGGATGGCGGACCGGATGGCCTTTCGGCGCTCCGGCGGGTCATCCAGGGTGCCCGGCGGGTGCTGGAGCCTGGCGGACTGCTTGCATTGGAGATGGGTGAGACCCAGGGAAGCGCCGTCCTGGAGCTCCTGCGGGCCGCGGGCTACTCGGACGCGCGCGTGGAGAAGGACCTGGAGCGGCGTGAACGCATGGCGTTCGGGACACAGCCCGCGGCCTGACGGCCACGGCATGTGCGGCCCGGCAGCAGCACGGGAAGAGGCACGGCAAAGACATGGACAAGATCGTCATGAAGGGTGGCACCGCGCTGCACGGCGAGGTGGAGGTCTCCGGCGCGAAGAACGCGGCGCTGCCCATCCTGGCCTCCGCGCTGCTGGCGGATGGCACCACCACCTTCCGCAACGTGCCGGACCTGGCGGACGTGGCCACGATGCTGGAGGTGCTGCGCACCATGGGCTGCGAGGCCGCGCGGCTCACCGGCAAGAAGGCGGACACGTGTGAAATCAGCATCGCGGGGACCATCACCCCGGAGGCCCCCTACGAGCTGGTGAAGACCATGCGCGCCAGCGTGCTGGTGCTGGGGCCGCTGGTGGCGCGCTTTGGCCGCGCGCGCGTGTCCATGCCGGGCGGGTGCGCCATTGGCGCGCGCCCCATCGACCAGCACCTGAAGGGCCTGAAGGCGCTGGGCGCGGACATCCACCTGACGGAAGGCTACGTGGAGGCCCGGGCGAAGCAGCTCAAGGGCGGCATGGTGAACTTCGACGTCATCACCGTCACCGGCACGGAGAACGTGATGATGGCGGCGGTGCTCGCGAAGGGCCGCACCGTGATGGAGAACTGCGCGCGCGAGCCGGAGGTGGAGGAGCTGGCGCGGGTCCTCAACAAGATGGGCGCGAAGGTGGAGGGCGCGGGCACGTCCGTCATCACCATCGAGGGCGTGGAGTCGCTGAACCCGGTGGACCACGCCATCCTGCCGGACCGCATCGAGGCGGGCACGCTGCTGGTGGCGGCGGCCATCAGCGGGGGCAACGTGCTGGTGAAGCACGCGCGGCCGGAGCACCTGGACGCGGTGATGGACAAGCTGCGCGAGGCGGGCTGCACGCTCACCGTGGAGGACGGCGGCATCCGCTGCAAGGCGCCCCGGTCCCTGAAGTCAGTGAACATCACCACCACGGAGCACCCGGGCTTCCCCACGGACATGCAGGCGCAGTTGATGGCCCTCATGACGGTGAGCCACGGCACGTCCGTCATCAGCGAGAACATCTTCGAGAACCGCTTCATGCACGTGCCGGAGCTGCACCGGCTGGGCGCGGACATCACCATCCAGGGGCACACGGCGGTGGTGAAGGGCGTGAAGAAGCTCAGCGGGGCGCCGGTGATGGCCACCGACCTGCGCGCCAGCGCGTCGCTCATCCTGGCCGGTCTGGTGGCTGACGGGCAGACGGAGGTCAGCCGCGTCTACCACCTGGACCGTGGGTACGAGCGGCTGGAGCGCAAGCTGAGGGGCCTGGGTGCGGAAATCCGCAGGGTGAAGGAGCGGGCCTGAGCACTGCAGCCCGAGCACCGGCCCGAGCAGCGGCCTGAGCCCCAGGGGGCTGCCTGACGGCACGTTGCCAACAGAAGCGGCTGCACGGGTTGCATCCCAATTTTTGGGCGACTTATCATTCTCCATTCACCGGGAGCCCCGTGTGGGCTCCCCGTTTCAGGAGAACGAGCCGCCCCATGAATTGCCCCGGTTGCAACGCCGACGTCGAAATGACTGATCTCCCGGGAGATCACGACGAGACGTTGCGGAAGTGTGGAGAATGCGGAGGTCTGTGGATCGACGTCTCGGACCTGCGCCGCATCCTCCTCCACAACAACCTGCCCGGTCTGGAGCAGCTGGGGGGCAAGGTCGACGCGGAGGCCCTGACGGGGCAGTGCCCCGACTGCCAGGTGGACTTCGTCCGCATCGACGGTGGTGACCGGAATCACCCCCTGAACTACGACACCTGCGAGTCCTGCGGCGGCATCTTCCTGGAGTCGGAGTTCGCGGACGCCACGGACGCCAAGGCCGCCGAGCAGGAGATCGTCACCTTCTTCCGCAACTTCGACGCGAAGCGGAAGGCCAAGGCCGCCATCTAGGCCCCAGGCTCAGCTCGGCGGGCGCCTGGGGAGCTTCTCCTGGCGCCCTTTGAGTTTCCTCACGGCTGGCTGCGGAAGGCGCTGCCCCACTCCTCGGGGAGCGTCCCGTCCAGCGTCAGCCCGGCGGCCGCCTTCGGCCCCTCGCCCGCGGGGGTCCGCTCGAAGCGCGCCGTCACCTTGCCCTTCTTGGGGATGTCCAGCGTCACCTTGTTGCCGGACACCGTGTAGGTGCCGGAGACGACGGTGGTGGGCTCGGGCGTCTCCAGGGGCTCCAGCGAGAAGCGCCAGGTGCCGTCCACGAAGAAGGAGAGGAAGCGCTCCGGCGCGCCCTCGTGGCCGCCGAACCAGGTGCCCACGAGCGGCGCCACGCGCGCGTCGTACTTGTACCGGGTGGCCAGCATGGGGCCGTTGAGGGGCTTGCCGCCCGAGTAGAGGACGAGGTCGGTGAGGCACACCGGGCCGTCCTCCTTGGTGCCCGGGAAGCGGTCCGCGACCTCCAGGATGAAGCGCGCGCCGAAGAGCGGCTGGGACAGGGGCACGGCCTGCAGGCCGCGCTTGTCCTGCACGGTGACGCTGCGGGACGCGTCCACGCTGGTGAGGGTGAACTTGCGCACGCGGCCGTTGGCCTTGAAGGCGTCCCGGGACGTGCCGTCGCCCGTGTAGACGCGCACCTCGTCCAGGGTGACGGGCTCCTTGAAGCCGATGAAGACGTGAGAGGGCTTCTCCCCTTCCGCGCACCAGGCGGTGGTGTCCCGGCCGTCCAGGAGGTTCAGGGGCACGTAGTGGTCCGGACGCGCCTCCTTCTCCAGCCAGGCCTCCGCCTGGGCATAGCCGGGCGCGGCGGGCGCGGCGGCGAGGACGGACGGAGACACGAGCAGCAGGCAGGCCAGGGACAGGCGTCGCATGGGGCGCATCTTGGATCGTCCCCACCCCATGGCTCCAGTCCGGTTGTCTGCCTTCCGTCACCACCGGACAGGACCCGAGCCCGGGGGCGCCACTGGGGCGCGCGGATGAAAGCGGCCCGCCGGGGGTTGGGGGTGCTTGACACCCGGACACGCCCAGGCCGACAAGGCGGACCGACCGAGGAGGAAGACGTGATGCGACGTTGGGGCTGGGTCAGTGTCATGGGGCTGCTGGGGGTGGCCGCGTGCAAGAAGGACATGCCGGCGGAGGTGCCGGACGCGGGCGTGGTGGAGACGGGCCCCGCCGCCCTCATGGAGAAGGAGCCCAACGAGCGGCCCGACCAGGCGCTGGCGATTACTCGCGACAGCGTGGTGACGGGAGGCCTGGCGGCGGAGCCCAACAAGCTGGATGAGGACTGGTACCGGCTGGCTCCCGGCACCGCGCGCATCGCGGACGTGACGGTGACGGGCCTGCCCGGCGGGGACGTGAAGCTGGACGTCTACGACCAGGACCGCAACCGGCTGGTGGGCGTCAACAGCGAGGGCGAGGGCAAGGGAGAGCGCCTTCCCAACCTCTACGTGGAGCAGGAGCGCTGGCTGGTGGTGTCCCCCGCGCGCAAGGGCATGGGCGGGGCGTACACGCTGGAGGTGAAGTACCGCCAGCCCAACGACGGCGAGGAGCGCGAGCCCAACGACCGCGCGGTGGACGCCATCGCGCTGCCCCTGGGGCAGACGGTGACGGCGTTCCTGGGGCACTCGGGGGATGAGGACTGGTACCGGGTGGAGCTGCCCGGCCCCGCCACGCCCGAGGGCGAAGTGCCCGCGGCGCAGGACAGCGGCGCTCCCGCGGCTCCGGCCCCGGGTGCGCCGCCCGCGGCCGTGCCGCCGCCGTCCGTGCCGGACGAAACGCCGGCCGTCGACGACACCGGGGCGCCCTCCCCCGAGGGCACGTTCGGAGGCGGAGAGCCTCCCGCGCCGCCGCCGGAGGGCTCGATGCCCACGGCGCCCGGGGAGCTGGGCGGAGCGATGGCGGCCCAGGCGGTGGACGCGGGTGCGCCGGCGCCCGAGCCCGAGGTGCCGTCGGTGGCGCTGAAGATTGAATTGTCCGCCGTGGAGGGCGTGCGGCCGGAGATTTCCGTGCTGTCCGCCGCGGAGGCGCCGCTCTTCACGCTGCAGGGCAAGGAGGGCGAGCCCCTGGCCCTGCGCAACATCGGCGTGCGGGCCACGGACCGGGTGGTCTACGTGGTGGTGAAGGGCGGCTGGACGGGGACGGGCAAGGCGCAGCGGCGCACGTACAACGCGCAGGTGCCCTACACGCTGACGGTGTCCCAGGAGGAGGCGGGGGCGCACGCGGAGCTGGAGCCCAATGACGAACTGCTCAAGGCCACGCCGCTGACGGGCGCGGGCTTCCGCGAGGGCTTCCTGTCGCCCAAGTCGGACGTGGACAACTACGTGCTGACGACGCGCGAGCCGGTGCTGGCGAAGGTGGAGCTGTCGGGCGTGGACCGGTTGGACCTGACGCTGACCATGGTGGAGCCGCCGCAGGGCGACGGGCAGAAGGAGACGGTGCTGCTCAAGGCCAACGACGGCGCACTCAAGGAGCCGGAGCGGCTGAACAACGTCGCGTGCAACGGCACCTGCTACTTCCGGGTGGAGGGCTCTTTCCGCAAGGTGAACGGCAAGTTCGTGAAGGACTTCGAGAACGCGGAGCAGCCCTACCGCATCAGCGTGACGACGGTGCCGGACGACGGAAGCCAGGAGCGCGAGCCCAACAACACCGCCGACCGCGCGCAGGACCTGACGTTGGGCAAGGCGGTGCGAGGCACGGTGTACCCGGCGAAGGACGTGGACTTCTTCCGGGTGGACCTGTCCGACCGGCCGGTGCGCACGGCCATCACCGCGACGCTGCTGGGCATCCTGAAGGTGGACGTGGGGCTGTACCTGCACCGCGTGCAGCCGGACGGGAAGCTGACGCTCGTGCAGACGTCCGACCGCGCCAAGGGCGACCAGCCGGAGACCATCCGCTACAGCGCCGAGCCGGGCGTGTACGTGTTCGAGGTCCGCGACGCGAAGAACCGCGAGGCGAACTTCCAGGACTCGTACCAGCTGACGGTTGAAGAGGGGGAGTAGCGGAAGGACGCGCGCGGCATGCGGAAAGGTTCGCCACGAACAGGGCGTTTGTTCCCGTTGACAAGGCCGGGTCCCGCCCCTACTTTGGGCACCGCTTCGCGCGTCACCTGCGGTGGTAGCTCAGTTGGTAGAGCACGAGCTTCCCAAGCTCGGGGTCGAGGGTTCGAATCCCTTCCGCCGCTCTGAAGAGACACGGGCCGGTGGTTCCTTCCTGGAACCACCGGCCTTCGTGTTTCCGGGGCCCCGTGCCGCCGGTAGATTCCGGCGCATGTCCAGCCACTTCCAGCCGACCGATAGCGCCCGCGCCAACGAACTGCTCGCCGACCTGCTGGAGACCCCCTTCGAGGACGACGCGGAGGACCTCCACTTCGCGCTGCGCGAAGGCGACCTGGAGCTCGACGGCGACTTCGCGCTGGAGGCCAACGAGGTCGCCATCGTCATGGGAAACCTGACGGTGAAGGGCTGCCTGTCGGATGCGTTCCAGAACGAGGATGACTGCTCCAAGCTCTACGTGCTGGGCAACCTGCACACGCGAGACCTGGTCTGCGGCTCGGAGGTCCGGGTGACGGGCAACCTGACCGTGGCGAACGTCCTGTATGCCAACTCGTTCGACATGGACACGCTGGGCGTGGGCGGACGGCTGAGCGCCAGGGTCTTCATCGAGGAAGGCCACCAGGTGGAGTTCGGGTCGCTCGCGGTCGACACGCTCATCACCGACGACGAGACCTGGCGCGAGGTGGTGCCGGAGGCCGTCGTCGGCGACTTCGCGTCGGTGCTCCCGGCCCACCTGCTCGGACAGGAGGGCCGGTTCATCTTGAGCGAAGCGCTGCACCGGGACCTGCTCACGGGCAGGCCCGTCCTGACACGTTCGGGATGTCTTGACTGAACGGGCATTCAGCCTCACCCTGGGTGGGTGAAGGCCCGTCCCGTCGACAATCCGCCCAACCCGTGGGCGAGCACCGCGGTGGAGTACCTGGACGAGATTCCTCCCGCGCGCCTCGAAGTCTGGGAGGACCACAGCCGCTCCATCATCGCGAGCAACGACAGTCCCGACGTGTGCTTCTCCTGGAGCGTCAACCCGTACCGGGGCTGCCTGCACGCCTGCGCCTACTGCTACGCGCGCCCCACGCACCAGTACCTGGACTTCGGCGCGGGCACCGACTTCGAGACGCGCCTCGTCGTCAAACCCAACGCGCCAGAGCTGTTGCGCGAGGCCTTCGACCGGCCGTCGTGGAAGGGAGAGACGGTCGTCTTCAGCGGCGTCACGGACTGCTACCAGCCCCTGGAGGCCTCGCTGCGGCTCACCCGCCAGTGCCTGGAGGTCTGCGCCGAGTACCGCAACCCCGTGGGCATCGTGACCAAGGGCGTGTTGATTGAACGCGACCTGGACGTGCTCCAGCGGCTGGCGGCACAGACGCGGCTGTTCGTGAGCATCAGCCTCCCCTTCCACAATGAGGAGCTGGCGCGCGCCATGGAGCCGCTCGTGGCCACACCGAAGCGCCGGCTGGCCACCATCCGCAAGCTCACGGAGGCCGGCATCGACGTGGCCGTGTCCGTGGCCCCCATCATCCCGGGGCTCAACGATGAGGACATCGCGCGGGTGCTCGCCTCGGCACGCGAGGCCGGCGCCACTCGCGCGCACTACACGCTCTTGCGGCTTCCCGGCCCCGTGCAGGCCGTGTTCGAGGAGCGCCTGCGCGCGAAGCTGCCCCTGCGCGCGGACCGGGTGCTGCACCGCATCCGCGAGACGCGCGGCGGGGAGCTCACCGACAGCCGCTTCAAGCACCGCATGCGCGGTGAAGGGCTCTACGCGCAGACCATCCACCAGCTCTTCGCGACGGCGGCGCGCAAGGTGGGCATGCGCACGTCGTCCGTCACGGAGGCCGCGCCGGACACCTTCCGGCGCCCCGCGCGGCCCTCCAACTCACCCCAGCTGTCGCTCTTCTAGGCGGCGACCGCTAAGGCGTCATCTGCGGATGACTTGCAGGATGGACAGCAGGATGACGGCGCCCACCGTGGCCACCAGCAGCGAGTACAGGTTGAAGCCCGTCACGCCGCTGCCGCCGAAGAAGCTGAACACCCAGCCGCCCAACATCGCGCCCACGATGCCGGCGACGATGTTGGCGAACATCCCCATCCGGGCGTTGGTGCCCTTGATGATGCTGGCCAGCCAGCCCGCGATACCGCCCAACACCAGCCACGAACAGATTCCCATGTCGTCCTCCCGGTAGCGCCCGAAGGCCTACCAGACCTCGCAGCGGTTCGCGGCGGGCGCCACCATCGGCGACCCCGCGGGGCAGGAGAAGGCCTGCTGGAACTGCGGCAGGTTCACGTCCGGCCCCTTCACGCGCAGGAACGCCGGCGAGTGCGAATCCGTCAGCGCCCGCTGCCTCGCAGCCTCATTACGAATCTTCGAGCACCACGATTGCGCGTGCGCGAGGAAGAACTGCTGCCCCGGGGTGAACCGGTACGAGTTCGCCTTCGCCGCCTGGTCCGGGTGCTTGGCCAGGTAGGCCTCCATGGCCGCGTACGCCAGCTTGAGGCCGCCCAGGTCGGCGACGTTCTCGCCCAGGGTGAGCTTGCCGTTCACCTTCACGTCGTCCACGGCGGTGTACCCGTCGTACTGGTTCTTCACGCAGGCCACGCGCTCACGGAAGGCCTTGTCGGAGGCCGGGGTCCACCACGTGCGCAGGTTGCCGTCCGCGTCGAACTGGCGGCCCTCGTCGTCGAAGCCGTGGGTGATTTCGTGGCCCACCACCATGCCCATGGCGCCGAAGTTCACCGCCGCGGACGCGTCCCGCCCGAAGAACGGCGGCTGGAGGATGCCCGCCGGGAAGACGATCTCGTTGGTGGCCGCGTTGTAGTAGGCGTTCACCGTGGGCGGGGACATGAACCACTCCTGCCGGTCCACCGGCTGGCCCACCTTGCGCAGCTGGCGCGCCTGCTCGAACGCGTCCGCCGCCAGCACGTTGTCCAGGAACGAGTCGCGCTTCACCGTCAGCCCGTCGTAGCCGCGCCACTGGTCCGGGTAGCCGATCTTGTTGGTGATCTTCTTCACCTTCACCAGCGCCTGGGCCTTCGTCTCCGCGTCCATCCAGGACAGCGTGTCCAGGTTGCGCTCGAAGGACTGTTCAATCTGCTGGACCATGTCCAGGGTGGTGGCCTTGCCGTCCGCGCCGAAGGTGCGCGCGATGAAGGGCTTGGCCAGCGCGTGCGGCAGCGCGTCGTCCGTGGCCTCCACGCACTTCTTCCAGCGCGCCAGGTCCGCCTTGGCGCCCGTGAGCACCGAGGACTCGAAGCGGAAGAACTCGTCGCGCAGCGCCTTGGGCAGCGCCGTCTGCACGTCCTTCACCAGGTGGTAGGAGAGGTACGGCCCCATGTCCGTCGGGCGCTGCTGGCGCACCAGCGCGGACACCTCCGAGAAGAACTTCGGCTCCGTCACGTTGAGCGCTTCACCCGCGGGCAGCCCCACCTCCGCGAAGTAGGTGTCCCACTGGAACGCGGGCGCCAGCTTCTTCAGGCCCTGGCGCTCCAGGCGGTGGTAGACCTTCTCCGGCTCGCGCCGCTCCTCCTTGGGCAGCCGCGCGTTCGCGAGCCGCGTCTCGATGGCCAGGATGCCAATGGCCTTGCGGCTGGCCACGAAGGGCGCGTCACCCAACAGCTCGAACACCTTCTGCACGTGCGCCTGGTAGGCGGCGCGCGCCTCGCGCATCTTCACGTCGGGCTTGAGGTAGTAGTCGCGGTCCGGCAGGCCCAGGCCCCCGGCGTCCACCACGGCGATGACCTGCGTGGCGTCCTTCTGGTCCTGATCCGACCCCACGCGGAAGAGCGCGTTCACGTCGCGCGCGTGCAGCCACGCCACCGCGCTGGCCACCGCCTGCTGGCTCTTCAGGCCGTTGAGCTTCGCCAGGTACGTGCGCAGCGTGGGCAGCGACTGCTCCAGCTTCGCCTCGTCCATGCACGAGCCGTAGAAGTCCCCCAGCTTCTTGTCCTCGGGGGTGGCCTCGCCCTGCCCTTCCGCGGCCTGGGTGAGGATGTCGCGCAGCACGGTCTGGTTGCGCTCGGCCACCGTTTCAAAGCCGCGGCTCCAGCGCGCGCGCTCGGCGGGGATCTCCGTCGTCTTCAGCCAGCCGCCACAGGCGTACTGGTAGAAGTCGTCACAGGGGTTCACGGACGGGTCCATCACCGCGGCGTCCAGGCCCGGGGGCATGGGGCGCTCGGCCATGGGCACGTTGGCGGGCTCCGGCGCGGGCGCGGGCGTGGCCGGCGCGGTGGCGGCCACGGGGGCCGGGGCGGAGGCCTGGGG
>NZ_RAWM01000192.1 GCF_003668875.1 Corallococcus interemptor | reverse complement strand
GCTCGCTGCAGCTTCCTCCTGTCGTGTGCTGTCAGCCCCAGCTCGGCTGGGCTTCTTGCCGGTCGCATGCCCCAGAAATTGGGCATGCGACCCGAATTTGTCTCGGAACTTCTGGCGGCCTACTTAGGCGGACATCAGTACGTCCAGGGGAAGCGCTTGAAGTCGCGCTTGCGCTTCTGAACAAAGGCGTCGCGGCCTTCCTGCGCCTCTTCCGTGCCGTAGCCCAGACGCGTGGCCTCGCCCGCGAAGAGCTGCTGGCCCACGAGCCCGTCATCCGGAAGGTTGAAGGCGTACTTCAGCATCTTGATGGCCGTGGGGCTCTTGGTGTTGATCTCCGCCGCCCATTCCAGCGCCACCGTCTCCAGGTCCTTGTGCGGCACGGCCTTGTTGATGGCGTTCATCTGGAACGCCTCGTCCGCCGTGTAGGCCTGGCCCAGGAAGAAGATTTCGCGCGCCCGCTTCTGCCCCACCTGCCGCGCCAGCAGCGCGCTGCCGTAGCCCGCGTCGTAGCTGGCCACGTCCGCGTCCGTCTGCTTGAACATCCCGTGTTCCTTGCTGGCGATGGTCAGGTCGCAGACGACGTGCAGGCTGTGCCCGCCACCCGCCGTCCAGCCCGGCACCACCGCCATCACCACCTTCGGCAGGAAGCGGATCTGCCGCTGGACCTCCAGGATGTGCAGCCGCCCCAGGCGCGCCGGGTCCGCCGCGTCCTCGCCGGGCTCGTACTTGTAGCCGTCCTTGCCGCGGATGCGCTGGTCGCCACCGGAGCAGAACGCCCACCCGCCGTCCTTCGGCGAGGGCCCGTTGCCCGTGAGCAGCACCACGCCCACGTCCGTCATGAAGCGCGTGGCCTCCAGCGCGCGGGCCAGCTCGTCCACCGTCTTCGGACGGAACGCGTTGCGCACCTCCGGCCGGTTGAACGCGATGCGCACCGTGCCCTGGTCCACCGCGCGGTGGAACGTGATGTCCTTGAACTTGTGGCCTTCCACCGGCTGCCAGCGGGACGCGTCAAAGAGGTCCGAGACCATGCGCTGTCTTGCTCCGAAAATGGGGAGAGTGAACGGCCCGGAACCCTAGCGGTTTCCGCTCGGGGACGCCCGCGCTACCGTGCGCGCCATGCCCACGAGCCTGCTCGTCGTCCATGTCCACGTGCACGTGCTGCCCCAGCACGTCGACGCCTTCCTCCAGGCCACCCTCGCCAACGCCCGCGAGAGCGTGAAGGAGCCCGGCATCGCCCGCTTCGACGTCTGCCAGGACAACGAAGACCCCACCCGCTTCGTCCTCGTGGAGGCCTACCGCACGCCGGACGCCCCCGCCGCGCACAAGGAGACCGCCCACTACCTCACGTGGCGTGACACCGTCACCCCGATGATGGCCGAGCCCCGCGTTCCCCGCCGCTACACCAACCGCTTCCCCGACGACGCGGCCTGGTGACATGTCCACCGCCCCCTTCGAGTTCGCCACCGCCACCCGCGTCCTCTTCGGCCCGGGCCGCGTCCAGGAAGTCCCCGACCTCGTGCGAGGCCTCGGCGGCCGGAAGGTCCTGCTCGTCACCGGCACCCACCCCGCGCGCGCCGAGCCCGTCCGCGCGGGGCTCGAACGGCTGGGCATCCCTTGCGCCTCCTTCCGCGTCCCGGGAGAGCCCACCGTCGACCTCGCGCGCGAAGGCACCGCCGCCGCCGTGGACGCGGGCTGTGACGCCGTGGTCGCCATCGGTGGAGGCAGCGCGCTCGATGGGGGCAAGGCCATCGCCGCGCTCGCCGCCAACGGGGGCGACCCGCTGGACTACCTGGAGGTCATCGGAAAGGGACAGGCCCTGACGAAGCCGTCGCTGCCGTTCGTCGCGGTGCCCACCACGGCGGGCACCGGCTCCGAGGTGACGCGCAACGCGGTGCTGGGCTCCAGGGAGGCCGGCGTGAAGGCCAGCCTGCGCAGCCCGATGATGCTCCCGCGCGTCGCGCTGGTGGACCCGGACCTGCTGGAGCATGCGCCCGCGGAGGTGCTCGCGGCGGGCGGGCTGGACGCGCTGTCGCAGCTCATCGAACCGTTCCTGTCCATCCGCGCCCAGCCGCTCACGGACGCGCTCGCGCGTGAAGGCATGCAGCGCTCGGCGCGCTCCCTGCGCAAGGCCGTGCTGCATGGCCCGGGGCCCACGGAGCGCGAGGACCTGGCCCTGGCCAGCCTCTTTGGCGGACTGTGCCTCGCCAACTCAGGGCTGGGCGCGGTGCATGGCTTCGCGGCGCCGCTGGGCGGGATGCTCGGCGCGGCCCATGGCGCGCTGTGCGCGGCGCTCCTGGGCGCCACGCTGGAGGTGAACCTGGAGGCGCTGCGCTCGCGCGCTCCGGACCACCCTGCCCTGCCCCGCTTCCGTGAGGTGGCGGTGCTGCTCACCGGCCAGTCCAACGCCCGCGCCGAGGACGGCATCGCCTGGGTGAAGGACCTGGTGGACTCCGTGCGCATCCGGGGCCTGCGCGACATGGGCCTCACCGACGCGGCCGTGCCCGGGCTCGTCGTCAAGGCCCGCGCCGCCAGCAGCATGAAGGGCAATCCGCTGCCGCTCACCGATGCGGAGTTGACGACGCTCGTCGAACGGTCGATGTGAGGACCCACCCATGAAACCCGCCGCCCTCGTCCCCGTGGTGCTCGAACGCCTGCGCGAGAAGTATCCCGACGCGAAGTACGAGCTGAACTGGAACACGCCCTTCCAACTGCTGGTGGCCACCATCCTCGCCGCGCAGTGCACCGACGAACGCGTCAACCGCGTCACCGCCGAGCTGTGGAAGAAGTACGACGGCCCCCAGGCGCTCGCGGACGCGGACACCGCGGAGCTGGAGGAGGACCTCAAGCCCACCGGCTTCTTCAAGCAGAAGACCAAGACGGTGCAGGCCGTGAGCCGCGCGCTGCTGGATGCGCACCAGGGCGAGGTGCCCGACCGCATGGAGGACCTGGTGGAGCTGCCCGGCGTGGCGCGCAAGACGGCCAACGTCGTGCTCAACACCGCCTTCAACCAGGCCTCCGGCGTCATCGTGGACACGCACGTGGCCCGCGTCAGCCAGCGCATGGGCCTGACGAAGCAGGAGAAGGCGGAGGCCATCGAGACGGACCTGATGAAGCTGGTGCCCAAGGACGACTGGACCTTCTTCGGTCCCGCCGTGGTGCTGCACGGCCGCTACACCTGCGTGGCGAAGAAGCCCAAGTGCGCGGAGTGCCTGTTCAACGACGTGTGCCCCAAGCTGGGCGTGGCCTGAGCCGTCACAGGTGCGCGAGCACCGCCAGCGTCAGCACCCAGTCCAGCCCGGCTTCGAGGAAGTAGTACGTGGAGCCGTCCAGCGAAGTGCCAAACCCGGTGCCGAGGTGGCCCAGGGGCCCGGCGAAGAACTTCATGCCCAGCTCCGCCCCCAGGTTGATGGGGGCGCGCCGCGAGGGCGAGTTGTCCAGGTACGGACCCACCAGCGCCCGGCCATAAGGCGCGAACCAGTTCGTCACGAAATGCTGGTAGCCCACGGTGGCGTTCAGCGACACCCGCTTCGCGTCCAGGCCCACGTTGGCGCCCAGCGTCAGCCGCCGGGCCTTGAGCCCCATGGGCTGCACGTTCACGTCCAGCGCCAGGCCCACGCCGCCGTCGAACGGGACACGCCAGCCCAGCGCGAACTCCGTCGTCGACTTGTCGATGGCCAGCGCCTCGTAGCGGAAGTGCGCCGCGCCCACCGCGTCTCCGCGCGCGTCGTGGAGGTCCGCGAGCGCCAGCGTGGCCTCCTCCGAATCCTCCTCGTACGACTTGCGCAGCGGCGCCTCCGCGCCCTCCAGGTCACCCCGCGCCAGCCGGTCCTTGCCCTGCGTCAGACACGCGGACGTGGAGCCCATGGCGCACGCGAGCCCGAAGGCCCGGTCCGCCTCCTCCGTGCGGTGGTCCACCTGGAGCTGCTGTCCCCAGGTCTCACAGGCCCAGGCGCTGCCGCCCTCGCACTTCTCCTCCAGCGTGGGAGCGCGCGTCGCCACCTCGCGCGTCGTGACGCACGCCACTGTCAGCAGGCATGGCAACAGGCACAGCCACCGGACGGAGGACGCGAATGGACCACGGAGGGCTGGGGCCGCAACCATGGTCCACATTCAAACACACCGCACGGGAGAGCGGCGTGCCGGTGCGTGTTTCAGCGTTCGTCGACGGGCCTGTTCTCGCGGTGCTCGCCGGCCTCGCGCTCCTCCGAGGCCGTGGTCCCGGAGCCGCCCACCCCCTCCCGGAAGCCCTGGGCGGCCTCGCGGCTGGACTCGCGGAGGCTGTCCGCGGCCCGGCTCGCGCCGTGCTGGACATCCTTGGCGGCCTCGCCAACCTCCTGGCCGACCTGCCGGGCGTTCTCGTTGACGGACTGCTGCTGACGCTCATTGCAGCCGGCCGTGAAGCTCACGGTCCCAATCACACCCAGTACGACGAGCCCATTGAAGTGGCGTGTCCACATGGTTGTCTCTCCCGAGGGTCCCGGCCCTCTGGGGTGAAACGTAGGCACGCCTGCTCTCCGACAAAGTCCTGGTTTCCTTCCCGGAAGGCCCCGGAGCGCTGCTTGCCTGTCAGCCCCCTGCCGCCCGGGCCTTGCGGAAGGCTTCCGGGGACGTGCCCCACCAGCGTTTGAAGGCGCGGTGGAAGGCGGCCGGATCCGCGTACCCCAGCAGGAAGGACACCTCCGCGATGGACATGCGCCGCTGGAGGTAGCCCTGGGACAGCTCGCGGCGCAGCGCCTCCACGAGGCCCGCGTAGGTGTGGCCCTCCGCCGCCAGCTGGCGCTGCAACGTGCGGGACGGGACGCGCAGGGCCCTGGCCACCGAGGCGAAGGAGAAGTCGCCTCCCGCCAGCGTCCGCCGCACCTGGTCGCGTACGCGATCCGCCAGGGTGTCCGCGACGGGGAGCCGCTCCAGCGCGCGGCGCGCCTGGTGTTCGAACACGGCGTTGAGCAGCGCGTCCGCGTGGACGAAGGGCCGGTCCGCGTCCCCGGCGGAGAACTCCAGGTCGTTCGCCGGAGCGTTGAACTCCAGCGGGCAGCCGAAGAGGGCCTCGTGTTCGCGCAGGTCCGCGGGCGCCGGGTAGACGAAGCGCGCGCGGAGGGGTCGCACGTCCGCGCCGGTGAAGACGCGGATGCCCGTGGCCAGCTGCACCAGCGCCAGCTCCGACAGGTGCCGGTGCGCGGGCCGCCATCCAGGGCCCATGGGCGTGAAGCGCATGCGCACGCCGCGCGGCGTGTCCTCCACCGCGAAGCGCTCGCCGTCGCCCCAGACGCGCTGGTAGCGACAGCCTCGCACCATGGCCTCGCGGAGGTTGGCGCTGGTGAGGATGACGAGCGACGCGGGGTCGTCCGCGTCCATCACGTCCAGCTCCGCCATGTGCAGTCCCAGGTTGTCATCGCCGGTGAGCAGCACGGCGCGCTCCAGGATGTCGTCCAGCAAGGCGTAGGGGATGCGAGCTTCCGGGTCGTCCAGCTCGGACCACCGCAGCCCCACCTCCGCGCAGAGCCGTTCCGCGGGCACGCCGCGCTTCGCCGCCGCGAGCAGCCCCTGCCGGGCCAGGCGGGCGGAGAGCGAAGGCGGAGCGGAGGGAGGCACGGACAGGGACGCTAGCGACCGCCTGGCGCGAGCGGCAAGCCGTTCTGGCGCCAGCGGGCAGTGCATCCCGCGCACGCGGGCGGCACCTTGTCCCGCATGGACTTCACCGCCACGCTGCTGCCCCGCCTGCACCTCTTCGAGTTGATTGATCAGCCCTGGTATCCGCGCGCGGCGCGCAACCTGTCCACGGACTACCTGCACACGGTGTCCACCCGGATGGGGCTGTTCGACGCGGCCGCGGACGTGCTCGCGAGGGGGCTCCAGGCGGCTGGCACGGACACGCTGGTGGACCTGGGCTCCGGAGGCAGGGGGCCCGTGCCCCGCATGCAGCGGCTGCTGGAAGCGCGGCACGGTTTGAAGACACAGGCCGTGCTCACGGACCTCTACCCCAACGCGGAGGCTGCCGAGCGGGCGCGTTCAGAAGGCGCGACGTACCTCTCCCGGCCCGTGGATGCGCGGCAGGTGCCAGCCGACCTGCGCGGCATGCGCACGCTCTTCAATGCCCTGCACCACTTCAAGCCGGAGGAGGTCCGCGAGGTGCTGGAGGACGCGCAGCGGCGGGGCGAAGCCTTCGCGGCCTTCGAGGTCGTGCACCGCACACCGGGCGGGGTGCTGGGCACGCTGTTCGTGCCCCTGCTGGTGCTGCTCTTCACGCCGTTCATCCGGCCCCTGACACCGCTACGCCTGCTGCTCACCTACGCGCTGCCCGTGGCGCCACTGGCGCTCACGTGGGACGGGCTGGTGTCCACGCTGCGGGCCCACCGGCCAGAGGAGCTGAAGGCCCTGACCCAGAGCCTCCAGCGTCCCGGCTACACCTGGGAGGTGGGGGAGGTGCGCGAGAAGGGCAAGGGCTCCGTCACGTACGTGCTCGGGATGCCGGTGCGCTAGACGGGGATGTCCTCCCACGACTTCGTGGGGTTCCGGGCGCGGAAGGTCTCGATGCGCGCGCCGACCTCCCAGCTCGTGTGCGTGTCTCGCAGCTGTTCCAGGTAGAGGCAGCGCCTGGCGACCGCGTCCAGGTCGAAGGCCCAGTACATGCTCATCAGCGGGTTGATCCACAGCTTGCTGCCTTGCGTCCGCGACGTGCGGTGCTTGTCGCCGTAGTCGCCGTCGATGGCGCCCACCACGGACAGCGAGACGATGCTCGGGCGCCGGGCCATCTCTTCGGACGAGTACAGGACCGCCTCGCGGTAGCGGTCCACCTCCGGCATCCCCGGCAGCAGCGCGGTGACGCCCAGGTACGCCCCGCGGCGGCTCAGGTCCGCCACGGCCTCGAGGAAGTGCGCGTGACAGATGCCGTGGAACGCATCCACGCCGAAGCCCAGACAGACGATGAGCTTGTCCCGCAGCGACAGTGAATCCACTGCCGCGAGACTCGAGATGTCCTCCTCCGGTGTGCCCAGCCCGGCCTCGTCGCCGCGCATGAGGATGTCCGTGCCGCCGTCCACCAGCACCACCGTGTCGAAGCCCAGTTCCTTCTGGAGCGACGCCCAAGCCGCGCTCAGCGGCGCGACCCCGACCTTGTCGAAGCAGTAGATGGAGACGGACTCGCCTCGCGCCTGGAACCACCGCGCGAGCACGCCCTCCGGGAAGTAGTGCTCGGGCCCCTGCGTCTCCGCGCGGACCTCCATCAGCCCCGGGGCCACGACGCGCCCGTCCACGCGGTCCAGGACCGTGAAGCTCAGGTTCGCCAGCGACACGCGCTTGCCCATCGCGCGCAGCCGGAAATACAGCGGCAGGCCGCAGTAGATGTCGAAGCCGCCTCCCGCTCCCGCGAGGAGCACGTGGTCCGCGCGCTGGAGCCGTTCGAACAGCGGGGACGTGGACAGATCCATGGCTCAGTCCACCGTCTCTTCGTCCGAGGACGGCTTCTGGGGGAACTCTTCGTCAGGGTCGTAGGCGTCGCTCGAATCCATCCCCGTTTCGTCCTCGGCGGGGTCGGTGGCGTCGCCCTCGTTCACCTCCGCCGTTTCGTCGTCGGAGTCGTATGCCTCGTCCGTCGCGTCGGCGTCATGGAGGTTCGCGGGTCTGTCGAACCGCAGCCGGACCGGCGCCGACTCCGGCTTCGACTCACACCCACGCGCATCGAGGAACAGGTCCAGCGAGACGATTTCGTCCCAGCGCTCGCGGTCGAAGATGTCGACGAGGTCGGTGACAGTCACCGTCGCCCCCGCCGCGATGCTGAAGGCGTCCAGGTCGTCCGACAACAGGGCCGCCTTCTCCTCGCTCGGGTGCGCGTCCTCACCATACCCCTGGAGGCAGGCCTGACCATTGATGCGCCGGGCGCTCACGTTCTTCACCGTGTACTGGAGGCGGTACAGCCCGAGCGTGCTGTCGTGCGACAGCGTGACGCCGGACAGCTCCATCTCCCCCGGCGCAGGCTTCCGCGGCCTCTGGGGTGGCGGCACGTCCGCGGGAGCAGGGCTTCCCGTGCGAAGCAGGCGCAGGGGCTCGCTGGATTCCTGGAAGCGGTCCTTGTCACATTGATAGTCCCGCGCCGTGTACAGCAGCACCGTCCGGGTCTGCTCCCAGTCCGGTTCGCGCACGTACACGCGATCCTTGAAGACGTCTTCCGTGCCGCCCTTCACGGTGATGCTTCCCATCTGGGCCTCGTGGACGGTGAAGCCCTTTTCATCGAGCAGTGCCAGGCACGCATCCCCACGCGCCTGCGCTGTCCCCGGGTTGGTGAGCGTGTACGTCACCTCGACATGGCTCCCGTTCTCCTTGACGAGACGCACGGTGGAGAACTTCAGCGGCTTCGCCACCTTCGCGACAGGCGCCGCGTCCACGGCCACCACGCCCGCGTCAGGCGGGACGCTTGCCTGGGGCTGTTCCCGCTTGCATCCCGGCCCCCACGCCGCCGCGCTCCCCACGAGGAGCAGGCCCAGGGTCCGCCTCCGCCAGTCATTCCGCGTCATGCTGAGCCTCTTCACCGCCAGCCGCGTTCTCCGCATCCACGGGCTTGTGGATCAGGACGCCCGGGTTCTCCGGCCCTGCCACCTCCGCGCAACCATAGGTGTGCGTGAAGAGGCGCAGCACCGTCACCTCGTCCCAGTGACTGGCGTCGCCGAAGGTGCCGGTGCCCGTCACGGTCGCCGAAGCCCCCGGAGCCAGGTCGAACTCGCCCACATCGTTCTCCTCCAGGGCGAACAGCCCCTCCCGCACATAGGCCCGCAGACACGCCGACCCCGAGGCCCGGTGGTCGCTCACGTTCTTCACCGTGAAGGTGACGGAGGCGCCCGCCGGCGTCTTGGACCGGCGCACCCGGACGTCGGACACCACGAGGTCCGCCGCCGTCGCCTCCTCCGCCGGAACCGGCATCGGCAGGCCCGCGGGCGCGGGCGCTCCCGTCGGCAGCAGCCGGAGGGTTTCACTGGTCGGCTGGAGCTGGGTGTCGGAACAGTATTTGTCGTAAGCCACCGTGAAGAGCAGCACGGCTCGGGCCTGTTTCCACTGCAGGTCGGCCACGGTCAGCTGGTCCTCGAACGTGTCCTCCGACCCGCCCTTCACGGTGATGCCTCCCATCCTCAGGACGTCGATGGCGCGGTTTCCCTCGTCGATCAACATCAGGCACGCCGGCCCTCGCGCCTGCGCCGTGCCCGGGTTGGTCAGCGTGTACTTCACGGCCAGGCGGTCTTCCTGGCGCTGGAGGGACACGTCCGATAAGCGCAGCGGCTTCACGACCTTCGCCACCGGTCCCGCGTCCACCACGGCGACGGCCACCGCGCCCGCGTCCACAGGCATGCTCGCCTGGGGCTGCTCCTTCTTGCACCCGGCGCCCCACAGCGCCGCGAGGCTCAACAGCACCCCCAGCCTGCGCCGCTGATCACTCCGCATTCGGGGCCTGCTTCTCGCTCTTGAACTCCTCTTCCGGGTCGTAGGCGTCGCTCGAGTCCATCCCCGTTTCGTCATCGGAGTCCCCGGCGGGCTCGGCCTCCACCCCTTCCTCCGGCGCGTGAATGGACTCAGGCTTCATGAACTTGAAGCCCGTGTTGTCCGTGTCCGCGCCATCCGCGCAGCCATAGGGGCTGGTGAAGAGGCGCAGCACCGTCACCCGGTCCCAGTTCCGGTCATTGTCGAAGATGACGGAGTCCTTGATGGTCTCCGAAGCCCCCGGGGCCAGGCTGAAGTCTCCCTCCGGCGACTCCTCCAGGTGGGGCGCGCCCTCCTGCACGTAGGCCCGCAGACACCCCGAGCCCGACGCCCGGTGGTCGCTCACGTTCTTCACCGTGTACCTGAGGGTGTAGTCGTCGGACTGGCCGGCCTGGGTCAGCTCGACGCCGGACACCTCGAAGTCGGTCGCCTGCGACGACTGGAGTTCCTGGGGCGCGGGTGCGTCCGCCGGAGCAGGCTGGCCCGTGGGCAGCAGGCGCAGGAGCTCACTGGTCGCCGAGGACACTCCGCTCGAGCAGCGGTACTCGCCCGCAGTGTAGAGCATCACGGTCCGGGTCTGCTTCCAGGACGTCCCGCCCAGGGACACCTTGTCCTCGAACGTGTCCGTCGTCCCGCCCTTCACGGTGATGCCACCCATCCGCTTCACTTCGATGACCCGGCCCTGGTCGTCGTGCAGGGACAGGCACGCATCCCCGCGCCCCTGCGCCGTCCCCGGATTGGTCAGCGTGTACATCACCAGCACGCTGGTGCCCTGGGGCGTCAGCGTCACGTCCGAGAACTTCAACGGCTTCGCCACCTTCGCGACCGTCCCCGCATCCGGGACGCCCGCGTCCACGGCGGCCACGGCCACCACGCCCGCGTCCACCGGCGTGCTCGCCTGCGCCGGTTCCTTCTTGCAGCCCGTCCCCCACACCGCCGCGCACGACAGCAGGAGCACGGCGCACGCGTGCCCTCGCCACTGATCGCCCCAACGCATGATCAAGCCCCTCTAGGATGTCCTGGCTGGCGGTTTCATATGGGACACCGCCACGGCGCGGCAAGGCGGCCCCACGTCACGCGTGCTTGACGCGGCAGGTCCGGAGCGCTCGGATGCGCGCCACCTATGCCCACTCCCAAGCTGCTCACCCGCGCGGAAGCCACCGACTATCAGGAAACGTCCCGCAGCGCCGACGTGGTCGCCTTCGTCGACGCCCTGTGTGCCCAGACGAAGCTCGCGAAGCGCGTGGACTTCGGCCAGAGCGGTGAAGGTCAGCCGCTCATGTCGCTCATCCTCAGCGACCGCAACTGCTTCACGCCGGAGCTGGCGAAGAAGCAGAAGAAGCTCATCGTGATGGTGGAGGCCAACATCCACGCCGGTGAGGTGGAGGGCAAGGAGACGCTCCAGGCCCTCGCGCGCGACCTCACCCTCACGTCCATGGGCAAGAAGCTGCTGGACCGGCTGGTCCTCGTCTTCGTCCCCAACTTCAACCCGGACGGCAATGATCGCATCAGCAAGGGCAACCGCGCGCTGGACCTGAAGAACCTGGAGGGCCAGGTCAACCCGCCCGGTGGCGTGGGCATGCGCTACACGGGCGAGGGCTGGAACCTCAACCGCGACAACATGAAGCAGGAGGCGCCGGAGACGCGCGCCCTGGCGAAGCTGTACCAGGCGTGGTGGCCGCACCTCTTCGTGGACTGCCACACCACCGACGGCAGCATCCACGGCTTCGATCTCACCTTCGACATCCCGCACGGCAACGCGGACCTGCTGCACACCTCGCGCGACTACAACCGCGAGCTGGCCGAGCGCGTGTCCGCCGCGGTGAAGACGAAGCACGGCTTCGACAGCTTCTGGTACGGCAACTTCCGCAAGGAGGGCGACCCGCGCTCCGGCTGGCACACCTACCCCGCCCTGCCCCGCTTCGGCAGCCACTACCGCGGCCTGCTGGGCCGGCTGGACGTGCTCCTGGAGACGTACAGCTACATCGACTTCCCGCGCCGCTGCGCCGTCATCCGCGCGTGGGTGCTGGAGCTCATCCGCGACGCGGCCCGCTACGCGAAGGAGTACCGCCGCGTCACCGAGTTCGAGGAGGCGGCCATCATCGCGCGCGGCCAGAACCCCGACGTGCGCCAGTGGGTGGGTATCAACTACGGCGTCGCGCAGCGCGCGTCGGACGGCGCGCTGGTGTTCGACTACCCGGCCTACGTGAAGGACGGTGACACCGCCGTCATCAACTCCTTCGACGAGGCGAGCATCGAAGCCCGTCGCTACCCGGGCAAGCGCAAGAAGGTCTACAAGACGCCGCACCACCGCACCTTCGTGCCCACGCAGGCCGTGAGCACGCCGGCCGGCTACCTGGTGCCCGCGTCGCTCGCCGCGCGCCTGGACGGCCACGGCATCCGCTACGAGAAGCTGGCCAAGGCGCAGCGCTTCCAGGTGGACAGCTACCGCATCGCGCGCAAGGAGGAGACCTTCAGCCCGGACGTGGCCGCCAACGTGCCGCCCCCGGGCCAGGACGAGGTGCCGCTCAGCCAGAAGCCCAAGCCGGTGCGCTTCGAGACCATCCTCACCGTGGCTCCCGAGCGCTCCGAGAAGGAGTTCCCCGCCGGCACCCTCCTGGTGGGCACCGGCCAGCGCACGGGCACGCTCATCACCTACCTGCTGGAGCCGCACTCGGACGACGGCTTCTGCCGCTGGCAGTACCTGGATGACAGCCTGAAGGTGGGCGAGCTGTACCCCATCCACCGGGTGGTGGAGTCCACGCGCGCCCCCCAGAAGGTGGAGTAGGCGTCACACCTCCGGACACCTCTTCGCCCCCGGGTCTGTCACACCCGGGGGCATTGGCCCTAGACTGTCTCCCGCAGGACCCGCGGAGACGTGTGCGGGGGCACGCGGGAGGCCCCGGATGGCTGGCAAGAGGCAGACGCCCGGAGGCATGCGCCTTCCGGGGCGCACAGGTGTGACGCGCGTCTGGGGACTGGTGGCCCTGGCGCTCTGCATGGCCGTGGGCTTTTTCGCCGTGCGCGCCTGGCGCCAGCGAGCCCCCGGGCCGGAGACACCGGCGCTGTGGCTGTCGGACGCGCCCCACCGTCCCCTGGAGGTGCGGCTGAGCGTCCCCGCCGCGGACGTGTACCGCCCCCACGCCCCCTCCCG
>NZ_RAWM01000191.1 GCF_003668875.1 Corallococcus interemptor | reverse complement strand
CCCCGCCGAGGTCTCCGGCGAGCGCCGCACCCCGCGTGAGGCGCGCGAGGCCCGCGAGCCGCGCAACCGGGAGGGCCGCGAGAAGGACAAGGACAAGCGCCGCCAGGAGCAGCCCCGCCGCGAGAAGCGCGACGAGGAGAAGGAGAAGCCCAAGCAGCGCAAGACGGACAAGATTGAAGACCTGCTGAAGGTGGGCCAGGAGGTGGTGGTCCAGATTTCCAAGGACCCCATCGGCACGAAGGGCGCGCGGCTCACCTCGCACATCTCCATCCCCGGCCGTCACCTGGTGTTCATGCCCACGGTGGACCACGTGGGCATCAGCCGCCGCATCTCCAACGAGAAGGAGCGCCGCCGGCTGCGCGAAATCGTGGACCGCCTGCGTCCGCCCGGCACGGGCTTCATCGTGCGCACGGTCGCGGAGAACGTTCCCCAGGAGAAGCTGGAGAGCGACATCCGGTTCCTCATCGAGGTGTGGAACCAGGTGGTGCGCCGCAACGAGAAGCGCGGCGGACCGGGCCTGCTGCACCCCGACCTGGACCTCATCCTGCGCGCCACGCGCGACCTGTTCGCCCATGACGTCGAGAAGCTCGTCGTGGACGACGCGGAGGAGTACGAGCGCATCCAGGGCTTCGTCACCGCGCAGGACCCTGCCCTGCGCGACCGCGTGGTGCTGCACGAGACGGACGAGCCCGTCTTCGACGCCTACGGCATCGAGCAGGAGCTTCAGCGCGCCACCCAGCGCAAGGTGTGGCTGAAGAGCGGCGGCTACCTGATCATCGACCAGGCGGAGGCGCTGACGGCCATCGACGTCAACTCGGGACGCTACGTCGGCAAGAAGAGCCTCGAGGAGACCATCACCAAGATCAACGTCGAGGCGGCCAAGGAGATCGTCTACCAGCTCCGGCTGCGCAACATCGGCGGCATCATCATCTGCGACTTCATCGACATGGAGAAGGCGCAGAACCGCGACAAGGTCTTCAAGTCGCTGCAGGAGGCGCTGGGCCGGGACAAGGCCAAGACGAACGTGCTGCGCATCTCCGAGCTGGGCCTGGTGGAGATGACGCGCAAGCGCGTGCGCGAGTCCATTGGCCGCGTGCTGCACGAGGACTGCCCGTACTGCGACGGCAAGGGCTTCGTGAAGACGGCGACCACGGTCGCGTACGAGATCTTCCGGGAGATCCGCCGCGAGGCGCCGGGCTACAAGGACTCCACGCTGGTCATCAACTGCAACGCGGAGGTCGCGCGCCTGCTCCAGGGTGAGGAGCGCAACGAGCTGCGGCACCTGATGGACCGCTACAACAAGTCCATCCAGGTGAAGGCGCAGCAGAACTACCACCGCGAGCAGTACGACATCTACGGCCGGTCGGCCACGGGCCCCGAGCACAAGGTGGCCTCGTCGCCGGGCTCCGGTGACGGCGAGCTGGCGATGCAGCAGCGCCGTCCGGACAGCAACTACGGCGGCCGTCCGGACCAGGGCCGCCGGGGCGGAGGCCGGGACCGCGACCGTGGCGAGCGTGGCGGCGGTGAGAACCGTGGCGGCGGCGAGAACCGTGGCGGCGGCGAGCGCGGCGGGGAACGCGGAGGCGAGCGTGGCGGCGGAGACCGTCGCGAGGGCCGGCGCCCCGAGCGTGGCGAGCGCGGAGGAGACCGCAACCGGGACCGTGAGCGTCGCGGCGGTGGCGAGGGCCGTGGCGGAGAAGGCCGTGGCGGCGAGCGCGGCGGTGGTTCCGGCGGTGGCCAGAACGGCAATGGCAACGGAGGCGGCGCGCCTCCCGCGGCGTCTGGCGGAGGCTCGTCCGAGCCGTCCGGCGGTGGCGGCGAGGGCTGAGCCCTGACGTGTGAGTGACAGCGAGGGCCCGGTGGGTACATCCCGCCGGGCCTTCTGCTTTGAAGCGCTTGCGAGGCTTCCCGCATGCTGACCAGCCAGGCGGACAAGGCCCGTGCATGTGGTGACAACGTCCGCTCCGATGGGGCGGGAGGGCTGGTTCGCCGGGGCAGGGTTTGGCTACGGTGGCGCTTCCACGATGAATCGCTCGCCTCCGCGCCTTCGCACGCTCCTGGACTCCCGCGACCTGGCCGCGCCGGGCTGGAAGCGCGCCGGGAGGAAGCCGTGAAGCTCCGGAAGCTGTCCTGGGGCATGCGGCGCTCGCTCGTGCGAGCACGGGTGTGGGCGGTCCAGACAGCAACCCGCGTGTGGGCGCCCATCGGGGCCACGTCGGCGGGCCGCTTCGCGGCGGACATCTTCTTCGCGGGGCGCACCGTGGCGCGCGGCTTCATGGGCGAGAACCTGCGCCTGCGCGCCGCCGCGCTCACGTACATCAGCATGTTCTCGCTGGTGCCGCTGCTGACCGTGGGCATCGTGCTGCTGCGCACGCTCCACCAGGAGCAGTTCCAGCGGAAGCTGCGCTTCGTCATCTCCGAGGTGCTGGCGCCAGGGGTCAGCGAGGAGTCCGCCGCCCTGCTCGACCGGTTCCTGCACCCGGGCGACTCCATCGCGGTGGGCAGCGTGGGCTTCCTCGCGGTGCTGTTGTCCGCGGGCTCGCTGCTGAGACACATCGACGGCGCGGTGAACGAGCTGTGGGGCATCCGGCGCCAGCGCCCGTGGCTCACGCGCCTGTCCATCTACGCGGGCCTGCTGGTGCTGGGCCCCATCTTCCTGGCCATCTCCTTCTCCGGCACCGGCCGGGTCCGCGTGCTGCTGCAGACCTACGCGCCCTCCGCGCCGTTCTTCATCGGGGTGGGCACCACGCTCATCGCCATGGGCAGCCTGACGCTGCTGTACCTGTGGACGCCGTATGCCCACGTGCGCGTGCGCTCGGCGCTGGCGGGCGGACTGGTGGCCGGCCTGGGCTGGATGCTGGCGAAGCAGGTGTACGCCGAGTTCGCCGCGCGCAGCTTCCTCTACAACCCCCTCTACGCGTCGCTGGGCGCCCTGCCCCTGTTCCTCGCCTGGGTGTACGTGAGCTGGCTGGTGATGCTGTTCGGCGCCCGGCTGTCCTACGCCGTGGAGCACGTCTCCTTCCGGGACTCACTCTTCGCCTTCGGCAGCCACCCGCGCGCGCACGAGCTGGTGGCCGCGCGCGTCGCCCAGGACGTCACGCTGTGCTGGGTGGACGGACGCACCCCGCCCCTGCCCCGGGAGCTGGCCACGCGGCTGCGCGTGCCGGAGTCGCTGGTGCATGAAGTGGTGGACCGGCTGGTGGAGGCCCGCCTCCTGGAGCGGGCGCGCCGGGGCGGCCTGCGCCCGGCGAGGGACCCCGCCGACATCACCCTCGCGGACACCACGCTCGCCGTGCACGGGGTGATGATCACCGGCGGCTCCGACACCTGGACGGGCCCCAAGGCCCCGGGCTTCGAACAGTTCGAGCCCCTGTTCCAGGCGGCCGACTGTGCCGGGGTCGACCTGCTGCGCCGCACCCGGTGGCTGGACCTGGTGACGGCCCTGCGCCCGGGGCTGGCCGCCGCCCCGCCCGCCCCCGAGGCCCCCAAGGCAGCGGCCAGTGGCGGAAATCCGTAACGTTTATAGAGGGTTGGGAGCCCACCCGGCTTGCAAGGAGGAGGTGTTCTGTTATGTATTCGGGTCTCGACCACGGGCCAGAGAGCCCTGTCACCAAGGGGTCACGGGGTTTGCGGGAGCGTCCGATGCTCAAGTCCGATCTGATCAACATCCTCGTCGCCAAACGAGGCGTGACCCAGAAGCAGGCGGAGGCGACCATCGAGACGATCTTCGAGTCGATGAAGGACGCCCTCTGCCGCGGGGAGAACATCGAGATTCGCGGCCTGGGCGCCTTCCACGTGAAGAACTACCAGGGCTACCAGGGTCGCAACCCGAAGACGGGCCAGGTCATCCCGGTGAAGCCCAAGCGTGGTCTGCTCTTCCGCACGGGCAAGGAGCTGCGGGACCGGGTCAACCGCCCCGCGCCGCTGCAGGCCCAGTCGGACCTGCCGTCCTCCGAGTTCAAGGGCAGCAGCGGCACCGGCACCCTCTAGTCCTCACCGCCCCACGGCGACCGGCGCCAGCCGGCCGATGGGGCGAATCTGCAGGTCCCCGTCCAGCTCGCCGTAGGTGAGCACCGCCACGTCCGGGAACGGGCCCTCGCACAGCTTGCGCAGCGGACGGCGGATGTCCGGGGCCGTGAGCAGCACCGCCCGGCCCCCGTTGGCGATGAGCCGCACCCCCTCCAGTATCTCCATGATGCGCTCCGGCTCCGGCGCGGGCCCTCGAGGACCGCTGGCGCGAAGCACCTCCTCCACTTCGGGATCCACGAGGTACGCGTACAGCGGGCCCGTGGGCGCGAACTGGTGGCTCAGGTAGCGGTGCAGGGCCTGACGGCAGCGCTCGGCCAGGGCCGTGGCGTCACCTTCGGTGGTGGGCGCCACGAGCGCCTCCAGGATGGCGCGCAGGTCGCGGATGCTCACCTGCTCCTGCACGAGCCGCCGCAGCACGTCCACCAGCAGCGGCAGCGGCACCTTCTGCAGCGCCTCCTTCACCAGCACGGGTGACTGGGCCTCCAGTCCCTCCAGCAGTCCCTGCACCTCCTGGAGCCCCAGCAGCGCGGAGGCGCGCAGGCGCAGCACCGCGCGCAGGTGGTCCGCGATGAGCTCCGAGGGCTTGCGCACCGGCACCTGGGCCAGCTCCAGCCGGGAGCGGGCCCCCTCCCCCACGCGGCTGATGGGCCGCCCGCTGGCAGGCTCCACCGAGGCCTCCGCCTGGACCTCCAGGAAGGCCAGCTCCCCGGGAGGCACGAGCGCGTACAGCGCACCGGGCTGCACCACGCCGCCACCGGCGGGCACTTCGTCCAGGAGGATGCGGTACTCGCCCGGGCCCAGGTACGCGGCGTGGGTCCGCACCCGGATGCCCGGGATGCGCACACCCAGCTCGAAGAACAGCTCGTCGCGGACGGCGTTCAGCACCGTGTGCACGAAGGCGCCTCCGTCCGCCTCCGCGAGCGGCGTCAGCTGCGCGGACAGGTCCAGCGTGAGCGGCGTCACGCCGACCGGTGCCTTCGCGCTCTCCGGAGGTTTGCCCGCGGCTCCGGCTGGCACCGCCGGCCCCGTTGGAGCGCCGTCCTTCGTCTGCGCCTTCTCTGGCGCCTGGGCGTTGCGCCGCAGCGCATACCCGAGCCCTCCAAGGCCCGCCGCCAGGGCAAGGAAGGTCACGTGCGGCATGCCGGGCATCAAGGCCAGCGCGACGCAAAGGCCCGCCACGGTGGCCAGCGTGCGGAAGTCGCCGAAGAACTGGGAGCCGATCTCCACCCCGAGCGAGTCTTCTTCCTTCTCCGACGCCACCCGCGTGACGACGAGGCCCGCGGCCACCGCGATGCACAGTGAGGGCACCTGGGACACGAGCCCGTCGCCGATGGCGATGAGGGCGAACGTCGCGGCGGCCTCGGAGAAGGCCTGGCCGTTCTGCAACACGCCGATGAGCGTGCCGCCCAGCAGGTTCACCGCGACGATGACGAGGCCCGCGATGACGTCCCCCTTCACGAACTTCATCGCGCCGTCCATGGCGCCGAACATCTGGGACTCGCGCTCCAGGTCGCGCCGCCTGCGCCGGGCCACCGTCTGGTCGATGGCGCCCGCGCGCAGGTCCGCGTCGATGGACATCTGCTTGCCGGGCATGGCGTCCAGGGTGAAGCGGGCGGAAACCTCCGCGACCCGCTCCGCGCCCTTGGTCACCACCAGCAACTGCACCAGCGTGAGGATGGCGAACACCACCGCGCCCACCACGTAGTCGCCTCGGACCACGAACTCACCGAAGGCCTGGATGACCTCGCCCGCGTGGCCTTCGGAGAGCGCCAGCCGCGTAGACGACACGTTGAGCGACAGCCGGAACAGCGTGGTGAAGAGCAGCAACGTGGGGAACGACGTCACCCGCAGCGCGTCCTTCGCGTTCAGCGCCGCGACCAGCAGCGCCACCGCCGCGGCCAGGTTCACCGCGAGCCCCACGTCGAGGAGCCACGCCGGCAGCGGGATGATGAGCGCCCCCAGCACCGCCGCCATCGCCACCGCGAGCACGACGTCCGAGGACTGGCGGGCCTTCAGCAAGACCTTCATGAGGGGTTGCATCACGTCTGTCTCCGTGGACGGTCGTCCGGCTCGCGAAGCTCCATCGCGGTCCGCAACACGACGGCCGCCGCCTGGTACAGCTCCTCGGGGATGGACTCCCCGACGTCGAAGTGGATGAGGCTGCGGGCCAGCGGCACGTCCCTGACCACGGGGATGCCCTGCCGGCGCGCCTCCTCCTTGAGCGCGAGCGCGTCCTGCTCGCGGCCCTTGGCCACGAGGTAGGGCGCGTCGCATTCGCCCGCGTCGTAGCGGAGCGCGACCGCGATGTGCGTGGGGTTGACGATCACGGCGGTGGCCTTCTGCACTCCACGTGCCGGACCGCCCTGCGCCAACTGGCGATGCAGGGCGCGCCGCTGTCCCTTGTGACGCGGGTCGCCCTCGCTCTCCTTGTGCTCCCGTTTGATCTCTTCGCGCGTCATCATCAGCTCGCGCATGTGCCTGCGGCGGGCGAGCGCGTAGTCCACCGCGCCGCACCCCAGCCCCCCCCACGCCAGCCGCGTCACCAATGCGCCCAACCGGCCGACCAGGAACTCCAGTCCGCGGGTTCCCTCGAGCCACGCGGTCCGCAGGGCATCGGGGCCAATCGCCTCGACCTCGTTCCAGACGATGAGGGCCAGCAGCGCCGCCACGAGCAGCGCCTTGCCGGACTCGACGAGCGGCCGGACGCTGAAGAGGCGCTTGAAGCCCGCGAAGGGATTGATGCGCTCCAGCTTCGGCATGGCGTGGCGCGCGTCCAGTTCGAAGCCCACGGTGGCCACGGAGACCGCGAGCGATGCGGCGAATGCGCCCCCCAGGGCCGGGCCGCACAGCCGGGCGGCGACCCAGGCCCCCTCCTCCCATGCGCCCACGAGCGTCTGTTCCAGCATCAGCCTCGCGGTCCAGTCCTTCAACCGGGCGAACCCCTCCGGGGCGAACGCGATGAAGCCCAGCAGCCCGCCCAGCGTCGTCGCGCTGGAGGACAACATCCGGCTGCGAGGAAGCTGACCCTTGCGCCGGGCCTCCCGCAGCCGTTTCGCGGTGGGCTGCTCCGTCTTCTCGCCGCTCATCGGGAGACCTCTCCCAGCAGCGCCAGCGCGCCCTCCGTCGAGACCACGCCCGCGAGCAGCCGCTCACACAGCAGCCCCACGCCCAGCCACAGCAATGCACCGCCCCCAAGGATGCGCAGCGGAGCCCCCAGCTCCTGGAGGTTCACCTGTGCCGCGGCCCTCGAAGCCATGCCCAGGAAGCAATCCACCGCGAGCGACGCGGCCGCCACCGGGGCCCCCACCGCGAGCCCCGTGGCCATCGCGCTCCCCACCATCACCACCACGTGCAGGGCCGAGGCCTCCGTGGGCACGAAGGCTCCCAGCCGGACCACTCCGAAGCCGCGCAACAGGGCGGAGAGCACCACGGGGAACAGCGCCCCCGACACCACCCTCGCCACCAGCAGGTGATACAGCGCGTCCCCCGTGGCTGACTCGCGGCTTCCCGCCTGCGGCAGGCTCGCCTCCGCGGAGGTGCCCCGGAACAGGTCGAGGAACCGTCCGCCCATTCGCGCCGCGTCGAAGGGCAGCGCGGACACGAGCCCCACGGAGACACCGTAGGCCAGCTCGCGCACCACGAGCCCCGCCATCACCCCTGGCGTCTCCACCGTGCCGCTGAACTCCACGCCCGCTTCGACGTGCAGGAAGAGCGACAACGCGAGCACCAGTCCCAGCCGGACCGTCGTCGGCGCGGCCTGGCCTCCGAGCAACGGACAGAGGAACGCGATGGGCACGAGCCGGGCCGCGCACAGCGCCACCGCGACCACGTGAGGCCCCAGGGAGACGAGCTGTTCACCCAACACCTCCGGGTTCACAGCGCTACCTCCGCGATGAGCATGAGGAGCTGTTGGGTGAAGCGCGTGAGCTGCCCGGCGATCCATGGCCCCGCCAGCACCAGGGACAACACCGCCGCGCACAGCTTGGGCACCACCGACAGCGTGCTCTCCTGCAACTGGGTCGTTGCCTGGAAGAGGCTCATCAGGAAGCCCACCAGGAGGCTCGCGCCAATGGGGGGCAGCGAGGCGACCACCATCAACAGCAGGGCTTCACGCCCCAGGGTGAGCAGGACGTCCTGGGTCATGGCGTCACCGGTAGCCAAGGATGAGTCCCCGCGCGAGCAGGGCCCAGCCATCCACGGCGACGAAGAGGAGGATCTTGAAGGGCAGGCTCACCTGCCCCGGAGACAGCGTCTGCATGCCCAACGCGAGCAGCACGTTGGCGATGACCATGTCGAGCACCAGGAAGGGCAGGAAGACGATGAAGCCAATCTGGAAGGCCTCCTTCAGCTCGGTGATGACGAAGGCCGGAATCACGACGAACAGGTCCGTCTCCTGCACCTGCTCCGACTCCTCCGGAGGCCGCAGCTCGCGGGCCAGGTCCACGAAGCGGGCGCGCTCCTCCGGGCTGCCGTGCTTCACGAGGAAGGCGCGCAGCGGCTCCGTCACCTGCTTCGCGGCGGAGAGGACCTGCGCTCCAGAGTGCACTTCGTCGTACGCCGCCTGGCCCGCGTCGTACATGCGCTCCATCACCGGCGCCATGATGTGGCCCGTCAGCACCACCGCGAGCCCCGTGAGCACCAGCGTCGGCGGTGCCTGCTGGGTGCCCATCGCCGAGCGCGCCAGGGAGAGCACCACGGCGATCTTCGAGAAGCTCGTCAGCATCAGCACCGCGAAGGGCAGCAGCGACAGGAGCGCGAGCATCCCCATCATCGCCAGCGGACTGCCGGCATAGGACATCTGCGACAACGAGGGCTCCGCGGCGAACGCGAGCGCGGGAAACAACAGGCCGGCTCCCCATCCGAGCGCCTTCATCCCCCACCCCGCTTCCGGGATGCGCCACACGTGACCGGGGTCTGTCGCGCGCGGGGAAAGAGCACTGTCGGCTCCAGTTCCAGGTCCACCCGTGGCTTCACCGTCGTCCTGTGCAGGGCACCCGGCACGACCGCTGGGGCGCGGGTCTCATGGATCTCCGCGAAGGTGTCGCCATAGGCCACGAGGTAACGCCGTCCATCCGCCTCCACGAGCGCGAGGCCGCAGCGCTGCGAGAGGCCCGTCCGCGAGACGATGCTCAGCGGCTCCGGAGCGGCCGCATCCGCGCTCCCGGTCACGCCTCCCTTGCGAAGCAACACCCAACCCAACCCCGCCAACGCCATCGAGCCGATGAGCAGGCGCGAGGTGCCCACCAGCGACAGTCCACCCAGGGGTGCGAGCGTCGCCAGTCCCACGAGCAGGGCCGACGCGAGCAGCAACCTGCCCCGTGGTGAGAACGAAGACAGCCACGTGTTCACGGTTGGGCTCACGGCAGCAACGCCAGGATGCGGGCGCCCACTTCGCCTTCGATCTCCACCAACTCCGCGCGCGCGACCACCCGGTCGCCCACGCGCAGCAGCACGGGGCTGCTCGCGTTCACGTGCAGGGGCAGCAACGTACCCGGCTTCAGCGCCGCCAGCTCCGACAGGGGCAACAACAGCCGCGTCAGCTCGATCTCCACATCCACCGGGAGCGGCGGCATCGCCTCGCTCCGCTTGTTCGTCGCCACCATGTCCGGCTCCTGTCGGGCCGCGTGCGAGTGCACGCTCCCGGTCGAAAAACCTTCCGCGTGAAACCCACCCCGGAGCGCGAAGCCCCGGGTGATCAACTGTCCGGGCCCCTCCACCCGGCCGTCCCGGAGACGCACGCCCTCGAAGAGCACGACGTCCCCTACGGCCAGCGCATCCACCGCCGAGCCCTGCAAGGGACTGCGCCCCACGAGGCAGCGCGCGGGGACCGATGCCGCCAGCACCTGGGACGCGATGGCGCCTCCTGGCTCCACGGGTAGCTCTTGAAACGCGGTCTGCACCGCGCGGGCGGGCAGGAGCACCCGGCCTCCCACCGTCGCGCCCTCCACCGTGGCCGTCAGCAACACCGCCACATAGGGCTGTCCCGGATCGACTCGCGTCAGCACCTCACCGCGCCGCATCGACACCGCTGACAAGCGGGGCCCCAGCCTTCGCACCCACTCGCCTTGCCCACGCATCGCGGCCAGGGCGGACAGCAGCAGGTACACCAGCGCGGACTCTTCCAGCCGGGTCAGCTCCGCCACGGGTGCTGGTCGCGTTCCCGTTCCCGCCAGCTTCGCCAGCGCCGCGAAGACCAACGGAACCTCCAGCTCCACGATGGCGGTGCCCCCCACCGCTGACAGCTCCACCAGCGCGAACACCATCCCCATCGCCAGCTCGCGCTCCGGATGGACCGCCGCAGGCACCAGGTGCCCTTCCAGACTGACGGCAGCGCCCAGGTCCCGCGACAGCGCCGCGCCCACGTCGCGCAGGAGTTCCGCGCTCCAGCGCCCTACCTGCGGCCGCTGCCCCAGCACCAGGTGGGCGCGCGTCAGCCGGCGTGCTCCGGGGCGGAAGGGCCGCGTGGGCTTCTTCGCGATGCTGGGGGACCTGACGGGATTCGTTTGCATCCGGAAGCTCCGGGACGGCGATGGGACACACGTCCCCTGTGCACGGCCATGGCCAGGAGGCCGCCGCGTGGAATCAGGGTGTTGGCAGGAGGGTGGAGGTCCGTCTTCGGGATGGCCCTCCACGCCCGAGGACGCTCAGCGCAGGGCTTCGCGGATGCGCCGCTCCGCCAGGGCGGTCAGGGCCGGCGCGGCCTCTGCTTGCGAGGGCGTTCCTTCCCACTCGGGAAACCGGCTGCGGTGGTACGGCGGCAGCCTGCGAAGGGCTTCCTGGCGCAGGGCTTCGGGAGCGGACTCCAGGAAGAGGGCCAGCCGGTTCGCGCCGTCCGACCTCTCCCCGAACTCGACCGCCACCTTGGCCTGACGCTGCGCGGAGGGCATGGAGGCGAAGCGCTCCAGGTGGCGCAGCGCCCTGCCCGCTTCGGCATCCACCAGTCCGCCCAGCAGCTCCGCGGCCCGCTCCCGCGCCAGGACGCAGACGACCAGCGCGATGCGCTCCAACGGGAGGGACAGCGCCGGCAGCGTGACGTCCGCCACCGTGGCCCGGGGTGATTCCTTCCTCGCAGGCAGGAGCTTCCGGGCCTTTCGCAACACCCGGCCCACGCGTGTGACGTCCATGGCGCGCTCAGGCCAGCTTGCGCGTGGGGCCCGGCGTCACCACCGGCCTCGCGGGCGTGGGCGGAGCGGGCGGCGCCGCCGGAGGCGGGTTCTCCGCCAGGGCCCGGTAGTGCCTCCAGCGCAGCATGGCCCAGACCAGCGCTCCAGAGAGCCCCGTCACCAGCACGCCCAGCAGGGCGAGCACCACTCGCAGCCGCAGCGGCACGGGACCGCCCTTCGGCGACGGCGCCTCCACGTGCGTCGTCACCTCGTCCACCAGCAGCGACACCGCCTCCGGCGACAGCCCCTCCACGCCTCCCGCGATGAGCTCGCGCAGCGTCTCCTCGGACTTGCGCACGCGCGCCGCGCCGCCGGGTGCCGTTCGCAGCATGGCCGAGGCCTTCGACGGCGTGGCGGCCTGACCCGGCCTTGGCGGCGGTGGCACCACCAGGTGCACTCGCGCCAGCAGCACGCCGTCCACCGTCTGGAGCGTCTTCTCCAGCTCGCGCTCCATCCCCCGGACGCGGCAGACCTGCTCTTCCAGCGGAGAGCGCACGAGCCCGCTCCCTCCAAACACGTCGCAGCCCGTCTCCGCCGCGACCCGGGGCAGCCCCAGCTCCGCCAGGATGCGCACCGCGTCCGAGGACTGCGCGTCCGTCACCTCGATGGCCCAGGTGGGTTTCTTGCCCGGCTCGGGCACCTTGCGCGCGTCGAGCCCCCGCTCGACGAGCACCGTTTGCAGCTCGTTGGCCTGACGTTCGTCGAGGCCGTGCTGGATGCGCTCCCGGCACGCCGTGGCGGCCAGGAGCAGGAGGAAACAGAGACAACGAAGGGGAGCGGAACGCATGGAAGAAAGGACTCCTCACACCTGGGTCTGGAGGACCTGCTTGACGCCGCCGGTGGCCTTCTCGACGACCTTGCCGGCGAGATCGAGCTCCTGACTGGCGCGGTAGACGTGGGCCTGGAGCGCGAGCAACTCCGCGGGCGTGAACGTGCGGCCGGACTCGGCGAGCTTCAGGATGTGATCCAACCGCTGCTGCGCCTGCCCCACCCGGTCCAGCATCTCCACCGCCTGCTGACCGCGCGCCGCCTGGACCGAATCCACGCGGGCACCCGGCTTCACCTCCGCGCAGCCCGCCTTCGCCCGCTCCACGCCGTCCGCCCGCGACGTGCCGGCGGGGGCCTCGCCCGGCGTGCGCACCGGCTTCGGCGGCCCCTCCGTCGTCACCGGCACGGGGCGCGACGCGGGCCTGCTCACGCCCTCCAGCACCTTGCCGAACGTTTCCCTGCCGGACTCCACCGCGGGCGAAGGGCCCGCGCCGCCCACGGCTCCCAACTTGTCGATGGCCATCGCGAACGCGCCTCAGCGGATGTTGTTGATGGCGGCCTTCGCCGAGTCGTGGCGGACCTTCATGATGTTGGAGATGGCGTTGTGCTCGCGGCTCTCCTTCTGCATCTCGTTCTGGAGCGACAGGTAGGCCATGTTGAACTTCTGGCCGTCCGCGGCCATCAGCCGCTGCGCCTCCAGCAGGTCCCACGCCTCCCCCTTCCCCGTCGCCCCGCTCCCCGTC
>NZ_RAWM01000190.1 GCF_003668875.1 Corallococcus interemptor | reverse complement strand
CCCCCGGCCCCTCCCGCGCCGCCCGTCATGGACGCGAACGCGACGCCCGAGGAGCGCGCCCTGGCCCGTGAAGAGGCGGACCGGGCTCGCGAGGAGGCCCGTGAAGAGGCGAGGCGCGCCCGTGAAGAGGCCAAGCAGGCCGCGAAGGAAGAGGCCGAGGCCACCAAGGAGCGCATCCGCGAGGAGATCCGCAGCTTCCGCGACAGCTTCAAGCACAAGAAGGGCAAGCGCGGCGCTCGCGACGTGGTGGCGCGCGGACAGAACCTGGAGGTGAAGGAAGGCGAGTCCGTGGAGAGCGCCGTCGTCTACGGCGGCAACCTCATCGTGAAGGGCACCGTGGAGGACGACGCGGTCGCCTTCGGCGGCAACCTGGAGATCCAGGGCCACGTGGAGGGAGACGCGCACGCCTTCGGCGGCAACGTCATCCTGGGGCCCAACGCGCAGGTGGAGGGCGACGTGTCGGCCTTCGGCGGCCAGGTGCAGAAGGCCGACGGCGCCATCGTCGAGGGCAGCCTGGAGTCCTTCGGCGGCGCGGGCCTGGGCCGCATGGTGGCCGGGGAGATCAAGCGCGGCATGCAGGAGGGCCAGAACCACGACGCGTCAGCGGACGCCTCCGACGACGATGACGACCACGACCGTGGCGGAGGCCTGGCGTCCTTCATCCTCCAGTTCGCGCTCCTCTTCGGCCTGGGCTTCCTGGGGCAGATGTTCTTCCCGGCGCGCATGAAGGAGCTGGGGGATGAGATCCGCGCCAACCCGCGCCGCAACATCCTGGTGGGCATCGTGGGCGCGCTGGCCCTCATGCCGCTCGCCTTCGTCCTGTGCATCACCATCATCGGCATCCCGGTGGCGTTCGCCCTCCTGGTCGCCTCCATGCTGGGCACGGCGCTGAGCTACGCGGCCATCGCCAGCGAGGTGGGCACGCGGTTGCCGGTGATGCGTGGGCGCAAGACGCAGGCGGTGGTGCTCGCGCTGGGCCTGGGCCTCATCCTGCTGGTCAGCCACATCCCGGTGCTGGGCGTGCTGCTCAACCTGTTCCTCCTCATCCCGCTGGCCTTCGGCGCGGTCATCCGCACCCGGTTCGGCTACCGCGGCGGCCGGGGCATGCCGGAGCCCATCTTCCCCCGGAGCGAGAACCCGGTTTGACGCACCCGGCCTCACGGCCGCCAGGGATTGCCACACCGCATCATGAAGCCCCGCTCCCAAGCGCACCGGGAGTGGGGCTTCTTCCTTCCCCAACAAGCCCCAGGCTCGCGCGCCATCACCTGGGCTGTCGGCAGCGGGTGTTGGCGGAGGGCGGGCGGCCGTTGACAGGCTTTGACCCGCTCCGTCCGGTGCGCCATTTTGCGCGGCACCCATGCGACGCCTCCCAGACGCAACCCCGCGCGGCAGGGCCATCACCGTGGACCTCGAGGGCGAGAGCATCCCCGCCATCGAAGGTGAGCCGGTGGCGTGCTCCCTCATCGCCGCGGGCGAGAACGTCCTCTCCCGCTCCGTGAAGTACCACCGCCCGCGCGGGCCGTACTGCTTCGCCGCGGCCTGCTCGCACTGCCTCATGCGCGTGGACGGGCTGCCCAACGTCTACACCTGCCGCACCCCCGCGAAGGAGGGCATGCGGCTGGAGCGGCAGAACGCGTACCCGTCCGCGAAGGTGGACATCTTCGAGACCATCGACTGGTTCTTCCCCAAGCGCCTGGACCACCACGAGATGTTCGCGGGCGTGCCGGTGGCCGAGGACGTCATGGCGCGCGTGGCCCGGCAGCTGGCCGGCCTGGGCCTCTTGCCCAAGGAGGCGGGCCCGGAGCCCCTGCCCCCGCGCACCTTCCACACCTCCGTCGCGGTGGTGGGCGGCGGCGCGGCGGGCCTGGCGGCGGCGCGGGTGCTGTCCGGCAAGGGCGTGCCCTTCCTGCTCTTCGAGCGCGACGCGAACCTGGGCGGACGGCTGGCCCACGGCGCCCCGGAGGACAACGCGCCCTTCGTGCCGGAGGCCACCGCGTTCCCGCAGGGCAGCGTGGTGCGGAACGCCACCGTCATCGGCCTGTATGACGACGAGCACGGCCGCTACCTGGCCGTCGCCGCGCAGGAGGCGGGCAACCTGCGGCTGCTCAAAGTCTACGCGAAGCGCTTCCTGCTGTCGGTGGGCGGCCATCCCCCCACCCTCCCCTTCGAGAACAACGACCTGCCCGGCGTCATCGCGGGGCGCGCGGCCAGCCTGCTGCTGCGCAAGCACGACGTGGCGCCCCAGGTCGCGGCGCTGGTGGGCCATGGCGCGGAGCTGCACGCGCTGGCGCACCTGTTCACCCAGCGCGGCGTGGAGGTGGCGGCGGTGGTGGACCTGAAGGGCCCGCTGCCCGCCAACGCGCACCCGAAGGCCGTCGTCGGTGACGGGCTCAAGGCCCACGGCCTGCGCGGCGTGACGGGGCTGAGCTTCACGCCCCAGGGCGGCCGCAAGCAGAAGGTGTCGTGCGACGCGGTGGTGGTGTCCGTGCCGGTGTCGCCAGGCTTCGAGCTGGCGCGCCAGGGCGGCGCGAAGGTGGAGTTCGACGCGGACGCGGGCCACTTCAAGGTGGAGGCGGACGCGGACGGGCGCACGCAGGCGGCGGACGTGTTCGTCGCGGGCGACGTGGCGAAGGCAGGCACGGCGAAGGAAGCGGCGGCCATGGGCGAGCGGGCCGCGCAGGCGCTGATGGGAGGGCTGTCATGAGCAAGGCGCTCGTCTGCACCTGCGAGGACGTCACCGTCACGGACGTGGAGCACGCCATCGAGCGCGGCTACCACGACGTGGAGTCGGTCAAGCGCTACACGGGCTTTGGCACCGGCATCTGCCAGGGCAAGAGCTGCCACGCCGCGGTGGCCGCGCTGCTCAAGCAGAAGGCCCCGCAGCTCAAGCCGGAGGGCGTGGTGCCCTTCACGCCGCGCCCGCCGCTCTACCCCACGGAGCTGCGCGTGCTGGCCAGCGCCCCCGTGGACGAAGCCGTCCCGCCCGTGGGCGGCGTGCCCCAGGAGCTGGAGCACTTCCCGTCCGCGCTGCGCCCGGAAGGGCCGGTGCCCGCGAAGGCCAAGGTGGTCATCATCGGCGGCGGCATCATGGGCCTGTCGCTGGCGTACAACCTGGCCCTGCGCGGGGAGACGGACGTCGTCGTGCTGGAGCGCGGCTACCTGTGCGCGGGCGCGTCCGGCCGCAACGGCGGCGGCGTGCGCATGCAGTGGGGCACCCCGGCGCTGATCCAGCTGGCCAAGCGCTCCATCGACCTGATGAAGGGCTTCGCGCGCGACCTGGGCGTGAACGTCTGGCTGCGCCAGGGCGGCTACCTGTTCCTGGCCAAGCGCAAGGACACGGCCTACCGGCTGGATCGCAACGCCACCCTGCACAACAAGTATGGCGTGCCCACGCGCATCATCACCGCGGACGAGGCGCGCCAGGTGGTCCCGGGCCTCACGATGAAGGACTGCGTGACGGCGGCCTACAACCCGGAGGACGGCGTCATCTTCCCCTGGGCCTTCCTGTGGGGCTACGCGCAGGGCAGCGTGAAGCGCGGCGTGAAGGTGGAGACGTACACGAACGTCACCGGCTTCGAGACGAGCAACGGCCAGGTGCGCAAGGTTAAGACGGACCGGGGCGACATCGCCTGCGACACCGTCGTGCTGGCCTCCGGCGCGTGGAGCCCGGCCGTGGCGAAGCTCGCGGACGTGAAGCTGCCCAACGAGCCGCACCGGCACGAGATCCTCAGCACCGAACCGCTCAAGCCCTTCCTGTCGCCGCTGGTGTCGGTGCTCGACACGGGCCTGTACTTCAGCCAGTCCATGCGCGGCGAAATCGTGGGCGGCATGGGTGACCCGAAGGAGCCCGCCGGCCCCAACATGGGCAGCACGCTGCGCTTCGTGGCGCGCTTCGCCCAGGCCCTCACGGAGCAGCTGCCGCACGTGGGCCAGGTGAAGGTCCTGCGCCAGTGGGGCGGCCTCTACGACGTCACCCCGGACAACAACCCCATCCTGGGACGCACCCCCGGCCTGGACAACCTGCTCCAGATGTCCGGCTTCGTGGGCCACGGCTTCATGATGGCCCCCGCCGTCGCGGAGCGGATGGCCCAGTGGATGACCTCCGGGAACTCCGACGAGCTCTTCACCCGCTTCAACCTCCGCCGCTTCGAGGAAGGCACCCTCGAGCGCGAGGACATGATCATCGGCTGAAGAATTCCGCCCTCCCCGCCCCTGTCTCCACCCGGGACAGGGGTGCTCCCCGCATGTCCGCAAAAGCGGCACTCCCGGAAAATCACGCAAGCGCCCGGGATGGCTGGGGATTCGCCGGGGAACGTGACGTTTCTTTACAAACGCAACCGGGTTGCACGGAGCATCCACGCACCACCCGTGCGGTGGCGTGACGGCGGGCCCCCTCTGGAGCGCGCGCTGGCACGCGGCGTGCCTTGGCCCCCAGCGCCGCGCAATGCCGCGCGGGGGGAGACTAGAGATGGCCGCGAAGAAGCTCTTGGGTGCGATGCTGGTGATGGGCCTGACGGCGTGTGGTTCCGTGGAGCCCATGGACGTGCCGGACGCGGAGCCCCAGCCCCAGCCCCACGACGCGCTGGCGTCGCAGGAGTCCAACGTCATCGTCGGCACGCTGAACTGGGTGAGCGCCACGTCCCTGTCGGGCACGCAGCGCACGAAGTCCCTGGCGGTGGGCTACCTCTCCATCCCGGCGGTGGGCAGCCGCTGCACGGCGTGGCTCGTCTCCAACGACGTGGTCATCACCAACAACCACTGCGTGGGCAGCAGCTCGGAGGCGGTGGGCGCGCGCGTGTCGTTCAACTACGAGGACGGCGTCGCGTCCGCCTCGCGCGTCTGGTACCCGTGCGCCACGTTCATCAAGACGTGGAGCAGTGACGACATGACGGCGCTGCGCTGCTCGGCCGTCAACGGCCAGCTGCCCGGCCAGGTGTACGGCTTCCTCACCGTCTCCAGCACCAACGCGGCGACGAGTTCCACCGTGTACGTCGTGAACCAGAACTGCGACTACTACACGACGCCGTCCTGCACGCCGACGAAGAAGTCCTCGCCGGGCAAGGTGCTCAACGGCAGCTACAGCACCACGGACATCTCCTACGACGCGGACACGCTGGGCGGCTCGTCCGGCTCGCCCGTCATCTCCACGTCCACGAACCAGGTGGTGGCGCTGCACCACATCGGCGTCGGCGGCAACTCGCAGGGCCGCGGCACGGCCAACACCGGCGTGAAGGCCACGCGCGTGAAGGCGCGCCTGGCGGAAATCGGCCTGTAGTCACCCGGCCGCCTACGTCACGGACGAGGGCTCCCCTCCGGCCAGCAGCACCGGCCTGGGGGGCGCATCCGCTCCGGGCGCGGAGGGCTTCAAGAGCAGCGTCCGCTTGAAGCCGCCCAGCGCCAGCCGTCCCAGGCCCCGCTTGAAGGAGCGCGGCAGGAAGCGCAACAGCCGCATCACCCAGCGGTGTCCCAGGCCGGGGTACACCAGCGCCTCGCCCCGCTCGAAGCCCGCCAGGGCCTCGCGGGCGCACTGGCGCAGGGACAGCTCGAAGAAGGGCGTCACCTCCCCCTCCAGGTGCGGCTCCAGCGCCAGCGGGCCGGGGGCCACGAAGGTGACGGGGATGCCCGCGTCCTTCAGCTCCAGGCGCAGGGACTCACTGAAGCCGTCGAGGAAGCGCTGCGTGGCGGCGAACGTCACCGCGCCCGGCAGGAAGAGGCGCGCCGCGCCCGAGCCCACCGTGAGGATGCCGCCCCGCCCGCGCTCCAGCATGGGGCCCAGCAGGCGGTGGGTGATCATGGCCGGGGCCAGCACGTTCGCATGCACCAGCTCCTCGATGCGCTTCCAGCGCTCCTCGGCGTACAGCCCGCTGAAGGCGTAGTCCGCGTTGTTGATGAGCACGTCCACGCGGACGTAGTGGCGCTCCAGGTGCTCGAAGAGCGCGTCCACGGCGCGCGGATCATCCAGCCGGCAGGCGCGGATCATCACGCCCAGCGTCGGGTTGCGGGCCAGCAGCTCCTCCCGCAGGCTCCCCAGGTCGTCCACGTCGCGCGCGACGAGCACCAGGGTCCTGACCCGGGGGGAGAGCAGCCGGGCAAGCTCGCGGCCGATGCCGCCGGAAGCGCCGATGATGAGCACGGTACCGTTGTCGATGGGAGGGCGCATAGGGGGCCAGGACCTCGGACAGGAAGGTGTCCACGCGCGGATTGCCCTGCGCGCCCGCCCCGTTGCTCGGTACACCCTGAACGCCTGCTTGCCCTCACGGCGCGTGGGGATTAACTGTTCACCGGACCCATAGGAGGACACCCATGGCTGGCCCCTCACGCATCCTCGTGCCGGTGGACCTGAAGGACGGTTCCCGGTCCGTCGTGGACTACGCGCTGCAGCTCGCCCGGCCCTTCGGCGCGACGGTGGACGTGCTGCACGCCTGGGAGCCGCCGCAGTACGTGGCGCCGGACCTGCTGGTGGCCTCGCCCGGCTGGGACGCCACCTCGCTGGAGTCCATGGCGCGCGACACCGCGGGCAAGGAGCTGGAGTCGCTCCTGCGCTCCGTGGACGGCACCGCGCCCGTGGCGCTGTCCCACCGCGTGGTGATTGGCGAGGCGGGCAACGTGGTGCTGGAGGAGGCCGAGCGCGGGAAGTACGACCTCATCGTGATGGGCACGCACCAGCGCAAGGGGCTCACCCGCATGCTGCTGGGCAGCGTGGCGCAGAAGGTGGTGGGCCGCGCCGCGTGCCCCGTGCTCACCCTGCACGTCAGCCCGGAGTAGCGGCCTTCCGGGCCCGGAGCCCGCTCAGGGCTCCGCCCACTGGCGCAGGAGGTTGTGGTACACGCCCGTGAGCATCACCAGCGCGGGGCTCTTGGGCACCTCACGCGTCAGCTGCATGATGGACGTGTCCATGTCGAAGAGCAGCGAGCGCTTCCCCGCGTCGCGGATCATGCTCTGCACCCAGAAGAACGACGCCAGCCGCACGCCGCGCGTCACCGGCGTGACGTGGTGCAGGCTGGTGGACGGGTAGACGATGAGGTCCCCCGCGGGCAGCTTCGCCGAGTGGTTGCCATAGGTGTCCTCCACCACCAGCTCCCCGCCGTCGTAGCTGTCCGGGTCGCTCAAGAAGAGCGTGGCGGACACGTCCGTGCGGATGCGCTGGTTCGTGCCCAGGATGGGCCGGATGGCGTTGTCCACGTGCGAGCCGAAGTCCATGCCCGGCTCGTAGCGGTTGAACAGCGGCGGGAAGACGCGCTGGGGCAGCACGGCGGAGATGAACAGCGGGCTCTTCTCCAGGCCGGCCAGCACCAGGTCCCCCAGCTCCCGGGCGGCGGGGCTGCCTTCGGGCAGCTGGAGGTTCTTCTTCACCTGCATGGACTGCCGGCCGGCGGTGGTCCGGCCGTCCTCCCACGCCGCCTTGTCGAAGACGGCGCGGCAGCGGGCCACCTGCTCGGGCGTGAGGACCTGCGGGATGTGCACCATCATGATGAACGTCCTCTACGCCCGGCGGGAATGTCGCGCGACTAGAACCGCACGTGCGCGGACAGCAGCGCCGAAACGCCCTCCGCCGGCACGGCCTGACCGCCGTAGTACGAGTCGTAGTAGAGCTTGTCGGTCAGGTTGTAGACGTTGAGCTGCAGGTCCACCTTCTTGATGCTGTAGGCCGCGAACGCGTCGAAGCGCCAGTAGTTGGGCACCTTGCTGAGCACCACCGTCGCGTTGGCCGGGTTGTTCACCGTGGCCACGTCCTGGTAGGTGGCGCCGCCGCCCACGGACAGGTTGTCCAGGATGGCGTACGTGGTCCACAGCGAGAAGCTGCGCTTGGGCGTGTTCACCAGGCGCTGGCCCTCCAGGAAGTCATTGGTGTGCTCCCGGATGCTCGCGTCCAGGAACGTGTAGTTGGCAAACACGTTCCAGCGGCGCACCGGCGAACCGGCGATGCCCAGCGCGTAGCCCTGCACGCGCTGCTTGCCCTCCAGCACCGTGGGCGGGCCGTCCGGATCCGAGTTCGGCACGCGCGCGTTCTTCTTGTGGGTGCGGAAGACGGCGGCGTTGACGCTCAGGCGCTCCGCGATGAGGTCGGACTTGGCGCCGATCTCGAAGGTCTCGTTCTTCTCCGGGTCCAGCGTGACGGTGTCGTTGGCCAGCACGGAGAGCTCCGCGCTCGGGTTCTGGGACGTGCCGTACATGCCGTAGATGCTGGCGTTCTCCGCCGGGTGGAGCACCAGGCCCACGCGGTAGTTGAACAGGGTGTTCTCCTGCTCGAAGGCGGCGATGTCGCCGTTGGCGGCCTTGGTCTCGTAGTCGCTGTGCAGGTTGTCCAGGCGCAGGGTGCCCAGGACCTCCACGTACTTGCCGATCTGGATCTGATCCGACGCGTACGCGCCCAGGTTCCACTGGCGGCTGTAGTTGGTGGCGCCCGGGACGCGCGCCACGCCGGACAGGTCCGGGCTGTTGTCCGGATCGAACAGGTCCGCCGGCAGGTTGCCGCCGTCCACGGTGAGGTTGACGCGGCCCAGCTCACGCTGCTCGCGGGACACGTCCAGGCCCACGTTGGTGTTGTGCTTGAGGAAGCCCGTGGTGAACACGCCGCGCACGTCCAGCTGGTCCGCGAAGTAGGTGTTCTCCGCGCTCGTCTCGAAGCGCTGGCGGCCGATGGTGGTGGGCGCCGCGACCGGCGTCAGGCCGCGCGGCGCGGTGGGCCGGGCGAAGCGGTCCACGCCGCCGTAGCGCAGCGTGTTCGTCAGGCGGAACGTGCCGCCCAGGTCCGCCAGCAGGCGCGCCGAGCCGATGTGGACGTTGACCAGCTCCGTGTCGCTGTCCTTCACGCCGTAGAAGTTCTCACGCGGCACGTCCAGCGTGACGGCCACGGGGTAGCCGTTGAAGTACGGCTGGCCGTAGTCCGGGACGCTGTCCTCGTGCTGGTAGAAGTAGTCCACTTCCAGGGCGACCTTCTCCGCCAGCTGCAGGCGCGCGGACGGCGCGACGCCGACCCGGTTCTCCTTCACGACGTCGCGGCCCGCGACCCCGGCCAGCTGCCCCACGGCGCTCACGCGGAACTGGAAGGTGTCGGAGACCTCCTGGTTGACGTCCGCCTCGATGCGGCCGGTGGGCGACGTGCCGCCCGACAGGCGCAGGTCCGTGAAGGAGCCCTTGCGCGCCTTCTTCGTCACCAGGTTGATGGCGCCGCCCGTGGAGCCGCGGCCGAACAGCACCGACGACGGGCCGAAGTAGACCTCCACGCCCTCCAGGTTGAACGTGTCGCGGGTGAACCAGCCCAGGTCGCGCACGCCGTCGCGCAGCGTGTCCGTCTGGGCGGAGAAGCCGCGCAGCGAGAAGGAGTCACCCTGGCGGCCACCCTCGCCCGCCGTCACCGTGATGCCGGACACGTTGCGCAGGGCATCGCGCAGGGTCGTGGCCTGCTGCTCCTCCATCACGCGCTCGGGGACCACCGTGATGGTCTGCGGCGTGTCCACCAGCGGCCGCGGCACGCGGGCCAGGCTGGGCTCCGTGACGTTGTACTTCTGCGTCTCACCCTCGACGGACACCTCCGGCAGGACGTAGGCGTCGTCCTGGATGGCCTCGGCCGTCGTCGCCGCACCCTGCGCGGGGGCCGCGGACTCGGGCGTGCGCTCGGGGGACGGGGCCTCCTGGCCCACCGGAGTGCTCTCCGCCGGGCGGGACTCCTGCACCGGCGCCGCGGTCTCACCGGTCACCGGCGTCTCCTGCGCCATCGCGCTGCCCGCCGCCAGCGCCGAGGCGAGGCCCACGGCCGCGGGGCCCCAGGGCCAGAGCGCGCCGCGCACGCCTCCGGGGTTGCCAGTGGAGGAGCGGATACCAGGACGACCGGGCTTTGCTGTGGACACGAATCCCCTCGGGAAAGGAAGCGCTGCCTAAATGAGAATGATTCTCATATGCAGGACCCTGATTGTCGTTACAAGAAATTTCTTCCTGATGACAGTCTGATTCACGCGCGGGGATGGGCGTTCCAGCACTGCCTGGCATCAGCGCGGCGAATGCCACATGCCTCGGGGTGAAGACAGCGAGGCCCGGAGCCGCTCTCGCGCGGTCCGGGCCCCTGGGATGGATGGGTTTGCTCGAAGCCGGGACGTCAGGCGGCGTGCGTCTCGGATTCCGCGGGAGGGACGGCCGGCGCGGCGGGGGCCGCGGGCTGCGTCTTGCGGCGCGGGACGAACCGGCGCCAGGACAGCGCGTAGCCCGTGTAGACGAGGAACACGGCGCCGAAGGACGCGAGCGCGGCGATGAGCTGGCCGAACCAGCCGAAGGCCTCGCCGGTGTGGAGGAAGCGCAGCCAGGTGCGCGCCTTGCGGCCGCTGTTGAAGTCCGCGTAGGTCTCCGTCTTCAGGGTCTGGGTGGTGAACGGATCCACCGACACCGTGTTGGAGGCGAACAGCGGCCAGCGCTCCTGCTCGCGGACCGTGAAGGTGCTGGCCTGCGGGCCCTTGGGGCCGCCGCGCCCTTCGCCGCGCGGAGCGCCTTCGCCGCGCTGGCCACCCTGGGGGCCACCGGCTCCCGGAGGCGCGGCCAGGCGCAGGGTGATGGCCTCCCAGGCGTTGGACTGCTTCATCACCGCGTCGAACTGCGCATCCAGCGCCTGGGGCTTCGTCCCCGGCGCGGGCGTGGGCACGGCCACGGGCGCGGCGGCCATGGGCCCCTGCGCGGCGGGCGGCTCGTTGCCGGTGAGCGTGAAGACCAGGTTCGACGCCCAGCGGTAGGAGATGACCGCGCCGGACGCCGTCAGCACCACCAGCACCGGCAGTGACCAGAAGCCGATGACGTTGTGCCAGTTGAAGTCGCGCGCCTTGCCCTTCAAGCCCCGGCGGAACCACAGGGTGGGCCGCATCGCGCGCAGGTTCCACTTGCGCGGCCACCACAGGAACAGGCCCGTGATGCCCAGGAACAGGAAGGCCAGGTTCGCCACGCCGGTGACGCCCTTGCCCACCGCGCGGTTGTCGCCGGACGCCGCGAGCCAGCGGTGCAGCTCCTCCATCGTGTGGAAGAACGCGCGCCAGCCCTGCGCGCCCTGCTCACGGACTTCACCAGTGAAGGGGTGGACGTAGACCGCGGCGCCGCGGCCCAGGGCCACCGTCACCATGCTGTCCGGCTCCGAGGACACCGTCACGCCGGAGGGAGGCACGGCGGGCTTCGCCTCCTTCACCTTCGCGATCAGCTCCTCCAGCGTCAGGCGGGGCGTCCCCGGCGCGGGAGGCGCCGCGTGGCGGGCGTCACGGTCCGCCCAGTCGACAATCTGCGACTCGAACGCGATCGCCGCGCCCGTGAACGACATCACCCCCACCACGAGCCCGACGATGAGGCCGGACACCAGGTGGATCCAGAAGAGAACCGAGCGGAGCTTGGGATTCATGAAGGCTTCTACAGGGGGCCTGCGAAGGAACTACCTGAGGGCGAACTTCACGGGGATCACGACCTTCACGCGGACCGGCGCGCCGTCGTGCCCCAGGGCGGGCGAGAAGCGCCAGCTCGCCACGGACTCGAGCGCGGCCTCGTCCAGCCCCGGCACCGAGCGGTGGATGCGCGGCGAGCCCGGCTCCACCGCCCCGTCCGTCCCGATGACGACCATCACCATCACCACGCCGGTGATGCCATCCTCCCGGGCGCGGCGCGGATACTCCGGCTTGCCGGACAGCAGCACCGGCAGCTTCATCACCTCGCGCGGCGTGTAGATGGGCGGAGCCGTCCCCTGCCCGCCGGCCTTGCCACCCACGATTCCGCCCACCACGCCCCCGACGACGCCACCCACCGCGCCGTCCGGCACGCCCGGGCCCGCGGGCGCCTGCGGCGCGACCGAGGCCACCTCCGTCGCGGGCGGGGTCTCCTCCACCTGCTCCACCGGCGTCTCCTTCACCGGCTCCGGCACCTTCGCGGGGACCACCAGCTCCTGCCGCTTCGGGCGCGGCTTCTGCACCACCGGCTTCACGGGCTCCACGGCCGCCTGCTTCCGCATCCCACCGCCCAGGGGCGGCGGAGGCGGTGCGTACGCCATCAGCACCAGCTCCGGCTCCGGCTTCTTGACCTCGGGAGGCGGCCGGGTGGACACCAGCAACCCCACCGCCACCGCCACCAGATGCGCGACGGTCGCCGTCAGCAGCGCCCCACTCCACCGGCCCCACCCCGCATCCGCCGGAGCGGTCGCGGACTGGAAGAGCCCCGCCGGAACGCGCACCACATCCGCACGCGCGGTCACAGCTTGCGGCAGCGCTGGGGCAGCACCCAATCCGTCGTCGAAGTTGAGAATGGTTCGCATTTTCGCTTGCTGGAAGGGGATACTCCCGCCGGGGTGGCAACGTCAATGTGGAGCGCCACTGAAATCATCCCGGCGCGTCACGAAGTGCGGGTTTCAACGCCAAGGGCGCGAATTTCCGGGGTGCGTCAGAACCCCGGTGCGTATAAAGCCGTTCCGCCGTCGCGCTTTTTTGTCGCCGGCGGACTGTCGCATCCCGTGCGACACGTTTAGCCCCCCACCCATGCCGCCGCCCTCCGCCCACACCCAGCGTGAAGCCTCTCGCGAGACCGGGTTCGCCCTGGCGGCCGTGGTGTGCGCGGCGGTGCTGGCCTGGCTCGTGGGCCTGGGAGGCCTTCCGCAGGGGGCCCTCCCCGGGAGCCGCGCGGCGGTGCCGGGGGCCCGGCGCGACGAGGCCGCGCGCACGCCGGCCAGTCCGAAGCCGGAATGGGACGAAGCGGGGCTGCTGCACGGGTCCCACGTGGGGGCGCCGCGGCCGGCCTCGCGCGATCAGGTGGACCCCGGGGGCGTCAGCCACCGACCTCCCCCCACGCCCTTCACGCCCCGGCCGGACACCCTGCGGGCCCTGCTGGCGCGCCATGACGCGCGGATGCTGGCGCGGGTCCAGGGCCTGAGGGCCCGCGCGCTGCCGTACCGGCTCACCCCGCTGGCGGACCGTCCCCGGACGGCGAACTGCCCGGCCCAGGGCCCCCCCGCGCGGGGCTGAGCGGCGCCTCTTCTCCACCTCGCGGGCCTCGAGCCCGTCCGCGCCCCGGTGGGTCCACCCGGCGGCCAGGCGGGCAGGCCCTTCATCCACCCCCACCCTTTCAAGCGCGCGGTGTGCCCTGCGCGGCCGCGCGAGGACTTCTTTTCCCATGTCTTCGTCCCCTTCCCCCGAGC
>NZ_RAWM01000018.1 GCF_003668875.1 Corallococcus interemptor | reverse complement strand
GGCCGGAGCGGTGTCGTCGGTGATGGGCGGCGCGAGGGCCTGCCAGCGTCCGCTGGGCGTCCGGGTCAGGGGAAGCTCGGGCATGGAAGGTGGGGACGGCGGGGCGACGCGGACGGACTGGCCCTGCGGCGCGGGTACGGCGGATGGTGTGGGTGATACGACTGCTTCGGCCGTCACGGGCTCCAGCTCCACCTCGACGGAGATGACGACCTCGTCCGCGACGGGCCGGGTGTCCGGCAGGGCCAGCTCGGGCGGGAGCGAATCCGACAGGTCCACCGGCGCTCCGCCTGCCTCCAGCGGCGCGGGCGTCTCGGTGGGCGGAGTCTCCCGCTGCGAGACGAGATTCGCGGGCGTGGATGGCGGTGCGGCTTCCTTCGGCTTCGCCCGGGACGTGGCCGGTGTGCCCCTTCTCGCGTACAGGTCCGCGAGCATCTGCTGCACGCCCTGGTGGGACGGATCCAGTTCGAGGATCAGCTTGCTCGCGGCGATGGCGCGCGGCAGGAAGCCCTCCTTCGCGAAGCCCTCCGCCGCGGACTGGTACGCGGAGACGGCGCGGTCTCGCTGACCGGCCTTGGCCCACGCGTCCCCCATGCGCAGCCGGCTCTGGTGGTCCTTCGGATCCGCCTGGCAGTAGTCCTCGTACAGTTCAGCGGCCTTGGCGAAGCGGCCCTTGCTGAAGGCCTCGGCCGCCTTGTCCTTGAGCGCGCGCAGCTCCATTCACTGCGCCCCGCCCGCCGCCGTGCCTTCCTTCGTCAGCGACGCTCCCGCCGCGACGCGGACCTCGCGGAAGTAGTCGCCCTTCAGCGCGTCCAGCGCTTCGGCCTCCACGCCCGAGTTCATCTTGCGCAGCGCCGTGGCCGCCGCGGCCCGGATCTCCGGCAGGTCGTGGTACAGGTCCCGCCCCACCACCTCCGCCGACTTCGCGTCGCCAATGGCCCCCAGCGCCAGCAGCACGTCGCGACGGGCCACGCTGTTGGAGTCGTCCAGCGCCTTGAGCAGCGTGGGCACCGCGTCCTTCGCGCCCATGCGCCCCAAAAGCTGCGCCGCGAGCGCCGCCTCCGCCCCACCCTCCTTCACCACGCCCTGGAGCGCCTGCGACGCGGACGCCGGCGTCGGCCCCACGCGCGTCAGCGCATCCAGGACCACCAGCTTCTCACTGCCCATCTTCGGCAGCGACGCCACCAGCGCCAGCTGCCCGGCCTCGCCCTGCTCCGCCAGCGCCAGCGCCAGCGTCTTCTGCAGCTCGCGGTCGGGCTCCAGCAGCGCCGCGCGGACCACCTCGATGCCTTCGGGGCCCACGGACGTGAGCCCCACCAGCGCCGCCGCGCGCAGCACCGGGCTGACGTCATCCGCGTAGCCCTTGAGGAGCTCCAGCGCCCCGGGCGCCTTGAGCTTGCCCAGCGCGGTCAGCAGCGTGGCCAGCGGCTGCAGCTTCGCGGGCTCCACGTCGTCGCTCAGCTCCGAGGGGACTCGCGGCGGCACCACCACGCGCCCGGCCTCCTTCGCTCGGGCCGCGTTGAGGGCCTGGAGCCGCTCGAAGAGCTGCGCGTGCCGCGCGGACTTGTTGTCGTCCTTGCCCTTCCCTGCTTCCGGACGCGGGGCCGACGGGTCCAGGTCCGCGGCGTACTTCTGCGGCAGCGCCTGCGGGACCCAGTCCGCGCGCAGCGCCGTGAGACCGGCGACCTCCTGCTCGTAGAGCTTCTGGATGGCGGGCACCACGGAGGCGTCGCCCAGGTTCGTCACCGCTTCGACCGCGAGCGTGCGCAGGTTGGCGTCCGGCTGGTTGAGCCACGGCGTCACCTTGGGCAGCAGCGCCTGCGCCGCCGGGCCCAGGCCCGCGACGGCCTGGAGTCCCGCCGCCGCGGAGGCCGGGCGCGACAGCCGGTCCGCGATGGGCTCCGCCGGGCAGCCGCCTCGCGAACGCATGGCGCGGGCGGCGTCCAGGGCCTCGTCTCGGGCGCCGTCGAGCGCGATGGCGCACAGCGCGGCGTCCGTCGTGGGCGTGCGCGGGAAGGTCAGGATGGCGTCGATGGCCAGCGGGCTCACCGCGCTCTTCTCCACCGCCACCGCCTGGAGCTTCGTCGCGGCCGTCGGGTCCTGCAGCTTCATCAGCGCGCCGATGGCGGACTCGCGCAGCTCCGGGAAGCTCTCGTCGAGCAGGAGCGCGATGGGGGCCACCGCGCGGGTGTCGCCCGCGTCGCCCAGCCCGCGCACGGCGGCGGCGGCGAGGATGACCTGGCTGTCGCGCACCATGGGCATCAGCCGGTTCACGGCGTCGGCGCGGCCGCTCTTGCCCAGCTCCTCGGCGGCGCCCACGCGTTCGGGGAGCGCGCCCTCGGTGAGGGCCAGGAGGTTGCGGTCCCAGAGGCCCTTGGACTCGGCGGCGACGACGGTGGCCATGGCGCCGGGGACGTTGGCGCTCTTGAGCGCCTGGACGATGACCTGGCGCGTGGCGCGGCCCCGCCGTCCGTATTGGAGCGTGAGGTACGCCTTGGCCTTGTCGTTCTTCACCTTGGCGAGCGCCAGGGCCGCCTTGCCCTGCACGGCTTCGTCCGGGTCCTCCAGCAGTTCGCCGAGCAGATCCACGACGCGCGGATCCTGGCTCTCTCCGAGCGCTCCGGCGGCTTCACCGCGGACGAAGGCGGAGAGGTCCTTGGCGGCGCGGGTGAAGAGGACCAGGTCGTCCGGGTTGTTCTGCTCGGCCAGCTTCCGCACGGCGGCGGCGCGGGTTTCGGGACGGGGGTCCTGGATCTCCGCGAGGAGCTGATCCCGGTTGCCGTTGCACCCGACGAGCAGGGTCAGGGCGAGGAAGAGGGGTCGCACGCGGATTCGCATCGTTCTCCCGGAGCGGCGGACGGTGGAGGTAGGCGGCGGTTATATCAACGGCCTCCCGGGCCGCCCACCGACGGCACGACCCGGGAGGATGGGTGCTTTAGCGGGAGCGGCCGCCACGAGGGGGCGGACGGCCTGCCCCTCCCCGAGGCGCCTTGCTGCTCCAGCGCGGCTCCGAGTCGCGCGTCTTGCGCTCCTTGAAGTCCTGGAAGCCGCCGGCGCGCTCGCTCGGGGGGCCCTTCTTCACGCCCGCGCGGACGATGCGCTCGCCGGAGGCGCTGGACGCGGACTCACCGCCGCCGCGAGACCGGCTGCCGGAGGACTCGCCACGGGGCTTGAAGTCCCTGCGCTCGGGACGGCCCGCGGACTCGCCGCGCGGCTTCCATTCACGGCGCTCCGGACGGTCGCCACCGGCACCCGCGGGCTTGCCGAAGCCGCGGCCGCGAGGGGCACCGCCTTCCCCGCCGAAGCGGCTGCCACCGCGAGGGGCACCGCCCTCGGAACGACCCGCACCGGCGGGCTTGCCGAAGCGGCTGCCGCCGGCCGGCTTGGAGAAACGGCCGCGAGGAGCGCCGCCTTCGTCTCCAAAGGAGCGCCGCGGGGCGCGCTCGTCACCGCCACGGCCCGCACCGGCGGGCTTGCCGAAGCTGCGGCCGCGAGGAGCGCCGCCCTCGTCACCGAAGCGGCCAGCGGGCTTGCCGAAGCTGCGGCCGCGAGGCGCGCCGCCCTCATCACCGAAGCGGCCAGCGGGCTTGCCGAAGCTGCGGCCGCGAGGAGCGCCGCCCTCGTCACCGAAGCGGCCAGCGGGCTTGCCGAAGCTGCGGCCGCGAGGCGCGCCGCCCTCATCACCGAAGCGGCCAGCGGGCTTGCCGAAGCTGCGGCCGCGAGGAGCGCCGCCCTCGTCACCGAAGCGGCCAGCGGGCTTGCCGAAGCTGCGGCCGCGAGGCGCGCCGCCCTCATCACCGAAGCGGCCAGCGGGCTTGCCGAAGCTGCGGCCGCGAGGAGCGCCGCCCTCGTCACCGAAGCGGCCAGCGGGCTTGCCGAAGCTGCGGCCGCGAGGCGCGCCGCCCTCATCACCGAAGCGGCCAGCGGGCTTGCCGAAGCTGCGGCCGCGAGGAGCGCCGCCCTCGTCACCGAAGCGGCCAGCGGGCTTGCCGAAGCTGCGGCCACGAGGCGCGCCGCCCTCATCACCGAAGCGGCCAGCGGGCTTGCCGAAGCTGCGACCGCGAGGGGCACCGCCCTCATCACCACCACGGCCCGCGGGCTTGCCGAAGCTGCGACCGCGAGGAGCTTCGTCACCGCCACGACCCGCACCGGCGGGCTTACCGAACCGACCACCACCGCGCGGCGCGCCACCTTCGTCACCGAAGCGGCCAGCGGGCTTGCCGAAGCTGCGGCCACGAGGAGCACCACCCTCGGCACCGAAGCGGCTGCCACCGCGAGGGGCACCGCCCTCGGAACGGCCCGCACCAGCGGGCTTGCCGAAGCCGCGGCCGCGAGGAGCACCGCCCTCATCACCGAAGCGGCCCGCGGGCTTGCTGAAACGGCCACCCGCGCGCGGCGCACCACCCTCGTCGCCACCACGGCCCGCCGGCTTGCCGAAACGCCCGCGCGGCGCTTCGTCACCCCCACGGCCCGCTCCCGCCGGCTTGCCGAAACGGCCACCCGCACCGCCCTCCCGGGCCGGCTTGCCGGTACGGCCCGCGCCACGCGCGGCCTTGCCGTACGTCGCGCCCTCGGCGGCGTCAGACTCCGTCTCGTCACCGTCGTCGTCGAACGTCGGCACGTCATCCAGATCCGCGTTGTCGTCCGCGGCCAGCGTCGCTCCACGCTTCGCGAACTTCGGCGGACGCGTGCCTCCGTCCTGCACGCCCTTCCACTCCTTGCGCTCCGGACGCGCCTCGCGGGTCTTCGGACCCGTCGCGGCCTTCTTCGCCGCGCGCTCCGTCTTGCGCGGCGCCACCGGCGCGTCGTCGTCCATCGACAGCTCGATGTCGTCGTCATCCGCCCCGCCGAAGCCCGGCGCCGAACGCCCGTGACGGCGCGGCGGCAGCTTCAGGTCCGAGGGCGCCGGCTGCGCACGGCCTTCCGCCACCTCCGTGAGCTGCAGCACTTCCGCGGTCTTCAGCGGCCGCAGCTCGCCGGGGCGCAGACCCTCCACGCCCACGCCCGCGTAGTTCGGACGGAACAGGCGCACCACCGGGTGCCCCACCGCCGCGCACAGGCGCTTGATGAGGTGCGGACGGCCCTCCGCCACGACGATCTTCAGCCAGGTGTTGCGCTCGGCCTTCTCGAAGATGTCCACGGACACCGGCGTGGCCATGCCGTCTTCCAGGCGCACGCCCCCGCGCAGCTTCTCCAGCGTGGGCATGTCCGGCACGCCCTTCACCTTCGCCAGGTACGAGCGCGGCACCTGGAAGCTGGGGTGCGTGAGCTTGTGCGCCAGCGCGCCGTCATCCGTGAAGAGCAGCGCCCCTTCGGCGTCGTAGTCCAGACGGCCCACGGGGAACAGGCGGCGGCCCGTCTCCTCCACGTAGCTGGCCACCGTGGGCCGGCCCTGCGGATCCGACAGCGTCGTCACGACGCCCACGGGCTTGTACAGCAGGTAGTACGACGATTCTTCCGGCGGCGTGACGAGCTTCCCATCCACGGTCACCAGGTCCACTCCGGGCTCCACCCGGCTGCCCAGCTCCGTCACCGTCTCGTTGTTCACTCCGACGCGACCGGAGGTGATGAGTTCTTCCGCGTGCCGGCGCGAAGCCACTCCCGCGCGAGCCAGGTACTTCTGCAAACGTTCCGCCGCCATTCCGTGCCTTCTTCCAGTTGTTGCCGCCCATCACTCGGGCTTGGGCCCCTCGCTATCACCCTTCTCGGGCGAAGGGGGGCTTTCCAGGATGCTGGCGCTGACCTTCTGGCTCCGCTCCGCGGCGGCCATGGCCTCCTCCAGCTCCTCCAAGGCGGCCTCACTGGCCGCCTCGTTCTTCTCCATCCGCTTCGTGAAGTTCGGGTCCGACAGCGCCGCCACCGTGCCCTCCGCCTTCGGAGGCGGGGGCGCCGCTTCCTTCTCCACGATCTCCCGGTGCTCCTGGGTCAACTCATGGAATTCCCGGAGCGTGGGCAGCGCGGACAGGTCCTTCAGCGCGAAGAACTCCAGGAACTCGCGCGTGGTTCCATAAAGGATGGGGCGGCCGACTTCTTCCCGCTTCCCCAGGATTTTCACCAGCTTGCGGTCCATCAGCGCCTTGAGCACCGCGCCGCAGTCCACGCCGCGGATGTCCTCCAGCTCCGGCCGGGTGACGGGCTGGCGGTACGCGATGATGGCCAGGGTCTCCACCGCCGCGCGGGTGAGCCGCTGCGGCTTCACCCGGAGGTAGCGCCGGACGTACTCCGCCGAGTGCGGGTCCGTGCGGAACTGCCACCCGCCCGCCACCTCGTAGAGGACGATGCCGCTGATGCCCTCCCGGTGGATGCCGGAGAGCTGATCCAGCGCCTGGAGGATGGGCTCTCTCGGGATGCCGGTGGCCTGGTAGAGCTCGTCCACGGACAGGGGGCGCTCGGCGACGAAGAGCACGCTCTCCAGGACCGTGCGGATGCGGTCCGGGGAGAGGTTGCGGCTCTTGGCGAGCAGCTTCTCGAAGGAGGACTGGAGGTCCGGGACGTTTTCGTCGTCGTCCGAGCCCTCCTCGATGGCGGCCGCCTCCACCCCGTCCAGCTCCGCGTCGTCGGGGCCGGGGCCGGTGACGGAGGCGATCTCCTCCTCGGAGAACTGGCCGGGGCCGCCGGGCGTGCCGGGGGCGGGCGTCTCGTCAGCGTCGTCGGGACCGTTACCGGTAGTCACTCTCGTCGACCTCCGTGGGGAGTAGCTTCTCCAGCGCGTCCCCGTTGGGCGTCACCTGGATGGGGCCCAGGGGCTCCTCCTGGAAGACCTTGATGAGGCGGCGCTTCACCATCTCCAGCATGGCGATGAAGGTGATGACCACCTCCTGGCGCGTGGCCGCCTCCGTGAACAGCGCCTCGAACACCACCTGCCCGTCCTTCTTCACCCGGTCGGCCACCCGGAGGATGGCCTCCGACAGGCTCACGCGCTCCAGCACCACCTCGTGCTGCACCTTGGGCGTCAGCCGCTCGAGCACCCGGTCGAGCGCCTCGACCAGCTTCAGGACGGAAATCTCCTGGAGCCCCACCTCGTCCTCGGGGATGGGGACCGCCTCCACGGGCACCTTCCGGGCGAACACGTCCCGGTCCAGGATGTCCTGCATGGCCAGGTGCTCCGCGGCCTCCTTGTACTTCTGGTACTCCAGGAGCCGGCGCACCAGCTCCGCGCGGGGGTCCTGCGCCTCCTCCACCGACGCGAGGACGTCCGCCCCTTCCGGCACCTGGGCGGCATCCTGCCGGGGCAGGAGCATGCGGCTCTTCAGGTGGGCGAGCGTGGAGGCCATCACCAGGAACTCGCCGGCGATGTCCAGGTTCAGCTCCCGCATCCGCTCCAGGTACTCGAGGTACTTGGCCGTAATCAGCGCCAGCGGGATGTCGAAGATGTCGACCCGGTGCTCCTTGATGAGATGGAGCAGCAGGTCCAGAGGACCCTCGAAGTTGGGCAGCGCCACCCGGAACGCGTCTCCGGGCGTGCGCGGCAATCCCTCCCCGTCGGGGTCCGGCGGGAGGTCGTCGGGCGGTGGGGGCTTGCGACCTTCGCTCACCGGCCGGCGTCCTTCTGGGGGGATGGGAACTTCGTCATGCGTAAGGGGCCGAAATCCCGGGCTTTACGAGCGCCGGGGGGACAGACCTCCTTAGCAATGCCTCCCAGGGGGGTCAAACATTTGAACAGGAACGGGCGTTCAGGGGATTCCCACGGCCCGTCTCACCTGGTCCATCAGGCGGGTGGCTTCGGCCCGGGCGCGCTCGGCGCCGTCCTTGAGGATGCGCTCCAGCTCCCCCGGGTCGTTGAGCAGCTCCTGCCGGCGCTGGCGGGCGGGACCGAAGGTGACGTGGAAGGCGTCCAGCAGCTTCTTCTTGAAGTCGCCGTAGCCCTTGCCGCCGGCCTTCCAGGACGCGTCCACGTCGGAGAACTCGCCGGGCGGGAGCATCAGCTTGAGCAAGTCATAGAGCGGCGCGTCCGTGGTGGGCTTGGGCGCGTCCACGGGCGTGGAGTCCGTCTTGATGGACATGATCCGCTTCTTGATGTCCTTCTCCTCGCCGAACAGCTCCAGCGTGTTGCCGTAGGACTTGGACATCTTCTGTCCGTCGATGCCGGGCACCGTGGCGGCGTTCTCCTGCACGAAGGCGGAGGGCAGCTTGAGGATGCCGGGCGCGTGGCCCCGCTCCTTCCCTTCCGGATCCGCCGGGTCGTAGCCGGGGACGTACTGGGTGTTGAACTTCACGGCCCAGTCGCGCGCGAACTCGATGTGTTGAATCTGGTCCTTGCCCACCGGGACCTGGTCCGCGCTGTAGAGCAGGATGTCCGCGGACATGAGGACGGGGTACGCGTAGAGGCCGAAGTCCGGGCTGATGCCCTTGGCGACCTTGTCCTTGTAGCTGTGGGCGCGCTCCAGGTGGGCCTGGGGCACCACGGTGCCGAGGATCCAGTTGAGCTCCAGGACCTCCTTCACGTCGCTCTGACGGAAGAGGACGGCCTTCTTCGGATCCAGGCCCAGCGACAGGTACGTGAGGGCCGCGTCGCGCGTCAGGTCCAGCGCGAGCTTGGGGTCCCGGACGGTGGTGAGCGCGTGGTAGTTGGCGATGAAGTAGTAGGCCTCGCCCTGGTCCTGGAGCTGCACGAACTGCCGCATCGCCCCGTAGTAGTTGCCGATGTGCAGCCTTCCGGACGACTGGACGCCTGAGAGAATCCGCATCGCGATTCGCGCTCCGAATGACGGGTGGAGGACACGGCTCGTTCGCACACCCGCCGTCGTGCTGCAACCTTCCGTTGGGACAGGTGGGCCCTTTGAATGCCTGACACTCGCGCGCCCGGCATTCCTGGAACATTTCGCCCTGACAGGAAAAGCCCAGCAGTTTCGAGGGGTTGAGACGTCTCAAGTCTCCCAGGTACCCTGGCGGCCGGCGCAGCACAGCGGACCGCCTTGGAGGGCGCCCACGGATGGAAGCGTTCACGGGAAACCTGGCCAGCTACCGGCTCCAGTTGGTGATGCCCCCGCTGTACACGGCCCCAGGTGTGGAGGGGACGCTGCGGGTGGAGCGGGGCGCGGTGCGCCGGGAGTTCTACCTGCGGGACGGGCACCTGGTGGGGGTGGCCTCCACGGATCCGAGGGAGCACCTGGCACAGGTGCTGGTGAACCTGCGCATCCTGGACGCGCCCCGGGCGGCGGCGGCGTTCGAGGCGTCGGAAGGGGCCAACCTGCCCTACGGCACGTTCCTGGTGCAGCGCTGCTTCGTGGAGCTGTCGCAGCTGACGGAGGCGATGGAGCACAAGGCGCGCGAGGCGCTGTTCGACTGCTACGCCTGGGAGTCGGGCGAGGTGGAGTTCACGCCGGGGCTGCCCCTGTCCGGGCGCGCGGTGGGCTTGCGGCTGCCCTTGAGCACGCTGCACCGGGACGCGGTGGCGCGGGTGCAGGAGTGGGCGCAGTTCCGGGACATCTTCCCGCGCCTGGACACGACGTTCCGTGTGTTCCGCGAGTTCGCGGTGGAGACGTTCTCCGAGGAGGAGGACGTGCTGCTGGACCTGGCGTCGGGAGGCGCGACGCTGGGCGAGCTGCTGGCGAGCGCGAGGGAGGCCCCGCTGTTCGCGGCGCGCTGGGTGCTGCACCTGTACCGGCGCGGAGCGCTGGCGCCGCACCGGACCACGGGGCTCACGGTGGGCGAGTCCACGGAGTTCACGGAGCTGTTGGCGCTGGTGCGGGCTTTCTTGTCATCGCGCAAGTACGACCTGGCGGTGGCGTTGGCGGCGCAGGTGTTGGAGCGGGGGCCGGTGCCGGAGGCGCACGCGCTGTACCGCGAGGCGGAGGTGGGTTTGACGCTGGCGTTGAGCGACGCGCTGTTCGCGTTGGACGGGAGGCTGGTGTTCGAGCCCATCCCCCGCCCTGCTCCGCCGGACCTGACGGCGGACGACCTGTATCTCTATTCGAAGTTGAGGGGCAGCCGGAGCATCCGGCAGGCCCTGCGCACGGCGGCCATGGGAGAGCTGGCCGCGTCCCGCTCCGTGGAGCGCCTGAGGGCCGCGGGCCTCATCCGCGTGGCCCCGCTGGCACCCGGCGCACCGGAGCCCGCGCCCAGGCGGACGACCACGGATCCGTACGGGTTGAACCTGGGAGACCTGGGCGGGAACTAGCGCTCAGGGAAATTTGAGTGTGCCTTCACGCCAGGTCTTGAGCGCGTATTCCGCGGCGAGCCCATTGAGCCCTGGACGCTTCGCGATCCAGAGCAATACGGGCTCGCCGAGTTCCGGAGCGAACTCCAGCGCATGGGCTGCGGCGAAGGAACGGATGGTTTCATCCTGGCTCTGGAGCAGCGGAAGAAGTTGGTCCGTAGCACCACGGCTCCGGAGCTCCCGGTAGGCCGCCGAGATCTTGTCGGCGGCGCGATTGGCGGACCGCGAGTCACCAGCGTTCAGTGCTCGTCCGGACTCGACGGCTCCCTCTACGTACCACTGAAGGAGCTCTTCGTTACTGGCCTTCTGAAATCTCCGGGTGCTCAAGGAATGGCTCCAAAGCGAATGAGGGTCTTCATGCCGAAGTCTCGTTGGGCTTGGAAGGACTGGGTGCTCAACCATTGCCGCACAGTCTGGGATCCCGTGAAGGAAGCAATCTTCGATGAATAGTACCCACTGATCCGTTGGTGGATGGCTTCGTCGAGGGCGATCACGTTGTCGGTGTTGTGCAGGGCCTGAGGACCGAAGCGCTGCACGTTGCCGTCCGTCTGCTCGACGATGTGGTGCCACTGCTTGCCTGGGCCCGCGGGTCCTCGCGCCCTTTTCAGCGCGCTGAAGGAGTTCCAGGAGCGCGCCCCACTTGAGCCTGTCCCCTTCGCCACCATCGCGACCACCGTGGACGGCAGGGAGAGCGTGATGACGCCTCCCGAGACGGACACAGCCCTCACCTGATCGAGGCTCGCGACGTTGATGCCAGCGCGAGAGGCCGCCACCGCGCCTCCCGGGAAGTTCGGCAGCGACGCAAGCCGGGCCGCCAGCAACGACGCGCCACCCGTCATGCCGTGGCTCACCGCGACCGTGGCCGCGAGGACCAGGACTCTCGCGATGGATGGCCCGACCCTGGCCGCGAAGCGCTGGCCGGACTGCTCCAGCTCCCTCCAGGTCGTGGCGCTGTCCGTGGCGAGCTTCAGGTCCTGGCTCGCTTCAATCAGCTCCAGGAACGTCTCCGCGCCCAGGTAGACCAGCAGCAGTGCCGACACGACCGCGGCGACCTTGGTGAAGGCCGGTTCGGGATTGGCGGCCAACGCGGCCCAGGTCACGAGTCCGGTGGCGATGACTGAATAGAAGAGCTGCGGCGCCAGCGTCTCCTCCACGGCCCTCGCGATGCTCTCCTTGAGCGGGTCGAAGGACAGCGCGAGCGCCACGCTGAACTTGTCCCAGTCCCCCAGCCCCATCACGTCTTCAACCAGCGAGATGCAGTTGCCCCGGCGAGGCCCGGGCTCACAGAAACCTCCAAAGGCGCGCTCCCGGGAGCCGCCGTCATAGGAGGCACGCACCCAGTCCCCTGGCCGCGCAGCCCGGAGCCGCAGGGGCGTCACCAGGACCAGCTCGGTCAGTGACTTCTCGAAGGCATCCGCCTCCACGGTCACGGCCCGAGCAGAAGGCGGGCTGTACTCGATGGGGGCACCGTCGCCGGTATCCAGCCGCACCCTGCCCTTCGGGGCAGCACATGCGCTGAGCAGGGCGAGGAGCAGGACAGCGAGCTGGACTCGAAAGGCCATGGGCCCCTCCGGATCCACTCCCTAGCGTGTGACTCGACCCCAGGGGAAGCCCGGTGGGTCTTCGAAGAAGGGAGCACGCGAATGGACCCGGCAGCCCGTGAGCGGATCACCCTCGTGGAGGTGCTCGAACGGACGGCGTCCTTCGACGTCTTCTCATCCACCGTCCAGGCCGCGGTTCAACGCCTGGAATCCGAGGGCGTGCGCAGCCTGATCAGCATCCAGTTCCACGCCCGGCCCGAGGACACGGAGGCCGGCGCGGTCATCACGTTCGCGGACTCGCGCGAGGTCATGGAGCACATCCGGCGGATCTCCGGGTGGCCGGAGTTCAAGGCGCTCCTCGGTGTCGCCCGGCCCGTGGACGTGCGCGTCTACGGGCGGCTTGGCGACGAGGCGCATGCCTGGCTCCGGACGATGAACGCCGTGAGCAAGGTCTTCGAAAGCCCCGTGGCGGGCTTCGTGCGCTGAAGGCGGCTCAACCCTCGCCGGGCATCTTCTTGTCGGACACCAGCACCCAGACCGAGTCCGTCTTGTCGCTGTAGAACAGCGTGATGGCCACGTGGCGCGCGCCGTGCGCGAAGCGGAAGACGAAGCCGAACGTCTGATAGAGCTTCTTCGCCCGCACGCCCTCCTGGAACAGGCCGAAGAACTGCCGCACGCGCGTGCACGGCGCGACGTCGTAGAAGAAGTTCTTGCCGATCTGCTCGCGGGCCTGGATGCGCGCCAGCGAGGCCTCGGTCCGGTTGAACTTGAGGATCCGCCCCTGACTGTCCAGCTGGATCATCCCCAGGGGGAGGTGATCCAGTTCCACCTCCGACATGTTGTCGACCCGCTGGATGAGCGCGTCGAGCGACTCGGACGTCGTCGCTTGAAGGGGAACGGGTTCACCAGTGGGGGGCGTGTGCGCGGTCGGGTTCATGCACGCAACCGTAGGAGACCTCCTCCCCAGCACGTCGGGGCGATGACCGTGTCCAACGTTTGAACGTTGGGTGGTGTGCTTCCAACCGGGAGCAAGCCTCCGTTATCGGACGGAAGGCCCCTGCCCGCCTCAGCTCGCGGTGCGGGTGGCTGCGTCCACCCGCCCCAGCCACGCGCTCAAACGCGGACGCCGGTCCACCTCCGCGCCCTGCCACGGCGTGAGCGGCGTCCGCAGGCTCTGCAGCTGCGCGAACAGGGCCAGGTCCGCCACGCTCAGCCCGCATTGCAGCCAGAAGCCCTGCTCCGGCGCGCGCGCGTCCAGCTGGTCCAGCAGCAACCCGAACCGGCGCCAGCAGGCCTCCGGCCCCGCGCGCCAGACGTCCCGCGCCACCAGCTTCTCCACCTGCTTGCGGCGGATCAGCGTCGGGACCACCGCGCGCACCGGCGCCGGCATGAAGTGGAAGAACGCGGCGCGCGTCCTCGGCCAGTTGCGGTCATCCGCCCAGCGCGAAGCGACGAGGAAGCCGTTGAGGGACGTGTCCGCCAGCTCCTCCCAGAGCAGCGCCTCCGGTGACGCGTCGATGCGGCCCGGAGCCAGCTGCTGGATGCGCGCGAGGATGGCCGTGGAGTCCGGCACCGCCTCCGCCCCCACCAGCAACACCGGCACCTGGCCGGTGGGGTTGTGCTTGCGGTGCGAGGCCGGGTTGTCCGCGCAGCCACGCGCGTACGGCAGCCCCACGAACTTCAGGGCCCGGTGCACCTTGAGGCAGAAGGGAGAGTAGCTCTCGACGCCGGGGAGGCCCGTGTCGGCCAGCTCCAGCAGCGTCAGCGGAGGTGATGCGTTCGTGTTCATGACGCCACGATAGGCCCGGTTCGTGACAGCCCCTTGTCAGGATAGAGAAGGCGGACGGGACCCCATGCTGGGCAGGGGGTCCCCCGAAACGTCACGGGCCTACTGGCCGTTGTACTTGAGGTCTCGCGGGTTGACGGGCGGCGTGCCGCGCAGGAGGTCCGCGGCCTCGAAGGCCTTCATCCCGCTGTTGCCCTGCGTCGCCGCCTGCCACGCGGGCAGCGACTTGAAGGCGAACACCATGTCGAAGTCCATGGGCACCGTCCCGGGATCCAGCGGCACGTTGCCCGGGTTGTTCTGGAACCACTTCATCCACGCCTGCGACCCCGGCGGCTCCAGCACGAGCGCGTCCTTGTTCGGCCCGACGACCGTGGGCGGCATCGTGGTGGTGGGCAACAGGAACGTCTTCATGGGCCACTCGGCCACGCTGTGGCAGCTCATGCACGACGAGGCCTGCACGGCCGGGAGAATCTGCCCGTTGACGGAGGCCGGCGCCACCACCGCGCCGTCGTTCGGCCCGGAGAGGCGGCCGCCCCACCCCAGCGTCGCGGTGGAGTACGCGGGCGCCGCGGGGTTGATGACCGTCTCCTGCAGCGGCATGCCCGGGTTCAGCGTGGAGTTGACGTTCGGATCATCCCCCCACATCGCGCCCAGGGGGATCATCTTGTCCCAGGGGCTGCCCGGCACACGCATGTCGTAGACGAGCGTGGAGAACACCCAGCCCGTCTTGGGCGCCGTCTTGGTGTCCTTGACGATGATGTCGAACTGCATGATGGACGCATTCATCACCTGCGGCTTCGCGCCGGAGGGGCCGTTGGGCGGCGTCACGTAGACGGGCCACAGCGACGCGCCCTCCATCACCGGCCAGTCCTTCGCCAGCGCGCTCGTCAACGCCACCTTGATGACGATGGAGCCCTCCGGGAACTGCGCGGAGGTGTTGGTGAGCGTGGGCGTCATCGCCGTCTTGCCCCACACCTGGCCCAGCGCGTACGCCGCCACCTTGTCGTAGTAGGTCAGCACGTACGTCGTCATGTCGACGCGGAGGCCGGTCGCGGAGAAGGTGCTCGCGGGGAACTCGGAGCCCACGTAGGTGCCGTGGATGCTCTCGCGGATGGAGGCGAGCCACGGCTCGTTGTACCAGCCCTCCTTCGCCGCATCCCACCGGCGGTAGTCATAGAGCAGCGTCTGCATGGACGGCGCGATGTACGCCTTCAGCGCGTTCACGTACGCGAGCGCGTTCGCCTTGGAGATGGGCTGTCCCTTGAGCGCGGCGATCCACGGCGGATTGGCCGGCGGCGCCACGGGCGTCTGCGGATAGTCATGGCTCAGGCTGAACAGCGGCCCCTGATAGACCGAGGGCGGCGGGACGTTGCCGTTGTTGTCCGCGAAGGGGTTCGCGTTCACGGCGCTGCGCTCGTACACCTCCCGGGCCGCGGCGAACGGCGTGCGGACCTTCGCGTCCGTGGGCGCGGTGCCGGAGACCGGCACCACTTGAGAGGTGGGTGCCTTCTTGGGCGCGGGCTTCGCTTCCGCGGCGTCGGCCTCCGGCACCTTGCAGGCGGAGAGGGACAACGCCAGGACGCCGGACAACAACAATGGGCGAGTTCGCTTCATGGACGAGCAGACCTTCGTGGGCCACACCGCGCCCGCAAGTGGGGTGGATCGCGAGACGTGCGACAGGGCCGCGGACGCCATGTCCGCCGCCGCCGTCCTGCACTGCACAAGGCGATCCACTTCCCCGGAATGCGTCGTTTCCTCTGCGCACCGGCTTTGACGCCGCGCGCATGCGGCCCGGAGTGCGTCTCCACCGCAAGCGATTGCGTTCGCCCGCGACGCGAGGGCTCCCTCCCCTCCCCTCAGGCCAGGGTCCCCCTCACCCCGGCGTGGACGGGCGCTTGCGCGCGGAGGGCTTCGGCTTGAACGCGTCGCTGCGCGGGTGGAACTCGTCGTAGACCTTGCGCAGCCGCGCGCTGTTGACGTGCGTGTAGATCTGCGTCGTCGCCAGGTCCGCGTGCCCCAGCATCTGCTGCACCGCGCGCAGGTCCGCGCCGCGCTCCACCAGGTGCGTGGCGAACGAGTGGCGCAGCTTGTGCGGCGACAGCGGCTTCAGGATGCCGGCCTTCAGCGCGTAGCGCTTGAGCAGCTTCCAGAAGCCCTGGCGCGTGAAGCCCTGCCCGCGCGGCGTGACGAACAGCGCGTCCGCCTGGCGCTTGCCCAACAGCTCCGGCCGCGAGCGGGACAGGTACTCCTGGACCACTTCAATCGCCACGCGCCCCAGCGGGACGATGCGCTCCTTGGAGCCCTTGCCCTTCGTCACCAGGTAGCCGGACGTGAGCTGCACGTTGTTGAGCTCCAGCGTGCACAGCTCCGTCACGCGCAGGCCGGTGGCGTAGAGGACTTCGATCATGGCCTTGTCGCGCAGGCCGGTGACGGTGCGCTCGTCGGGCGCGGCCAGGAGCTGCTCCACCTCCTCCAGCGTGAGGAACACGGGCAGCTTGCGGGGGGACTTGGGCGTGTCCACGTCCTCCGTGGGGTCCTTGTCCGCCATCCGCTCCGCGACGAGGAAGCGGTGGAAGACGCGCAGCGCGGCCAGGTGGCGCGCCTGGCTGCGGCGTCCCAGGCCCTGCTTGCCCAGCGTCACCAGGTGCGCGAGCACGTCCTCCTGGGTGACGCGCGCCACGTCCACCTTGCCGCGCGAGCGCAGGTCCTCGAAGTACACGGTGAGGTCCGCCGCGTAGGCGTCCACCGTCTTGCCGGACAGGCCCCGCTCCGCGCGGATGAAGGCGATGAACGCGTCGAGCAGTCCTTCCATGGTCCCCGGAGGCTACCGGACGCGCTCCCCGGGGCAACTCCCTGACGGCCCCACCCGGCACGGCATTGCCTTCACCCCGGGAAGCGGTCCACCCTTTCCGCTTCCCACACTCAAGGAGTGGCAAGGATGCGCGCGAAGGCATGGACGTGGCTGGCGGTGCTGATGCTGGGCGTGATGGGCGACACGGCGCTGGCCCAGGCCGCCAAGACGCGCGAGGGCAAGGTGAAGAGCGTCAGCCCGACGAGCATCCAGCTGGAGGGCGCCACCGCGGAGGCCCCGCCGCTCACCTACGTGGTGGACACGTCGAAGCCCCAGCTCACGCAGGCCCTCCAGGGCATCCGCGCGGGAGACACCGTGAAGCTGACCTACGCCCCCAACGACGTGGGCGCGAAGGTCGTCACGAACGTGCAGAAGCAGTAGCGCCCGGGCGGCCCCCCAGGCTCCGGAGGCACTCTCAGGCCTGGGGCCCCGCCGAGGCCTCCTGGGCGTGCGCGCGCTCCAGCGCCTCCACCACCCAGGGCCAGCCCACCAGGATGTTGCCCGGCGAGCGCAGGCACGCGTCCGCCACCGCCAGCACCTCCGCCGGCCGCGAGCGCACCGCCAGCGCCAGGTGACGGCCCAGGAACGGGTGCGGCAGGTAGCTCAGGTTGTGGTGGCGCACCGGCACCCAGCGCAGCGTGGGCTTGCCCGTGAAGCGCTCCACCGCGTACGCCACCGCCTGCGCCAGCACCTCCAGCGCGTAGAGCGGCAGCCGGAACGCGCACGTCAGGAAGGCCACCAGCGCGCTCGCCGCCACCGCGCCCGCGAAGGACACCGTCGCGGCGCTGCTCCACACCAGCATGGGCACCAGGCTGGTGGCGATGGCCGCCACCTGCACGTTGCGCACGGACGGGCCGCGCCCGTTGGCCAGCCCTCCGATGCTCCCCGCGGACAGGCCGGACACGATGCCCAGGCACAGCCCCACCGCCACCGCCGCCGCGCCGCCGTGCTCCGGACCGAAGGCGCCGCCCGCGGTGGCGTGCAGCCCCGCCAGCATCGCCACGCTCGCCAGCGAGCCCAGCATCACCCCGGACGCGAGCCCCGACACCAGCGCCACCACCAGCCCCACCGCGCTGCACAGCGCCGCGGACACCAGGTAGACGCCCCGCATCGGCACGCCCAACAGCCGCAGGCCCAGCCCCGCGAGCACCGTGAGCACCGGCGACAGCACCACGAGCAGCAGCAGCATCCGCGCGACGTAGGCCCCCGCGGCGCGGCCTCCCTCGGCCTGCTCGCGCCACAGCTGCCCGATGCGGCCCGCCGGCGCGCGGATGCCCACCTCGCGCAGCCGGTAATGCAGATCAATGGGGCGGAACACCAACAGGCCCAGCAACGCGAGCGCCCCCGGCACCCGCTCCGGCGAGTCGATGACTGGCGTTGCTGGAAGGTCCCCCTCTGCCAAGACTTCCCCCTCTGGAAAGGATTTCAGGACTCCAGACTACCCTTGCCTTGCCTCAGGATTTCAAGCGTATCGCCTATCAGTGAAACCACCGTGGACGGCTCGTTCAACGTGACGCCCCCGTCAAGAATCAGATCCAAGCCATGCCCCAGGGCCGTCTTGATGTCCCGGGCGTCGGAAAGAACCGTACCGTCGGTATGGGTCGCGGACGTGGTGATGAGCGGGCGGCCGAGCGCTTTCGCCAGCTCGCGGGGCAAGGCGGCATCCGGCACGCGCAGGCCCACCTGCTTCTGCTTCGTCATCATCACCTCCGGCACCAGGCGCGTCGCCTCCAGGATGAAGGTGAAGGCCCCGGGCGTCAGGCCCTTCATGGCGCGGTAGGCGAAGTTGCTCACGTGCGCGTAGCGGGCCACGTCCGACAGGTCCGGGCACAACAACGACAGCGGTTTCTTCTTGTCGCGACCTTTGAGCTGATACAGCCGCTCAATCGCTTTCTTGGAATTCAGATCGCAGCCGAGCCCGTAGTACGTGTCCGTGGGGTAGGCGATGACGCCGCCCTTCTCCAGGATTTCCACCGCGCGTGCGACATGGCGCGGGGAGGGATGGTCCACGTCCACCTCGAGGATGGGAGCGACGGGGGCGGGCATGACGGCAGGCTCCTGGCAGAGACCACCCCCAGAAGGTGCGGGGGTGTGCCCCCACTATGCGCCTCCGCTCGCCTCCTCCGCACGGATTTCGCCACTGCCCAGCAGCGCACGCCGGGTGAGCACCGGGCCCACCAGTTCGTGCGCGGTGATCATCGCGACGATGAGCACCTCCACCTGCGGCCCGAAGGTCGGGAAGGTGCGCGACACCAGCGCCGCCAGGCCGAACGTCACGCCCGCCTGGGAGATGAGCCCCATCCACAGGTAGCGCTTGAGGCGCGGGTCCTCCGCGGGCGCGAACTTGCGGCACGCGCCCCAGATGGCCAGGCCGCGCAGCGCCACGAGCAGCAGCGCCGCCGGCCCCACCGTCACCAGCGCGTCCAGCTTCAGCCCCGCCCCCGCCGCGGCGAAGAAGAGCGCGAACACCGGCAGGCCCGCCTGGTTGATGGCGTGGTGGATGCGCCGGCCCTCGCGCTCGTCCAGGTTCGCGATGAGCGCCCCGGCCGCCAGCGACACCAGCAGCGGGGACAGGTGCAGCCGCGCGCCGCCCTCGGCCGCCGCGAACGACAGGCCGACGAGGAACAGCGGCAGCTCGCGGTTCACGCTGCGCATGTACAGCAGCATCACCACCGCCAGCAGGCAGCCCACCGCCACGGAGCCGAACAGCTCCCACCCCACCCCGCCCACCAGCGCGGGCAGGTCCAGGCCGTCGCCGAACGTCGCGCGGGTGATGCCCGCCGCCAGGCCGAAGGCCACCATCACGAACAGGTCCCCGATGATGACCAGCGCCATCAGGAACTCCGTGAAGGGCCCGCGCGCGGACGTCTCCTGCACGATGGCGATGGTCACCGTGGGGGAGAACGACACCACCACCGTGGACAACAGCGCGCTCACCGCCAGGGCCTGCGGCACCGTCATGGGGGTGAGGAACGGCAGCACGGGCTTGAGCGCGAACGTCGCCCCGAAGCACACCGCGAACGTCACCCCGCACACCGCAGCGCAGAGCAGCGCCACGCGCGCGCCCACCCGGCGGATGAGCCCCAGGTGCAGCTCCGTGCCCGCGACCAGCGCGATGAGACTCACCGCCAGCCCCTTCACCAGCTCCAGCCCCTTCACGCCCGCGTTGGGGATGAAGCCCAGCGCGTACGGCCCCACCGCCACGCCCACCAGGAGGTAGCCGGTGAGGCGAGGCAGGCCCATCCCCTTGGCCACCTTGCCGGCGAACAGGCCGCACAAGAGGAGCGCGCCCGCCGCCAGCAGCACCGGCGTGCCGGAGTCCGCGCGCACCGCCTGGGCCTGGGTGATGGCCGCCAGCAGCGCCATGAGCAGGAGCAGCCGGAAGATGGACCCCTTCATGCCGCCACCCCCGCGTCACCGGCGGAGGGCGTCTGGGGCGCGGCCGGGCCCCGGGGCTCCGCGGCCAGCACGTGCCGGAAGGCCCCGTGCGCGAGCATCTCGTTGACGACCGCGCCCACCGCCACCACGTCCAGCACCCGCTGCGACAGCGAGCCCGGCACCAGCATCACGTATTCAGCGACGAGGCACAGCGCGAGCCCGCCCTGGGAGATGAGCGCGTAGCCAAAGCGCGGCGGCAGGTCCAACACGCCCGCAGTGAGCCGCTGCGCGAACCGTCCGCCCAGCACCTTGCCCAGGAAGCGCAGCCCCACGTACGCGGGCAAGAGCGCCCACGCGGACACGTCGCGCGCGTGGATGTGGCAGCCCACCATGAACACCAGCAGGAGGTACGTGGGCCGCTCCACGCGCGACAGCGCCCGGGACACCCGCTCCGCGGTGCGCCCGCCCATGAGCGCCAGCGTCGCGCCGCACGCCACGCCCGCCAGCAGGGACGACAGCCGCAGGTACGCCGCCGCGCCGCCCACCAGCGCCACCATGCCCAGCGTCACCGTGGTCTGCTCCGCCAGGTCCTTGAGCGAATACGTGAGGAACGCCAGCAGCGCGCCGCACGCCACGCCCAGCAGCAGCGCCAGCGACACCAGGCCCAGCCCCTCCGCCGCGTTGCCCGTGGCCCCCAGCACCAGGCCCAGCGCGAGCACGCCCAGGCCCACCGCGTCGTCCATCATCGTGAGCAGCGCCACGCCCAGGCCGCGCGCGCGCTCCAGCCGGCCGTTGCGGTAGCCCAGCACCGCGAAGTGGCCGGAGGACAGGCTCGCCGCCGCGCCCAGGAGCGCCGCCGCGCCCACCGCCACCAGGGGCCTCAGGCCCATGGACAACAGCAGCGGGACGGACAGGGGCAGCGCGACGAAGAGGAACGCCGTGCCCGCGTGCGCGACCGCCGCCGCGTAGACGGGCCGGGGCAACAGCCGCAACAGGCGCGGCTCCAGGTTGAGCCCCAGCAGCACGCCCCCCGTGCCCAGCCCCAGCGCCACCAGCGGGCGGAGCGATTCCAGGTTGCGCGCGGTGAGCACGCCCAGGAGGGACGGCCCCAGCAGGGCGCCGAAGATGAGGAACAGCAAGCCGCTGGCCGCCAGCTGCGCCAGCGCCGGGAACCGGCCCGGATCCAGGAGCGACCGGCTGGACGCGAGCAGCGACAACGCCGCGACGATGAGGAAGACGAGCAGCGCTTGCACGCGACGTGCTTACACCCACGCGCCCCCGGGCGTCATCAACGCCGGTGCGTGGGCGCCGCCATGACGGGCAGGGCCACCAGGCGCCCCATGGGCGGGTCGTCCGCGTCCATCTCCAGCTGCACGCGCTGGAGGATGCGGTCCATCTCCTCCTGAGGGAGGGCGGGCAGCACGCTCACCAGCACGACGCGGTCTTCATCCGCGCCCAGCGCGAGGCTGCGCAGACCGGCGAACACCGGCACCTCCGCGGACAGTGCCGCGGCGGCGCTCCGTGCGCGGATGACCAGCGGTTCCGGGATGCCGAACTCCCGGAGCCGGCGGATCGCCCGCTCGGTCGCCTCCACCTGTTCGAGGAACGTGATGACCAGGTACACGCGGCCGTCATACCGGAAAGCCGCGCTTCCTGTCCCCCGTTACTCGTTGCCACCCGGCTGCGCGGGCTCTTCCGGAGCCTTGGCCGGAGCGGCGGGCGCCTCGGAAGACGCAGGGGCATTCCCCGCCTGGCCCTCCATGGCGGCGCGGGCGGCGCGCTTGCCCTCTTCAATCAGCTTCTTGACCTTCTGCCCGCCCTTGCGCCCGATCTCCTCATAGAAGTTCGGACCGCGGGTGGCCTTGACGCGATCGCCGCCCTTCTTGCCGATCTCCTCGTAGAACTTGGCGCCGCGCTCGGCCTTCACGGTCTCGCCGCCCTTGCGGCCGATCTCCTCGTAGAAGGAGCGACCGCGCTCGGCCTTCACCGTGGCGCCGCCCTTGCGGCCGATGGTCTCGTAGAACTCGCGACCGCGCTCGTTGCGGACCGTCTCGCCGCCCTTACGCCCGGCCTCAGCCACCGTCATGCTGCCCTTGTTGTCCTTGTCCGTCATGTCCGTGTCTCCTCTCGTGACTGCCCGACCCCGTCCGCGCCTTGTTGTCCCTTGCCTGAAACCTTGGGACGGAAGCGCCCCGATGCAAGCAAGCTCCGTACACCGCCAGCCGTTCTCTCCAGACATTGCATGCATAATCCCCAAGGATTTCGCGCGCTTGTCGGGCCTGCTGGGCATCCGGACGGGACGGGTGATTGCCCGGCAGGACGCTCTCGTTGTTCACAACAATTCAGCCCTCGTTGCCGATTCCCTGCTCGGTTCCCACCTTGTGCGCAACGCCTGACACATGGGCTTCGCGGGCGATGGTGGAGGTTTCCTTGGCGAGCAGCAGCGGACTGAAGACCTGGTTGCGGATCCTCGCGCCCATGGTCGTCTCCATTGGCGGGCTGGTGATGCTCCGGCTGTTGGGGCCGGACTTCATCGATCAGCGGACCATCCGGGAGCTGTTGCTCCCCCTGGGTGACTACGCCCCCCTGGCGTACGTGGCCTTCCTGGCCGTGCGGCCCCTGACGCTGTTGCCCGGTCAGGTGATCACCGCGGTGGGCGGGATGATGTTCGGAACCCTTGCCGCGACCCTCTATTCACTAACGGGCAGCTTCCTGTCCGCCACCCTGCTCTTCTTTGTTGCTCGCAAGCTGGGCACGCGGCCCATGCAGCGGCTGTGCGGCAGCAAGTACTCCGCCATCTCCAAGGCGGCGCGCCGGCACGACTTCCAGTTCACGTTCCTGGCCTGCCTCAATCCGTTGTGCCCCACGGACATCATGCTGATCGCCGGCGCGGCGAGCGGCGCGCGCTTCTGGCCCTCTGTCATGGGCGTCGTGCTGGGGACCATCCCGGGCACCTTCCTCACCGCGCAGTTCGGCAGTGGCCTCGCGCAGGGCCGCACGGTGATGACCGCCGTGTCCGCGGTGGGCATGGTGGTGTCGCTGGTGCTGGGCGTCATCTTCGGTCGGAGGTTCTACAAGGAAGTCAACGAGGCACCGGTGGAGGCCCCCGAGCCCGAGACCGAGACCGCGCGCGGCCTGCCCGCCGCGAAGGAAGTGCTCACCACGCCGTGACGCCAGGGGACGCAACTTCCCGGGCTGGGTTCGGATAACCTACCCGAGCCCACTTCCCCCGGTGGCTGGAGGTCTCCATGAGCACGATTGACCGCACCCGTTCCCTCGCCGTGCCGTCCTCCACCCCGAAGGCGGCCACGGAGCCGCTGGCGAAGAAGCCGGCGCCGCACCAGCCCGCGTTCCAGAAGTCCTCGTTCGAGCCGTCGCCGGCGCAGCAGAAGAACCTGCTGGGCGGCCTCATCGACGCGGCGGTGGGCGGCATCAAGGACATCCCCCGCTTCGTGGAGATGGGCGCGAACGTCTTCAACGCCACCACGGTGAAGGAGATCACCAGCCTCTTTGGCGGCGCGAAGCCGGACCGCGCGCAGGACGGCATGTTCGTGGGCGCGGGCGGCAAGGTGCTGCCGTCCACGACGAAGCTGGGGGACGTGCCGGGCGTCACGCCGAAGAACAACCCGAACCCGGACAAGACGATCCTCTACGTCAACGGCATCATGACGCCGACGGCGGGCCAGCTGGGGGAGATGCAGGCGCTGGCGGACAGCTCCGGCGCGAAGGTGGTGGGCATCCACAACGCCACGGAAGGGCTGGTGAAGGACCTGGCCCAGTGCGTGACGGACAAGCTGGACAAGGGCAAGAACCCCGCCGTGGACACGCTGGCGGACACGCTCTACTCGGAGCTGAAGGCCGGCCGTGACGTGCACCTGGTGGGCTACAGCCAGGGGGGCCTCGTCACCGCGCGAGCGCTCAACGACGTGGCGAAGCGGCTGCGCGTGGAAGACGGGCTGTCCCCCGCGCAGGTGGAGGCGAAGCTGAGCCACCTGCAGGTGGAGACCTTCGGCGCCGCGTCCACGAAGTACCCGGACGGCCCCAAGTACGTGCACTACGTCAACAACGCGGACCCGGTGCCCACGCTCACGGGCCTGGGCGGCGACGTGGATCCGCTGGCCTTCCTGAAGGACGCGGGCAAGGGCGCGGTGGTCCACCGCTTCACCGACGGGAACCTGAACCCCCTCAGCAACCACATGCTGGACACGCTCTACCTGAAGCACCGCGTGGACTTCGACCAGGCCCGGCAGAACCAGTTCTAGTTCCAGGGTCGCATGAGCCGGGGCGCGGCTAGGATGCCGCGCCCATGAAGCCCTTCCCTGTCGCAACCGCCCTCACCATCGCCGGCTCGGACAGCGGCGGTGGCGCGGGCATCCAGGCCGACCTCCGCACCTTCTCCTTCCACCGCGTCCACGGCACCAGCGCCGTGACGGCCATCACCGCGCAGAACACGCGGGGTGTCACGCGCGTGGACCTGCTGCCCCCGGAGTCCGTCACCGCGCAGGTGGACGCCGTCGCGTCGGACATGCGCGTGGACGCGGTCAAGGTGGGCATGCTGGCCCAACGCGCGCTCATCGACGCCGTGGCGGATCAGCTCTCCCGCGTGTCGCTGGGCCCCATCGTGGTGGACCCGGTGATGGTGTCCCGCGCGGGCTCGCAGCTCATCGACAACGAGGCGGCGGAGGCGCTGCGCACGCGCATGCTGCCCCTGGCCGCCATCCTCACGCCCAACCGCCACGAGGCGAAGCTGCTCGCGGGCATGGAGATAGAAACGCTGGAGGACATGCGCGAGGCCGCCCGGCGCATCCACGCACTGGGCTCGCGCGTGGTGCTGGTGAAGGGCGGCGGCATGCCGGGCGCGCTGCGCGGCACGGACGTGTGGTTCGACGGGACGCGGATGGAGACGCTGTCCGTGGCGCCCGTGGACACGCCGAACACGCACGGCACCGGGTGCACGCTGTCCGCCGCGATCGCCGCGAGGCTCGCGCTGGGCGCCCCGCCGCTGGAGGCCGTGCGGCTGGCGAAGGAGTACGTCACCTCCGCCCTGCGCTACCCGCTCGCCGTGGGCCACGGGAACGGCCCCATCGGGCACTTCTTCCAGCTGCTGCCCAAATAGACACATGCAATTGATTGCAAAGATAGACGCGCAAATGAAACATGTATTTATTTGATATGTGTTTCACTTGGGTCAAGCGCCACCCACTGAATTCATGAGCATGTAGGCATGGCAAGATTGTCTTCCGGCGGACTGCGCGCCCCGCCCACCTGATCATTGTTTCATGTAGGCGCGGCCGATCGGGATTCCAGGGCTGTCCGGCCGTTCAGGTCGGCGCGTGGCGGAAATGGCTAAAAGTCTGTTCAGTGCCCGTTCAGGCGCACGAACGGCCCCGCGAAAAACCACGGAAAGAGCGTTCAGTGCTTGGTGGCGTCTGAATCGATCCCGTCGATGCCCGGCAGCCGCTGCGCGAGCAGCCCCAGCAGCTCCTGGGTGGACAGGCGGGCGGCGGCGTCCTTGCCCTCCAGCACGCCGGCCACCAGGGCCCGCTTCTGCTCATGGAGCGAGAGCATCTGCTCCTCGATCGTCCCGCGCGCCACCAGCCGGTAGACCGTGACGGGGCGCTGCTGGCCGATGCGGTGGGCGCGGTCGGAGGCCTGGTCCTCCACGGCCGGGTTCCACCAGGGGTCCAGGTGGATGACGCTGGTGGCGGCCGTCAGGTTGAGGCCGAAGCCACCCGCCTTGAGCGAAATCAGGAACAGGGGCGCGTCCCCCTCCTGGAAGGCGCGCACGCGCTCCGCACGGGCTCCGGCGGGCGTGGAACCGTCCAGGTACTCGTAGGCGATGCCCTGCGCGTCCAGCACCTCGCGGACCAGGGCCAGGTGGGAGGTGAACTGGCTGAACACCAGTGCACGGTGCCCCTCCTCGCGCAGCTCCTGGATGAGCTCCAGGAAGCGCTCCAGCTTGGAGGACTCCAGCCTGGACGCCTCGTCGTACAGGCGCGGATGCGACGCGAGCAGCCGCAGCCGCGTCAGCGCCGCCAGCACCTCGATGCGGCGCTCCTGGTCCTTCATCTTCGACTTGCGCGTCTCCAGGTCGGACAGGGCCGCCAGGCGCGCGTCCTCGTAGAGCGTCCACTCAGGCGGCGACAGCACCACGGGCACCTTCACGTCCGTGCGCGGCGGCAGCTGCGCCTCCACCTGGGCCTTGGTGCGGCGCAGGAGGAAGGGCTGGAGCACCCGGGCCAGCGCGGGCGCGGCCGTGGGGTCCACCTGCTTCTCGATGGGCGCGGCGAAGCGGTTGCGGAACGCCTCCAGGCTGCCCAAAAGCCCCGGGAAGACGACGGCGAAGAGGGCCCACAGCTCGCCCAGGTGGTTCTCCAGCGGCGTGCCGGACAGCGCGAACCTGAAGTCGCTCTGGAGTGCCCGCGCCGCGCGGAAGCGCTGCGTGGCCGCGTTCTTCAGCTGCTGGGCCTCGTCGAAGACGACGGTGGCGAAGCGAATCGAGGCCAGCCGCTCGATGTCGCGCACCAGCAGGCCGTAGCTGAGCACCAGCACGTCGCGAGGCCCCAGCCGCTCCAGCGTGCCGCCCCGGTCCTCCGCGTCGGAGAAGATCGTCACCTTGAGGGACGGAGCGAAGCGCTTCGCCTCATCGCGCCAGTTGAAGGCCACGGACGTGGGCGCCAGCACCAGCGCGGGCCCGTGCTTCGCGCGCTCCAGCAGCACGGCCAGGGCCTGCACCGTCTTGCCCAGGCCCATGTCGTCCGCCAGCACCCCGCCCGCGTTCCACGACGCCAGCCGCGTGAGCCACCGGAAGCCTTCCAGCTGGTAGTCGCGCAGCTCCGTCTTCAGCGTCGAGGGCACTCGGGGCTTGAGCTCCTTCGCCGCGAAGATGCGCTCGACGAGCGTCTTCCAGGACGCGTCCGCGTCGATGAGCGCGCCCGCGGTGCCCAGCCCCGCCAGGGCCTCCGCCGCGGACGGGCCCACCTCCAGCCCGTGCTTCGACAGGTACGCGTGGTCCGCCAGCTTCTCCAGCTGCTCGCGCAGCGCCGCTTCGATCTCCACCCACGTGCGCGCGTCCACCTGGACGAAGCGCTCCTTGCGCCGGGCCGCGTCCAACAGCCGCGCCAGCTCCACGCGCTCGCCCTCCACGGACAGGCCGCCCAGCACGCCGAACCACTCGCGCTTGCGCTCCAGGACGACCTTCAGGTCCCCTGCCCCGCGCTTGGGCACCAGCCGCATGGACGCGCCCACCCACTCCAGCTCCGGCCGGGGCTCCATCTCCGCGCACGCGGCCAGCACCGCCAGCCCGCCCTGCGCGCTGTGGAAGAGGAAGCAGAACGGCAGCTCCTGCGGCTCCGCGGTCTGCAAGGGCAACCGCGCCTGGAGCGCCGCGGCCGCCGTCAGCTCGCGCCCGAAGTCGCGCACCGCGTGGAACGACCGCGTGTCCCGCCGCACGTGCACATCCCGAGGCCCCTCACCCGGCAGGTACGCCGGGCCGTCCGGCAGCGCGCGAAGCCGCAGCTCCAGCCGCACCGCGCCCCCGGGCTGTCCCTCCAGCCGGAGCACCGGGAGCTGCTGCGGCGCGATGGATTCCCCCATCACGCTGCGGGGCATGGCCACCGGCAGGCGCACGGAGAACTTCGACAGCTGCTCCAGGAGCGCCCCGTGGCTCTCCGGAGGAAACGCGTTGCCGTGCCGCTGGAGCACCGTGGCCAGCGCGCGCACCTCCGGGCTCACGTCCAGCACCGTGAGCACACTCGTGCCTTCGTCCCAGAGGAAGACGGCATCCTCCGGCTTCGCCTTGCGCACGCGCTCCAGGAGCGGCGGCGGCAGCACGGTGCCGTCCACGCCCGCGTTCACCAGCACGGTGCCGGCCCGGTCCTCGGCGACCAGGCCCACCTTCGCGCGCTCGATGCGCACGGGGATGTCCTGCGTGCCCTCCAGCGACAGGCGCGGATGGTTGATCAGCTCGAACAGCAGCGCGCGCGACGCGGGGGCGGTGCTGTCGGAGAGCAGCGCGGCGATGCGCGAGTCCGCGGGGCCCAGCTGCGAGCCGTACTCCTGGAGCAGCTTGCGCCGGGTGAGCTTCGCGCCCATGGAGCGCTGGCCCTTCTTCGTGCGCCGGTGCACGTACGGCGCGACCTCCACGCCGTACCCTTCGATGACATCCAGCCGCCAGGAGATCTCCACGCCCCCGCCGCCGCCCGGGCTCTCCTCCACCGCCCGCTCCAGCGCGCGCAGCGTCCGGGCCCACGCGGGCCGCACCAGCTCCTCCAGCGTCTCGCCGAAGGCCTCCGTCCAGCGCTGCCGCAGCCAGAGCAGCGTGGTGTCCACCGCCGCCAGCTGGTGCACGCAGAACGTCGCGCCGCAGGAACAGTCCACCGTCACGCCGGACGGACTGAACGTCAGCCGCGCCTCCGGCAGGATGAAGCCCGAACCCGGCGGAGACACCGGCTGCTCGGAGATGCGCGTCTCCTTGAGGCGGAAGCCCGGCAGGTCCGGCTCCTCCACCAGCGCCTCCAGCGACAGCGCCCGCTCCGGACGCGGCGCGATGCCCGGAGGCACCCGGGCACGCCACGCCATCAGCATCCCGTGGACCGTGTGCGTGCGCTTGTCTGACGGAGGCACCAGCCGCTCCGCGACGGAGGCGCGCGCTTCGATGGCGGCCTGCCGCTCGTCCTCCACGAAGCGCCAGGCCAGCTTCGGCAGCAGGTCGCGCATGCGCGGCGTGGGCAGCATCTCCGCCGTCCAGCGGTCGAGCGTGTCCTGGGCAAGCACTTCCATCAGCCGGCGGCGGGAGATGACGGCGCGCACCTGCGGCAGGTACGCGGCCTCCACGCGCGGGGTGAGCAGCGCCAGGCTCAGGCGCGACAGGTGCTCCAGGCCTTCCGCCTTGAGCCACGCGCGCAGGTCCGCCTCCGTCTGGAACGGGGGCGCGAGGGGGTCCTGCGAGGGCTTGGGATGGGACGGGGGAGACTGCTCGGCCATGGGGACTGACGACGACGAACGCGTCAGTCTACCTTGGCCACGCGGCGGCGATCACCGAGGAACTCTTCCACTCCCAGCACGATGTTCTTCGCCACCTCGTCCTGGTAGCGCTCGGACGCCAGGCGCTTCTCTTCTTCCGAGTGCGACAGGAAGGACGTCTCCACCAGGATGGCGGGCATCTTCGCGCCCAGGAGCACGTAGAACAGCGCCTCCTTGTGGCCCAGGTCCTTGATGCCGTCGTACTGGGCGGACAGGCCCGTCACCAGGTTGTGCTGCACGGCGTTCGCCAGCCGGCTCGACTCCTCGGTGTTCGCCTTGGTGGCCAGGTCCGCCAGGATGAACTGCAGGTCGCTGATGCCCTTCTCGGAGGACGCGTTCTCGCGAGCGGCCAGGCGGATGGAGTAGCGGTCCGCGGACGTGTTGAGCGTGTACGTCTCGATGCCGCGCAGCTTGTGCGTCGCCGCCGAGTTGCAGTGCACCGAGATGAACAGGTCGCCGTGCGCCTCGTTGGCCAGCTTCGCGCGGTCCTCCAGGCGGATGAACGTGTCGTCGTCGCGGGTGAGCACGACCTCCAGGCCCTTCTCCCGCAGGCCGTCCGCGACCTTCTTGGAGATGGCCAGCGCCACGTCCTTCTCCTTCGTCCCCGCCTTGCCAATGGCGCCGGAGTCATGGCCGCCATGGCCCGCGTCGATGACCACGCGGCGCACCTTCAGCCCCAGCTGCTCCGCCAGCGTCAGCTCCGCGTGGCGCGACTGCTTCGCCACCGCCTTGAGCCGCGCCTGCGCGACCTGCGCGTCCACCGGCGCCGTCACCGGACGGGGCGCCTCGGGCTTCGTCTCGGGCTTCGACGCCACGGTCACGGGAGCGGCCGGCTTCGGAGCACTCTCCGCCACCGCCGGAGCCTTCGCCACCACGGCCGGGACCTCCGGCTTCACGGGCTGCGAGGTCGCGTGAGAGGAAGCCACGGCCTCCGGGGCCTTCGCGGCGTCCTTCGCATCCACGGCCCGGTCGGCGACGGTGGGCGCGTCCACGATGTTCGGCGCCGCGTCCTTCGCGGAGGTGTCAGCGCTTGAAGTCTGGGCCGGCGCCGGCTCACGAGCGAGCCGGGTGATGGCATCCACCAGCGGCGAGCTGGGGTTCGCGGCGGCGACGGCGGTGTCCGGCGTGGACTTCACGACGGGGGGCAGCGGCTTCACCGTGGGCTTCGCGGGAGGCGTCTTGCTGGGCGGGGGCAGCGAGGCCAGCAGCGACTTGATCTCCTTGGACTGGTCACCCTTGGGGTTCGTCGCCAGCGACTCGTTGAGGATCTTCCGGGCCGCCTCCGGCTTGTCCAGGCGGTTGACGTGGATGCGCGCCAGCGCCAGCGCCGCGTCATCCGCGAGCCGGTGCTTCGGGTGGGCCTCCACCAGCTTCGAGTAGTCCGAGATGGCGGCCTGCAGGTCCTCGTCCACGAAGGAGATGCGGCTCAACTCCTGGAGCAGGTCGCCCGCGGTGAAGAGGGCGTCGGGGGCGCGCTCGCTCTTGGGGAAGCGGGTGGCCACGGCCTCGAAGCGGTGGACGACGTTGAGCCAGTGGTGGCGCAGCTTGCGGCGGGACGCGTCGTCCTTCAGGGCGTAGTACGCGCGGCGGGCCTGCTGGTACGCCTCCTCCGCTTCGTTGCGCTTGGCGGCTCCGACGGCGCTCGGGGCCGTGAGGAGCAGCACGGGCAGCACGAAGTGGGAGAAGCGCATGCGCATGGAAGCCTCCGGACGTTGCAGCTACAGGCGTGTGTCACACGGCCTCCGGGGGCCAGCAACTTTTCAACCCCACCTGTCCGTCCGTCAGCGCACCCAGCCCAGCTTCCGCGCCAGCTCCTCGTCGATGACGCGGCACCACCCCGGCTCCGAGGGCACCACGGCCGCCAGCACCTTGCCGCCGTTTCGCACCGGGGCCCGCTGGGGGCGGCAGCGCGCCCGCACGGCGTGTTTCACGTCCTGTCGGAAGAAGTGCGCGGGGAAGACGGCCTCGCCCTTCCCTTCCGGCAGATAGCCGTCATCCGGGGTGAGCCACACCAGCGCGCCCAGGCGCAGGGGCACCACCTCCCGGCGCCACAGCCGCCGCACCTCCCAGGCGAAGCCGCCCAGCGCCACCAGCGCGCCCAGGCCCAGGCCCCAGGGCAGCAGCCCCACCCGGGCCGCCCGCGCCCGGGCGTAGGTCGCCTCGCGAGGCCGTCCCGGCTGGGACGGGTCCACCAGGAGCTGCACCCGGGCACCATGGCCCAGGCCGGCCGCGTGATCCGCGCTCGTGCGGACCCCTGACACGGAGTGGTCTTCACCGGCGAACGTGTAGAGGACATCCAGCGTGCCCTCGGCGTCCTCGCGCTGGTTCAAAGGGGGCGCGTGGCTGAGCCCCACCACCGCGTCCACCAGCTCCGCGCTGGCGGTGAAGCGCTGCTCCTCGATGAAGTAGCGGCCGACGTAGCCAGCGCCCAGGCCCAGCGCGGCGATGACGACCAGGCCCAGCACCACCCCGCGAACCAGCCGCGCCACCGCCCCCGGGACCTGGGCGATCCGGACACGGCGGGGAGCGTGGGGAATGGCGAGCTGCATGGCGGGCACGGAGCCTACTTCACGGCTGTGGCTCGCGCTTCATTCAGGCGGGATCCAGATTCCATGCCCCTTCTTCCCACCGCTTCAGCATCTCCGAGGCCTCGAACGCCGCCAATCCTTCCCCGCTCGCGGCGTGTTCCAGGACGGCCTTCGACACAGCCTGGAACCGCGACACGCACAGCCCCCACGGCCCATTGGAGAATGAGCACCCCGAGCGCCCCTACCGTCGCCCGACAAGAGCAAGCCATGAAGCGCCGGAGTGGCTCGGAGCTCCGGGGTCGGCTGGGATGGTCGTGTGGCCTCCGAAGGGTCTCATCGCCCTCGAAGCAGGTCAGCCTCACGGCGTAGGATTCCGCCATCGCGTCGAAACCGCAGAGGGGGAATCATGAAGGCGAACGGATTCGTGGTGCTGGCGGCCGTACTGGCGTGGATGGGCGTGGCGGAAGCGGAGCCCCAGCCGGCCCAGCTCGTCATCTGGGGCGGCGGCAAGGACACCGCGGAAGCCGAGGCGTCCCTGGGCCGGTGGCAGGAGCGCGTGAAGAACAAGGTCTGGGACGGGACGCTGAAGGTGGCCGAGGGCTACCCGCGCATCGTGAAGAGCGACACCGTGCCAGGGCTCAAGCCGGGCTTCATGGTGGTGGTGCTCGGCGCCTGTGCGCCGGCGGAGGGTCCGAAGGTCCTGGAGACGCTCAAGGCCTTCGAGCCGGGCGCGTACACGCGCGACGTGACGTGGGCGCAGCCCCTGGCGTGCCCCCAGCTGGGCCCCGAGTGGCGCGTCCTCCATTCGAAGTCGTGGAAGAAGAAGGACGGCACCCTGACCGCCGTCCTGCTGCAGGGCCCGGAGTCGAAGGATGCGTACCATCCGACCCTCCAGGCCCTGCGCGTGATGCTGCGTGCCCCCGACGGGGAGCTGCTCGGCGTGGACGAGCGCAGCGGCGACCCCAGCGAGAACGACTTCGCGAAGCAGCCGGGCTTCATCCCCACCCTGGACGGCTCGGGGCCGACGGTGACGTACCTCGACATCGGGGCCGGCTGCACGGCGGGCCCGAACGTCTACGAGACGCGGGTGAGGTACAGCACCGCTGGCGAAACGCTGACGCCCCAGACCCGCACCGAGACCCTCGTGGACAACACCCACAACTGCGACCGGTAGGCGCCTACGCGGCGGGCCGGACCACGAGGACGTCGCAGCCGGCCTCGCGAATCACGTCCGTCGCCACGCTCCCCAGCAGGATGCGCGACACGCCGGAGCGGGCCTGGGTGCCGAGCGCGAGCAGGTCCGCCCGGTGCCGGCGCGCCTCCTTCAGGATGATGGAGTACGGGCTGCCGTGCTCCAGGGCCTGACGGTACCGCAGGCCCAGCGCGTCCAGGTGCCGGTGCAGGGAGCGCAGCTGGCGCAGCGCGCCCTCCTTGAACCGCTCCCGGTACCGCGCGCGCTCGTCACGCGTCAGCCCGGGGAAGACCATGTACTCCAGCGGTGACTCGTACGCGTGGATGAGCCGCAGCGGGGTGCGCGGCTCCAGCACGGCGGGCAGGAACTCCACGGCGCGCCGCGACGTGTCCTCGTCATCCACGGCCACCAGGGGATGGCGGTACGGGGCCTCCACCAGCCCGTGGACCACGAGCACCGGGGACGGGCCGTACCGGATGACGTGATCGGCGGTGGAGCCCAGGAACAGGTCCCGGACGGGCCGGCGGCCATGCCGGCCCAGGACGACCAGGTCCGCGCCAATCGACTGGGCCAGGCTCACCAGGGTGGGAGCCGGCTTCCCTGTCACCAGCCGCGCCTCGACGGAGGCGCTGGAGCCCGCGGCGTGAAGCGCGGCGTGGAGCTCATGCGCGATGACCGCCAGCGTCCGCGAGGCCCGCTCCCGGGCCTGCGCCACCAGCTCCTTGGGGGCGCGTCCCGGCAGCACGTGCACCAGGATGACGGCCGCCTCCGGGGCGAGCGGCAGGCGGGCCGTCCGCTCCACCGCCCGCGCTCCCGAGAGCGAAAAGTCGGTGGCGACCAGCACGGACTTCAGGAGCGTTGGCGGCGGGCTTCGCGTGGGGGACATTCCCTAGGATAGGCAACCCCCTGTCCAGGCCGCGCCCCCACGCCTCCGGGGGCCCTGCCCCTTGCTCGCCGGCACGCTGTCGTGGACGGCCGCGCCCGCATCAGCGCTTCAGCCATGGGCCGCCTTGTCCAGGTACGGGTACAACTTCAAGGAAACGTCACGTTTCCGAGCGTGATGCTCCGAGGCCCTTCTGCCTCCCAGAGCTTGAGGGAGAACGGTCCCTGGACCGAAGCCGCCGGGGCCTCGGCCTCCACAATCACTCGCCCACCGGGGCCTCCTGGCGGGATCGGCGCCGCCAGCCACACGCGAAGGACCTTCAACTCCTCGCCAGACCTGGCCTTGAGCGTCGCCCCTTCCGCCGCCCATGGTTGCGGCCCGGTCTTTACGTCAATCCAGGCGTCCACGGCCACCCGCTTGCTTGAGCGGTAGCTATTGACGATGGGTGCCCCCAATCCATTGGCCGCCGTTGTCGTGACAGTCTTGATCAGGACTTGCTCCGCTACACGTCGCGGGCCCAATCCCTCGCTGAAGAGAAACCCCGTCAACCCGCCTGGCGCCTCGTGCTCGGATACAACGCGCGACAGTTCCTCCCTGCAGCGCAAGACCTCCGTGCGCGCATCCCGGATCTCTTGCTGGTACGTCGCGACTGTTCGCGCGTGCCGATAGACCTCGATGGTGGCCTCCGCCTTTGCCGGATGCACCTTCAGCAGGAACATGGCAGTCAATGGGGCCGCACCATCCTGGAAGCGCAGCATCAACTTGAACCGTTCGCCTGGAGTGGCACTCGCGGAAGGCACAAGCCGGAGGGTGGCCTGCCCCACATCGACCAGGGAAAAGCGTTGTGGATTTTCCAGCTCGACGCTCGCGCGCTGCAACTCCGAGTCGAAGAGAAGCATCGTGGAAAGGCCTGGGCTGACCAGGACTTCACTGACGCCTTCAATCCCTTCGGGCGTCAATTCGATCCGCCGTGCGCCCGGCACGGATGATGAAACCTCCAGTTGCGCCGTCGCCGTGTTCCCGATGAGAAGCAGCCCCACGAGAACGACCCATGATGAAAGAGGCACTCGACAATCTTTCCGGTGGCGTCGCTATTCGAACTCGGCGACTGCCCTCACATAAGCAATTGTCCAGATGCGTGCCCGAGACGGAGGTTCGTCGCCTGCCTCTCGAGCCATCCCCCGGGGTCCCTCTCCGGCATGGACCTCAAAGCACACAGGGAAGCTGTCTCCCTGGGGTGTCGTCGCCCAGGTGAAGCGAGCATAAACGCGGTCGCGCACGATGCTCCGTCCCGACAGGACGCTATTGCCTGGCAGCCCTCTCCAGCCCCCCATGAGGTGGATTTCAACGGGACCCTCTCCAATTGAAATGACCCGGGCATCTCCCTTTGCGAAGCGTGCCGGCTGCATATCTCCGACGGTGATCCCCCGCTTCTCCATGGCGGTCACCGCTCCCAGTGGACACGGCTCTGGCGGCGGAGGCGGGCGCACCCGCGGACCAGGGCACGCGATCGCCGTGCAAGCCGCCGCCGTGCTCACCGCACGGGCCATGACGCCCAGGCCCTTCTTCGCGGGCTTCGGGGGGAGCTGAAGGGGCTGGGGGTCTTTCGGCGGCGTCGTCACGGTGGCTGGATCCTCCTGGAGCGTCGCGGGGAGCGCGACGGCCGCGGCGGTGGCCTCCGGCCCCGTGGGAGCTGCGGCGCGGCCAGCTTGAGGCGACTTGCCAGAAGCCGCTACTTCCTGACGGGCGGGAGCCACCTGAGGAGCGCGTGAGTGTCGAAGCCACGGCGTCGCGACCAGCATCAGCAGCAGCGCCACGGCAATCCCCCACGCAGTGGAGGACCTGTGTGACTCCGGCTCCGACTTCACCTGGGCCCCTGACGCTTCAGGAAGCGGTGCCCTCTTGCCCCGGCGAGGCCGGTGCAACGGCGCGCGCAGCCACTTCTCCTCGCTGTCCCTCCCCCCTTCCGTCGTCGCGGTGTCCTCGCCATAGGCATCGCAGAGCGGCACGTCCCACGCCGCGTCCGCGCCCGCCAGCACCCGCTCCAGCTCCGTCACGGCGGCCAGGGCGCTCACCGTGCGCGTCTCCGGTGTCTTCCGCAGCAGGCACATGCACACGTCGCCCAGCGCCCGGGGCACCCGTGCATTCTCCTCGTGGGGCGGCGCCGGATCGCGAGTCATGACGTCCTCGATGAAGCCGGGGTCGTCGGCGCCATCGAAAGCCTTCCGCGCCGTCAGCAGCGCGTAGAGGACCAGGCCCAGCGCCCACAAGTCGTCCGGCGGTCCCGCGTCGTACCTGGCGCCGGGCACGTGGACGTGCTGCCGGAAGAACCGCCAAGCCTCCGGGGCGCGGTACTCCGGCGTCCCCGGCGGGAGGATGTCCACCGTGAGGCCCCTCGCGCCCTCGTAGTCGCCGATGCCGAAATCCACCAGCTTGGCCACCCCGTCCGAAGCCCGCACCATGACGTTGACCTCCTTCACGTCCCGGTGAAGCACCCCCACCGCGTGCGAAGCCGCCAGCGCCCGCGCCATGTCCAGCACCACGCGCGCCACCTGCCGCGCCGTGGGGTTCTCCTCGTCCGCCCAGACGTCCAGCCGGCGCCCGTCCACGTACTCCATGACGATGGCGGCGAACCGCGGGGCTCCGGGCGGCCACAGGCCATGGCCCTGAAGCCTCACCACGTTGGGGTGGTGCAGCTTCAAGAGGATGGAGACCTCACGCTCCACCCGCTCACCCACGTGTGTCAGGTGGAGCAGCTTCAAGGCGAAGGGCTGCCCCGCGTTGCGCGCGAGGTACACCGTGCCGAAGCCGCCCTGCCCCAGCTGGCGCTCCACCGTGTAGCCCAGCACCTCGGCACCTGGTGGCAGCATGGCGGGCGGTGGCCTCATGACGTCCTTCCTCGGGGGCTTCGGGCCACTCGCATGCGACGCCCTCCCTTCACGTGCGCGCAAGCTACCAGAAGCACGCGAATACCGGGGATCCGTCAACGCTCTGGGACTCATCCTGATGGGTTCATTCTTCTGGCCTCTCAAGGTCTACCCATCGGAAAGCCCGCCTTCGCCCATGCGTTCAACCGCAGGACGAGCGGAGGTCCCCACCACCGCGCCTGGACGGTGGATGAAAGCCACCTGCCCGGTGACGTCTGATACACCTCGCGCGGCGCCCGGGACGACCCGGGTGCGCATCCTGCTCCCGAGCCGGTCCCATGAATGAAGAACTGGCCATCACCATTGGCAGAATCGCCCGCGCCGCCCGCGAGGAGCAGGGCCTCACCCAAGCCGAGGTGGGTCCTCGCGTGGGCCTTCTCTCCACCGTCTACAGCCGCCTGGAGCGCGGGAAGATGCTGCCCAGCGTCCCGACGCTCTACCGGCTGTGCACCGAGCTGAAGGTGTCGCCAGAGGACATGCTGGGGCTCACCGCCCTGGTGCGAGGACGCAAGGGCCAGCGCCCCCGCCCCCGCGACGACGAGACCCCCGCGCTGCGGCGGCTGCTCTACCTCGCGCGCAAGCTGGACGCGGAGAAGCTGGAGGCGCTCCTCCACGTCGCCACGGTGCTGACCCGCTGAAGGCCGTTACTTGCGCGGAGGCAGGGCTGTGAGTTCGTGCTCCTCCAGCCCTTCAGGGAAGAGTCCGCCCTCGCCGAACTCCACCACGTCTCGCAGGCAACTGCCCTCGGCCAGCACGAGGGCCACCTCCTCGGATGCTTCGTGGCGCCCATAGCCCGGGTGCCGCCTCGCCAATGCGGTCCGGAGTGCGTCGCGCATCTCCGCCGCCGAGGCGAAGCGCTCCGTCGGGTCGGCTCGCAGGGCCTTGTGCAACAGCGCCTTCACGTCCGGCGAAAGCCCCGCCACCGCGGCCTCCACGTCGGCCGGACTGAAGCTGGCCAGCAGGATGCGCATCTGCGTCAGCGGCAGGGACGGGAGGATTTCAATTCGCAGGGGCGCCAGAGCCTTGGAGACGAGGCGCACGTCCTGCACGTCGAAGAGGTGCGTGCCGGTGAGCAACTCCACCAGCAGCACGCCCAGGCTGAAGACGTCGGAGCGAGGCGTCAGCGGCTGCTTCTCCAGATACTCGGGTGAGGCATAGGCCACGTCCCCCCGGACGAGGTTCATGGGGGACTCCTCGCGCCCCACCACCACGGAGTAGGCCGCGCCGAAGTTCGTCAGCTTCACGCCGCCGTGCGCGCCCACGTAGACATGCCGGGGATTGACGTCGCGGTGGATGATGCCGAGCGGCTTGCCCCCCTCGCCCGTCAGGGTGTGCGCATGGTGCAACGCGTCCGCGAGCTCGGCTCCCACGTAGAGGCCGAAGGACTCGGAGACAGGCTTGCCGCGCGCAACCCCGGCGCTGACCAGCGTCTCCAGCGAAGGCCCGTTCACATGCTCCATGACGACGTGCAGGGAGTCCTCGTGCACCTTCCGGAAGTAGACCTGGGCGATGCCAGGATGGTTCAGGCGGAAGGCCAGTTGCACCTCCTCCACCAGCCGCTTGCGGCGCAGGTAGGTGGAGGGGTTGGGCAGCCGGCGCACGAGACAGAGGCCCGCCAATGCGCCGTCCGCTTGTGGACGCCGACGGGCCAGCATCAACAGCTCCCCCGTCTGCATCCGCGCCACCTCCCGGATGGCCTCGTAACGGATGCCATCGACCGAGAAGAGGAAGCGAGGCGCCTCGGGCGACGGCGACGGCAGGCGACGCGCGGGCCGGGTACTGCCTCCACTGTCGGGCGTGGACGGGGTCATGACTCCTCCGGGCATGAGCAGGGGCGCGAGCGCGCCACCCGGAAAGCCTCCGACGATTGAACCTGAAAAGTCTACTCCCCTGTGCCTTTCAGGTGCACCCGGGCTCCTGCCCCGAGGTCCACCCCGCTCCTCAGGAAGTGCCCAGCGACTGCTTCAACTTCGCCAGCAGGTTGAGCGCGTCCAGCGGCGTCATCCGGTCGATGGAGGCGGTCCGAAGCGACTCCAGCACCTCCGCGTGCTCGGGAGGCACTGGCGCCACGGCCACGGGCGCCGGCTGCGGCGCGCCGCCGAACAACCCCAGCTGCCCCGCGTTCACCGGCGCCGCGCGCTTCGTGGAGCGCACGGCCACGCGGGGACGGCCCGCGTCGTCCAGCTCACCGGACTCCAGGTTCTGGAGCAGCTCGCGGGCGCGCGACACCACCTCCGGCGGCAGGCCGGCCAGCTTCGCGACCTCGATGCCGTAGGAGCGGCTGGCCCCGCCGGGCACCAGCTTGCGCAGGAAGATGACCTTGCCGCCCTGCTCCTTCACCGCGATGCACAGGTTCTTCACCCGGGGCCGCTCGCGCGCCAGGTCCACCAGCTCGTGGTAGTGCGTGGCGAAGAGCGAGCGCGCGCCCACCTTGTCGTGGATGTGCTCCGCCACCGCCCACGCGATGGAGAGGCCGTCGTACGTGGACGTGCCGCGGCCAATCTCATCCAGGATGACCAGGCTCTTCCGGGTCGCGTGGTGGAGGATGTGGCTGGTCTCCGTCATCTCCACCATGAACGTGGACTGCCCGCGCGCCAGGTTGTCCGCCGCGCCCACGCGCGTGAAGATGCGGTCGCACAGGCCAATGCGCGCCGCCTTCGCCGGCACGAACGAGCCTGCCTGCGCCATCAGCGCCGTCAGCGCCACCTGCCGCATCACCGTGCTCTTGCCCGCCATGTTCGGGCCGGTGATGACCAAGAGCTGCGCGTCCTCCGGATCCAACCGCACGTCGTTGGGGACGAAGGACTCGCCCGCGCCCAGCATCCGCTCCACCACCGGGTGCCGCCCGCCGGTGATGGTCAGCCCCTCCCCTGCGTCCACCTGGGGCCGCGTGTAGCCGTACTCCGCGGCGCACCGGGCGAAGGACACCAGCGCGTCCGCCGTGGCCACCGCCTCCGCGGCGGAGCGGATGGCCGGCGCGGCGGCGATGACCTTCGTGCGCAGCTCCTCGAACAGCTGGAGCTCCAGCACCACGCGGCGCTCCTCCGCGGTGAGGACCTTCTCCTCGTACTCCTTCAGCTCCTCGGTGACGAAGCGCTCCGCGCCCACCGTGGTCTGCTTGCGGATGTAGTCCTTGGGCACCGCGTGGAGGTTCGCCTTCGTCACCTCCAGGTAGTAGCCGAACACCTTGTTGTAGCGGATCTTCAGCGACGAGATGCCCGTGCGGTCCTTCTCCCGCTGCTCCAGCTTGAGCAGGTAGTCCTTGCCGGACGTGGACAGCGCCACCAGGTCATCCAGCTCCGCGTGGAAGCCCGGCCGGATGAAGCCGCCCTCGCGGATGACCACCGGCGGCTCGTCCTGCACCGCGCGCATCAGCAGGTCCGCCAGCTCCGGCAGCGCGCCCAGCGGCCCGGACAGCGACTTCAAGAGCGCCGCGTCACACCGCCCCAGCGCCGCGCCCAGCCTCGGCAGCTGCGTCAGGGACAGCGCCAGCGCGCGCAGATCCCTCGCGTTGCCCGCGCCCAGCGACAGCCGGCCGCACAGCCGCTCCAGGTCGCCCACCTCCTTGAGGGTGGCCACCAGCTCCTCGCGCCACACGCTCTTGCCGGACAGCTCCTCCACCGCGTCCAGCCGCGCTTCGATCTCCGGCAGCGAGCACAGCGGCGCGGCCAGCCAGCGCGCCAGCTTGCGCGCGCCCAGGCCCGTGGCCGTCCGGTCCAGCACGCCCAGCAGCGACCCCTTGCGCCCGCCATCGCGCAGGCTCTTGAGGACCTCCAGGTTGCCGCGCGAGGACTCGTCCATCACGAGGCAGCCCGCGCGCTCCTGGCGCGACAGCCGGTCCACGTGCGCCGCCGGCGTCTTCTGCGTGTCCTTGAGGTAGCGCAGCGCCGCCCCCGCCGCCCCGGTGGCCAGCGGCGAGCCGTCCAGCCCGAACGCGGACAGCGACTGCACGTTGAAGTGCGAGCGCAGGAACGCGGACGCGCGCGTGGGCTCGAAGGCCGCCCCTTCCGCTTCCGCCACGGCCGGCACGCGCGACAGCCGCTGGCACACCTGCACCACCTCCGGCGCCTCGCGCAGGCCCTGCGGCACCAGCAGCTCGCGCGGCTCCACGCGCGACAGGCCCTCCACCAGCTCCGGCAGGCCTTGCGCCTCGAAGGTGAAGAACTCGCCGGTGGACGCCTCCAGCAGCGCCGCGCCGAAGCCCGCCTCGCCCCAGCACAGGGCCGCGAGGAAGTTGCTGGCCTGCGGCTCCAGCACCTCGTCGTCCAGCACCATGCCGGGGGTGATGACCCGCGTCACCTCGCGCTGCACGATGCCCGGCCCGTTGCCCGGCTCCGTCACCTGCTCGCAGATGGCGACCTTGAGGCCGTGCTCCACCAGCTTCGCGATGTACCGGCGCGAGGAGTGGTACGGCACCCCGCACATGGGGATCTTGTCCGCGCCCTTGGCCCGGGCCGTCAGGGTGATCTGCAGGAGCTCCGAGGCCCGCACCGCGTCCTCGAAGAACATCTCGTAGAAGTCACCCAGCCGGAAGAAGAGCACCGTGTCCGGGTGGAGCGCCTTCACCTCCAGGTACTGGCGCATCATCGGGGTCAGGGAGGCGATCTCCCGCGCTCCCGCGGGGGCCTCACCGGTTCCGACGTCCGGAGTCGTGTCCTCTTCGGGCAGCACCACGTTCGCCGCCTTGCCTGTCTTCGTCTGCTGCGTCACCGCCATCCCCGACCTTCTCTCACGGCCTTACCCCCGGATCAACGAACCGGCGCCCCTACCTGGTGCGTATGCCTACCATCGGCGTCCGACATTTCGGCGGACCCCCGGCCGAAAACGGTTTGCAGGCCCTGCTCCCCCCGGCAGGCTGCCCGGCGACATGGCGAACTCTCCTCAGACGACCTCCCGCCCCCCCGTCCCCGCCCTGTTCAAGGTGGCCCTGGCCCCCGTGCAGGCGTTCTTCCGCCTGGAGGCCAGCAGCGGCATCCTCCTGGCGCTCTGCGCGGTGGCCGCGCTCGTGTGGGCCAACTCGCCCTGGGGGAGCACCTACGCCGCCGTCTTCGACGCGCCCCTGCACCTGGAGGTGGTGGGCCACGGCGGCGCCTTCACCTTCCGCGAGCTCATCAACGACGGCCTGATGACGCTCTTCTTCTTCCTCGTGGGGATGGAGATCAAGCGCGAGCTGGCCGCGGGTGAGCTGCGCTCCTTCTCCCGCGCGCTCCTGCCGCTCATCGCCGCGCTGGGCGGCATGGTGGTGCCCGCGGGGCTGTACCTCGCGTTCACCCACGGCACGCCCGCGCAGGGCGGCTGGGCCATCCCCATGGCCACCGACATCGCGTTCGCCATCGGGTGCCTCACGCTGGTGAAGGCGCGCGTGGGCCAGGGGCTGGTGGTGTTCCTCACCGCGCTCGCCATCTTCGACGACATCGGCGGCATCCTCGTCATCGCGCTCTTCTACGGCACGGGCCTGCACGTCGAATGGCTCGCGGTGGCCGGGGGCCTGGTCGCGGTGCTCTGGGGGCTCAACCGCTTCTACGTGCGCAACGGCCTGGCCTACGCCGTCGTGGGCGCGGCGCTCTGGTACGCCATGCACCACGGCGGCATCCACGCCACGCTGTCCGGCGTGGTGCTGGGGCTGGCCATCCCCGCGCTGCCCACCCGCTCCGGGCGCGAGGTGCTGGAGGAGCTGGCGCAGTACATCCGGGAGCTGGTGTCCCGGCCGGACGACGAGAGCGCGCGCGGCGCGCAGCTGCTCCACATCGAGGAGGCGCTGGAGGACATCGAGCCGCCGCTCAACCGCTTCGTGCACCTGTGGCACGGCTACGTGGCCTACGGCATCGTGCCCCTGTTCGCGCTGGCCAACTCCGGCGTGGACGTGTCCGCCATGTCCCTGGCGGACCTGCTCAAGCCCCTGCCCCTGGGCATCATCGTGGGCCTCTTCGTGGGCAAGCAGGTGGGCATCTTCCTCTTCACGCTCGCGGCGGTGAAGACGGGCGTGTCGCCGCTGCCCACGGGCGCGGGCGTCGCCCAGGTGCACGGGGTGTCGGTGGTGGCCGGCATCGGCTTCACGGTGGCCCTCTTCGTGGCGGGGCTCGCCTTCGCGAACGAGCCCGCCCTGCTGGCGGAGGCGAAGCTGGGCATCCTCACGGGATCGTTGCTGTCCGCCGTCGTGGGCTACGTCCTCTTGCGCTACGTGGCCCGTCCGCCACAGGCTGCCCTCCAGACCCCGTCATGAACCTCCAGGACCTCAACCGCATCCGGCAGATTGCCCTCATCGCGGCCCGTCACGGCTTCGGCGAGGTGACCGAGCGCGCGGGCGTCTGGCGCCTGCTCGGCGGCCGCAAGGAGAAGGTGGAGGTCTCCGAGGAGGCCCGCCGCGAGTCCACCGCGCGCCGCTTCCGCCGCTTCCTGGCGGAGCTGGGCCCCACGTTCATCAAGCTGGGCCAGGTGCTCTCCACCCGCGCGGACCTGCTGCCCGCGGAGTTCGTGGACGAGCTGGCCACGCTCCAGGACAACGTGGAGGCCATCCCGCTGGAGGACGTCCACGCGCAGATCCGCGACGCGCTGGGCAAGGAGGTGCAGGAGTTGTTCGCCCAGGTGGATCCGGAGCCGCTCGCCGCCGCGTCCATCGCGCAGGTGCACCGCGCGGTGACGCTGGAGGGCGAGGAGGTCGTCATCAAGGTGCAGCGCCCCGGCATCGCCCAGCGCATCGACGCGGACCTGGGCGTGCTGCGCTCGCTGGCGCGCCTGCTGGAAGCCGTGGTGGAGGAGACGGGCATCTACACGCCGTCTGGCATCGTGGACGAGTTCGACCGGGCCATCCACGAGGAGCTGGACTTCATCAACGAGGCCACCAACATCCGCGCGTTCCTGGAGAACCACAAGGACCGCCCGTACCTCAAGATTCCGCGAGTGCACGCGGCGCTCTCCAGCCGCACCGTGCTCACCATGGAGTTCATCCGCGGGGAGAAGATCAACCCCGCCGCCCTGGCGGAGCCGGACCGCAAGCAGATTGCCCAGCACATCCTGGAGGCCAGCTTCCGGCAGCTCTTCGACGACGGGCTGTTCCACGGCGACCCGCACCCCGGCAACGTGCTGCTCATGGAGGGCAACCGGCTGGCGCTCCTGGACTTCGGCGTGGTGGGCCGGCTCACCCGCCCCATGCAGGAGACGCTGGTGATGCTGTGCCTGGCCGTGGCGCTCAAGGACAGCGACTCCGTGGCGCGCATCCTCTACCGCGTGGGCGTGCCGGACGCGCGCGCCAACCTGATGGGCTTTCGCAACGACATCGAGTCCATCCTCGGCCAGCACCTGCCCACCACGCTGGGCCAGGTGGACGCGCGCACGCTCCTGCGCGACCTGTTGGACCTGGCCGTGAAGTACCGCATCCGCATCCCCAAGGAGTACGCGCTGCTGTCGCGCGCCTCCATCTCCACGGAGGGCATGCTGCGCGGGCTCTACCCGGAGCTGAACATCCTGGAGGTGGCGCTGCCGTACGCCAAGGAGCTGATGGCGGGCCGGTATGATCCCACGCAGCTGCAGGGCGGCCTGATGCGCACGCTGTTGCGCTTCCAGTCCATGGCGCAGGACCTGCCCACGCAGCTGTCGCAAATCCTGCTGGACCTGGAGACGGGCAAGTTCAGCGTCACGGTGCGCGCGGAGCAGTTCGACAAGCTCAACGAGAACCTGCGCAGCGTGGCCGTCATCGCCTTCCTGGGCCTGTGCGCGTGCGGCTTCATCGTGGGCGCCTTCATCGCCTTCGCGCCCCGGCCGCCCATGTACGGGAACACGCCGGTGCTGGGCATCGTCGGCATCGCGCTGGCGGCGGCCCTCTTCGGCGCGGTGCTCACCTGGTACCTCTTCGGCGGCCGCTTCGGGAAGGTCAGCGTGACCCGCTTCCTCAAGAAGCGCAGGTAGGGTGTGACACCCGCCCACCCCGCGACGAGCATGCGGGCATGGGGAGCGCGTGTCACAGGGGTGAGAACGGATCCGTTGAGGGGTGCACAGTCCCGCATGGGCCGGGTAATCTGCGGGGCTTGTTCGTTCCCCTCTTGCCCCCCGTGCTCGACTTGTTCGCGAACCCATCCGCCGCCCGTCGTCCGTACCGCGCCCCGCTGGCCACGCTGTTCGCGGCCGCGCTCCTCGCCACCACCGCCGGCTGCGCTGGCGGGCTAGATGACCCCGAGCGCTTCACCGGCGGGGGCTCCAGCTCCTGCGCGCCGGGCACCACCGCCTCGAGCGTCCTCCAGCAGCAGTGCTTCGCCTGCCACTCCACGGAGACCAAGGCGTCGGGCGGGAACCTGGATCTGCAGGCGTCCGGCCTCCCCGGGCGGCTCTACACCACCAACTCGTCGTGCAATCAGGCGCCGCTGGCGGACAGCAGCAACCCGTCCCAGTCCTTCTTCCTGAAGAAGCTGGCGCCGTCGCCGGGCTGCGGCGCGCAGATGCCGCTGGGCGGGTCGCTGAGCGCCGCGGACACCGCGTGCCTCACCGAGTGGCTGGTCGCCGGAAAGCCGGGCTCCCCGTGATGACCCGCACCCGATACGCCTCCGCCGCGGCCTTGCTGGGCGCGGCCCTGCTGCTGGCTCCCGCCGCGGACGCCGCGCCGAAGAAGGCGGCCGCGAAGACGGCGCAGTCCGCGTCGAAGAAGTCCAAGGCCTCGTCCAAGGCCTCGAAGGTGACGGAGGCGCGCCGCGTGGCGGTGCTCGCCTCCGGTCCGCACGCGGACGCCGCGCGCGACGTGCTGGAGGCGGAGCTGGCCCGCCGTCCGGCCCGCTACGAGATCGTGCCCGAGTCCGCGGTGCGCGCCGCCGCGTCGCGCCTGGGAAGGGATCCGACGCAGCCCGCTGGCGCCGCCGCGGTGGCGAGCGAGCTGGGCCTGAGCGCCGTGGTGGTGGCGGACACGTCCACGGTGGGCAAGAAGCAGCAGGTGCGCCTCACCGTGCGCAACGGCAAGGACGGCAAGGCGCTGGCGTCGCCCCCCGCCGCGAAGCCCGCCACGGCGAAGCTGGTGCCTGCGGCGGTGAAGCGTCAGTGGACGGCGCTGGAGCGCGGCCTGCAGAAGTCGACCGCGCCGGAGGCCGCCCCGGTGGCGCCCCCGCAGCCGCCCACGCCGGTGGAGCCGGAGCCGTTGAAGCCCGCGGCGCCCATCGCGGAGACGCCGGCACCGGCGCCCGCGCCCAAGACGCCGGCCCCGGAGCCCATCCGCAAGCCGGTGGCCGCGAAGCCCAAGGAGGACAAGGCCCCGGTGCGCGAGGACGAACCGTCCGTCGCGGAGCCGGCGGTCGCTTCCGCGCCCATCGTGGAGGGTGCGCTGGGCGTGAAGCTGTTGGGCCGGTCGCTGCGCTACAAGGACGACGTGTTCGGCGTGTTGCGGCCGTACACGCTGGGCCCGGACGTGGGCGGCTTCGCGCTGCCGGGCGCGCCGCAGGTGGCGGGCGATGTGACGCTCTATCCGCTCGCGGCCTTCCAGAAGGGAGCGCTGGCGCGGCTGGGCATCACGGGCTCGATTGATCAGTCCTTCGGCCTGAAGTCCACGGGCTCGTCGGGCGAGGTCTCCTACCCCACCACGGCGCGCGAGTGGCAGGCGGGCCTGCGCTACGTGATTCCGTTCGGCGAGGCGCAGCGCCACGGCTTCGAGATCACCGGCACGTACGGAATGAACACGTTCCGCATCGACGCGGTGGATGGCGAGCGGCCGTTGGACCTGCCCAACGTGGAGTACAAGACGGCGGGCCTGGGCCTGGGTGTGCGGGCGGCGCTGTCGGAGAAGTTCGACTTCAACTTCCGCCTCGGGTACCAGCACCCGCTGGACTCGGGAGAGCTGTCCACGGACGCGTGGTTCCCGCGCATGTCGGCGGGGGCCGTCACGGGCAGCGCGACGCTGGCGTACCGGCTCAACAGCCTCCTGGACGTGAGGCTGAAGGCGGACCTGCGCCGCTACTTCTTCAAGTTCAACCCGGAGCCGGGCGATCCGTACGTCGCCGGTGGCGCCGTGGATCAGTACCCCGGCCTGTCGCTCCAGCTGGGCTTCCGCTACTAGCGAAGAGCGCGGCACCCCGCCGGTCCGTGTGTCAGGCACGGATCGGCGCGTGGCGGCTCAGCCAGTCCACCACCCGGGGCCAGAGCGTGGCGGCGTGGTGTTCCCGGAAGAAGCCCAGGTGGGCGATGCCCTGGCCGGCGCTGTCCTTGGGTGACAACTGCCGGCGCTCCACGGTGCACCCGGTGAGGTGTTCGCAGACCAGGTCGATGGCTTCTGGCGGCGCCCAGGGGTCGTCGTCCAGGCCGATGGCCAGCACCGGCATGCGCAGCCGGCCGAAGCGGCCCACGGCGTCCAGTTGGGGATCGTCGAAGTAGAAGCGCGGCAGGGACGTCCACCGGCTCCACTCCAGGATTGTCTGGGCGGGCACGTCCTCCCCCAGCCCCAGGCGCGCATAGGGCATGTAGCCCAGGAACCGCGCGCAGAGCGGCCCGATGAGCTTCAGGTACAGGGTGACGAGCAGCCGCTCCCGCCAGTGCCGGATGAAGCGCAGGCTCCCGGCCTGGGACGCCACCATCACCGCGGCGGTGAGGCGCTGGCTGCTCTCGCTCAGCGCGATGGCGTGGCCTCCGAAGCTGTGGCCCACGGCCATCACCGGCAGCCCCGGATACCGGTCCGCCGCCCAGCGGGTCACCGCGTCCACGTCCTGGTCCGCCCAGGTGAGGAACCCGGCGTGCGTCCGCCGCGCGGCGCCCGCGGGCTGCACGCCCCGGTAGTTGTAGGTCACCGCCGCGAAGCCTTCGTCCGTCAGGCGCGACGCGAACGCGAAATACATCTGCTCCGGCATGGCGGTGGCCGGATGCACCAGCACCACGCCCCGGACGGGCCCTTCCGGCATGTGCAGCGTGGCCTGCAACTCGAAGCCATCCGCGCAATGAATCGGGTGCGGCGTTGTTCGGGCCATGGTCGTCGCGGAGTGCTTAGGCTGCGAAAACATCCGGGGCAAGTTGGAAACAGGGGGGCCTTCGGCGTCAGGCCGGCCGCCGGTCCATGAGCTGGTCCACCAGCCCGTAGCGCACCGCCTCCTCGGCGCTCAGGGTCCGCTTCGCCTCGCAATCCCGCCGCACCTGCTCCGCGGGCTGACCGGTGGCGCGTGCCAGGCGCGTGATGAGGTCGTGGCGCATGCGTTCGATGATGGGCCTTGACTCAGGCGTCGTGCCCGCGCCGCCAGTCAGGGGCGTGAGCATGAATTGGCTCTCCCTCATGGCGAACCGCTGGCCCTTCGCGCCCAGCGCCATGAGCAGCGCGGCCGACCCGGAGCACTCGCCAACGCAGATGGTGGCGACCGGCGACTTCACGTACTCCACCGTGTCGCAGATGGCGAACGTCGCCGTCACCGAGCCGCCGGGTGAGTTGATGAAGAGGCGGATCTCCTGCGTGGGGCTCTCGCTCTCGAGGAAGAGCAACTGCGCGACAGCGAGGCTGGCCACCTCGTCGTCGATGGGCACCCCGATCATGACAATCCGGTCCCGGAGCAAGCGCTCATGAATCGCTTGCGAGGTGTTGGCGGGCTCGCGTGCGTCCTTCGCGCCGGTCTTCCGGAAGGGGTTCCACCAGGGCATTGCGTCCTCTCGGCAAGGTGCGGCGATGGTGACACACTGCCCTCCTCTTCCAGGAGGCCTCCCGTGTCCCAGCGTCGAGCATCGTGTACCTGCGGTCAGCTCCGGGTGGAGTGCAGGGGAGAACCCATCCGGATCTCCATGTGCCACTGCCTCGCCTGCCAGCAGCGCACCGGCAGCGTGTTCGGCGTGCAGGCCCGCTTCCGGCGCGAGGACATCACCCTCATCGAGGGCCGCTCCACGACGTTCACCCGCAAGGGCGATGAGAGCGGCACCGCCGCCCACTTCCACTTCTGTCCGGAGTGCGGCTCGACGGTCTACTACGCGCTCTCGAACGACCCGGACGTCATCGCCATCACCGTGGGCACCTTCGCGGATCCGAAGTTCCCCGCCCCCGTCTTCTCCGTCTGGGAAGAACGGAGTCATGCCTGGGCCGTGCCCCGGGGCATCCCGATGGAGCACATGGACTGAGCGCCGTTCACTTCGCGGGAGGCCGTGCATCCATCAGTCCCCGCACGAACGCCGCCACCGGACCGGCCAGCTCCGACAGCCGGTCCACGCGGTCCTCCTCCGCGGCTTCCAGGATGAGCTCGTTGATGCCGCCCACGAGCGCCATGGCGATGGCGGGCGACAGCGCGGCCCCGGAGCCCGCCGCGTCGAACTCGCGCCGCATCAGCTCCGCGAAGCCGCGCATCACCTGGCGGCGCAGCTCGATGCCCTTGGGCCCCACGTGCAGTATCTCCACGAGCAGCGTCCGCACGAGCCCCGGCCGGCTCTGGAGGCTGGACAGGTACACGGCCGCGCCGATGCTGGCCCGCATCTCCCCGGGCGGCGCGTGCTGGATGGCCGCTTCAATCTCCTTGAGCAGCCGCGCGCTCTGCGCCGCGTAGAGCGCCAGCAGGCACGCCTCCTTGTCCTCGAAGTGCTCGTAGAACGTGCGCTTCGACACGCGCGCGTGCCGGACGATGTCCGCGATGGTCAGCCGCGCGTAGCCCACCTCCACGATGGCCTGCGCCAGGCCCGCCACGAGCCGCTCCCGGGGGGACTCTCCTGCTTGCTCGGAGGGGGACGTCATGCGGGTCCTCGGGCTGGTACTTGACGGTACCAGATGCCGCTGCTACCTCTCATCAACAGACGCATGGGCTGGGTACCTTCCTGTACCACGAGGAGTCCCGTGATGCCGCTGTCCTCCGCCGAGCCCCCCTCGCACGTCGACGTGTTGATCATCGGCGCGGGCCTGTCGGGCATTGGCGCCGCGTACCACCTGCAGACGCGCTGCCCCACCCTGAGCTACGCCATCCTGGAGGGGCGCGGGGCCATGGGTGGCACGTGGGATTTGTTCCGCTACCCGGGCATCCGCTCGGACTCGGACATGTACACGCTGGGCTACCGGTTCCGGCCGTGGCTGGGGGGCAAGGCCATCGCGGATGGGGCGTCCATCAAGGCGTACATCGAGGAGACCGCGGCGGAGTACGGGATTGATCAGCGGATCCGCTACCACCACCGCGTGACGCGGGCCGAGTGGTCCTCGGAGCACTCGCGCTGGACCGTGGACGTGGAGGTGGGCCCGGAGCGCGCCCCGCTCCGCATGACGTGCGGCTTCCTCTACGCCTGCACCGGCTACTACGACTACGCGAGCGGCTACACGCCCACGTGGCCCGGCACGGAGCGCTTCCAGGGCCGCGTCGTGCACCCGCAGCACTGGCCCGAGGACCTGGACTACGGCGGCAAGCGCGTGGTCGTCATCGGCAGCGGCGCCACGGCGGTGACGCTGGTCCCCGCGATGGCGGAGCGCGCCGCGCACGTCACGATGTTGCAGCGCTCGCCCACGTACATCGCGGATCAACCGGCCGAGGACAGCGTCGCCCGGGCGTTGCGGCGCGTCCTCCCCCGGCGCGCGGCCTACGCGGTCTCACGCTGGAAGAACGTCCTGCGCGGCATGCTCCTCTACGGTCTCGCGCGCAGCCGGCCGGGACTGTTCAAGTGGCTCCTGCGCCTGGGCGTACGGCGCGCGCTCGGCAAGACGTACGACGTCGATACGCACTTCGCGCCCCGCTACAACCCGTGGGACGAACGGCTGTGCGTGGCCCCGGACGGCGACCTCTTCCGCGCCCTCCGCGAGGGGCGCGCCTCCATGGTGACGGACCACATCGAGTCCTTCACCGAGACGGGCCTGAAGCTGCGCTCGGGCGCGCACGTGGACGCGGACGTCATCGTCACCGCCACGGGGCTGAACGTGAAGATCCTCAGCGGCCTGGCGCTGAGCGTGGACGGCAATCCCATCCAGCTGGCGCGGACGCTGGCGTACAAGGGAATGATGTTCAGCGACGTGCCCAACCTCGTCGCGGCCTTCGGGTACACCAACGCGTCGTGGACCCTGAAGTGCGACCTGGTGGCCGAGTACACCTGCCGGCTGCTCAACCACATGAAGCAGCACGGCTACACGCAATGCGTGCCCCGGGTGACGGGTCCGGCGATGACGCCGGAGCCGGTGCTCGACTTCAGCTCCGGGTACGTGCAGCGCGCGCTGGACTCGCTGCCCAGACAAGGCACGCGCGCCCCGTGGCGCCTGTACCAGAACTACGTGCGCGACCTGGTGATGATGCGCTACGGCCGCGTGGACGACGAAGCGATGGAGTTCCGGCGCCCCGAGTCACCGCGGGCGCTGCTTGCGGAGGTGGCCCGTGGCTGAGCACATGCGGCTTCAAGGCAGGACAGCGGTCGTCACGGGCGCGGCGAGCGGCATCGGCCGGGCCATCGCGGTCAGCCTGGCGCGCAAGGGCTGTCACCTCGCGCTGGCGGACGTGAACGAGGCGGGGCTCGCGGAGACCGCGGACCTGGCGCGCGCGCCGGAGGTGCGCATCAGCCGGCACCGGCTCGACGTGTCGGACAAGGACGCGGTGGAGGCCTTCCCGGCGCAGGTGACGGCGGAGCATCCCGGGGTCGACCTGCTCTTCAACAACGCGGGCGTGGCGCTCGGAGGCACCTTCGAACAGGTGAGCGCCGAGGACTTCGAGTGGCTGTTCAACATCAACTTCTGGGGCGTGGTGCGCCTGAGCCGCGCCTTCCTGCCCCTGCTCCGCAAGAGCGACGACGCGCGGCTGGTGAACCTCTCCAGCGTCTTCGGCCTGGTGGCCCCGCCGGGCCAGGTGGCCTACGCGGCCAGCAAGTTCGCCGTGCGAGGCTTCTCCGAAGGGCTGCGCCACGAACTGGAGGGCACCACGGTGGGAGTCACGGTGGTGCACCCGGGCGGCGTCGCGACCTCCATCGCCGCGAGCGCCCGGGTCCCCACCGGAGCAACGGCCGAGGAGGTCTCCCGCCGTCGCAAGTCCTTCCAGAAGATGCTGCGGCTCCCAGCCGACGTCGCGGGCGACATCATCGTGAAAGGCGTGGAGAACCGCGAGCAGCGCATCCTGGTGGGTAAGGACGCCGTGGCGCTGGCGATGCTCGCCCGCGTCTTCCCCGTGACGTACTGGAAGCTGATCGGCCCGCGCCTGCGCGCCTGAAGCCGGCCCGGCCGCCCACGCGCCCGATGTGCGCGCAGTCCCCACCTCGAAGCCTGACGCGGCATTCCCTAGGGAGGACTTCGGGATCGCCGTGACTGCGGCTTTCAGCAATCATCGGCTCCCGATGGCTACTCCCGAAGCTGCTGCTCGTAAGAACATCGATGCCGCGCTCCAGAGCGCGGGTTGGCTTGTCCAGGACTTCGCGGAGATGAACGTCACCGCCGGGCTTGGGGTGGCCATCCGCGAGTTCCCCTTGGAACGAGGCCATGGAACGGCCGACTACGCCCTCTATGTCGCTGGGAAACTGGCCGGCGTCGTCGAGGCCAAGAAAGAAGGCACCCCCCTCAGCGGCATCGAGGTGCAGTCGGAGAAGTACGCGCGCGGCGTGCCTCGTCTCTTCCCCGCGCACGTCACTCCACTGCCCTTCCTCTATGAAAGCACGGGCGTGGAGACGCAATTCACCAATCGCCTGGATCCAGAGCCGCGCAGCCGCCGCCTCTTCCACTTCCACAAGCCCGAAACACTGGCGGAGTGGCTCGACCCGGAGCAGAACCCACCACCGCTGCTCCCCCTGGAGAAAGGCCATCCCGCGGCGCGCAGTCTCCTCCCTTCGACGTTACGGCTACGCCTCCGCCAGATGCCGGACCTCGACCCAAAGGGGTTGTGGCCCGCCCAGCTCAAGGCTGTGCGCAACCTCGAAGCCTCCCTGTACGCAGGCAAGCCGCGGGCCCTCATCCAGATGGCCACCGGCTCCGGGAAGACCTTCACGGCGGTCAGCTCCATCTACCGGCTCATCAAGTTTGGCGGCGCCAAGAGAGTCCTCTTCCTCGTGGATCGGGCCAACCTTGGCCGACAAACGCTGAAGGAGTTCCAGCAGTACGTCACCCCCGACGACGGACGGAAGTTCCATGAGCTGTACAACGTCCAGCACCTCACCTCGAACAAGCTCGATCCGGTGGCCAAGGTCTGCATCGCGACCATCCAGCGCGTCTACTCGATGCTCTCGGGCAAGGAGCTGAAGGATGACGACGAAGAGCTCTCCGCATTCGCCACGCTCACGGACCTGAGCCCCCAGCCCATCCCGGTCCCCTACAACCCGAACATTCCCGTCGAGTTCTTCGACTTCCTGTGGACCGATGAAGCCCACCGCTCCATCTACAACCTGTGGCGGCAGGTGCTGGAGTACTTCGACGCGTCGCTGGTCGGACTGACGGCGACTCCTTCCAAGCAGACGCTCGGATTCTTCCATCAGAACCTTGTCATGGAGTACGGCCACGAAGCTGCGGTCGCCGACAGCGTGAACGTGCCCTTCGACGTGTATCGCATCCGCACCCGCATCACCGAGAGCGGCTCGAAAGTGGAGGCGGGCCTTTTCGTGGACAAGCGGGACCGTGAGTCGCGGGCCGTCCGTTGGCAGAAGCTCGATGACGACCTGACCTACTCCGCAAAGCAGCTCGACCGAGACGTGGTGGCGATGGATCAGATCCGCACCGTCATCCGCACCTTCAAGGACCGGCTCTTCACGGAGATCTTTCCCGGCCGCAAGGAAGTCCCCAAGACGCTCATCTTCGCCAAGGACGACTCGCATGCGGACGACATCGTCCGTGTCCTCCGGGAGGAGTTCGGCAAGGGCAACGCATTCTGCGAGAAGATTACCTACCGCTCTGGCACCGCGCGCCTCGTGACGACGAAGCGGGGGGCTGACGGCAAGGAAGTCGAAGAAGTCACCTACAAGACCACCGGCATCAAGCCCGAGGACCTGCTGTCCTCGTTCCGCAACTCGTTTTACCCGCGCATCGCCGTGACGGTGGACATGGTCGCCACCGGCACGGACATCAAGCCGCTGGAAATCGTGATGTTCATGCGGACGGTGAAGAGCCGTAACTTCTTCGAGCAGATGAAGGGGCGCGGAGTCCGCGTCATCAACTCGAGCGACCTCCAGACGGTGACTCCCGACGCCCCCGCCAAGACGCACTTCATCCTCGTGGACTGCGTGGGCATGTGCGAGGGCGACCTTGTCGATACCCGCCCGCTCGAGAAAAACCCCGCCGTGGCCTTCGAGAAGCTGCTTCAGGTCGTAGCGGCAGGCGGCACGGACCGGGATGTCGTCTCCTCGCTAGCCAGCCGTCTAGCTCGGATGAATCAGCGGATCGGCAAGCCTGAGAAGGAGCGGCTCACGAGGTTGGCCCATGGCAAGTCCCTGGAGGCGCTTGTGGGCGGGATGGTGGAGGCGCTCGACCCGGACCGGCATGTCGAAGCAGCGCGAGTGGCAAACAAGCTGCTCCCCGGAGAGGAGCCGACAGCGGCGCAGATCTCGCGGGCTGCGGAGGCGGCGATCCGGACGGCGGTGAGCCCACTGGCGGCAAATCCGGACTTGCGAAACGAGCTCGCTTTCATCAAGCGCACCTTCGAGCAAACCATCGACACACTCAGCGTAGACGCAGTGCTCGGGGCGGGCTTCGACGCCGCCGCGACGGAGAAGGCGCGCGGACTGGTGCAGTCTTTCGAGCAGTACATCGAAGAGCACAAGGACGAGATCCTGGCCATCCAGGTGCTGTACTCACAGCCGTTCGCGAAGCGGCTCACGTTCAAGGACATCAAGGCGCTGGCGGAAGACATCAAGGCTCCACCCCGGACGTGGACGCCGGAAGCGCTCTGGCGGGCGTATGAGACGCTCGATAAAGCCAAGGTGCGCGGCGCTGGTGGCAAGCGGCTCCTCACGGACATCGTGTCGCTAGTGCGCTTCGCGCTCCACAAGGACCGGCAACTGGTGCCCTTCACGGAGCAGGTGGAAGAACGGTTCCAGAACTGGCTGGCCCAGCAGGAGAACCGGGGACGGAAGTTCTCGGCCGAGCAACGGCAGTGGCTGGTGCTCATCAAGGACCACGTCGCCGCGAGCTTCAGGATTGATAGAGACGACTTTGAGGACGTGCCCTTCAACCAAAAGGGAGGACTCGGTCGGGTCCACCAAGTGTTTGCGGGCAAGCTCGATGAACTGATTGAAGAGTTGAATGAGGTATTGGTGGCATGACTCACGAAAAACTACCGGCAGGGTGGTCACGCGCGCCGCTCTCCGAAATCGCAGACATCAACCCCAACTCCTTCTCGGAGCCTCCGCAAGACCATGACTTGGTGTCATTTGTCCCGATGGCTGCGGTAGAGGAAGAATCGGGGCGGATGCAGCCGAACACTCATCGCCCATGGTCGGAGGTTAAAAAGGGATACACGCTATTTCAAGAAGGCGACGTCCTCTTCGCCAAAGTCACACCCTGCATGGAGAATGGGAAGGTAGCGATTGCTACTCAACTCAAAGGTGGGCGTGGCGCAGGGTCGACTGAGTTCTTCGTGCTACGCAGCAAGGGCGAGGTGGATCCCAAATATCTCATGCACTTCGTTCTACAGTCGTCTTTCCGGCGAGACGCTCGAGCAGCGATGCAGGGAGCTGCAGGGCTCCTCCGTGTGCGGAAAGAATTCATGCAATCCGCGCAAGTGCCTATAGCTCCACTTCAAGAGCAGCACCGAATCGTTGCCGAATTGGAGAAGCAGTTCGCCCGGATTGAAGCCGGAGTCGAGGCCCTCAGGCGAGTGCAGCTTCAACTGAGGCGCTACCAGGCCTCTGTCCTGAAGGCCGCGTGTGAAGGGCACCTCGTTCCAACCGAGGCCGAACTCGCCCGTCGCGAAAACCGCGACTACGAGCCCGCTGACAAGCTCCTCGCGCGAATCCTCAAAGAACGGCGCGCTCACTGGGAGAGCGACCAACTCGCGAAGATGAAAGCAACTGGGAAGCCTCCCAAGAACGATAAATGGAAAGAAAGATACGCAGAGCCCTTAATGCCCTCGACGAATGGGCTCTTTAATCTCCCCGAAGGATGGGTTTGGGCAAGCCTTGACCAACTGACCACCTTCGTGACGAGTGGTTCGCGGGGCTGGGCGGAACACTACTCAGATTCTGGTCCCCTTTTCATCCGAGCACAGGACATCAAGAAAGACATGCTCCAACTGGATGCGGTTGCTAGCGTCAGCCCGCCCGCAAATGCGGAAGGCATACGAACCCGCGTCGCCAGTGGTGATCTCCTTATCACAATCACTGGAGCAAATGTCACGAAGTCAGCCCTGGTTCCGAACTCAATTCCAGAGGCGTATGTTAGCCAGCATGTCGGACTCGCACGCCCCGTAGACACTAACACTAGCGCATTTCTCTTCGCCTGGGTTGTTTCTCCAGCGAACGGGCGGCGCTACCTGGAGAATTGTGCATATGGCGCTGGAAAGCCCGGCCTCAACCTAGAACAACTTCGCGAACTAGTCATTGCGCTGCCCCCACTAAAGGAGCAGCGGCGAATTATGGCGGAAGCAGAAAGCCGCATGTCACTAGCGAAATCAGGAAACATGTCTATTCAGACAAACGTGTCTCGCGCAAATCAACTGCGACAGACAGTGCTACGCCAAGCATTCGCAGGCAATCTTGTGTCGCAAGTGCGAACAGATGAGCCAGCCATAGATCCTCTGGCGCGCACCTCTGCCAACATGAAAAGCAAAACTACGCCAAAGCAAGACCAGTCCCAGAAAATCATCACCGCCCCGAAAATGAAGGCCGCCCGATGAGCAACCACTCGGCCCAGATTGTCCAGAAGCTCTGGAACTATTGCGATGTCCTTCGAGACGATGGACTCTCGTACGGCGACTACATTGAGCAGCTTACATTTCTGCTCTTTCTTAAAATGGCCCATGAGCAGACCCAGGCTCCGTGGAACCGTCCCTCTCCCGTACCAAGTGCCTTTGCTTGGCCTAGCCTTATGAGCAAGGAAGGCGACGCGCTTGAAAACCACTACCGCCGCCTACTGGAAACGCTAGGCAAGTCAAAAGGAACTCTGGGACTCGTCTTCCGCAAGGCCCAGAACAAGATCCAGGACCCTGCCAAGCTGCGCCGCCTCATCGTGGACCTGCTGGACCGCGAGCAGTGGTCGAGCCTCGACGCCGACGTAAAGGGTGACGCCTACGAGGGCCTTCTGGAGAAGACGGCCTCCCAGTCCGGCGCCGGGCAGTACTTCACCCCACGAGCATTGATCCGCGCCATCGTGGACGTGGTGCAGCCCAAGCCAGGGGAGACCATCATTGACCCAGCAGTGGGCACCGGAGGCTTCCTGCTCGCAGCCCATGACTACATCGCCAACAACAACAAGCTCGACAAGGATCAGAAAAAGCACCTCAAGCTGGAGGCGCTTCGAGGGTGGGAAATCGCCGATACGCCCGCCCGCCTGTGCACGATGAACCTGCTGCTCCACGGCGTTGGTGGGGATGAGACTCCGATTGTCGTCGTGGATGACGCCATCCGCAGCGACCCGGGCAAGCGGTGGAAGATCGCGCTCTCCAATCCACCCTTCGGCCGCAAGTCCTCCGTCACCGTCATCAACGAGGAGGGCGAGCAGGAGAAGGAGGCCCTCACCGTCGTGCGAGACGATTTCTGGGCCTCCACAAGCAACAAGCAGCTCAACTTCGTGCAGCACATCAAGACGCTGCTTGAGGTGAACGGGCGCGCGGCGGTGGTGGTCCCCGACAACGTGCTCTTCGAAGGTGGAGCAGGAGAGACGATCCGCCGCAAGCTGCTTCACGAGTGCGACGTGCACACCCTGCTGCGGTTGCCGACGGGCATCTTCTACGCGCAGGGAGTGAAGGCGAACGTGCTCTTCTTCGAGAAGAAGCCGGGCCGGGAGAAGCCGTGGACCGAGAAGCTCTGGGTCTACGACCTGCGCACAAACAAGCATTTCACGCTGAAGACGAACCCGCTGAAACGAGCGGATCTGGACGAGTTCGTTGCCTGCTACCAGCCAGAGAACCGGCACCAGCGCAAGGCCACCTGGTCCGAGAAGAAGTCTCCAGAGGGGCGCTGGCGTTCATATAGCTACGAGGAGTTGCTCCAGCGGGACAAGGTGAGCCTGGACATCTTCTGGCTCAAGGATGAGTCGCTGGAGGACTCCGCGAACCTGCCTGCTCCGGATGTCATCGCCGGAGAAATCGTGGACGACCTGCGTGCGGCACTAGAGCAATTCGAAGCCATCCAGACGGACCTCTCGCGTATCGGAGGAACTGGGGGCCACTCAAGACCAGGCGGTGGAGTCTGAGCGGTCCACCCTGCCCTGCGGCCTCCTGGGCTGATTGAAAGGTCGTGGTCATGCGTTTCCGCGCGTGCATCGCACTCCTCCTTTTCCTCTCGGCCTGCGCTTCGTCGACTCCGCCTTCCCATGCGCGGGGAAGGCGGAGCCCAAGGCTCGCCAACCTTCAGCGAGCGGCGAAATTGCCCTGGACTGACGGGGGCCATTGCGTGGTCCGCGAGGCCTCCCAGGCTTGGCCCGTGCTAGTTGAGAGGTGTTATCCGAAACTCGACCATGACCGGGTCGAGTTTCACGACACCACGGGACGTTGCGCGGTCGCCTCCGCTGGCGCCGCTGCCGTGGGGCTCGGCTTCTGTGTCCTGGCGGCTCCTGAGATCGTCGTGGGCGCCGTGATCGTCCTTGGCGTCGTGGTGGTAGCCGCTGCCATCAAGGAAGAGCTGGATGCGTATGAGCTACGACATCCCTACCCGGAGGAAGCAGGGGCCTCGCGAGATACGAGGGTGGCGTCCCGGGAGGCTGAAGCGCAGCGCCCTCCCAGACAGAAGCCCGAACCCGCGGGGCAGGACTGGCTTCCGCCGGCACCGCCCGACTCACTTGAGCGAGAGCGCCGCCCGGAGTGCAGGCCAGTCCCTGTGCGACACCTGGGCGGCAATGACCCACACAACGACTGTGCGGACAGCATTCCAAACAACAGCTTCCCTGGCTGGGATGTGCTCGTCAATGGGAAGAACTTTGACGGACTGGTACTCGCTACGCGTTCGCTGTGGGAGGTCAAGACCGACAATTTTGATACGTACCCGCCCGACCTTCGCAGAATCGTGCTCGACGATCAGGTGCCGAAGATGCAGAGCGAGCGCGAACTCGCAAGGGCCTGCGGATTCGACTTCAAGGTCGCAGTGCGCAGTGCCGCGCACAAAGCTGCCCTGCTCAAACGAGACAGCGCCCTCAGAGTTGTCGTCATGAATTGGTGTTGAAATGACAGCCACGCCAGAGTCCCTGAGCCTTATCGCCTACGCCCCTGCGACGACCAGGGGCGACAGTCGCCCGTTGGCCATTGTTCATGGAATGGAACGCGCGTTCCCCGGATTGCGCCTGGAGTGGACGATCTCTAACGCGGGGCTGCTCGTCCCATTGCCGCAACGTGATGAGTGGGTGGCCCAGGGAAGAAAAGATGGGCCGGGAATTCCGCTCGTCTGCGATGGCGGCAGTGCGAGCAGTCGCGTGACGCTCTCTGGATGGGCCCGCCCAGCGGGCAGTTCACCTGGTAACCTCGGACTGTTTGAAGTCCATGCGGACATGCCATGGAGCGCAACCGGCATCGCGGCGGCGGCCGCGGTGTTGGAGGACATAGGGGACAGCGCTCGCGCGTTCTGGGGGCACGTGAATCCGGAGGGATTGGCCGAGACGGTAGCGGATCAGTTTCGCCACCCGGAGGATGAGCCACATCTCCCACCGAAAGGGCTGCCCTCGCTCAAGCTCCCGTGGGAACTCCGCGCGCCCGAGATTCCTGGTTACCTGGGATGGCTGAACTACTGGTCAACCGCTGCCGCACGGGCCATCGCCTTTCCCGACCCGTCGCGTGACGCCGACCTGCTCTCGCGAGCACGGCGCACGGCGACGGGTGGGTGGATCGTGCAGCTCACGGAGGAGCCTCTCGATCTGGACAATCCCACCCACTTGGACACGCTCAAGCGGGCTTATGAGCGCTTTCCGGAAATCGGCGGACGGGCGGCGTCTTGAGCCCGTTTACACAGGTCTGCGGAAGAGGTCACCCAGGTCGGCGGGCAGCTGCGACGCCACGGCGGCGACCTCGTCCTCGGGGATGCGGTCTCGCACGGCGGTGAACACCGCGGTGACGACGCGGAAGGCCTGGTCGGGCTTGATGTTCAGGTGGTCCGCCACGTCGGTGATGAACTCATCGCGACCAATGCGCTTCGCGCGCGAGGGCCCCCGGTGCACCGAGCAGGCACCCAGGATGGCGCCAATGCCTCCGGGCAGCGCGCGGTAGAGCTTCACGTCCTCGCCGTCCGACAGCCGCCGGGCGAGCGAGCAGAACACCGCGCTCGCGGCCTCGCGGGCCTCCAGGCCCTGGGTGTGCATGACCGCGTCGCCCTGGATTTCATCCAGGAACGGCTGGAGTTCGAGCGATTCGTCGCGCTCCTTCACGGGGACGGCGTGGGTGTCGGGAGGAACTTGCGAGGCCATGGCAGCGTCTCCGAAGGTTCAGGGCCCCTTCACGGGACCGTGCTCCGGAGACGCTGCGCATGTGCCAGGGCCCCTGCATCGTCCAGCGGCGCCGGGGGCGCGAGCGGCCGGGCCACCGTCACCGGGGCCGGGTGACGAGCTCCTTGCGTCCAATGGGGCTGATGCCCCGCGAGAGCAGCGTCCGGGCCGCGAGCACGGACACGCAGTCATCCGTGCTGTGGATGTCGCCATAGAACGTCAGCAGCGTGGCGGGATCCACGACGCGCAGCTCGCCTACCTGGACGGACGGCACGTTCCGGACGAACACGTCCAGGATGACCTTCGCGCCCTCCAGGTACTTCGCGTACCGGTAGAAGTTCGTGGACGTCGCGTCGAAGCGCGTCCAGATGCGCGCGAAGCCCCGCGTGGTGAGCAGTTGCACCAGCTCCGCGAAGCGCTCCGGCGCGACGAAGAGGTCCACGTCCTTGTGGTCGTGATCGATCTTCAGCTCTTCGTGCGGTGGGGCCATGAAGTGCCAGGCCCAGCCGCCGGAGAAGGTGACGAGCGGCGCCAGGGCCCGCAGCTCCGCCTCCGAGATACGAAGGCGTTCCGCGTTCCAGGCCTCTTCCGCCCGCTTTGGATTGCGTGGGTCGCCCATGGCGTCCTCCCGAGTGGCGCGGAAGGACGCCAGGCGTCCAGGAACCTGACCGGCTCCTTCTAACCGTGCGGCACCGGCCGGGGCTCCTCGGGGACGGAGTGCGAGTCGTCCCCGCCCTTCCCCTTGCTGAGCCGGTTCCCCAGCCGCGTCTTGATGCGGTCCGCGACGACGTAGAACGCGGGCACCACCAGGAGGCTCAGGACGGTGGACACGGACAGGCCGCCCAGCACCGCGACGGACATGGGCGCGCGCGTCTCGCTGCCCGCGCCCAGGGCCAGCGCCGCCGGCACCGCGGCCATCATCGTCGCCATGGACGTCATCAGGATGGGCCGCAGGCGCACCGGGCCCGCGCGCAGCATGGCCTGCATCGCGTCCGCGCCCTGCTCGCGCTGCTGGAGCGCGTAGTCCACCAGGATGATGGAGTTCTTCTTCACGATGCCCATCAGCAGCAGCAGGCCAATCATGCTGAAGATGTTCAGCGTGTGCCCCGTGACGAGCAGCGCGAACGACGCGCCCGCCACCGACAAGGGAAGAATCGTCAGCACCGTCACCGGGTGCAGGAACGAATTGAACTGCGCGCCCAGCACCATGTACGCGACGGCGATGCCCAGGAAGAGCGCGAAGATGAGGCTGCTCATCGAGTCGCGGAACGCCACGCTCGCGCCGCCCGCCACCACGCGGATGCCGCCGGGCAGGTCCTTGCCCAGGGACTCCACCGTGGCCAGCGCCTCCTCCTGATTGGACCCCGGCGCCACGTTGGCGAAGAGGCTGATGGCGCGCTCACGGTCGCGGCGGGTGATGGCCTGCAGCGCGGGCAGCTCCTCCTGCGTCACCAGCGACGACAGCGGCACCAGCATGTTGTTCGCCGTGCGGACCTTCAACAGCGACAGGTCCTCCGGCCGCGAGCGCTGGCTCGCCAGCAGCCGCATGCGCACGTCGATGCGCCGCCCGCCGCTGCTGTACTTGCCCACGCGCACGCCGCCCACCAGCGCGTTCACCGTGGACGCCACCGCCTGGATGGGCACGCCCAGGTCCGCCGCGCGGGCGCGGTCCGGGGTGATGCGCAGCTCCGGCTGGCCCAGCTGGTAGTCCGTGTCCAGGTCCACCACCTTGCCGGACGCCAGGAGTTCCTCGCGCAGCGACTGGCTCGCCTCCACCAGCTTGTCCCAGTCCGACCCGCGCACGCTGAACTCCACCGGGAAGCCGCGCTGCGCGGTGAAGCCCGCCTGGGACAGGTCCTGCACCACCGCGCGCAGGCCCGGGTAGCTGTTGAGCTCCTTGCGCAGCACCTGCGCGAACTCCGCCTGCGGCATGCGCTGGTCCGTCGGCACCAGCGTCAGGTTCATGTTGCCGGAGTTCACCGCGGACCCGCTGCCGCCACCGCCCACCACCACGAACACGCGCGTCACCTCCGGACGGCTGGCGACGAACGCCTCCGCGCGCTTGAAGAGGCGGTTGGTCTCCTGCAGGCTGCTGCCCACCGCCGTCTGCAGGCGCACGGACATGCGGCCCTGGTCCTGCGAAGGGACGAACTCGCCCGGCAGCGCCTTGAACGCGAACGCGCTCAGGATGAGCATCGCCACCGCCGCCAGCAGCACGCGCCAGGGCCGCACCAGCCCCCAGCCCAGCGCTCGCGCGTACAGCGCCTCCAGCTTGGAGAAGGCCTTGTCCACCACCACGCCAATGCGGCTGCGGTGCTCGCGCGACGTCTTGAGCAGCTGCGCGCATCTCGCGGGCGCCAGGGTGATGGCCTCCACGTAGGACAGGAGCACCGCCACGCACAGCGTGACGCCGAACTGGAGGAAGAACCGGCCGATGATGCCCTTCATGAAGACGACGGGCAGGAAGATGGCCACCACCGCCAGCGTCGCCGCCAGCGCCGCGAAGGTGATCTCCGCCGTGCCTTCCCGCGCGGCGCTCACCCGGTCCTTCCCCTCCTCCGCGTGCCGGAAGATGTTCTCCAGCACCATGATGGCGTCGTCCACCACGATGCCCACCGCCAAAGCCAGGCCCAGCAGCGTGAACGTGTTGAGCGTGAAGCCCAGGAAGTAGATGACCGCCACCGTCCCCAACAGCGACATGGGGATGGCGAGCACGACGTTGAGCGTGCTGGAAAGCGAACCCAGGAACACCCAGCACACGAACGCGGTGAGGATGCACGCGAGCAACAGCTCGAACTCAATCTCGTGCACGCTCTCCTCGATGAACTGCGTCGAGTCGAAGTTGATGCTCGCGCTCATGCCCTCGGGCAGCTCCTTCTGGAGCTGCGCCAGCTGCTCGCGCACCGCCTGGGCCACCGCCACCGCGTTGGCGCCGCGCTGCTTCTTGATGCCCATGGCCTGGGCCGGCTCGCCGTTCACGCGCGCCAGGCGGCGCTCGTCCTCGAAGCCGTCCTCCACGATGGCCACGTCGTGCAGGTACACCGTGCGCCCGTTCTCCTCGCGCACCGCCACGTTCGCCAGCGTCTCCAGGTCCAGCGCCTCGCCCATGAAGCGGACGTTGACCTCGCGCCCCTGCGTCTCGATGCGGCCTGCGGGCAGCTCCACGTGCTCGCGCTGGAGCGCGGCGATGAGGTCCGTCACGGTGAGCCCGTGCGCGTCCAGCTTCTGCGCGTCCACCCAGATGCGCACGTTGCGCTCCAGCAGGCCGCCCAGGATGACCTCGCCCACGCCCGGCACCGTCTGCAGGCGCTCCTTCACGCGGTAGCGCGCGAAGTCGCTCACCACCTGCTGGGAGAACGGCCCGGCCACGCCCAGCCACATGATGGGCTGGTCCTCCGGGTTGGACTTGGAGACGACGGGCGGATCGATGTCCAGCGGCAGCCGGCGCTGGGCCTGGCTCACCTTGGTCTGCACGTCCTGCAGCGCCAGGTCCACGTTGCGCGACAGGTCCAGCTCCACCGTGATGTTGGCGCTGCCCTGGCGCGCGGAGGACGTGATGCTCTTGACGCCCTCCACCTGCGTCACGGCTTCTTCAATGAACTCGACGACGTCCGACTCCACCGCCTCCGGGTTGGCGCCCTCCCACGACACGGAGATGTTGATGGTGGGGAAGTCCACGTCCGGGAACTGGCTGATGCCGATGCGCTGGGCCGCCACCAGTCCGAAGATGATGGTCGCCGCCATGATCATCCAGGCGAACACCGGCTTCTTGATGCAGACGTCGGTGATGCTCATGGACGGCCCTCCGCGCCCGTCTTCGCGTTCGGCTCACCGCGGGCCTCGGCCGGGGGCTGCTCGCCCACCACCTTCGGCTTCGGGCGCTCCTGCTCGATGCGCACGGCCACCCCGTCGCGCAGGGCCTCCGCGCCGCGCACCACCAGCGTCTCACCGGGCTTGAGACCCTCCTTCACCTCCACCCGCCCGTCCGGCGTGCGCAGCCCCAGCTCCAGGATGCGCTCGCGCGCCTTGTTGTCCGTCACCACGAACGCCAGGAAGCCGCGCTCGCTGGGGCGGATGGCCGTCTGCGGAATCACCGGGCTGTCCCCGCGCGACCCCACCGGCACGCTCACCGTGGCGAAGGCGCCCGGCCGCAGCTTCTGCGCGGCGTCGCCCGTCACCTCCGCGGTCACCGCCACCATGCGGCTCTGCGTGTCCGCGCTCGCGGACACGTAGGTGATCTTCGCCTCGTACTGCCCGCCGTCCGAGCGCACCGTGAAGCGCGCGGGCATCCCCGGCTGGATCCGCGTCACGTCCGCCGCGGGCACGTTGAAGCGCAGCAGCAGCGGTTCGCGGCGCAGCAGCGTGGCCAGCACCACGCCCGGCTGCACGTACTGGCCCGTCTGCACGGTGCGCGTCTGGAGGATGCCGTCCATGGGCGCGCGCACGTAGGCGTCGCGCTGGTTGAGCTGCGCCTGATCCAACGCGGCCTTCGCGGCGGCCACGTCCGCCTGGGCGGTGGCGGCGCGGGCCTGGTACGTCTCCAGCTGTTCGGCGGGCAGGAGGCCCGGGCTCTGCGCGTTGACCTCCGCGCGGCGCTGGGCGCCGGCCTTGGCCTCCACCAGCGCGGCCTGGGCCTTCTGCAGCGCGGCCTCCGCGGCGCGCACGGCGATGGCGTATCTCGCGGGTTCAATCTCCGCGAGCGTGTCGCCCTTCTTCACGGCCTGCCCTTCCGCGAAGGACACCTTCTCCAGCGCGCCCGGCACGCGCGCGGTGATCTGCACGCTCTCGAAGGCCTCCACCGCGCCCACGGCGCTGACCGCGTACTCCACGTCGCGCGCCTCCACGGCCGCGACCTCCACGGGGAACTGGGTGGGACCCCGGCCCGCGCCCTTGCCGCCCTGCGCGGGCGCGTCCTTCTTGCAGCCAGGGGCCAGGGACAGCATGGCCAGCGACAGGGCCAGCACTCCAGTGCGTTGCATTGCCTTCACGGTTCCTTCCCCAGGGGATTCAGTCCGACAGCGGCCCGCAGGCCCAACAGCGCCACGCCCAGCCCATAGCGGTTCTGCGCGAGCGCGACCTCCGCCTCGAAGAGGCTGAGCGACGCGTCCGCCAGGGTGAGCGCGGTGGACAGGCCCTGGCGGTAGAGGATGCCCGTCTCGGCCGCGTTTTTCCGCGCCGCCTTCGCCGCCTGCTCGCTCTGCGCGAGCGCGGCCCGGGCCGTCTCCAGGTTCACCCGCGCCTGCTCGATGTCCACCGGCACGCGGCGGGTCGCGGCCTGCGTGTTCAGCTCCGCCGCGTTGGCGAGGGCCACGCGCTCGTCGCGATCCGCGTAGCGGGCGCCGCCGTCGAAGAGGGTCCAGGTGAGATCCACGGCGAGGAAACCGTCGCCCACGTTGCCGTTGAGGCCCGCCTCGTTGGTGAGGCGGTACTGGGCGCTCGCGCCCAGGGACGGCAGCAGGCGCGCCAGGGGCTCCTTCGCGGTCTCCCGCAGCGAGCGCACGCGCAGGCGCGCGGAGAGGATGTCCGGCCGCCGGTCGGTGGCCCCCTGGGTCAGCATGTCGAGGGCAGGCGCGGGCCGCACGGCGTCCGCGAGCAGCGGCTCCGGAGGAGTGAGCTCTCCCTGCACCGGCTCCACCAGCAGGTAGCCCAGCTCCAGGCGGCTCGTCTCCGCGGTGCCCAGCGCGGCGGCGAGGTTGGACTCGGCGGTGGCCAGCTCCAGCTCCGCGCGGGTGACGTCGTTGGTGCTGGCGAGCCCCGCGTTGGCGCGCGCCTGTGCGTCCGCCAGGCTCTGCTTCGCGAAGGCGAGGCGCTGCTCGGCGGCCTGGTACACCTGCTGGTTGGCCAGCGTGACGAGGAAGGCGTTGGCGGCGCTGAAGGCCACCTGGCGGCGCGTCTCCACGGCGTCCAGCCTGGACGCTTCGCTCTCCAGCTTCGCGGCCCTGTAGAGGGGGAAGCCGCGCGCGTCGAAGAGGGTCATGCGGCCGGAGAAGACAGCGCCCAGGGCGTTGTACTTCTGGAGGACGACGGTCTGTCCTCCCACCTCGCGCGTGGACTCACGCAGGCGCCGTGTGTAGGTGCCGGTGGCCGCGATGGTGGGCAGGAAGAAGGCGCGGGCGCGGGCGACGCGGGCCTGGGCGGCCTCGGCCGTCTGCCCCGCGGCGAGCACGGCCTCGTTCTTCTGCGAGGCCAGCTCCACGGCGCGTTCCAGCGTCAGCGGAGCGGCGCCAGCGTCCGGCCTGGGTGGCTTGGGGAAGGCGCTGGCGGGCGAGTCGGCCGGAGGCGTCTGGGCGAGCGCGTCCGGGGCCAGCGCGCAGAGGCAGGCACCCAGGGGCGCGGCGAGGAGGGCACGGCGGACGGTGGACATAGAAGTGGAGCGGTGGTGCGGGGCCAGTGTTGAAAGGTCAGCGGCCCCTATACACGGAAGCCGTCATCCGGGGGTTGATGAGCGGCGCGTGTCTGGACGATGCCTCGCGGGGCGGACTAAGGGACGGGGAAGAAGGTTCTTGGGTTGAACTGCCGACGGTGGCGCCGTCCGCCCCACTCCGGGTGTGGGACGCGCCCCAGAATGCGTGTCCCATGCGTTTATTCCTGCTCGCCGTGCTCACGGGCGTCCTCACCGGGTGCTCCAAGGGCGATGACCTCAAGTCCGCCGCTCTGAAGGTCCAGGTTCATTACGAAGGATTTCGGCCGGGGTGCGTGACGCTGACGGTCACGGATCAGGCGGAGGTGTCCCGGACGGTCACGACGAACGTGAACGTGTCCGCGGGTCCGCCTCCGGGCACACTGTCCGTGGCGGTGTTCCGCCAGGCCGGCTGGAGCAACGAAGTGAAGCTCCAGGCCCGAGCACAGGAGCGTTCGTGCGAAGGAAACCAGGTGGCCTCCGCGGAGACCACCGCGAGCCTCGCGAAGGACGGCATCACGGCGGTGGAACTGTCGCTGAGCGCCGTGGACGGAGATGGGGACGGGTTCGTCTCGAGCGCGGGCGGCACGGACTGCAACGACCGGGATGAGACCGTGGGCGGTCCCATCCCCTGGTACACGGACTCGGATGGCGATGGTTACGGCAACCGCCAACTGCCCGCGAAGGAACCGGCGTGTGATGCGCCCTCGTACAACAGCGCGCGCCGCACTGGAGACTGCAACGACCAGGACCCCAGCGTGCATCCGGATCAAGCGGAGTTCCGGTGCGACGGGAAGGACGACAACTGCGATGACGTCGCGGACGAAGTGTTCGTCCTGAACGCACCGTGCGACGCAGCCTTCCAGTGTCCGGGAGTCACGGCCTGCGACACGCCAACAGGCGAAGTCACCTGCAAGGGGACTCGCGAACCCACGGCCTACTACCTCGACGAGGACGGGGACGGAGAAGGGACAACGGGAACGGACGGTGGCGTGACTTGCGGTGACAAGCCTGCGGGAACGGCCACGATGCCCACCGATTGTGACGAGAGTTCCGTGTACGTCGCGGCGGGAAAGACCGAAGTCTGCGACCGGCTGGACAACAACTGCGATGGGCGCGTGGATGAAGGTGCGGTTCCCTGCAATCTGAAATGGGAGGGGTCGGATGGAGGCACGAATCAACCCCGGTGGAACGCCGTCGCCGTCGGGCAGAACGTGGCCTGGATCGCGGGCCCAGCCTCGAGTGACAACGTGGTGCAGCTCAATACCGACAGGACCACGACACGCTACACTTGCGCCGGAAACTGGAAGGCTGCCTGGGTCAGCGATACGGGCGAATTGTTCCTGGCGGATGCCGCAGGAAAGCTGGCCAGGAAGACCGCCGCGCCAGGCAATTGCACATCTACCTCCGTACCTGGGCTGGGCGTGGAACTCCTGGGGATCGTGGGCTTCAACTCGACGAGCAGTAACCCGCTCACCCTCTACACCGTGTCAAGCAGCGGCCTCGTCTTCAAGTGGACGCCCCCCGACGCGCCAGTTCAGTTCGCCACCACAAGCATCAACCTGCGCGCGGTGACGGGTACGGCCGCTAACGCGCCGATTATCGCGGTAGGCGCCAAGGACTACCTACTCCCAAAGCCACAGCCCCAGGTTCTCAGCATCAACCCGGCGGATGGAAAATGGGAACCGGAAACCCTTCCTTCCTCCGTTAAAGACATCTACCTGACCGGGGTCAGCGCGGTGAACGCCAACTACGTCTATGTCGTAGGTGACAACGGAGTCGTCCTGGAACGGAACCACGGAGCTTGGAAGCAACTGCCGACAGTGCCGTCAAAGCCGAACCTTACAGATGTGCTGGCCTTCGGTAAGAATGCGGTCTACGTGACGACCGAGACAGGTGCCGTCCAGTTCTTCAATGGAGTTGATTGGACAGCGGTCTACACGAACACGCCTGTGCTACGCGCCATCGACGGCAATATGCCGACGCGCCTTGGTGCCGTGGGCGATGACGGTGTGGCTCAGTTCTTCTACCGTCCCTGAGCGATGGACCTGCGCGCCGAAGCCCTGAGCATCCGCTACGGCGCGCGTACCGTGCTGGAGCCCACGGATTGCCACGTCCCTCCCGGCACGCAGGCGCTGGTGCTGGGACGTTCGGGCTCGGGCAAGACGACGTTGCTCAAGTCCTTCGCGGGGCTGCTCCTCCCCTCCTCCGGCCGGGTGACCTGGAACGGCCAGGACGTCGCCAGGCTGTCCGCGCCGGAGCGGAGAGCGCAGCAGGCGTCGTTCGGCTTCGTGTTCCAGACGGACGCGCTCTTCGACTCGCTGACGGTGCGGCAGAACGTGATGCAGCCGCTGCTCCGCCGCAGGGTGCCGGAAGACGAAGCCCGCGAGCGCACGGACGCGGTGCTGCGCTCGGTAGGACTGGCGGACGCGGCGGACACGCTGCCAGAGCGGCTGTCCGGCGGCATGAAGAAGCGCGCGGGCCTGGCGAGGGCCATCGCGGCGAGGCCGGCGGTGCTTCTGGCGGATGATCCGTTCGCGGGCCTGGATCCGGGCACGGCGCGTCAGGTGGCGCGAGTCCTCCTGGAGGTCGCCGGCCAGGGCACGCTGCTGGTGGCGGCGCCGGAAGCGCCGGTGGACCTCCCCCTGCCCCGCTGGTTGTACCTGCGAGGCGGCAGACTGGTGCACGATGGGGCCCCGGCGCCGGAACTGGAGCGCGCGCCGGACGAGGCCCTCGCATGATTCCGCGGTCCCAGCACCCGTGAGCACCACCGCCCTGTCCTGGCTGGGACGCTCGGCGATGCGCGCGGTGGGCGGCGTGGGCGCGCTGGCCCTGGTCGCGGGCCGCACGGCCTGGGCCTTGCGCGGGCTGGAGCGGCGCGAGCTGGCACGAGGCCTGGTGCAGTTCGGCTTTGGCTCCCTGCCGCTCGCACTGGCCACGGCGGCGTTGGCCGGCGTCATCGTGGTGGTGCAAGCGGCGCTCTACATCCAGCGCTTCGGAGCCCGCGCGTTCCTGGGCTGGGCAGCGGGCTATGGCGTGCTGTGGGAGTTCGGTCCGCTGCTCCTCGGGCTGATCATGTCCGCGCGAATCGGCGCGAGGAACGCGGCCGAGCTGGCCACGCTGAAGGTCGGCGGACAGATTGAAGGCCTGCGAGGCATTGGCCTGGATCCGTTCGCGCTGCTGGTGGCGCCCCGGGTCGTGGCCATGGAGCTGAGCATGCTCGCGCTGAGCACGTTCACGTTCCTGGTGTCCATCCTCTGTGAAGCCGTGGCAGCGAAGCTCACGCTGGACCTGCCGGTGCGGGTGTTCTTCGGCACCTTCGCGCAGATGCTGAGCCCGTCCGACATCCTGAGCGGCGTGGTGAAGACAGGAGCGTTCGGGCTGGCCATCTCACTGGTGTCCACGGCGGTGGGCCTGCGAGCCAAGGGAGGCGCCAAAGCCGTGGGAGAGGCCGCCGCGAGCGCGGTGGTGCTGGGCTGCGCGGCCATCTTCCTCTTGGACTTCCTGCTCACGACGGTGCTGTCCAGGGTGCTGGGATGAAGCGCGTGCTGACCTTCTTCGGGGCGCCGGGGGTGATGCTGGCGCGCACGGTGCGAGCCGGCACGCGGGAGGGAATCCCCTGGCGCGAAACGCTGGCGCAGGTGCACGAGTTGGGTGGGCGCAGCGTGTGGCTGGTGATGTCGGGCATGGCGTTCTTCGGCGCGGTGCTGGTGATGATCGCCAACGCGCAGGCGAAGAAGCTGATTGGCAACGTGGCGGTGCTGGGCCCGGCCTACTTCGAGATGCTGGTGCGCGAGCTGGGCCCCGCCGTGTCCGCGCTGCTGACGGCGTCCCGAGCCGGAGCCAGTCACTCCGCCGAGCTGGCCACGATGAGCGTGAACGAGCAGGTGGAGGCGCTGGAGATGTCAGCGGGGGATCCGTACGCGGACCTCGTGGCGCCCCGGGTGGTGGCGGGCGTGGTGGGAGTGCCGCTCTTGAGCGTGCTGGGCACGCTCGCGGCGACGGCGTCGGCGGTAATTGTGGCGAGCGTGGCGTTGAACATCGACGGCCGGGCGTTCATGGACGCGAGGTACGTGGACGGATGGGACCTGCTGGTGGGAGGGCTGAAGGTCGTGGCCTGCGGGCTCTACATCCCGCTCGCGGCAGCGGTGGCGGGCTTGAACGCCCGGGGCGGCGCGGAGGCGGTGGGCGAAGCGACGACGGAAGGCGTGGTAGCGGCCAGCCTGGGATGTCTGTTGATTGACCTGACGGTGTCGCTTGCGTTCCAGTTCGTGCGCCTGTGAATGACACCGGTCCGGACACGCTGGTCTTCGACGACGTGGCGATCGCCTTCGAGCAGGGCCGCCGCGTGCTGGACGGCCTGAGCGCGCAGGTCTCCACGAAGGAGCTGACGTTCATCGCGGGAGCGAGCGGTTCCGGCAAGAGCGTGCTGTGCCGGCTGGCGGTAGGCCTGTTGAAGCCGGAAGCCGGCAAGGTGACGCTGTTCGGGGAGCGCGTGGACACGCAGCCGGAGCGAAGCCTTGTGCCCCTCCGCCGCCGGGCGCCGTACCTGGTACAGGGCCCGGCGCTGCTGGACTGGAGGACGCTGAGGGAGAACGTGCGCCTCGCGGATCCGAGCGCCCCGGAGGAATCAGTGGAGACGGCGCTGGAAAAAGTGGGCCTGAAGGAATGGGCGGACCGGCTGCCTCCGGAGCTGGGACCCGGAGCAAAGAAGCGAGCGGCCATCGCGAGGGCGCTGGTGCTCAAGCCGCGCTACCTGCTGCTGGACGAGCCGACGACGGGGTTGGACCGCCGGGCCGCGATGCAGGTGGAGGCGGTGCTGGCGTCGTTGAAGGAGCAGGGCCTGGGGGCGCTGGTGGTGTCACACGACTACCGGCAGTTGAGAGGCATCGCGGACCGGGTGCTGGTGGTGGCGAAGGGACGCAACGCGTACCTGGGGAGCCCGGAGGGCTTCCTGGCGTCCCCTGCCCCGGAGCTCAGGACGCTGACGGCGCCGTTCATGGAGGGCGCGACGGATGGATGAGCAGCGGCTGGAGTTGAAGGTCGGAGCGCTGGTGCTCGCGACGCTGGTGGGCGTGCTGGTGTTGCTCTGGTTGATGGGAGAGCTGACGCTGGGCCGGGGCGCCAAACTCGAAGTGGACTTCGCGCACACAGGCAACGTGGTGCAGGGAGCCCCGGTGAAGCTGGGCGGCGTCCAGGTGGGCAAGGTGGACACCATCCATCTGCTGGCCGACCGAAGGGACGCGAAGGGCCTCCCCCTCCCCGTCCGCATGGACCTGTCCGTGGAGCCCGCGGCAAGGGGCGCCCTGCGCAAGGATGCGAGGGTGACGGTGGGAACGGTAGGCCTGTTGGGTGAACCCTATCTGGAGTTGAACCCAGGCAATGCCGACGCGCCGCTGCCGGAGACAGAGGCATTGCGAGGCGTGGATGCACCGCGTCTGGATTTGCTGTCGGAACAGCTGTCCAAGTTCGTGACGCTGTTGTCGGACATGCTGGAGAAGGACCCGGAGGCCGTGACAGGCCTGGCCGCCAACGTGTCGCGACTGGCAAGGACGCTGGACGAGGTCCTGACGGAGAACCAAGGCGACGTGAAGGTCCTGGCCACGGAGCTGGCGGCGGCGTCCAAGGACCTGAGGCAGCTGGCCCAGCTGGCCAAGGAGTCCATGCAGCCCGGAGGCAAGGGAGCCCGCCTCCTGGACGACGCCTCCGCCGTGGCGGCCCTGATGCGAAAGGACCTCCCCGGCCTGACGAAGTCCGCCGGAACGACCCTGGACGGCCTGGCCGCGGTGACAGGCCCCCTGACGCCCGAGGACGGCCAGCAGATGAAGCTGGCCCTCCAGCGCTTCACGGCGGCAGCGGGCCAGCTGGAGCAGATCGCCACCAAGGCAGACCGGATCCTCGGACAGCTCGATTCCGGAGAGGGGACCGGCGGCGCACTGCTCAAGGACCCTGCCCTCTACGACGAGCTGAAGACCCTGGTCACGGACCTGCGCAAGCACCCGTGGAAGATCCTCTGGAAGGATTGAGGTTCTAGTCCGCTCATCGGCGCCTTTGGCCGATAAGCCTCACATGCTCCACGCCAAGCGATCCCACTCCGATAGTCGCTTGGTCAAACGGAGGCCGTGCTCAATCTGATTGTAGGAAAAATCTCCCGAACACGCGGTGGCAGCCTCTCTAGACACCTCCCTGATCACACCAATATCTGGCTTCTCTCCGTACTCAGGGTTTCGACCAACGCCCCAGGTCATATAGACAACCGACAAGTCGCAATCAGCCACCCTGCCGCCGCCATGAGCATTGACGTTGGCATTCCCAACACACAACGTCCCTCGCTCCTTGAGGCCACAAAGAAGCCTATTGGCCAACCCCTCAAGCTCAATTGCGCGGCCCGTCTCACAAGAAAACAAAACGGCCGCATAGAAATGACCGCGCCTGGACCTGCTGTCACGCCAGCGATTCAGAACATTGGTTGCCCCCGCCCGACCAATGTAAACCTCAACTTCGTCGAGCATGGTGCTCCGGTGCAGATGAGCGATGCCATGCATCACTCGAATCGTGCGCTTGATTGCACTCGCCACTTTGGTTTCGTAGTTGGGCGCCTGAGTTATGGCCTTGTCAATGCCCTCCCAGTCAGCCGTATCAATCACGAACGCAGGAGTGTCATTCATCTTCGCACCTTCGCCAGGTCTGGCAGCAGTGATTGCTATCTTTAATGACTCTAGCATCTCCAAAATATTCAAATACCGAGCTGACACTCCGCTCCTGTAGGTCCAATCGGACCCGGAATTGAAGGGCTTTTGCGGTGTGGCCTACATCGCAATCGAATGTGAGCGGTCCCGGCACCTTCCGGAGAATCCTATTGGAAGTATAGGCTCTTGCATTGCCAGTGTTCCGCCCAGAAGGAAGGCCGCATGGCACAGCAGGGGGAGTCCAGTCCGCCACCCCGGCGGACCGCGGTCTGGCAGTTGGCGTTGGTTGCGGTGGCGCTCGCCATCTTCTCCGTCAAGGTCGTCATCCCGGGTGTCGTCGTGGGCATCGGAGCCACGGGGCTGATGGGGCTCGCGGGCGCGGCGGTCCTCCTGGAGCGGATGGGCGCGCTCACGTCCGGCATCTTCGAAGGGGCCGCCCAGCTCTCCGTCATCCTCATGGGCATGGCCCTGGTCGCCTTCGTGGCCATCACCGGATGGAATGGATACCGGCGCCTCGCGGGACGGGATGGCCCCCCGCCCCTCCTGTTGCGCTGGCCCTGGGCACTGCTGGGCCTGCTGCTGTTCCTGGCGTGCCAGCAGACCCTTCCGGAATTCGGACAACGGCATGCGATGCCCGTGCTGCCCGGGGCTCTTGTCATCACCTTCACGGTCTGGATGCTCCTGACCGTCAGCGTCGGTCTGGTCCGGATGAGCGTGGGAATGATCCGGCTCTCCTGGCGCGTCGCGCGGGCCTCGCCGTTCGGCGCCGGGATGTTGACCCTCGCGGCGCTCGCGGCCACGGGATTGACGCTCGTCGTGAGTTCGCTCGCGGAAGCGTTTCAAGCCCACGCCCAGAGCATGGCGTCCGCGCGGACGACCCGCTGTGATTCCCTGTCATGGGAGTGCTCGCGGCAGGCACTCCTTGCCGCCGGCTCCTCCAGGCCCGCCCCCGTCGCGCTGGAGCCGGAGGAAGACTTCGAAGGCATCACGACCGCTTCCTTCACGGCCTCCGCAGACTCCGCTCCCTCGCTCAATACCCGCGCTTGCCTGGAGAGGCCCTTCCTCCAGCCGGACATGATGGCCAGGGCCCGCAGGATCGCCCAGGGCCTCATCCGGAACGACACGGACCCGGACGACCTGATCCACGCAATCCTGCTGAACATCTGTCTCCGGAAGGAACCTCCTCCCATCGAGTTCGAACGGTACTTCCTTCGCGCCGTGGAATACGGCGCCCGGAGCCGGTTCACGCGGATGTCCCGGAGCTGCGACCTGGATCGGCTTCCAGAACCGCAGTGTCTTCTCCGGCCAGACGATCAGTACGTGGAGGCGGAGACCCACGCTGCGCTCCGGAAAGTGCTCTGCACCCTCACGGAGCAGCATCAGCAGGTCCTCTACATGCGCTACTTCGAGGAACTGCCCGAAACTGAGATTGGCCTTCGCCTCGGCATCGAACCCGCGGCCGCGCGCAAGCGTGTCCAGCGCGCCCGGGACGAATTAAGGACGAGATTTCTCCAGCAATGTCAGTAGCTTACGTTTTCGGGTCACACTTTATTCGCTGCGGAGAGTGGAGCATCGGACCGCCTGACACGGGCGGTTCCTGGAGGCTCCATGCACTCGCCGTCCGCCACCCCGTTCACGGCCACCGCCCAGGTGATGCCGCCGTCGGTCAACTTCCACCTGTGGGAGCCGTGCAACATGCGTTGCCGGTTCTGCTTCGCCACCTTCCAGGACGTCCGCAGGGACGTGCTCCCCAAGGGGCACCTTCCCGAGGAGGAGGCGCTGAGGCTGGTGAATCTGTTGTCCCTCCGCTTCCGGAAGATCACCTTCGCGGGAGGTGAACCCCTGCTGTGCCCCTGGTTGCCGAAGCTGGCGGCGGCGGCCAAGGCACATGGCATCACGACGATGCTGGTGACCAATGGCAGCCGCCTGGACGCCGACACCCTCGCGCGCCTGCAAGGCGTGATGGATTGGGTGACGCTCAGCATCGACAGCGTGTCGCCCCAGACGCATGCCGCCCTGGGGAGGGCCGTGAATGGCAGGGCCCTGCCGGTGGAGCACTACCTGTCCCTTGCTGAGCGGATCCGCTCGGCGGGGATGCGCCTCAAGGTGAACACGGTCGTCACGAACCTGAACGCAGGCGAGGACCAGACAGCGTTCCTCCGCGAGATGCGGCCCGAACGCTGGAAGCTGTTGCGCGTCCTTGACGTCAAGGGACAGAACACCGGCAAGGTCGAAGCCTTGTACTGCCCCCGAGAGGACTTCGAAGCGTTCGTCACTCGCCACCGCTGCCTGGAGCGCGAAGGCATCGTCCTGGTGCCCGAGGACAACGAAGACATGCGCGGCAGCTATGCAATGGTCGACCCGGCCGGCCGGTTCTTCGACAACGCACAGGGAGGCCATCGCTACAGCGCGCCCATCCTCCAGCACGGCCTGGACGCCGCCTGGTCCCAGGTCTTCTTCTCCATGGAGGGCTTCCTCCATCGTGACGGCAGCTACCCGTACGGAGGTGAATCATGAACGCGCCTTCGAGCCTGATCTGCCTCGCGGGCGTTTCCGGTGCTGGAAAGGACACGCTGGGGGCCTACCTGGCCAAACAGCACGGTTTTGAGCGGGTCGCGCTCGCGGATCCCATCAAGGCCGCTTTGATGGGCTTGCTTCAGCTCGACCCGGCGCAGCTGTGGGGCGACCGACGCAATGAAGTGGACCCGAGGTTTGGCCGCGCTCCCAGGGAGCTATATCAACGGTTCGGACAGGCCTGCTTGGAGCTGGATCCCGAGGTCTGGCTACGCCCCTTCCGGATGCGGTTCGACGCCATCCGCCGGGCGGGAGGGCGCGTCGTCTGCACGGATTTGCGCACCCAGGCGGAATGGCGGGCGGCACGAGAGATGGGGGCCACCATCTGGCTGATTGAACGCCCCGGCGCGGGCGCCCCTGGCGCGTTGTCACGTCACGCCACGGAGATGGAGCTTCTCGGGCTCGACCGGAGCTCCTTCGACGCGGTCCTGCGGAACGACGGCACCCCAGACGCCCTCTACCTCACCGTGAAACACATGCTCGAAGGCGCCGTCGGCTCGCGGGCCACCTGAGCACCGTCCTGGGGGACCGGCCCATCGTCCTGCGATGGGCCATCAACCCAGGCCGCTGATACCTGGCATCAGAGATTCGTCGGCTGCGGCACTTCATCCTTGGGCGACGGAGCCGGCGTCTCGTCCTGGGCCACCATCGAGTTCAGGACCCATGAATAACCATATCGAGCCCCGAGCAGCCGGTACGTCGCGCGCTTGCCGCAGCCCACGACGCCCGTGGTGACGCGGTCCAGCTTCGTCGCCTGGAGGTCCTGCTTGGCACAGCCCAGGTCGAACTCCGCGTGGACCCTCACGTCGGGAATCCAGGAGCACTGGCCCACCACGCAGCGCAGCTCGTAGACGCCCTCCGTGTTGCAGCCGATCATCTGGTACTGGTTCTCACCCAGATACTGCGGCGTCAGCTCCACGTCGCACTTCAAATCCTTGGCGGCGATCTTCTCCAGGTTCGCGTAGCGCTTCGCGTTGATGGACGGCCCCATCTGGGAGAAGTCCACCTTGGAGTTGCGCCGGCGCCCGCCGCAGCCAGACACCAGCAACGCCACTCCCACGCCCACCAACGACAGTCGAATGAGGTTCATGGGCGCCCATCTAACACGCCTTGCCCGCTCAGGCCTCAGGGCGCGGACGTTTCCTCGCCCCCGGACAGCAGGTCCGACAGCAACATCTGCTCTTCACTCGGCGACAGGTCGAAGTGGCGCGCGGCCTCGGTGATGATTTCGACCAGGGGAGTCTGCGGCTCCTCGGTCCTCCGCACCGCGATCCTGCGCGCAGCGCTGCGCAGCGCCTCTCCCCTGGGTCGAAGACTTTCACGCATGATGCGAACCTCCCTCCCACCACGGTTCGGATGCGCTCCTTCAGAAGCAAGGGCGGCAGGGAGCAGGCGCTCTCCGTCAGCCTCCGCCCACGGGAAGCGGGCGGCTCGCAGGGCGGCGCGTTCCTTCCTCCTGCCTCGCGAGCACTTCAGCTTTGGAGACGGACCCCACTCCAAGGAACGAGGCATCAGCCATGGCAGCGCAAGACATTCCCGGCTCCGGACAGCAGGTAAAGAGCCCCACGCAGCGCACGACGGCCGTCCCGCTCGACGAGCGCCGCCGCATGCGCCACGAATCCCGCACGTCACAGACCTACAAGGCCTTCCTCAAATACCTGTGTGACGTGGGCAAGATTCCGAACGAGCAGGCCGCGGAGAACGCCGCCATCTCCATACTGTGCGTCCTGGAGCAGCGCCTCGTCGGCGAGGAGGACAACGACCTGGAGGCCCAGCTGCCCATGAAGCTGCGCGAACTCATGGTCCGGTGCGACCGCCACGAGTCCGGGCCGCCGCCCAAGAAGTTCGGCCGGGCTGAAATGCTGGCCATGGTGGCCGAGGACCTGGACATGGAGCCCGACGACACCGAGCCCATCATCCGCGCCGTCTTCAGCGCCATCCAGGCGCAGATCTCCACCGGAGAGAGCGACGACATCGCCGGAGAGCTGCCACCAGACATCCGCGACCTGTGGGCACGCCCCGCCTGACAGGGAGTCTCACGTTGGCGCCTGCTCATGAGTGGCTGTGAGCTGGCGGCAACGTGGACGCCATCCATGGGAGCCCCCTGGTGACGTGAGTCACCAGCACTGGTGATCCGCCTCACCAGTTTCGAGCGGCTCGGAACACGTGCCCCAGAGGGAAGACGGCTCGCCAGGGGCCTGGCACGCGCCGTGCTCTAGGGATTGGACATCACGGACCGGACGCACTTCGGTCCTCCATCCAAATCCCCGAGCTCTCCCATGCGCGTCGCCAACCGCCCCACGTCCACGCCCGCCTCGAACGCCCCCGTCTCCGGCCCGTCCGCCGCCACCGAGAAGAAGCCGAACTTCATCGACAAGAACCAGCCGGAGACCAAGTTCAGCCAGCAGTGGGGGCAGGACATCTTCATGGATTCGCGCAAGGGCGATAAGGCCCAGGCGAGCGCGGACCGGAAGGATGGGCGTCAGGTCACGCAGGGCAACACCGGCCCCGGCCAAGTGGCGGGCAACGAGAGCGGCAACTACGTGTCGTGGCAGAAGGACGCGGCCGAGTTCAAGACCGGCACGGGCTTCAGCAAGGACGGCACCGGCGCGCAGTTCGAGGCGAGCGCCGCCGAGGTCCAGGGCGATGCGTCCTACCGCGTGATGCCGTGGGAGATTGGCGGCCGCGCGGGCGCCGAGGCCAACATCGCCAGCCTTCGCGGGGACGCCGGCTTCGGCAAGGACCTGAAGGACATCGGGCTCGGCAAGGTGGAGGGCAAGGTCTACGGCGGCGTGCACGGCGAGACGCTGGTGGGCGCCAACGCGGACGCGAAGGCCAAGATCGACCTCAACCCCAAGAACGGCGACATGGGCGCCGAGGTCGGCGCGGGCGCGCTGGTGGGCGCCGAGGCCAGCGCCACGGCGCGCGGCGAGTTCGGACCCGTGCAGGGCTCCGTGACGGGCAGCGCCATCGCCGGCGTGGGCGCCGCGGTGGACGCGAAGGTGGCCTTCGAGGACGGCAAGCTCACCATCGGCGGCAAGGCCAAGGCGGCGCTCGGCGTGGGCGTGGGCGTCGGGACCAGCTACACCATCGACTTCAACAAGGTGAAGGGCACGGTCGACAACCTCACCAACGGCAAGGCCGGCGAGGCCGTCAAGAACGTCACGGACAAGGTCGGCGACACGGCGAAGAACGTCACCGACAAGGTCGCCGACACGGCGAAGGACGTGGGCAAGGGCATCAAGGACTTCTTCAAGTTCTGATGCGCCGTCAGGCCGCGGAGACCACCGTACCCTGCGCCAGGGCGCACAGCGTCTCCACGCCGTCCTTCACGGCGAACACTTCGCACTGACACACGGCCTGCCGCTTGCCGGCGGCCTTCGCCTGGGCCCGCGCGATGAGCAGCGAGCCCACGGCGGGCTTCAGGTAGTTGATCTTGTACTCGGAGGTCAGCGCGTTGCCGCCCAGCGCCAGGCCCCCGGCGAACGTGATGGCGTTGTCCGCGAGGTAGCTGAGCACGCCCCCGTGGACGAAGCCGTGCTGCTGCTTCAGATGGTCCACGATGGGCAGCCGCAGCTCCGCGCTCCCAGGCCCGGAGCTGGCGAGCTGCGCGCCAATGAACTGGCTGAAGGGCTGTGACGCGAACACCTGACGCGCGAACTCCTGGGGATCGTCCATCCCTGGAATCTATTCGCGGAACAGGGCGGGCCACCACCGGACGCGGCAGTAGGTGAAGGGCTTCTCCACGTCCATCCACCGGGAGCTCAGCACATTCACCACCGTCCCGTCACCGCCCATGCTGATCTTGCCGCAGCCTTCCTGGGCATCCATTGCCGGCAGGACCACCTTGCCGCAGGACTCGCCAGAGGCCGCGATGAGCCGCGCTTCATGCTGACAGCCCTGATTCCCGGCGGTCACCTGGCTCCATCGGAGGTAGCCCTTGCCACCGGGAAGCAGCTCGAACCGGCGGCCGTCCCCGCCGTCCAGCCATGAGGGCAGCGGGCTGGATGCGGCCTGCAGGCCCTCGAAAGCGGCCACCCACTTCTTGCCGAACGTGTTCTCGACCCCCAGCACCAGGCCGCCTTGCAGCAAGGGCGCGAACGTGTAGCGGGACTCGACGTCCGGGGCCTGCTCCAGGGTCAGCGCCAGGAACGGGGTGCCGGGCTGGCCAGAGCTGTCCACCCAGACGCCCTCCACCGAGACCGCACCCTCCGCCGGCGCCCCGGCGGAGAGGAGCAGGGCGTGGCCCTCCGTGTTCACGCCCAGCGCGCTGACAGGGCCATTGAGCAGCGACGCCACCGACAGGCTCCAGCGAAGCTCGCCCGTCGCGCCGTACGCGTGGAGCGTTCCATCCGCGAGCACCTCATGCATTCCCCCCGCCGGGTTCACCGCGCTGTGCAGGGAGACGCTCGGCGGACGTGGGTGCTGGATGATTCGCCGCTGGGAGATGTCGAGGAACGTCACCCAGGTGAAATCCCAAACATCCCGGGCGTGCCCCAGGAAGCCCTGGGGCTGGCCGTTCAAATCCATGCGATACGCCTCGTCGATGGAACCCTCCCAGTCGTAGGTGGTCACGGAGGGCAGCACGGCGAAGTACATCCGTGTGGAGATCGCGTTGTCGGTGAGCATGATGATGTCGCCCCGGCCATCCGCCGCCGCCCCCTGACACGTGCCATCCGTGGGAGTCGTCCTCTCCCAATACCTCCAGGTCGCGAGGACCGCCGGAGAGGGCTGCGGGAGGCGCTCGCATGCCGAAGGCCCGGGGTCGGGCGGCGGCGGCGGGGGTTCGTTCTCCACGGGCTGCTCGGGCGGGATCACCGGGTCCGCCGGCTCCTCCGTGACCGCGCCTCCCCCGGCAGGCCCTTCGTCCACCGCCGGCTCCGGAGCGACGACCTCCGGCGCGCCCTCGCCCCGCGCGTCCGAAGTGCCGCAGCCCGTGCCCAACCCGCCGAGGAGAAGCCCCACCCCGACCACCCACCGCCTCGTGTTCCACGCCATTGCACCGACCCCTTCAACCTCAACAGGTTGACTGAGAGTGCAGGTAGGAACAGGGCTCACCTAAAACCAGTGAGCGGAGTACTTCATGGCAATGATTGTCGTTTGCCTGACGGGCCGCGGGCCCTACCCCTCCGCCGGAGCCGGCGCGTTCACCGGTTCGGGCGGCTCCACTGGCGGCCGGGTGATGAGCTGATCCAGCGTGGGCCGCTTCGGCTTTTCGAATGGAGCCAGCTTCACCGGCTTGCCCGTGCGCGCGGACTCCTGCAGCGCGACGATGACGCGCACGTCCGCCAGGCCTTCGACTCCGTTGGGCTCCGGATCCCGGTCCTCCAGGATGCACTGCGAGAAGTAGACGAGCTCCGGCGCGAACTGGTCGCTGTTCTTGAACGTCCGCGTCTCCGTCTCACCGCCCACCGTCAGCTCGTGCTGGATGTCCGTGCCGTAGCCGAAGCCGTGCTTCACCAGCAGATCCCCTTCCGTGCCCACCAGCCGGTAGGCCGACACCGCGGCGGCTTCGTGGCTGATGGCGAACTGCGCCACCCTCCCGTTCGGAAACCGCATCAGCGCGAACGCGGACGCGTCCACGCCGTGGAAGCGCCCGTCCCTGCCTCCTCCCGTGAACGCGAACACCTCGCGCGGTTCGTCGCGGAACAGGTAGCGCGCGGCGTTGATGGGATACGGCCCTTCGTCCAGCAGCGCTCCGCCGCCCACGTCCACGCGCGTGCGGATGTCCCCCTGGCGCGTCTGCTGCGTCAGCGTGCCCGTGAATACCAGCGGGTCTCCCAGCCGTCCGGAGCGCACCAGCTCGATGGCGCGGAGGTTCGCCTCTTCGAAGTGGAGCCGGTACGCGACCATCAGCTTCACGTCGTTCTCGTTCGTGGCGCGGATCATCGCCTCGCAGTCCTCCACCGACGTCGCCATCGGCTTCTCGCAGAGGACGTGCACGCCCACACGCGCCGCGCGCTCCGTGAAGGACCGGTGCATCGTGTTGGGCAACACGATGTAGACCGCGTCCGCCTTCGAGTCGCGCAGCAGCTGCTCGAAGTCCTCGTAGCCCCCCACGTGCTCCACGCCGTACTTCTCCTGGAGCGCGGTCCGCTTCTCCTGGTCCGAGGAGACGATGGCCACCAGCTCGGAGTTCTCCTCCGCGTGCTGGAACGCCGGGAGGATGGCCACCTGCGTGAGGTTGCCCGCCCCCACCACCGCGTACCGCACCCGCCTGGATGTCCCCTGCGCCATCGTGCACCTCTCCCGTGATGAGGCCTTACGCTGGTGACGCGCCAGGCCAGCCCGCAAGCCGCGCCCGGCCCTCCGGTGCAGGGGCAGCCAGCCGGGCACCCAGGCTTTCGCGGGGCCCCGTTCCGGCCTATGCCCTGCCCCATGCCCTTCAAGAAGATGCTCGCCCGCCTCGGGATTGGCAGCGCGCGCGTGGACACCCGGCTGGAGCACGACACCGTTCGCGCGGGTGGCGACCTGCGCGGGCTCGTCCACGTCCAGGGCGGCCACACGCCCCAGCGCATCGACCGCATCGACCTGCACCTGATGGCGCAGTACCTCCAGCGCGACAACGACCGCCGCAGCGCGCTCAACGCCGTCGTGCGCACCTTCCGCGTCTCCCCCCCCTTCATCCTCCAGCCCCGCGAGGAGCGCGAGCTTCCCTTCTCGCTGCGCATCCCCACCCACACGCCCATCACCGAGCGCGGCACCCCCGTGTGGATCAAGACGGCGCTCGACATCGACAACGCCCTCAACCCCGAGGACAGCGACCGCATCCACGTCCTGCCCCACCCGTCCCTCCAGACCGTCATCGACGCCGTGCTCCAGCTGGGCTTCCAGTGGAAGAACTCCTACTGCGAGGCCGGATCGCCGCTCGGCCGCGACGAGCCCTTCGTGCAGGAGCTGGAGTTCCACGCCGGTCCGGAGTGGAAGGACCCTCCGCGCTCGCTTGCCCTCCTGCCCTTCCCACACGAGGACACCCTGGAGCTGATCCTCGACCTGGACCGGGGCCCCCGGGGCCTCACGTCCCTCCTGGAGGGCACCCCGCTGGACGGCGGCCGGCGCCAGCGGCTGGTTCTGTCCTCCACGGACCTGTCCTCGGGGGCAGGGGCCGTCTCGGCGCTGCTGGGGCCGCGGCTTCGGGGCGGGGTGTAAAAGCCCGGAAGGCCCGGCCTTTCGTACAGGCGTGGACGCACCTGACTTCCCAAGTCCTCCGCCCGGGCTCGGAAGTGGTACAAGCCGCCGTGTGAAAGCTCCCCCGCCTCCCGCTGCCCCTGAAACCCCCACCTTCGACGCCCTCGGCCTCAAGCCCGAAATCGTCGAGGCGTTGACGTCGCTCGGTTACGAAGAGCCCACCCCCATCCAGGCCGCCGCGCTCCCGCCGCTGCTGGCCGGGAAGGACCTGCTGGGCATTGCCGCCACGGGCACCGGCAAGACGGCCGCGTTCTCGCTGCCCCTCCTGCAGCACCTGAAGCCGGGTGCCGCCGCGCCGCATGGCACCTCCGCGCTGGTGCTGGTGCCCACGCGCGAATTGGCCATGCAGGTGTCCGAGGCCATCCACCGCTACGGCCAGAAGCTGGGCGTGAGCGTGCTTCCGCTCTACGGCGGCCAGGAGATTGGCCGGCAGCTGCGCGTGCTCAAGCGCGGCGTGGACGTCATCGTCGCCACGCCGGGCCGCGCGCTGGACCACCTGCGCCGCAAGACGCTGAAGCTGGACCAGGTGCGCACGGTGGTGCTGGACGAAGCGGACGAGATGCTCGACATGGGCTTCGCGGACGACCTGGAGGCCATCCTCTCCGAGACGCCCGAGCAGCGGCAGACCGCGCTGTTCTCCGCCACCCTGCCCCCGCGCATCGCCAGCATCGCGGAGCGCCACCTGCACGAGCCCGTGCGCGTGCGCATCGAGAAGGAGAAGCTGGAGGCCGGCGAGATGCCGCGAGTCCGGCAGACGGCCTACATCGTGCCGCGCGCGTTCAAGATCGCCACGCTGGGGCGCGTGCTGGACCTGGAGTCCCCCACCGCGGCCATCGTGTTCTGCCGCACGCGCACGGAGGTGGATGAGCTCACCACGTCCCTCAACGGCCGGGGCTGGCGCGCGCACGCGCTGCACGGCGGCATGAGCCAGGAGCAGCGCGACCGCGTCATCAAGCAGTTCAAGTCCCAGGCGGCGGACCTGCTCATCGCCACGGACGTCGCGGCGCGCGGCCTGGACATCCCCCGGCTGACGCACGTGGTGAACTTCGACGTGCCCAACGCGCCGGAGGCCTACGTGCACCGCATCGGCCGCACGGGCCGCGCCGGCCGCGAGGGCGTGGCCATCACCCTGCTGGAGCCTCGCGAGCACCGGCTCTTGCGCAACATCGAGCGGCTGACCGGCCAGCGCATCGAGGTCACCGCGGTCCCCACCGTGTCGGACCTGCGCGCGCGCCGGCTGGAGATGATCCGCTCGTCGCTGCGCGAGACGCTGGTGGGCGGAGAGCTGGATGGGTTCCGCGGCATCGCGGAGGACCTGTCCAGCGAGTTCAGCGTCATGGACGTGGCCGCCGCCGCCATCAAGCTCCTCCAGGAGAAGGAGGACGAGGGCAGGGAATCCAACGAGCAGGAGATTCCCCAGGTGTCGGCCCCGGCGGAGCGGAAGTTCGAGCGCTCCGGGCCTCCGGGCCGCTTCGGCGACCGCGCCGAGCGTCCGTCCCGAGGCCCCCGCACCAGCGACCGGCCCGAGCGTGGCGAGCGCCCCGAGCGGGGTGAGCGCCCCGAGCGGGGTGAGCGGCCCGAGCGGGCAGGCCCCGCGCGTCCCCAGCGCGCGCCGGAATGGAACGTCACGCGCCTGTTCATCGGCGCGGGCCGCACCGCGGGCATGCGGCCGGCGGACCTCGTGGGCGCCATCGCGGGCGAGGCGGGGCTCGAGTCCTCGCGCATCGGCGCGATCCACATCGCGGACATGTACTCCATCGTGGAGGTGCCGGAGCCGGATGCGGCGCGCATCATCTCCGCGCTGAAGGGCTCCACGCTGCGCGGACGCAAGGTCACCGTGCGCCGCGACACCCGCGACTGACGGAAGTCCTTCGCGTCACCGGCCCTGTCCGTCACGGGCGGGCCGGTGACGTGGGCTTCAGAACGCGTCCGGATCCATGTCCGGCGCGCGTCCCAGCAGGAGCGGCGACACCAGCCGGCTCTCCGGGTGCATGCGCAGCAGCGTGTGGATGACGCCGCCCAGCCCCGCCATCAACCCGGGTGAGAACGCGTCGCGAGCCAGCCCCGCCACCGGGCCGCGCGCCTCCAGGCCGGAGATGAGCTCCGCGTCCAGCGCCTCGCGCTCGGGCGACAGCGGCTCCGACGACAGCCGCCGCGCTGTCTCCAGCAGCTCCCACAACCCCAGGTCGCCGTGGCACAGGGTGTGGGTCCAGCCGAAGCCCTCGCGCACGGCCGCGCTCCGGGCCCGCTGGAACAGGTCCCGGTAGCGCGCCGTCCCGGTGCGGGCAAAGAGGTCCGCCGCCGCCAGGCCGATGCCGGTGCTCCCGTGGCACCACGACGTCAGCTGATCCGTGGCGTCCGGGCGGCGGAGGTCCGTCCAGTTGCCCACGTCCGGCCGGTAGAGCCCGTCCACGAAGTCGAAGGCGCGCTCGGACAGGCTGCGCCACCGCCGCCGGTCCGCCGCCGTCCCCGCCGCGCTCAGCCCCAGCCGCGCCAGCGCCCAGGCGATGCCCGCCGTGCCGTGCGCGAAGCCGCCGATGGGCTCCGGGAACATCGACGTGGACCAGCGCGCGTCGCCGCCCACGCTGCGCGCCGTGTCCTCCAGCCTCCGGCCCGCGTGCGCCGCGACGTCCAGCCACTTCGGCTCGCCGGTCTGGTCCACCAGGTTGAGCATCGGGACGATGACGCCCGCCACGCCGCCCAGCACCTCGAACAGCCCGTCCGCGTCCAGCACCTGTGGCGTCAGCGCCGCCGCGCGCTCGCGGGCCCGGTCCAACGCGCCCGGGACGGTGCCCAGGTCGTGCAGCGTGGACCAGATCCACACCTGGGACGCGAGCCCGGAGAAGCCACCCGGCGACTTCACCGGCACGCGGTCCTCCGTGGCGCGCAGCACCGCGAGCGTGCCCTCCAGCAGCCCGGGCAGGCCTTCCACCTCGTCCGCGCGGCCGTGGTGCACCTCGCGCAGGTACTGGGCCAGCACCACCGCCACGCCGCCCTGTCCGCTGTAGTGCTCGGCGGAGAGCGGCCGCACCGCCCAGCCATGCTCGGCGAGCACCGGGCTGATCCACGTCGCCGTCCCATCCGGTCCCCGCACGGCCGCGTCGCTCACACGTTGGACCAGCTTGGACAGCTGTGCCCGGCGCCGCACGTCCAGCCGCTCGTGGCGCGCGGGCGTGGCCGGCGCGGGGACTCTCGGGGGGACGGTCTTCTCGTTGAGGTACGCGCTGATCAGCGTGCTCTGGATGGTCATCTCCTCCAGCGGCTCGTCCACCGAACGCCACGCCTCCAACGCGGCGTCGAGCACGCTCCGCGTCACCGGCTGGGTGAACACCGGGATGTCCCCCACGCACAGGTCCGCGAGCTCCGAGTCGATGACAGGCGTCGAGGACGGCGCGCCGGGAGACACGTCCGCGTTCTTGCGCATCACGTCCCGCGCACGCGCATGGGCCTTGGGCGCGTCGTACAGCGAGGCCGGGTGCCAGAGCATCCGCGACAGCTCCGCGTACGTCTGCGTGGGCCGCAGGATGCGCCGGACGACGGCGCCCGTGAACGGCTCCAGCAGCGGCCGCAGCCCGCCGTACGCGTCCAGGGTCTTCATCCGGGAGGTGAGCTCGTGGAAGCCCTCCACGACCTGATCCCAGTGCCGCGCGAGCACGGGGTCCGGGCTGGGATGGTTCTTCGACATCGGGCGCTCCATCAGCGCCATGCCCAGGCGCGCGCCGTCCGTGCCGCCGCCGACGATGAGGGGCGCCGGGATGCGCGGCTGCTGCCCCGGGAGCGAGCCCGCCGCGGAGATGTCCAGGCCGCCCAGCCCCGGGCCTCCGCTGCGCACCGGGAGCAGCCCCGTGCGCAGGACGGTGCCTCGGATGGCCTTCGCGGCCAGGTCCACCGCCAGCCCGCGCCCCGCCGGAGGCACAGGTGGGTCCGGCGTGAAGAGGCTCTCCACGTCCACCACCACGGGCACCGGCCCGTGCGCGATGAGGTTTTCAGAATGCAGGTCCGTGCCGCCCAGAAGCCGCATCACCGCGAGCCAGTGGCCCAGGTTCCGGTAGAAGCGCGCGAGCTCGGCCTCGCCTTCACAGTAGCGGTGCTCCACGAACTCGGCCCAGCCATAGCCGGCGCGCACCAGCACGGACGGCACGCGGATCCGCGTGGCACCGGCCTCCGGCGCCAGCACCCGCGCGAGCAGCCGCTCCAGCGCGAGATCCACGCGCATGCAGCGCGGCTTGTAGAGCACCCGGCCTTCGTCCAGGTCCAGCAGCGCCACCGTCTGCCCGCCCCGGTGGGCATCCCCCTCCCCCAGCCGCAGGCGCCTCAGCGCGCCGCGCGGACGGCCGGGCAGCTCCGGCAGGGACTCCCGGTCCGCGACGAACCGCTCCGTCAGGCGCAGCACCGCCTGGGTCTGGAGCCGGCCCAACGTCCCCAGCCGGTCCAGGAGCGGCGGGTAGCGGCCGCGCAGGTGCTCGTGGAAGCGGGACGAGCACGCGTGGTCGAGGAACTGGGCCCACCTCCCCGGCGAGTCCGCCGCGTCGAGCCGGCCCTCCAGCGACGCTGCGTGCAGCTCCAGGAGGAGCACGCGGTTGAGCTTGAGCTGGGCGCTGAAGCCGAGCATCTCGCGGGCCGCGGCCTCCACCACGTCGCGCTCGGCGGAGGACAGGCCCTGTATTTGAGAGAGCCGTTCGGACAGCGCGTCCAGGTGCGGCGCCAGCAGGACGTTCACGGGGCGCGCGAGCCATCCCTCGGGAGGGACCTCGGCAGCCATCGACGCTTCCTCGTGGACCATGAGGGGGCTCCCTGGGGGTGGGGACCGGTGAGGGGAATCGTGGAAGGCCCTCCGGTGCCGCGCACGGCGCCGGAGGGGTGATTCATGCGGACGGGGGGCCGCGATGGATCAACAGCAGAACGCGGTCGTGGACGCGGTGCAGCTGCTGCAACCCGTGTCCGCCACCAGGTTGGACTCGGTGAGCGCCTGCTCCGTGCGCTCACCTCCCACGAAGAGCGGTCCCGCCGGGTTGGTCATGCCATGGGACTCCTCATTGCCGGCCAGCCAGCCCTCCACCACTTCCTGGAACTCGGGCTTCTTCTGCATGAGTGTTCTCCCTCGCGTCCGGACGGACCTGGCGAGGGGTGCCATGTGCGCCGGACGCGGCGCGAACGTGAACACAGACACGCCCCGCAATGCCAGACGCGTCAGGCCAAAGTCATACACCGCACAAAGGCTTGCGCTCACACGCCACAAGTCCAGCGAGGCGCGAACCTGGCGTAAGGGATTGCCACCATGAAACGGCGGGCCTCTGTCCGAGGGGACGAGCCCACCGTGGACCAGGTGACACGCCGGCCCCACGGTCGGAATGCGCGCACGCCACGCGACACCGGGCGCCTCTGAACGCCGGGCGCCCGACACCCGGGCCCCTGTCCGCTCTTTCCAGGTCAGCGTGGATGCCTAGGATGTCGGGGAGGAGGTGAACGTGGAGCGCCCCATCAACCGCCCGGAGGATCCGCTGGTCCTCAACGGCATCGACGGCACCACCGGGCAGTACCTGGTGCCGCCCATCGCGTTGCCCGCGGCCGCGGAGGTGGCGGATCCTCAAGTCGAGACCGCCCGGTTCGAGGCCTGGAGGAAGTGGGTCCAGCGCCTCAACTGGAACACCAAATTCACCACGCCTTTCGACGCGCCAGAGGACGACTACACGAAGTCCGGATGGGGCGTGGTGTTCCCCGCGTCCGCATCCGAGGCGCTTCGCAAGAGCCTGGAGGCGCTCATCGCCCACCGGCGTGAGCGCGTGGAAGAAGCGGACCGGTGCCACGTCCTCATCTACCAGCCTGGTGAGACGGCGCATCAGTTCCTGGAGCGGCACGGGGCGCCCATCGGCGACGTGGATCCGACCCTCGTGCCCTATTACCTGCTGCTCGTGGGCGGGCCCGACGTCATCCCATTCGACGTGCAGCACTCGCTCTCCTTGTCCTATGCCGTAGGACGCCTCTCCTTCGACACGCCCGAGGAGTACGCACGCTACGCGGACAGCGTGGTGGCGTATGAGACGGCGGCGTCCGTGCCCAACCACCGGCAGGTGAGCTGGTGGGGACCCAGGCACCCCGGGGACCGCTCGACGGAGCTCAGCGCGGACAGCCTCGTCGCCCCGCTGGCGCGCGGTGCGCCACTGGGTCTGCCTCCCCAACTGGCGAAGACGGTTGCCGCGAAGGTCCGCTTCGCCAGCCGTGACGCCATCGAGGACGACGCGACCCGGGAGTGGTTGCTGGACGCGCTCCACGGCCGGGAGGTTCGCCCGGCGGTGCTCTTCACCGCGTCCCATGGCGTGGGCTTCAAGGCGGATGATCCGCTCCAGCTCACGAAACAGGGCGCCCTGCTGAGCCAGGACTGGAGCGGCTTTGGCGCGATGGCGCCCGCGCACTACGTGTCCGCGTCGGACATCCAGGACGACGCCCGGCTCCATGGCCTGGTGGCGTTCTTCTTCGCCTGCTTCGGCATGGGCACGCCCGCGCATGACGAGTTCCCGCTCAATGCCTCACGCAGCGGCAACGCGCTGGCGAGCGCCCCCTTCATCGCGGCCCTGCCCCGGCGGCTGCTGGCCCATCCCAACGGCGGCGCGCTGGCGGTGATTGGCCACGTGGAGCGGGCCTGGGGTTTTTCCATCCGGCCGCTGCAACTGGCCAAGACGACCATTCATCCCTTCTACCAATCGCTCTGGAAGATCATGGCGGGCATGCCGGTGGGCCACGCGCTCAAGGACTTCCGCGACCGGTTCTCCGCCGCAAACAACATCCTGCTCACGCACCTGGACACCAACACGTCCGACGGAAAGCTCGCGCCCCGGGATCTGCTGTACCGGTGGATCGAACGCAACGACGCTCGCAACTACGTGGTGCTCGGCGATCCCGCCGTGAGCATCCGGCACAACGACCTGCAGGCGCTTCCCTGAAAGGAGCATCGACCCATGCGAACGCTCATTCTCAGCGACCTCCACCTCGGCAACGGAGGCCCCTACGACATCTTCGCGGGCGCCGCCGAGCTGCCCGCCCTCTTCGACTCCTTCACCCGCGAGCCCACCCACGTCGTCCTCAACGGGGACAGCTTCGACTTCCTGCTCAATGACGACCCGCTGGCGGTGGATCCCCAGCGGACGCTGGAGCAGGCCCGGGCCCTGGTGACGTCCGCGACGACGGCGCCCGCGTTGAAGGCGCTCGGGCGGGTGCTGGCCGCGGGCGGCCGGGCGACGATGGTGGTGGGCAACCACGACCTGGAGCTGGCGCTGCCGGAGGTCCAGGAGGTGATCCGCTCCGCGCTGGGACAGCCCCGGGAGGTGGCTTCGCGGCTGGAGTTCCGGGACGGCACCGCGCCGCTGCAACTGGAGGTCGGCGGGTCGCGCGTGCTCGTCACGCACGGTGAGCACACCGACGTGGCGAACCGCATCGACTACCCCTCGCTGCTGTCGCCGGAGCGGGCGAACCGCTTCCGGTATCCGCCGGGCTCGGTGCTGGTGAAGACGCTGCTCAACCCGCTCAAGCACCAGCACCGCATGCGGTACATGGACCTGCTCAAGCCGGACTTCGAGGGCGCGGTGATGGTGGCGCTCGGCGTGAAGCCGGACGCGCTCAAGGTCCTGTTCACGCCCGGGACGCTCACGCTCATCCGGCGCCTGCTGCAGAACCGGGGCCTCGCGCCGGCCTTCGCGCTCGAACCCATGGACGCGGTGGGCGGTTCGGAAGCGGACGTGCACCTGGCGCGCAGCCTGGCGCGGGTGGACCTGAAGGACGACGAGGTGGACGCGCTCCTGTCGGTGCTCGACCCGGAGAAGCTCAACGCCTTCGACAATCCGGAGGCCCTGGGCCGCGCCCGGCTGAAGCTGGCCCGGGCGGGCTTCGCGCTCTACGCGCGGCTGCACCGCGCGGTCGCGGGAAGGACGGGCACGGACTACTTCGCCCTGGAGCCGGGCAAGGACGAGCTCGCGGAGACCGCTCGGCTGGGCAAGAAGTACAACCCCCATGCGGTGGTGATGGGCCACACGCACGCGGCCCGCTGGCACGAGGGCAATGGCCCCCTCTACGCCAACACCGGCACGTGGATCTCCCTCCTGCGGCTCCCCGCTCCGGAGGCCACCGACGAGGAATGGGGTGAATACCTCGCGGAGCTCCAGGTCAATCCCTCGCTGGAGCCCGCGAAGCAGCAGCGCGCGAAGCTGGAGCAGCGCTTCACCTTCGTGGAGGTGGAGCCGCGCACCGGGACGCGGGGCGCGACGCTGCGGCTGTCGCAGTGGACGGAGCAAGGCCCCAAGATGCTGAGGAGCGCGGAGCTGCCGGCGGGGAGCTGACGCTCAGCGCGAGAGCTGGGGGCGGTCCGCCACGGCGGACAGCACGCCGTGCACCCCGAGCAGCACCACGGCGACCCCGAGCATGTAGGGGGCGATGAACTGGAGCCCCCACCGCTCCGCGATGATCCCCGCGAGGCTGGGGATCGCCGCCACGCCCGTCGTCGCCGCGCTGACCTGGAAGCCCACGGCGTGCGCGGAGACATCCAGCCCCACGCGGCCCGGCGTCACCGACATGAGGGCCGGGAAGATGGGCGCGAGCGCGAGCCCCAGCAACACGAGGCCCAGCGCGGGAGGCACGGAGGGAATCGCGAACAGGACGGCGCCCGCCACCGCCAGCGCGGTGCTCCCGCGCAGCATGCGCACCGGTCCGAGGTGTTCGACGACGAAGCCGGACAGCACACGCCCCGCGAGCAGGCTGCCCCAGTAGAGGCTCACGAAGGTGCCCGCGGCGGCGGTGTGCAGGCCCCGGCCTTCGGTGAGCACCGTGAAGCTCCACTGGCCGGCCGTCACCTCCAGGCCCGTGTAGAAGAAGAACGTGAGGATCTGCAGCCACACGCGGGGACGGCGCACGGCCTCCATCGCGGACGCGGTGGGCACCTCCGCCCGGGGTTCCTCTCCCGGCGCCGAGGGCGCGTCCCACAGCCGGCGCATCACCAGGAACGACAGGGCCAGCGTGCCCAGGGTGACGGCGAGGACGGCATAGCCCGTGCGCCACCCTGCGCCTCGCGCGAGCAGCGCGGTCATCAGCACGGGGCCCATCGCCGCGCCCACGCTGTAGGCCGCGTGCAACCAGGACATGTGCTTGGGGCCGAAGTTCTGGGCCGCGTAGTTGTTGAGCGCGGAGTCGATGGCGCCCGAGCCGAAGCCAATGAAGCAAGCAGCGGCCAGGAACAGCGCGAACAGGGGCACCGTCGAGTACCCCGTGAGCCCCAGCGCCACCGAGCCGGTGCTCAGCGCCAGCAGCAGCCCCAGGTTCATGGCCCGCATCAGCCGGCCCGCGAGCAGTCCGGAGATGAAGTACGCGACGGCCGCGGTCCCCAGGATGGCGCCCATCGTCGCCTGGGACAGGCCGAACGTGGTGCGCAGTGACGGCCACGCGACGCCCAGCACCGCGTCCGGCAACCCCAGGCTGACGAAGGCCAAGTAGGCAAGCGTGAGAAGCGCGGGACGCGGACGGGGCACGGGCGAAGAGACACTCACGCGGAGCACCCTAGATCGCGCTCAGGCATCGAGTGAGGCCATCACCGTCACATTCCCCACTGGGGTCTTGACCTTGACACCGGTGGCAGGCCCGAAGCTCCCGAACATGAAGTCCGTCTCCCCGAATGAGAAGGAGAGAACCCGCGTCAGGCCGCCCCGCCGGAGGCGCACCGTAAAAACCTGTCCGACAGTCGGACAAGTTGGGGCCCGCGCGGAGGGGAGGCCCTGCGCCATCCCAGCCGCTCGAACCTGTCCGACTGTCGGACAGGTTTTGAGCGTGTCGGGCGGGAAGCGAGCCGCGTGGATGTTAGGGGTCCCTGACATCTGGACTCAGGAGAATCGATGAACATCGGAGAACTCGCCCGGCGCACGGGCAGCAGCGCGCGGTCCATCCGCCACTACGACAAGGCGGGGCTGCTCGCCTCGCACCGCCGCGACAACGGCTACCGTGACTTCGACGAGGTCGCCGTCCCCCAGGTCATGCAGGTGGCCCGGATGATCCGCCTGGGCTTCTCCCTGGAGGAGATCGCCACCTTCCCGCGCTGCATGCTCCGGCAGGTCACGGACGCCATCTGCCCGGACGCGCTCGCGGTCCACCGTGAACGCCTGGCGGAGGTCGAACGGCAGCTCTTCGACCTCGCCCGCGTGCGTGAACGGCTCATGTCCATGCTTCCCCCCAACGAACGAGTCCCCCATGAACCGTCGTGACCTGATGAAGACCGCCCTCGTGGGCTCGGCCCTGCTGCCGGGGCTCGGGTTCGCGGCCACACCCTCGAAGGTGCCGCGCAAGGCCAGGACGTTCCTCCTGGTCCACGGCGCGTGGCACAACGCCCTGCACTGGTCGCGCGTCGCGGAGGCCCTGTGCGCGCTGGGGCATCAGGTGGTGGCCATCGACCTGCCTGGCCACGGCCTCAACGCGCGCTTCCCCGCGTCCTATCTCACGGGCGACGCGGCTCGCTTCGCGGTGGAGCGCTCGCCCCTGGCCGACGTCACGTTGGACGACTGCGCGGACGCAGTGGTCACCGCGCTGGAGAAGCTCCAGGCCGGATCCAAGCCCGTGCTCGTGGGCCACAGCGCGGGTGGCACCGTCATCACCCGCGCGGCGGAGAAGGCCCCGCACCTCATTGGCAGGCTGGTGTACCTGAGCGCCTTTGTCCCGCTGCGCCTCCAGAGCGCCAGCGCCTACGGCGCCCTGCCCGAGGGCCACACGCCCTACAGCGAAGCACTCTTCATCGGCGATGCCGCGAAGCTGGGCGCGGTGCGGATCAACCCTCGCGGCGATGCGGCGTACCGCGAGGCGCTTCGCGCGGGCTTCTACCACGACGTGGACGCAGCGGCCTTCCTGCCCTTCGCGCTCACCCTCACGCCGGACATTCCCTTGTCCCTGTGGACCGGAAAGGTCGGCGCCACGAAGGAGCGCTGGGGCCGCATTCCCCGCAGCTACCTGCGCTGCGCCCAGGACCGAGCCCTGGCCCCCGCGCTCCAGGACCTGATGATCCGCGAGGCCGACGCCTTCACACCCTGCAACGCGTTCACCGTGGACACACTGGACACGTCGCACTCGCCCTTCGCATCCCAGCCCCAGAAGCTGGCCGCGCTGCTGGACGGACTGCGCTGACAAGACGCTGCGCTGCACACGAGCGCCGGGGTCAGTCATCCCTATGGAGAGTAGCCACATGCCGACGATGACCGAACTCCTCGACGCAGTGGCGGCCCGGCACTTTCCACATCCGCCCGCGACCGCGGCGGCAGTCGATGCGTTCGAACATCGGATGGGCTGGCGCCTGGATCCGGATTTGCGCGCCTTCTACACGCGCTTTGATGGAGCAAGGCTGTTCCGTGACTCCAACGCGCCGTACTACATCCTGCCGCTCGCGGAGGTACGGCGCGCACGGGTCATCATGTCCCAATCCGACACGGACGCGGCAGGCCCTTCGGATTGGTACGCGCTGTGCCAGCTCCAGGACAGCAACTACGTGCTCCTGGATGTGGGGCAACAGACGCTGGGACGCCATCCACTCCGCGACGGCTACCGCGAGGGGTTTCCCGACCCCTACTACTGCCCGGTCATCGCCAACTCGTTCGCGGAGTTCCTGGCGGGCGCGCTGGCGTCGACCGGGCGGTCCTACTGGCTGAAGACCCTCGAAGAACAGGGCCAGTAACTTCAGAAGATGGACAGGCCGGTCAGCGTCGTGAACCGGTCCAGCGCTTCCACGCCCGCGACGGAATTGCCCCTTGCATCCAGCCCGGGGCTCCATACGCACAGGCCGCAGCGGTTGGGGATGACCGCGATGATGCCCCCTCCCACGCCGCTCTTTCCCGGCAGCCCCACGCGGTAGGCGAACTCGCCCGCCGCGTCGTATGTGCCGCACGTGAGCATCACCGCGTTGACCTGCTTGGCCTGGCTGCGCGTGAGCAGCCTGGAGCCGTCCGCTCGCTGACCATGACGCGCGAGGAACCCACAGGCCCTCGCCAGGTCCGCGCAGCTCATCGCCAGGGAGCACTGCCAGAAGTAGTGCTCCAGCACCTCCGGCACCGCGCCCTCCATGTTTCCGTAGCTGGCCATGAAGTGCGCCAGCGCGCGGTTGCGGTGCCCGTGCTCCGCCTCCGACGCGGCGATGACCGGATCAAAATCCACGGACGGATTGCCGCTCTCCGCGCGCAGGAAGTCCCGCAGCGTGCCTCGCGCATCCCCCGTGAGCCGCTGCAACCGGTCCGTGATGACCAGCGCCCCCGCGTTGATGAACGGATTGCGCGGGATGCCCTGCTCGTACTCCAGCTGCACCAGCGAGTTGAACGGATTGCCCGACGGCTCCTTCCCCACGCGCCGCCACAGCGCGTCCCCGTCCCTCGACAGCGCGAGCGCCAACGTGAACACCTTGGAGATGCTCTGGATGGAGAACGGCTCACGCCAGTCCCCCACCCCGTACACGTCCCCCTCCACCGTCGCGAGCGCCATGCCGAACCGGCGCGGATCCACCGCCGCCAGCGCCGGGATGTACGTCGCCACGCGGCCCTGCCCCAGCACCGGCCGCACCCCGTCCCAGACCTCCTCCAGCACCGCCTGGTAGTCCATGGGCTGCATCCTCGTCCGGAAAGGAACGCGGAGGCTTTCAGAATTTCCCAGGCGCGGTGTCTGCTGCGGCATGCGCCTGTTCCCGACCACGCTCCTGGCCCTCTGCCTCCTGGGCACCTTCCCCACCGCGTGCTGCAGCAACGCCAGCCCGTCCACCCACAGCTGCCAGACCCCGGACGAAACACCGGCGGAACCCTCGGCGCTCCAGGTGACCCAGCTTGGCTCCGGTGAGTTGAACGCCGCGGGTCAGACGTGGCCCTATCAGCTGCTCAAGCTGGAGGTGCCTGGCCGGGCCCCCACCTATGCGCAGTGGTTCCCGCCCCGGAAGCCCGGCGTGTCCCCCATCGTGATGCTCACCAAGCCCTACGACGGCATCGCCTGGACGGGCGAGGCCGTGGACGCGAAGTGGGCCGCGCGCGGCGCCGGCATCCACCCGGACGACAGCGAGCCACACCATGGGCCGGGCTCCTCGCCCATCGCGTTCACGCCCACCACGCCGGAGATCATCGCGGGCGAGGCCTTCATCTACCTCTTCCATGACTTCGGCGTGCTCGCCGTCTTCGGCCGCTTCTACGCGGGCGGAGACCTCCAGAACGACCGCGACGACATGAACGCGGGCATGCGCTTCCTGGCCCAGGCCCCCAACGTGGACACGAAGCGCATCGGCGTCTTCGGTGGCTCCTGGGGCGGCTACGAGGCGCTCTACGCGGCGGCGGATGCACCCTCCACGGTGGTGCCCGCCGTGGGCGTCGCCCTGGCCCCGCTGTCCGACTTCGCCGCGGAGGTGGACTACGTGAGCCGCGTCGTGCCGTCGCGCGTGAGCAACCCGGACCTGCGCACGCGCTACCAGCAGTTCTTCGAGCCCTACTTCCGCCGCATCCACGCCACCACCGGCGGCGACCCCACCACCCCCGGCACGGACTACACGCGCTGGACCGCCGCCCACCTGGCCAGCACCGTCCAGACGCCCTTCCTCATCCTCCACGACGACTGGGACACCCTCATCCCCGTGGAACACACACGCGCGCTCGTCTCCCAGGCCCCGCGGCGCTTCACGCCCCTGTACCTGCAGAACCTCACGACCGTGGACTGGAACACCCTGCCGCCGGACCACGGGCCGCTGCTCACCGCGCACGGCGGGCCTGTCATCACGATGAGCGTGGGACACCTCATGGTGGCGCTGGGCGCGGCGGACCAGCCCCTCTACGTCCCGCACGCCCAGGGCACCGTGCGCGCGTGGCTGCAGGGCGTGCACGCCGCCCAGGCGCAGGGCCGCGACGTGAGCGACGTGGTGCCCCGCCTGCTGGAGCTCACCGATCCGCGCGTGGTGATGTTCGAGCCCTCGCTGGGGACGCTCCAGCCGGGCGCCGCCTTCATCGCCCAGGAGGTCAACGCCGTCTGGGGCACGGGCTTCACCGACGTCAACGTGCGCTCGGTGCTCGCCCCCGGCCTGCCCACGCCCTGAGTCCCGGAAAAAACACCGGCGTGTCGATCCTCGCCGGACCCATTCGTCGCACATTTGAACGGGCGAACGGATGCCCCGGAAGGGACGGATGCGACCATGGAGCTGACGGCAACGGAGTTCGTGACGCTGGACGGAGTGGTGCAGGCCCCGGGAGGCCCGGACGAGGACCGGAGCGGCGGCTTCACCCATGGTGGCTGGGTGCAGCCCCATTCCAGCGAAGAACTCGGCGCGCACGTCGTGGACATCTTCAGCCGGGCGGACGCATTCCTGCTCGGGCGCGGGACGTACGACATCTTCTCCAGCTACTGGCCGCGCATGACCGACCCGAACGACCCCATCGCCGGGCCGCTCAACCGGCTGCCCAAGTACGTGGCGTCCACCACGCTGCGCCGCGTGGAGTGGGCGAACTCGACGCTGCTGGAGGGAGACACGGTGGAGGCGGTGCGCCGGCTCAAGGCCTCCCCCGGCCGCGAGCTGCAGGTGCATGGCAGCGGCGGCCTGCTGCAGACCCTGCTCAAGCATGACCTGGTGGACGTGCTGCACCTGCACGTCATCCCCGTGACGATCGGCAGCGGCCGGCGCCTCTTCGGAGAGGGAACGCAGCCCCGCATGCTGCAGCTCACCGCGTCCCGGATCACGCCCAAGGGAGTGGCGCTGCTCACCTACCGGCGCGCCGGGCCCCTGAGGGTCGGCACCATGGGTTGATCAGCGCAGCCCCGCGAGCTTCGACAGCTCGCGGGCCATGGCGCGCAGCTCCTCCGCGCCCGCCGCGTTAGGGCTCACGTCGAACACCACCTCGTAGCCCAGCCCCGCCTGGTTGATGGCCTCCGAGCGCGGGATGCGTGCCTTCAGCACCGGCACCGTCACGTCCTTCAGCGCCTCCTCCATCGCCTCGTTGGTCGCGGGCGTGCGCCGGTCCCACAGGTTCACGGCCGCCACCAGCTGGCCGCCCTCCTCGCGCACGTCGCGCCACGCGGTCTCGATCTCACCCAGGCCCTGCAGCGCGAACGCGCCCGTGGGCACCGGCGCCACCACCACGTCCGCGAAGCACAGCACCGCCTCCGTGAACGCTCCGATGCTCGGCGGCGTGTCCACGACGATGACGTCCGGCGTCCACGACAGCGTCTTCAGCGCGCGCGGAATCGCCTGCAGCCGGTGCCCCCAGCCGAACAGCTCGCGCTCCAGCGCCGCCATTCGCGGGGCCCCCGGCGCGATGAACAACCCCGGCCGCTTGGGAGACGCCACGACAATCTCATCCAGCTTGTGCTTCGGCCGCGGCCCGAAGGCGTCCGCCACGCACGGGCCCTCGCGCGTCTCCAGGCCCAGCACCAGCGACGCATGCGCCTGCGGATCCAGGTCCAACAGCAGCACCCGGCGGCCCGCGTCCGCCAGCGCCGCCGCCACGTGCGAACACAGGGTCGTCTTCCCCACCCCACCCTTGATGGTGCAGAACGCAATCGCCGGCATGGCCCCGGGGTCTACCAGGAATCCGCCACGGCGCGGGGCTGCTCCGGATTGGCACGCCCGCCCCATCCGGAGCGCTCCAGAATGGAGCGGCCCGCCCGCTCCTCCCCGCCACTCCCAATGATTCCAGCCCCTTGGCGCTGGCACCGGACGTGCTCTGTCCCCACCACGTCAGGGCGCCCCCAGCGGGCGTCAACGCATCTGGAGACCCATCATGGAAATCCGCTTCTTTGGCGTTCGGGGCAGCATCGCGGTGTCGGGGTCGCGCATCGGTGGCAACACGGCGTGCGTGGAGGTGACGAGCCAGGGCGAGCGGCTGATCCTCGACGCGGGCACGGGCATCCGCACGCTGGGCGAGGTCATGATGCGCGAGGGCGCGCCCCAGAAGGCGACCATGTTCTTCTCGCACCTGCACTGGGACCACGTGCAGGGCTTCCCCTTCTTCACGCCCGCGTACCTGCCCACCACGTCGCTGACGATGTACGGCCCCGGCGCGAATGGCGGCCAGGCGCTGGAGTCCACGCTGTCGCAGCAGATGCGCCCGCCGCAGTTCCCGGTGCCGCTGTCCACCATGCGCTCGAGGATGACCTTCGGCGCCGCGCTGCACGGCCGCACGGTGGAGGTCGGCCCCTTCAAGGTGACCCCCATCGACGTGCCCCACCCGGACGGCTGCATGGCCTACCGGGTCGAGGCGGACGGCCACTCCTTCGTGTACGCCACGGACGTGGAGCTGCCGGAGCGCCTCACCTCCGACGTGGCCCGCCACTTCGAGGGCGCGGACGCGCTGTGCCTGGACGCGCAGTACACGCCCGACGAGTACGAGGGCAAGAAGGGCATGTCCAAGAAGGGCTGGGGCCACTCGACGATGATGGACGCGGCCAAGGTGGCCAAGGACCTGCACGCCGGGCGCCTCTTCCTCTTCCACCACGACCCGTCCCACGCGGACGAGCTGCTGGAGGACATGGCGCAGGAGGCGCGCGGCCTGTTCCCCTTCACCGAGCCCGCGCGCGAAGGCCAGCGCATGCTCCTGGGCCGCTCGGCGGGCGCATGAGCGCCGCGAGCCCGGAGCCGTGCGCTGCTACAGTGCCCCCAGCGCCCTTCTCACTTCCGCCGCTGCCCGCCGCCATGCCCTCGACTCCGCCGGATGTGTCCCAGGTCCTGCTTCCCCTTGGCGGCCTCGTCGGGCGCGAGGTGGACCTGGACGCCTTCCTCCAGACACTGGTGGACCGCATCGCCATCACGCTGCAGGCGGACCGGGGCACGCTGTGGCTGCTGGATCCGGTGCGCCGGGAGCTGTTCAGCCGCGCGGCGCACCTGCCGGAGGTCGCGCAGATCCGCGTGAAGCTGGGCCAGGGCGTGGCGGGCTACGTGGCGGAGGCCGGCGAGCCCGTGCACGTGCCGGATCCTCGCGGCGAGCGCCGCTTCTTCGCGGACATCGACCGGATGACGGGCTACCGCACCATCAGCCTGGCCGCGGTGCCGCTGCGCGACGCGGCCGGCGCCGTGTACGGCGTGCTCCAGGTGCTCAACCGCCTGGGCGGCGGCGCCTTCACGGAAGAGGACACCCAGAAGCTCACCGACATCGCGGCCCAGGTGAGCACCGCCCTCCAGTCCACCAGCCTCTACCAGGAGCTCCAGCGCGCGAAGGATCAGCCGCAGGCCCCGGTGGGCTACTTCTTCAACCGCATCATCGGAGAGGCTCCGCCGCTCAAGGCCCTCTACCGCCTGGTGCAGAAGGCCGCGCCCACGGACGCCACGGTGCTGCTGCGCGGAGAGAGCGGCTGCGGCAAGGAGCTGTTCGCGCGCGCCATCCACGTCAACGGCCCCCGGCGCGACAAGCCCTTCGTGAAGGTGGACTGCGCGGCCCTGCCCGCCGCCCTCATCGAGAACGAGCTCTTCGGCCATGAGAAGGGCGCCTTCACCGGCGCGGACCACCGCGTGCCCGGCAAGTTCGAGGCGGCCGACGGCGGCACCGTCTTCATCGACGAGCTGGGCGAATTGCCCCAGGCCGTGCAGGGCAAGCTGTTGCGCGTGCTGCAGGACCGCGAGTTCGAGCGCGTGGGCGGCACGCAGGCCGTCAAGGTGGACGTGCGCATCGTCGCGGCCACCCACCGCGACCTGCCCCGCATGGTGGCGGAGGGCAGGTTCCGCGAGGACCTCTACTACCGCATCAAGGTCGTGGAGCTGCTCTTGCCCCCGCTGCGCGAGCGCGGCGCGGAGGACATCGAACGGCTGGCCCGCCACTTCGTCGCCACCGCCGCGAAGCGCCACCGCCTGCCCGTGCCCCGCCTCGGCGCCACCGCGCTCGCGCGCCTCAAGCGCTACCGCTGGCCCGGCAACGTGCGCGAGCTGGAGAACTGCATCGAAAGCGCCGTGGTGCTGTCCGAGGGAGAAATCCTGGAGGAGCACCTGCCCCTGCCCGCCCTGGACCGGGCGCTCCCGTCCACCGGGCCCGCCACGCCGGAGACGCCCGCCGCCGCGCCGGACGCGCCGCTCCTGCTCCCGCTGGCGGAGGTGGAGCGCCGCCACATCCTGCGCGTGCTGGAGGCCGTGAAGGGCAACCGCACCGCGGCCGCGCGCACGCTGGAGATCGGCCGCAACACGCTCGCCCGCAAGCTCAAGGAGTACGGCCTGGCGGACGAGGGCTGAGCCTCCGTCCGTCGTTGGAGCCCGAGCGACGTCCGAGCCATGCCCCCCAGCGAGCGGCCACCGGGGCGCCGCTCCGCCCGAGGGTGCCTTTCGGAGGCCACGGGGGGCACCTCTCCTCAAGGGCCGGTGTGAGCCGTGCCCGTCCCAGGGGGAAGGAGCGCGTCATGGCGGACGTCATGGATGCCCCGGTGAGCAGGCGGCCTCCGGCGGGTGGGGAGACACGGACCGGCAGGATCATTGGCATCTCCGTGGTGGCCGCCCTGGGCGGGTTCCTCTTCGGCTTCGACACCGCCGTCATCAACGGCACCGTGGCCGCCCTCAAGGCCGAGTTCGCCGCGAGCAGCCTGGGCCTGGGGCTGGCGGTGTCCTCCGCGCTCGTCGGCTCGGCGGCGGGCGCCTTCGCCGCGGGGCCCTTCGCGGACCGCTACGGCCGCCGGCGCGCGATGATGCTCGCGGCGGCCCTGTTCATCATCAGCGCCATCGGGTCGGGGCTCGCGTTCTCCCTGTGGGATTTGAGCTTCTGGCGGCTGGTGGGCGGGCTGGGGGGGGGCGT